>NZ_JBCECX010000009.1:0-166759 GCF_039207905.1 Cellvibrio sp.
TACTGGTAAGGCGGCTCGTATTAAAGAGAAGCTGGTATAAGTTTAAATCGATATTAATATCGATTTTCAAAAAGCCGAAGCAGGAAACTGCTTCGGCTTTTTGCTTTTCTTTGCGTCGCTTTATGATTGCCATGCTTGAATGGAGCCGTTACAGTCGGTTTTTGTTTTCTGGTTGTTGTTATGGTTGGTAATAAGCCTCCTGAGTTGGTTCCATCAGTAGCAGATGTACAGCTTATTGCTGAATATCTGGATGCTATCTGGATGGAAAAAGGTTTGAGCGATAATACTCAGGAGTCTTATCGGCGCGATTTAGTGCAATTTGCGCTGTGGTTAAATCAGCAGGGGCATGCGTTGATTTCTGCCGATGCTGCGCTAGTGCAGGAGTATCTGAATGTCCGCTTGCAGCAAAAATTATCCAGCCGTACTTCTGCCCGTTTCTTGTCATGTGTGCGCGGTTTTTACCATTACTTGTTGCGCGAGAATCGCATCAGTGAAAACCCTGTGGCATTGGTGGATAATCCAAAATTATCTCGCCCATTACCGAAATCTTTAAGCGAAGCTGATGTCGAAGCCCTGCTTGCCGCTCCGGATTTAGCGGATCCGATAGGGTTGCGTGATCGCACTATGCTGGAAGTTCTATACGCTTGTGGGTTGCGGGTAAGCGAATTGGTTGAGTTGACCATGCCGCAAATCAACTTGCGCCAGAATGTAGTGCGTGTGATGGGCAAAGGCAGCAAGGAGCGTTTGATTCCAATGGGAGAGGAAGCAGCAATATGGCTTGCGCGTTATTTGCGTGAAGCGCGACCTGTGTTGCTGAATAATATGCCGGATGAGGTAGTATTTCCCAGCAATCGCGGCCAGCCAATGACCCGCCAGACATTTTGGTATCGGATCAAGCATTGGGCGATGGTGGCGGGGATTAAAAAAGATTTGTCGCCCCATACATTGCGCCATGCGTTTGCTACCCATTTATTGAATCACGGTGCTGATTTGCGTGTGGTACAGTTGCTACTCGGGCATAGCGATTTATCGACAACACAAATATATACCCATGTAGCTAAATTGAGGATGAAACAGCAGCATGCGCAGCATCACCCTCGTGGCTAGATTACGATTAACGATTAATAAACCTGCAGAGATATGACTATGATAAAAACACTAAAAACGCTGGGCTTTGCAGCGTTGGCGACTTTCTCTTTAACTGCGTTTGTAGCTACGCCTTTTGCAGCGGCGCAAGCTGATCTACTTAAGCGTAAAAGCGTGGAAGATACCATTCTGGAGAAGCTCCACGAAGCGCGCCCAGACATTAATTTCGGTAAGCCGCGTCCTTCGATGATCAAGGGGTTGTATCAGGTGCAGGTACCTGGCGGTCCAGTACTGTATGTAACGCCGGAAGGTGACAAATTTATCGCCGGGGAAGTTTTCGGTATCGATAAAAACGGCTTCGCTAAAATTGAAGACCCTTATGTAATTGAGGAGCGCAAGAAAGCATTGGCGACCTTGGACGGTAAAAGCAGTATTAACTTTGCACCGAAAGGCAAAGCCAAGGCAGTTGTATATGTCTTCACCGATATCGATTGCGGTTACTGCCGTAAATTGCATAGCCAGATGCACGCCTATAGTGAAGGTGGCCAACAAAAGCCTGGCTACAACGATTTAGGTATCGAGATTCGCTACCTTGCTTACCCGCGTGCTGGTATTCCCAGTCCATCAGCTGACAAGTTGATCTCCACCTGGTGTGCAAAAGACAAGCAAGATGCTATGACCAAGTTGAAGTCTGACCAATCTGTTCCCAATGCAACTTGTGATAACCCTGTTGCAGCGCAATTCCAGCTGGGTGGCCAGTTGGGAGTGAATGGCACCCCAGCTTTATTCCTGCCTGATGGCAAGTTAATGCCCGGTTATTTGCCGCCAGAAGACTTGGCGAAAAGCCTCGGAATATAACCTTTTAGATAAGTTGGTTCGCTAAAAGCGACTTATCCAATAGCGATTCCAGAGCACAATTGACACTGACGGCCACCATGAGTATGGTGGCCGTCTTTTTTAGTATTGGCGTAAAACACACTTAAATTTGACGAGGAATCCACCTTGAATCCGGTAAGAATAGGTATCTGCGGTCTGGGCACCGTGGGCAGCGGTACAGTTAATATCCTTTCGCGCAATAAGGCGCTGATTGATGCCCGCGCCGGTTGCAATATTTCCATCGTGCAAATTGGTGCGCGTCGTGACAACCCCAATTGCGATACTTCAAAGTACAACGTAACTCGCGATGTGTTCGATGTTGCTAACAACCCGGACGTTGATGTTCTGGTTGAAGTGATGGGTGGTACCACTGTTGCGAAAGACCTGATTCTCAAAGCCATTGAAAATGGCAAACATATTATTACCGCCAATAAAGCGCTGATCGCCCATCATGGCAATGAAATTTTTGCTGCCGCAAAAGCCAAAGGTGTGACTGTTGCATTTGAAGCTGCTGTTGCTGGTGGCATCCCGATTATCAAAGCAATCCGTGAAGGTTTGGCGGCGAACAAGATAGAGTGGCTTGCCGGTATTATTAACGGCACTGGCAATTTCATCCTCACCGAAATGCGCGATAAAGGTCGTTCATTTGCCGATGTATTGGCCGAAGCCCAGGCTTTAGGTTATGCAGAAGCTGATCCTACTTTTGACGTAGAAGGTATAGATGCTGCGCACAAGCTGGTGATCCTGGCATCACTCGCGTTTGGTATTCCGTTGGAGTTCAACAAAGTATTTACCGAAGGCATTACCAAAATTGCTGCAGAGGATGTGACTTACGCGGAAGAGCTGGGTTATCGCATCAAAAATCTGGGCATCGCACGCCGCACCGATAAAGGTATCGAGTTGCGCGTTCATCCAACCTTGATTCCCGAGAAGCGTTTGATTGCCAACGTTGATGGCGTGATGAACGCAGTATTGGTAAAAGGCGATGCTGTTGGCGCTACTTTATATTACGGTGCAGGTGCAGGTGCTGAGCCGACTGGTTCATCTATTGTGGGCGATATCGTTGATGTGGCGCGTACGCTGACTGCATCGCCTGAGCACCGCGTTCCTTATTTGGGTTTCGGTGCAGATTTTGTTTCTGCACAACCGATTCTGCCAATTGAAGATGTTGAAACGGCTAACTACCTGCGCATGTCAGCGCAAGACAAGCCGGGTGTGCTGTCAAAAATTGCCACCATCCTGAGCGATTCCGGTATCAGTATCGAAGCGATGATTCAAAAAGAAGCCAAAGATGGCGAATCAACAGTGCCGCTGATTTTGTTGACTAATCAAGTGCAGGATAAAAAGCTGGCAGCTGCAATTCGCAGCATCGAAGCTTTGGATTCCATCACCGGTTCTGTTCAGCGCATCCGTGTTGAAGCATTGAAATAAATTTCTTAAAGGTTATTAATCGTGAAATACATCAGCACTCGCGGCCAAGCGCCTGCACTCAGTTTTGAAGAGGTCGTTCTCACCGGTCTTGCGCCGGATGGCGGCTTGTATGTACCAGAGACGCTGCCAAAATTTACCAAAGAAGAAATCGCTTCCTGGGCTGGTTTGTCCTATCAGGAATTGGCTTTTAATGTGATGAAGCCTTTTGTTGCTGGTGCGATCAGCGACGAAGATTTCAAAAAAATTATCGCTGATGCTTACGCGACTTTCCGTCACGATGGCATTGCGCCCTTGGTGCAAACTGCTCACAACGAATGGATTTTGGAATTATTCCAGGGCCCAACGCTCGCGTTTAAAGATTTCGCGCTGCAATTTTTAGGTCACTTGCTCGATCACTTATTGAAAAAGCGTAACCAAAAAGTGGTAGTGATGGGCGCTACTTCCGGCGATACAGGTTCTGCTGCAATTGAAGGTTGCCGCCGCTGCGATAACATCGATATTTTCATCATGCATCCGAACAATCGTGTATCGAATGTTCAGCGTCGCCAAATGACCACTGTGCTTGCACCGAATGTATTTAATATTGCATTGGAAGGTAATTTCGACGATTGCCAGAACATGGTGAAAGCGAGCTTCGGTGATCAATCATTTTTGCCGGAAGGCCGCCAGCTGGTAGCAGTGAACTCGATTAACTGGGCGCGTATCATGGCGCAAATCGTGTATTACTTTTACGCTGGTTTGGCATTGGGTGCTCCACATCGCCCGATTGCTTTCTCTGTTCCCACTGGCAACTTCGGCGATATTTTTGCTGGCTATCTCGCCAAACAAATGGGCTTGCCGATTGACCAATTAGTTATTGCTACTAACAGCAATGACATTTTGCATCGCTGCATCAGCAGTAACGATCACAGCAAACACCAATTACAACACACCTTATCACCAAGCATGGATATTATGGTGTCGAGCAACTTCGAACGTATGTTGTTTGATTTATATGATCGTGATGGCAATGCGATTCGTCAGCTGATGGAAGATTTCAAATCCGGTAGCATGACCCTGAAAGAATCAGCGCTGGTGCGCGCACGCGAATTGTTCACCAGCCATGGTGTCAGCGATGAAGTAACTATCGATGTGATTCGTGAAGTATTTGATCGCACGGAATACCTGCTCGATCCACACACCGCAATTGGTGTAGATGCAGCGCGTAAGACTCGCCGCCGTCAGGATATTCCAATGGTTGTTCTGGCCACTGCACATCCGGCAAAATTCCCTGAAGCGGTTCGCAAAGCAGGGCAGGATGCAGATCCCGCATTGCCACACCACATGCAGGATTTGTTTGAGCGCGAAGAGCGTTACACTATATTGCCGCAAGACTTGGCAAAGGTGCAGCAGTTTGTTGCGGCGAATGTTCGCAAGTAACATCAGCAGCTTGTGTTAATAAAAAACGCCGCAGGAATTTTTCCTTGCGGCGTTTTTATTTCTGCCGTTATTTTATTTTTCTTGACATTAAATTATGCAAAAAACTATTCGCCGTCGTGATTCTATCCAACCTGCTGAATTTAAATCGGCTATTCATCCGCTTCTGCAGCGCATTTACAGTGCGCGCGGCGTAAAAAATGAACAAGAGCTGCAGTACCAATTGGCGAATTTGTACAAACCTAATTTCAAAGGTTTAGCTGAGGCAGTAAGCCTTTTGGCTGATGCGGTGGTGGCGCAGGCAAAAATTATTGTGGTGGGCGATTTTGATGCGGATGGTGCAACCAGCAGTGCGTTAGCGGTATTGGCATTGCGTGCGATGGGGTTGCCTTATGTCGATTTTCTGGTACCCAACCGCTTTGAATATGGTTACGGGCTAACACCGGAAATTGTTGCTGTCGCCGCTGCACAACAACCAGACATTATTGTTACCGTTGATAACGGTATTTCCAGTGTTGAAGGCGTAGAAGCTGCACGCGAACTCGGTATTGCAGTTATTGTTACTGATCACCATTTGCCGGGTGAGTATTTGCCTGATGCAGATGCGATCGTGAATCCCAATCAACCCGGGTGCGAATTTCCGAGCAAAAATCTTGCGGGTGTCGGTGTTATTTTTTATGTGATGAATGCGCTGCGCGCCGAGCTGCGCCAAATGGGTTGGTTTGAAGAGAGTGGGATTGCCGAGCCAAATATGGCGAGCTTTCTGGACTTGGTTGCGTTGGGTACAGTTGCTGATGTGGTTCCATTGGATTACAACAATCGCATTCTTGTTGCGCAAGGTTTGCAGCGTATTCGCGCCGGTGTTTGTCGGCCGGGTATTAAAGCGATGTTAGAAGTGTCGGGAAAACAAGCCAATAAATTAGTGGCAAGTGATTTTGGTTTTGCGTTGGGGCCACGCTTAAACGCAGCGGGGCGGTTGGATGATATGTCGCTCGGCATTCAGTGCCTGATGTGCGAGAGCGAAAATCTTGCGCGCGAAATGGCGGCGCAGCTCGATGAATTAAATCGCGATCGCAAAGCGATTGAAACTGGCATGCAGCAGGAAGCAATGGGCATGCTGCAGAAAACGTTGCAGGCTGATGCGGCGAATTTATCCTGGGGTTTATGCCTCTTCGATGAAACCTGGCATCAGGGTGTGATCGGAATTTTAGCTTCGCGAATTAAAGACAAATACCATCGCCCGACAATCGTATTTGCCGATGCAGGTGATGGAGAGATAAAAGGCTCTGCACGTTCAGTTCCCGGATTCCACATTCGCGACGCGCTTGATGCAGTCGCTGCCCGTCATCCGGGATTGCTCAATAAATTTGGCGGCCATGCGATGGCGGCGGGTATGAGTTTGTCTCGTGCAAATTTTCCTGCTTTTGCCCAAGCGTTTGATGATGAGGTTCGCAGGCAATTAACATCCGATGATTTGCAGGCTGTTGTTGTCAGTGATGGGGAGTTGTCTGCGCAGGAATTATCGCTTGGTGTTGCTACACAGTTGCGTGAAGCAGGGCCTTGGGGGCAACATTTTCCCGAGCCGATTTTTGATGGTGAGTTTTATCTGGTGCAACAAAAGTTGGTTGGTGCCAAGCATCTGAAAATGACCTTGGCTGTTGATGCCCAAGGCCAGCAGTTAGTTGATGCAATTGCCTTTAATATAGATCCGGATTTTTGGCCAAATAATCAGGTTAATAAAATCCGTGCGGCCTACAAATTGGATATCAACGAATTTCGTGGAAACACTACCGTGCAATTGTTGGTGGATTATTTGGAACCCGCACTGCAGCAATAATATTATTGCTGCAACAGTTTTTCCAATTCCGGTTGGACATTCTTCACGATAATCGGTTGTGCTTCAGCGGTGGGGTGAATGCCATCCCGCTGAATCAATTCCGGATTCCCACCAATCCCCTCTAATAAAAATGGAATCAGTGCCGCCTGATTTTTTTCGGCAAGTTGTGCGTAAAGTGTTTTGAATTGCGTGCTATAACGTGGCCCGTAATTGGGTGGAATCTGCATCCCCGCGAGTAATACCTGCGCACCATTTTTTTTGCTCGCATCAATCATGGTCTGCAAGTTTTTTTCCAGCAGCTTAAGCGGTTGTCCGCGCAAACCATCGTTGCCGCCTAATTCCAGGATGACAATGTCCGGTTTATGTTCGGTAAGTAATGCGGGTAGGCGGGTATTGCCACCGGAACTGGTTTCACCGCTCACGCTTGCATTAATGATCTGTACCGCGTGTTTTTTCGTTATCTCTTTTTCCAACAGGTTTACCCAGCCTTGTTGGATGTCTATGCCATAACCGGCACTCAGGCTATCGCCCATCACCAGAACTTTTGTTGTGCCTGATGTTGTGTTTTGTGCATAAGCAAGACTGGTGACAAATGTCAGGAGTAAAAACAGGTAAATCTTCATTTTGCACATGGTTATCAAAATCCTATAACAATAGAATGGATGAATCCGTATTTTATTGACAGTTTCGTATTTCTCAAAGGTTACTCAATTATGTCTGCTGTTGCTATGGTTCAAGCGAATTCAGTTACCAAACAGGTTAGTACGCAAGAAGGTAATTTAACGATTCTTCACCCAATATCAATTAGTGTGTTGGCTGGAGAATCACTGGCTATCACTGGGGCATCGGGTTCGGGCAAATCTACCTTGTTAGGTATTCTTGCCGGTTTGGATGTGCCTAGCAGCGGTGAGGTAATTCTCAACGGCAATAACCTCTCAGCCTTAGACGAGGAAGGTCGTGCAAAAGTTCGCGCAGGTAATGTCGGATTTATCTTTCAATCCTTTCAATTGTTGCCCGGTCTTACCGCACACGAAAATGTGATGCTGCCGTTGGAGCTGCGCGGCGATAAATTGGCAAGCAGTAAGGCGCGTGAATTTTTGGAGCGTGTTGGTTTGAATTCCCGCTTGCACCATTATCCGCAGCAACTATCCGGCGGTGAGCAGCAACGCGTGGCGATTGCACGTGCATTTGCGAGTGAGCCACAAGTGTTATTTGCCGATGAACCTACGGGCAATCTTGATAGCGCGACAGGTGCGCGGATTATCGAACTCTTGTTTGAATTAAATCGTGCGCAGGGTACGACCTTGATTTTAATTACCCATGAAGAGCGCTTGGCACAGTTGTGTCAACGTCGCATTGAACTAGCGGCGGGCGCCATAGTGTCCGGCAGGGAGTAGACGCGATGATGCTGGCAATTAATTTATTAAGGCGCAATTGGCGCAGCGGCGAGTTAAAACTCCTTGGCTTTTCATTGTTGCTCGCGGTGTCAGTGTTGAGCGGTATTTCTATTTTTACCAATCGTCTTGAAACAACATTAATTAGTGAAAGTAATAGTGTTCTCGGGGCAGATTACATCGTACGTGGTTCACAACCGCACAATACCGAGTGGCCAGCGCTGGCTGAAAAGGAAGATATCCGGCAAACACAAGCGGCTTTATTTTCTTCCATGGTATTCGCCGGTGATGAAATGCATTTGGCATCGGTAAAAGCGGTAGATACTGATTACCCTTTGCGCGGAAAATTTGAAGTCAGTGATGTGCCATTTGCGATTAATGCATCCGATATCAAAGTCGCCAACGGCATTCCCGCGCCGGGTGAAGCTTGGGTGGATTCGCGTTTATTGCCGCTATTAAAAATCCAGCTAGGCGATAAGGTCGCGGTTGGAGAATATGATCTCAACATTACCCATGTGTTAATTCGTGAACCTGACAGCGCCAGTCCTTTTAGTATGACGGGCGCGCGCCTGATTATGAATATGGCTGATCTGCCAAAAACTCATGTGGTTCAGCCGGGCAGCCGTGTAGATTACCAGTGGTTAATTGCATCGGACGATAACGGTAAGTTAAAAGCGTTTGTCGATGAATTAAAGCCTCAATTAAGCAAGCATCAACGATTAATTGATATAGATTCAGCGCAAGAACGGGTAGGGCGTACCTTACAAACCAGCCGCCAATTTTTATTATTGTCGGCGGTAATTGCGGTGCTGCTTGCAGGTGTCGCCATTGCAATTACTGCACGGCAATTTTCAGCTCGCCACACTGACCAAGTTGCGCTTATGAAAAGTTTGGGGGCTGGCGCTGTGCGTATTCGCACCCTGTATTTTTCCCAGCTGGTTTTATTAGGTGTTATTGCATCCTTGATTGGTTTGGTATTTGGTGAGTTGCTGCAGCGAACCGTCGCTGTCAGTTTGCAGCAGGTGTATCAAATTCGTTTGGGTGATGCGACTTTTTATCCTTACGGCCTCAGCTTTTTTTCCGGTCTATTGTGTTTAGTATTTTTCGCATTACCTGCGCTCTGGTATTTGCCGACTGTTCCTCCGCTGAAAATTCTGCGCCGCGAGTTGGCTGTGAATATGCCGCAAGTGTGGGTGCAAGCAGCGTTAGCTTTATTTGCCGTACTCACGCTGGTGATATTGTTCAGCCGCGATCTTGAGTTGGCCTTGAGTATTAGCGGTGCATTACTTGCGGTCATTGTTGTGACTATCCTGGTTGCTTACGGATTATTAGCTGTAAGCAAAAAAATGGTGTTGCGATTGGGCGGATTTTGGCGTTTGGCATTTGCCAACTTGCAACGTCAGCGTGGGCAAAGTCTGGTGCAGATTTTGGTATTTGCGATTGCCATTATGTTGTTGTTCACTCTCACCATCGTGCGCACTTCATTGATTGAGGAATGGCGGGTACAAGTACCTGATGATGCGCCCAATCACTTCTTAGTGAATATTCCGCCGGATGAATTACCGCAAGTGCAGGCTCTGCTGCAAAAAACCAAGGTGCGCCCTGAGCCTATTTACCCGATGATGCGCGCGCGTCTCACGCACATTAATGGCGTCGAAACTACCGAAGATCAACGTTCGGCCGCCAATGCGTTGCGCCGTGAATTGAATGTTACCTGGTCAGAAAATCTGGCGGCAGATAACAAAGTACTTGAGGGATTGTGGTGGGATAAATGGCAGCGCAGCGCTAACAATTTGCCGGGTGTTTCGGTAGAGACGAATACTGCAAAAGAAATTGGTTTGAAAATTGGCGATAAATTACAGTTTTCATTTGGCGGGTTATTGTTAGACGCAGAAGTGGCCAGTTTCCGCAGTCTCGATTGGCGCAGCATGCGCCCCAATTTCTTTTTTATCTTTGAGCCAGGTTCGTTGGATACTTACTCACCGACCTTTATCACCAGCATTTATTTACCGCCGGAGCAAAAATCATTTATCAACGAGTTGTTGCATGATCATCCAACTATATTGGTGATGGAGTTGGATCGTATCATTGAGCAGATCCGCACTATCGTGAATCAGGTGAGTGATGGTGTACTGCTGGTGCTGTGGCTGACATTAATAGGCGGCTGTCTGGTATTGCTTGCCGCGGTGATGGGTAGTATTGCTGCGCGTAAACAACAAGCGGGCCTGCTGCGTGCATTGGGTAGTCCGCGCCAGTTGATTGTAGGTAGTATCTGTGCGGAGTTTGCGATCCTGGGTTTCCTTGCGGGATTGATTGCGATTGTCGGCACTGAAATACTGCTGATCAGCTTGCAAAAATTCGTACTGGATACCGCGATACAACCGCACTACATTTTCTGGTTAATCTCTCCCCTCAGCGGCGCGCTATTTGTTTCTGCACTAGGCTATATCTGCTGTCGCCACGTAGTGACAACACCTCCAGCTGTTGTATTGCGCGAAGCTGCGTAATTCTACTCTTATAGTTTAATCAGGCGGGGAGTAAAATCGCCGCCTGATTATTCGATTACACAGAACCTGTTATGAAACCTGCACGCAAACAAGTGCCGCAAAGCCGTGTCCTCGACAAAGGCATTTGGGGCATGAGTCGCCCTATGTTTATCGACCAAGCGGTGACTTACACCATCCCGCTGGTCGATATGTATTTCCTTAGCCGCATATCAGACTCTGCCGCCGCCGCTGTGGGAGCCATTGCCCCGTTAGTATTCGTGGCCAATGCTTTTTTAATCGTCAGTGCGTTTGCGGGGGCGAGTATCGCGAGTCAGCGCATCGGGGCAAATGACTACGCCCGTGGCAATGCCACCATTGCAGCCTATGCGGTATTTGTAATGGTATTGGCATTAATTGCGGCGCTGACAGTAAATCATGGCGGACCATGGGTTGCTTCGGCTATGTCGTTGAGCGCTGATGTTGAGCAGCATGCGCGCACTTATTTATCGATTATTGGTTGGATGGTCGCGCTCTGGGGCTGCCGCGTTATCTATCAAACGATTCTCAATATTTATGGCGAACCCCAGTGGAACACCTATAGCAATATCATTTTATTTGTAGCCAATATTATTGGTTGCTCCATCGCCGTGTACGGTTTTATGGGGATACCTCCGACGGGTGTTACTGGTGTCGCGACGGCGAGTGTAATTGCCGCAGGTGCAAGCCTGACGTTTGTAATGGTGGTTGTTCACTTCAAGCTGCGCATCCATATTCCACTGCGCGAAGGGCTGAAAAATTTTGGAGTGCTTATCACGCCGGTGATAATGATTGCTGCTCCCTCAATTCTTGAGCCCATGTCATTTCAAGCTTACATGATTGCACTTAATTGGATTGCGGCGGAAGTAGGTGATCTTGCTTTGAAAGTGAAGGTCTATGCTTACAATACGTTTTTATTTTGCTTGATGATTTCTATCGCCTTGGGAATGGCAACTGAAGCCATCATTGCGCAGCGAGTTGGCCGGAAGGAATTTGATCTGGTCGATAAACAACTTAAGCAAACATTAAAAATTTCGCTAATTGGTACCAGTGCATTAGCGTTGACCTGGTTTCTCTTTAATAAACCTGTCTTGCAATTGTTTAGCGATGATCCTGAGGTGATCGCAATAGGAGCCTGGGCTTTTTTCCTAAGTTTTCTTGCCGAACCTTGGCGCACCGTTAATATCACTATCGGTAGTGCACTGCGCTGTACCGGTGATGCAGCATTTACCTCCATTTCCAGCATTGGTGTTATTTGGTTATTTTCAGTTCCATTTGCTTATGTTTTAGCAATCCCATTCGGTTTGGGATTATACGGCTTGTTAATTGCGGCAATTCTGGATGAATTTATTCGTGCGCTGATTAAAGGATGGCGTTGGAAGAAAGGGGTTTGGAAATATACTGGAGTTGCTGCTCGTGAAGGGCGATCAGCATGATCATGAATACAGCTTCATGATCATGCTGTAAATTTCCTGACTTAAACGATACCAAGAATAAATAGCACGCTGGAAATTGAAAATAGCACGGAAAGGGTTTTTCCTATATTGGCCATGCGTGTTGCACCGATTCGCTCAAAACTTAAAATGCTGACAGCATAGAGTCCGCAGAAAGTTACAAGAATTGGCACTATGTAACGAAAATCAATATTGGCAGGGAATGTCATGCGCATGTAAGTCACTCCGGCCCATAGGAAAAAGCCCGACAGTAATATAGGTGTCATGCGTTTAAAGTCTTCCCGAGCCATGTAGTAAAGACCACAAATCATGTAAATAAACATGAGTACCGCGAGAAAGCTGGTCGAAACCGCAGTATTAATTGACATCAGGCTTGGGTATTTAAACTCGCCAAACAGGCCGGTTTTGCCAAGGTAATTCCAAAAAAATTGACGGCCCATACGATCATCATAAGGATCAGTAAAGGGTTCAGTAATAAAAATTTTCACATCGAACCAAAAATAATTGGTGGCTGTATTACCAACAAGGTTTGCTTGTGAAAGCCCATCGATATTGTCGATATACAATTTGTCACGCTTGCCTTGCATTTTTAGCATCAAACCTGGGCCTACGGTAATTGCTACAGCGAGCAGCATAACTACGCAGGGCACAATTGCCATTTTGAAATAAGTGGCCCACTGTTTGGTGCTGATCATTTTGTACAAACCAATAACACCCAGTACTGCCACTAAAATTTCACCATTTGCTTTGGTTAGGATTGCTGCTGCGCCCACGATGCTGGCGATCATTAAATCGCGCTTTTGATCATGTCTATACCAGAGAACAATGTAATAAAGACTCGCAGTGAACAGGAAATAAAGCAGTGGGTCATTACCGATGCGCACCGAGTGAATAATTGCCGAGGGCCAGAAGGCAAAGAGTGCACCTATAATCCATAACAAACTGTCTTCTTTAAGTGATTTGCATAAGCGCCGAATAAAGCCAGGCTTTTCTTGTACTTCTTGTACGTGAGCTGGAGTTATTGGTTCTGCTTCCAATTTTGGCTTGCGATAAAGATTGAGCAGTTCATTGAGAATCATTAAGCCAAATAATACAAATCCCATGGAATAAACCAGGCTTAACAACTGCTGCACACGGTAAATAGCCACTTTATTATTTGGTTCAATCAATTGCGTCGCTTTATAAACAATTGCACCGGTATAGTAATAAAGTGGTGGGTGGAAAAATGCACCGCCAATTGCGTAATCTACTGGCGGTGGCATCCAATGTTGGGTGAGATATTCGCTGTAGCCGATGTGATCTCCTAAATCATGGTCGCGGACATCGCCCGGTGTTACCATAAAGTAGACCAAACGAATCACTAATGCACCGATAAACAACACTTTTATTGGGATTGAAAATTTGAGCTTGTTTACCAGCTTTAATGCGATAAGAATTGCCAAAATAGTTAGTAATAAGTAGGTCAGTTTGGCAAAGCTCGCGTCACCTTCAGCACTAATCACTATGCCCATCATTCCGCCTTGATCGGAATAAAGAATTTCTATCTGATTTTTCCCTTCGTGCAAATAGTCACTCAGGTCATAGATAAAGCCTTTGTTGTAGTCTTTGCGTTGTTCATGTGGAATACGATTTAAGTCGACATTTTTTTGATTCACTGTTAATGAAAGTATTTCATCGTCAGGAATAATGCGTAGGATTGAGCTGGAACTTTGGTTCATCTCAATCGTTCCTGCCAACCGATATACGCCGCTTTCATATGACTGCATAAACCCGGGGCTAGCGACTGCTTGGGTCTTGCCTGAAGGCGTTGTCAACATAAAGTCTGAAAAGGACGGCTGGATAGATTGCAGGCTATAGGCAATCAACCCCAAGGTAATAATAAGGAGGTAAAGCGTTTTGGATTTTATTAAATTTAATATCGCTACTTTCATTTTATTCTTTTTCCTTAATATGTAACTGAAGTTTCTTAAGCTCCGCCTTGAGTATGCCTACTTCCTGAATGAGGTTCTTATTGCCTTCGGCAAGTTTGGAAATTACCACTGAAAATTGTATTAAAATAAAAAATACAGATAAAACCAAAATCAGAAGTAAAGCTGCTGGTGCATATAGAATGCCCAGCGCGTCCGCTACCAATGCTAGTAGTGGTTTAAAAACTGAGAGAGCGATAAAAATAAATCCAAAGCCCAGCCAAAGTAATGAGTATTCCTCTTTTAGCTTTTTACGTTTAACCAGCTTCAGTATGAATATAAATAAAAGTAAGCTGCCAATAATTGAAAATACTTGAATACGATTGGTAATTACTAAATCAATTGTGGTGTTTAACATAGCTAAATCCTACGAATCTTCTGCCGTTGGGCAGTCATCAACATGGCGAGAATTACTTTGATCATGTAGTGCGCTGACTTCCATCCGGATATGGATGATTCTCCCCCCTGACGTTCTACCATTTCTACAGAAATTTCTTGAAGACGGAAATCATTCGTGCCCAGCAAGATGACAGTCTCGGGTTCGGGGTAATCAGTCGGGTAATTAGCGGCGAGGAAAGCAATTGCTTGTTTATTGTAGGCTCTGAAACCTGATGTACTGTCAGTGATTTTTTTTTGTATTAATAAACCACTCATTAATTCGAAAATTCTGATTCCGATCCTGCGCATAAATGTAGATTGAAATCCTTGGGTTTTTTCTACAAATCGTGAACCTATGCAAACATCGCACTCATTTATTTGTAGTGGTCTTAATAATTTTGGGATTTCGCTTGCGAGATGTTGACCATCACCGTCAAACTGAATAGCGTAGTCAAAGTTATTATAAAAAGCATATTTAAAACCTGTTTGTACTGCCCCGCCTATCCCAAGATTGGACGGTAACTGAATAACCGTTGCCAATCCGCTAGCCTCGGCTTCGTTTTGGGTGTTGTCTCTGGAGCCGTCGTTTATTACCAAAGGCTCGTAAATGGGGCTAGCATCTGCCAAAGATTGAATTACATTTGCAATGCTTTTCTCTTCGTTATATGCCGGAATAATAATTAAAACTCGCTCGCGCATTTCAAAACCTTGATTTAAATAATTGGCTAGTTAGTTTGAGACCACCGGTATAGATTCATGCATGTCCGCTGTTTTAGGTGTGAAGCTAATAACTGTATTAACCCAATTGGCATGGTCCCATTTATCATCTTTTAATGCGGCTACTTTTAAATTAAGTTTTTCGATACCTGTAATTTTAATCGTATGGGTAGGCAAGTTACGCTCATGCCCTAAAATGGGTTTTGATTCCCACAATAACTCACCATCACCCCAAACAGAGAACTGAACATCTGCTGTACCAACTTCATCATCAAGGCCGACTTTGAAACTGAACTCGGTTGCGCCACTTGGTAATTGGTATTGAATATCGGAGTTCGCATGGGTTCCGATCCCTTGCGCATAACGGCGGTTTGCGAGTGATAGGTGGTTTCCGTCATAACTGCGATTTAATGCCATTTTTCCGTGATCTTGTCTGGCATAGGAGAGTGGTAATTCGGTCAAAAATTGTTGATTTTCCCCGAGTGATAATTGATGTATTTGATAACGATCAAAAAAGTAATTCAGCATCCCTGCGATAGCAATAATGGTAAATATCACCGCTGCAAAGGGGGTTTTTGTTGCGCGAGATATAAGTTTTGATAGTGCGTCGAATAGTTTTTTCCCCACTATCAACTCAGCTATTGCTAGTACTAAAACAATAACAATTAACAATGAAAGTCCATGCCAGATATCAGAGCCATTGATCTCCAAAATAATCAGCATATTCAGCGCACAAAGTACGCAGATTATGATTGGATAAATAAGCTTTTGTTGTGCTATGGCTGAGTAAGCGATTGCAAGCACTACTGCTGGGAATAAGTAACGTTCATGCATGGCGGGGAGGAGGGTGAAAAAAGCCACTGCGCATATCATCGCTGAAAAGAACGAATGGATTAACAGCTGCCGTTCGTTGTAGTTAGTATTGTTTTTAACTAAAAAATGGATGCCCTGCAAAAATATATAGAGTGCAGTTAACGAGAACAAAATCATGCCAAAGTATTTGGCGGTGAATATTGTCGCGAGAGCTGAATCCGATGCGATACCAAAAAGTACAATATTGTCTGGTGCTGTATTGCCAGTGAGCAAAATCCAAATATTGGCTGCATTAAATGTGGTCATCGGGTATTGCCCGAGTGTATCTATGTACGCCTGCTTAACCGCTTGCCAAAAATGCCCAGCTAAAATGGATGGTAAAAAAACGACTGCTCCCAATACTATCGCCAGCAGAATTCCTATTAGATGTTTACTGGTGTTGCGGAAAAATAAAAAGCCAAATACCGGTGCAAAAGCAATCATTTGAAATTTTGTCAGTAGTGCCAGTGCGAATATGGGAATGGACAAGTAACTCCAGCGTTGGTCGACAGCCAATAACATTGCTGCAAACACCATTACTGCTGGTATCAAATCGACTTGTCCCCAAATGGGACCGTTAACCAAAATAGCTGGATTTAATACTGTCAATAGCATCATTGTGTGCATGAAACTACGCGATGCATTAAATCGCTGGAGTTGGCTAAATACCAATAAAACCAGTAAGCAGTGGAAGATCGTGACTGGAATTTGGGTCAGGAATTTTAAGAAGTCGTTGTGCTCAAGAGGTATACCAGTGAGCGTATAGAATTTCCCTACCAGATAAAGCCAATGCACATACAGCGGGGGATAATTACCGTTAAATCCATCGTAACCACTGGTGGATAACTGACGAACCCAATCTTGCCAGTAACCTAGATCCTGACTATAGCCTTTCAAAAATAACAAACTAAAGTTTGCAGTGACGGCAAGCACCAAATATGTCTGCAGTAGGCTCGAGGACCAAGGCGATGACAGGTTGGTGTTGAGCGGCGCAAGATCAGCCAGCGAATTATTAGCGGTAAGCTTTGATGTTGGCTCGTGATGCCCTACGTCTGGTGTTGTCACCGGTTCTGCTGCACTAATCGGATTATTGTTGTCTGGAGCGCTCATGTGAAAGTCTTATCCTGCCTGGGATTGATGTTTGGATTAATCCTTTTTTCCTACGACATCGCTAATATGGAACTTGGGTCTTCTTTTTACTTCTTCATAAATTTTTGATAAGTATTCGCCAATAATCCCCAAGCAAATTAGTTGTACGCTTCCGATAAATAGTAATGGCAAAAGTACGGATGCCCAGCCTGGTGTTGCATAGTCAGTAAGAAATCGTATTACTAGTACCCAGACAATCAGGGCGAAGGAAGCAAAGCCTGATAACAAGCCCAAGATGGTAATCATGCGCAACGGCGCAGTGGAAAATGCGGTGATACCTTTCCATGCAAAGGACAACATTTTCTTTAATGGATATTTACTTTCACCAGCTTCGCGTGCTTGACGTTCGTATTCAACGATAGATGATGGATAGCCGACCTCGCGAACGATGCCGCGCAAGAATAAATTGGATTCATCGTATTCCTTTAATGATTCTAGAGCGCGACGAGATAGAAGGCGAAAGTCTGCGTGATTGAACACTAGATCGACGCCCATTTTTTTCATCAAATGGTAATAGCCTTCGGCGGTAAAACGTTTGAAGAAAGTGTCGGTATGACGCGCTGAACGTACACCGTAAACCACATCATTTCCCTTTAGGTATTCATCCACCATTTTTTCGATATTTTGCGGATCATCTTGAAGATCGGCATCGATGCTGACTGTGATGTCTTCAGTTGTGGTGCAGAGACCGGCATAAAGCGCATTTTGATGTCCTTTATTCCGAGACAATTTAACTGCTACCAGCGCAGAATTATTTGCAGCTTCAGCAGCGAGAATTTTCCAGGTTTTATCTTTACTGCCGTCATCGATTAAATAAATTTTGGAATCGTGATTGATTTTGCCTTTGGCGATCATTGCATCGCGCAGCCCCAGCATGGTCGCCAATGTTTTGGGAAGCATTTCTTCTTCGTTGTAGCATGGAATAACAATGGCGAGTGACGGAATTGGCTCTGTCATTTTAATGATTCCTGTAAATCCAGAATTTATGTACCACAAAATTCAATACCACAGTTATTCCTGTGGCCAGAAATTGGGCAACCACATAATGCTCGACCCAAGGAAGGGCGAGAAAGTTATCAAATAACCATAAAAAGGCGGCAAACAACAAAGTATTAGTTGATAAGCCGATAGCAACTGCAAGCGCATACTTCGGAAAAGTTTGTGCGTGACTGCTTGAGCTCTTGAATGTGTAGTGGTAGTTCGCCCAGTAGTTAAAGAATGACGAAAGCACATATCCGGTGGCAGAGGCGAGAACCTCTGGCAATAAATTGCATTCGACAAACAAGATCAGCAGTAGAAACTGGATCAGGGTGGACACTCCACCAATACCTACAAACAGAACGAAACGTTTCATTGTTATTCTATTGAGTTGTTATTGTCGTGAACTGAAAATAAATCTATTAGGCTAAAAATCGCAGCACATTAGCATACTTTTATCACAAAGGTGGGTAGGAATTGTAAAACCCTAATGAGCTTAAAGAGGGATTGTGACGATTGTATATATTGACTGGCTGGTGAGGGGATATTTGAAGGGGATTGTTGTTTTACAGATGAATTATGCCCAGCGTAATACAACGCCCGCGCGTTCTATATAAATGTATTCTACTTTGTTGGTGATGGGGTGGCAGGCATGGCGTAAATGGTGGTGATCATGGGTAGAGCCCATATATTCCCAGCAGTAACCATCATTAACGCAAAGTGGGTCACCTTCGTTAATACGATAGCCTGCTAATTCGTCCCACATCTTCTGCCACTCTGGGTGATTGATGTCGAGATATTCCATAAAACGTCCTTTGATGGGTAAAGCGTGCTGCTAAACCAGGATAAATGTTGTTCAGTTATTCTGGTTTATTAAATGTCTTTGTCAAGAATCATTAGTAACTTAATGATTTATATAAAGTTATTTATACAGAAGTGTGCGTTAATTCACCTATTATAGAGATATTTTGTGAAAAAGTGGCGTTTAAATTTGTATTTTTATGTTTAAAGGTGACAAAAATTTTGTAATCCGTTACAAGCAGTTATAGTCCGTGCGTCATTTTTTGTTGACATTACAGTAACTGAAATGTTTAAAGTAAACTGAGAGTGATCGGCTACATTGAATGGAGTATGGGATGAATATCAGTCAGGCGGCACAGGCGTGCGGTTTACCTAATAAGACAATCCGTTATTACGAAGATATAGGCTTGGTTGTGCCTAAGCGGCAGCAGGCGAATGATTACCGGATTTATTCGCTGGATGATGTAGCTCAATTGCGCTTTCTGCAGCGGGCAAGGGCGGTGGGCTTTAGTCTTGATGAGTGTCGCGAGCTGCTTGCGTTACAGGCAAATCCCCAGCGGCGTTGCGTCCAGGTTAAGGCATTGGTGAGCGAGAAGATTACCCAGGTTGATCAGCAGCTGATTGCGCTGCATGCGATGCGTGACACCTTGGTCGGTATGGCGAATGAATGCGCTGGCGATGAAACCAGTGATTGCGCAATTATCAATCAGTTGGCAGTGGTCGAAACTCCGTCAATTAAAAAGCCAAGTGCAATGTCTTTTACCCTCATAGATGCACCGGATGAGGCTGCGTGGAATGATCGCACCTAGGTCGCGTGCCGGTGTTTTTCTACCCTGAAAAAGGCTATGATGCGCGCCGATTAACTATTTGTAATTGGAGCGATTATGAGCATCAAATCCGATAAGTGGATGCGCCGGATGGTTGAAGAGCACGGCATGATTGAGCCGTTTGAGCCGGGCCAAGTGCGTCACGACGCTTCCGGTCAGCGGATCATTTCTTATGGTACATCCAGCTATGGCTATGATGTTCGTTGTGCTGACGAGTTTAAGATTTTCACCAACGTACACTCCACCGTAGTTGATCCAAAAAACTTTGATGAAAAAAGTTTTGTCGATATTAAAAGTGATGTGTGCATTATTCCGCCCAATTCATTTGCTTTGGCTCGCACGGTTGAATACTTCCGTATTCCGCGCAGCATTTTGACAGTGTGCTTGGGTAAGTCGACCTACGCTCGTTGTGGAATTATTGTAAACGTCACTCCACTTGAGCCCGAGTGGGAAGGGCATGTGACGCTGGAATTTTCAAATACCACACCTTTGCCCGCAAAAATTTATGCCAACGAAGGTGTTGCGCAAATGCTGTTTTTTGAATCTGATGAAATCTGTGAAACCTCGTACAAAGATCGCGGCGGTAAGTATCAGGGCCAGCGCGGTGTAACTCTTCCTCGCACTTAATGCTTCGCATGTAATTATTCGCTGGTGCCTTGCACCAGCTTTGCGGAGCTTATTGCGATGGCAATCCCTTCTCAAACACAGGTTTTAATTATTGGTGCTGGTGCGGCTGGGTTAATGTGCGCCGCAACAGCTGGAGCACGTGGTCGTGCAGTGGTTGTTATTGACCATGCCAATAAGGTCGGCAAAAAAATTCTTATGTCCGGTGGTGGTCGTTGCAACTTCACCAATATGGATGTGCTGCCTAAAAACTATCTCTCGGACAACGCTCACTTTTGCAAATCGGCGTTAGCGCGTTATACCCAATGGGATTTTATTGCGCTGGTGCAAAAGCATCAGATTCCCTACCACGAAAAAAAGCTGGGCCAATTATTTTGCGATAACAAAGCGCAGGATATTTTGTCGATGTTGCTCGATGAATGCGCGTATGCCGGTGCTGATATCTACACTCTGTGTGATATTGAACAAGTTACTACGCTGGCGGAAGGCGATTTGCCGATGCGTTACAAAGTCAAAACATCACAGGGCACGATTTATTGTGAGTCATTAGTGGTTGCGACCGGTGGTCTTTCAATTCCAACGCTTGGCGCTACAGGTGTTGGCTATGAATTGGCGGAACAATTTGGTCTGCCGTTAAAGCCGCGCAGCGCAGGGTTGGTTCCATTCACGCTTTCGCCTGCGCAGCTTGCTGTATTTTCACCGTGTGTTGGCAATGCGCTTGATGTGACAGTGAGTTGTGAAGCCGCTAGTGGCCAGATGAGTTTTGCCGAGTCCATGCTCTTTACACATCGTGGTTTTAGCGGTCCGGTGATGTTGCAGATATCGTCTTACTGGCAGCCCGGTAAAGAGCTGGAAATCAATCTGTTGCCACAATTAAACGTGTTCGAATTTTTAAGTGAGCAACAAAAAGCGCGCCCGAAAGTACTGCTTACGACAATCATCGGTGAATTGCTCACTAAAAATATTGCGCAGTGTTTGTGTGATTATTGGGCTGGGCAGTGGAATGGCAATCGCCCCATTAATCAATACACGCATGCAGAGCTGCAGGCAATCGCTACGCAATTTCACCAATGGAAAATCATGCCTGCGGGTACAGAGGGTTACCGCACTGCAGAAGTGACATTGGGCGGTGTTGATACCAATCATCTCTCCTCTAAGACCATGGAAACAAAAACACAGCCGGGTTTATTTTTTATTGGTGAGGTTGTTGATGTCACCGGCCATTTGGGTGGTTTTAATTTCCAATGGGCTTGGGCATCAGCGGTGGCGGCAGGTACTTATGTTTGATAAAGCGAGAGGGCGTTAAAAAAATGGGTGATGTAATCCAATTTAAAAAACCAAGCCCTTTTGATAAGCATAAAGGCAAAACGCTGTGCCGCAGCGGTTTTCATAAGTGGGAAGTGGTCAAAGAAAAACAATTTGATGTGAAACAGGGCAAGCTGGTGACTATTTATAAATGTAGCCGCTGTGGCGAACAAAAAGTTGAATTGAAATAATTGCTTTGTCGAATTGAGTTGCAATAAAAAAGGCTCCGTAAAGGAGCCTTTTTGTTTTCATCGCCGATGATTAGTGGTGATGATGGCCGCCTGCACCGTGTGCATGGCCGTGGTTCAACTCTTCTTCAGTTGCTTTGCGCACTTCGGTAATTTCTACATCGAAGCTCAGGTCAACACCTGCTAAAGGATGGTTGCCGTCGATAGTTACTTGATCGCCTTCTACTTTAGTTACGGTAACAACTTGCAGGCCTTGTTCAGTTTCTGCGTGGAATTCCATACCCACTTCGATGTTGTCGATGCCGGAGAACATGTTGGATGGAAGCTCTTGTACCAAGCTGTCATCGCGCAGGCCGTAGGCTTGTGGTGCGGCAACAGCAACAGTCAATTTGTCGCCAACGGTTCTGCCTTCCAGTGCATCTTCCAAGCCTGGAATGATGTTGCCTGCGCCGTGCAGATAAGACAGCGGCTCTTGGCCTTCTGAAGAGTCAAGCACTTTGCCTGAGCCATCGGTCAAGGTGTAATGAAAGCTGGCAACGCAATTTTCAGAGATGTTCATAAAGAGCCTTTTCGTTTAAGTGATAGAGTGAATGTTCGTGTAAGCAAATAGGTGGAATAGGTTTTTAGTTAATACGTAAATCATTAAAATTTTTCGATGGCTTTGCCGTTTAGCGTCGCCTTATGAATATAAATTGTATAGGCCTCGCCTTTTTCTTCTTGCTGTAAGCGTACCAATAAATAATTCCAATCTTTAGCAAGCCACGCGTAGGTCACGCGCTCATCATTTTCACGGCTGCGTTTAACTTTAATCGTGTTGACTTTGCCCAGTGGGGTTTCCAGCAGCTCTTCGCCCACGGTGGTGAATTTGTATTCTTTCAGGCGACCGCCATCGGCTATCTGATAAGCAAAATTCTTGTGACCGTTGCGTAAATCTTGTTGCAGCTGGACTTGGTAGCTCAGTTTGTCTTGCACTTTTTGTGCTATGTCCATTTGCCAGCTGGTTTTCTGTACGTTGTTAGTGACAGTTTTATTGGGCCAGTCAAAACTTAATTCTGCAGTGCGCGCTTTGCCGAGGCCGCTTCTGGCGTAATTGTAGTGCAGTGGGCTAACGGTTTGTTGCGCCGGATTCCAATGCATTTTGCTTTGTTCGGTAATGGTGCCAATCATGGAGTCTGCTTTAAAGAGCAGTTCATATTGGTTGTCACTGGTTTTGGTCAGGCGATTGGTGACAGTGATGTTAAAGCCGTAAAGCTTGGCTTTGTATTCGTTGTCAAATGTTATCGGGGCATCCGCTGCAAAAGTCAGTGGGGCGGCGAGTGATATGAGACAAAGCAAGGCTGTACGGATATTGGGCATGGATATTCCTTTTAAGGCTCATTTGCCTCAATTTGATAACCGCAAGCAGGCAAAAGTTCACCATTTAGCTCGGTTTTGTTATCTACCATTCTCAATTTGCCTTGTGCAAACCATTTTACGGCGAGCGGATAAATCACATGTTCTTGACGCTGCACGCGCTTGGCGAGCACAGTGGCATCGTCGTTTGCGAGTACTGGCACCACTGCCTGGACAATAGCAGGGCCGCCATCCAGTTCTGCTGTCACAAAGTGAACAGTTACGCCGTGTGTGCTTTCACCAGCATCAATCGCACGCTGATGGGTATGCAATCCCTGGAATTTGGGCAGTAGCGACGGGTGAATGTTGAGCATTCTGCCTTGGTAGTGCTGGGTGAATTCCGGCGTGAGGATGCGCATAAACCCAGCGAGTACAACCAAGCCGGGGTTATATGCATCAATGCGGCGCATGAGTTCCTGATCAAAAGCTTCGCGGCTCGCAAAGCCTTTGTGATCAAGCACAAGCGTCGGGATGCCTGCTTCAGTCGCGCGCGTCAGGCCAAATACATCGGGGCGATTGCTAATTACTGCAGCTATCTCGATTGGCAGATCGCCATGAGTTACACCGTCAATCAATGCTTGCAAGTTGCTGCCGCTACCTGAAATCAGGACAACAACCCGCAAGTTTTTTACATCACTGGACGACATTCGATTAGAGGCCTTGCAGTTCAACCTGGTGTTCTTCACCAGTGGCTTTAGCGATAGAACCAATTACGAATGCATTTTCACCCGCTGCACGCAGGATGTTGAGGGCATTGTCTTTTTCGCTCGCAGGAACCGCGATCACCATGCCCACGCCGCAGTTAAAGGTGCGGTACATTTCGCGGATGTCCACGTTGCCGCCACGTTGCAACCATTGGAATACTGGTGGCAGTGCCCAGCTTTGGGTATCGATAACGGCTTTGCAGTCGTCCGGCAATACACGCGGGATGTTTTCGGTCAGGCCGCCACCGGTGATGTGGGCCATAGCATTAACTTGTGATTCTTTGATCAGTTTGAGTACTGACTTAACATAAATGCGGGTTGGTTCCATCAGCGCATCGGCCAGTGGTTTGCCGCCGCAATCCTGATTCAGGTCGGCGTTGGTGACGTCGATAATTTTGCGGATTAGCGAGTAGCCATTTGAATGCGGGCCGCTTGACGTCAGTGCGATCAAGGTGTCGCCAGCTTGTACTTTGCTGCCATCGATAATTTCTGATTTCTCAACCACGCCTACGCAGAAACCGGCAAGGTCGTAATCTTCGCCTTCGTACATACCGGGCATTTCAGCAGTTTCACCGCCAACCAATGAACAGCCGGACAATTCACAGCCATCGCCAATACCTGATACTACTGCAGCAGCAACATCGACATTCAGCTTGCCGGTGGCGTAATAATCGAGGAAAAACAGTGGCTCGGCGCCGGTGACAACCAAATCGTTAACGCACATGGCAACCAGGTCGATACCGATGGTGTCGTGCTTTTGCAGGTTCATCGCCAAGCGCAACTTGGTGCCTACGCCGTCAGTGCCGGATACCAATACTGGTTGGCGATAGCCTTCAGGAATTTCACACAAAGCCGCAAAGCCGCCCAAACCGGCCATTACCTCGGGGCGACGGGTACGTTTGGCGACGCTTTTAATGCGTTCAACCAGCGCATCGCCCGCGTCAATATCAACGCCTGCATCTTTGTAGCTAAGGGATGGGGTAGGGGTTTGGTTTTGGCTCATAAGAAAGGGCTCACAGCTCGGGCAGTTGGAGTGGTTTAAAAAAAGGCCGCCATTCTAACAGCTTATGTAAGCGCTTGCAGGCCAAAGCGCAGTTTGGAGCTAAGTTATTGTTTGATAGTGGTTAAACGGCGAGCGGGAATCTGTGGAATTTGTGTCGGCCGCCCCGATTAGCCTTGCCGCGTCCTTGTTTAAGCCTGTTACAATGCCGCCTCCTCAACTTTAGTCGCTGCATTCAGGGGTGAAATTTGTCGCACTCTCCGCTTATCCGTTTGCTGGTTTCCTGTCTGATGATTGGCCTTGCCAGTCCGTTGTGGGCTGCGCAATTGGTTGATATCTACCGTGCCGATACGCTGGTGAAAAGCCAGGCAGAGGCCGAGCGAAATGCAGCTGCCCGTGCGACCTTGGGCGAAGTTATAGTGCGTGTCTCCGGTCAGCGCAGTGCGTTCGATCATCCAGCTATTAAAGAAGCGACTGGCAAAGCACAGAATTATCTATTTGGTTTTAGCTACAAATCCTCCAATGAAACCATCACCGTCGATGGCAAAACATCCGCAGCGATCGGATTGCAGCTGAACTATGAGCCTCGGGCGATTGAGCAATTGCTGCGTCAGTCGCAGTTGCCGGTATGGCCAGCGCAGCGCCCGAAAGTGTTGGTCTGGTTAGTTGCCAAAGATCAAGCGGGTTTGCATTTGGCGATGGATCCTATTGATCTCCAGGCGTTGCAGCAGCAAGCGCAGTACCGCGGTTTGCCACTAGTGTTGGCAGAGGCCGGTGTCGCAGCGGGGGATTTATGGAGCCCGGATCGTGCGACCCTTGAAGCTGTTTCCGCTCGTTATAAGGCTGATGCAATCCTTATTGGTCGTTATACCCCCTACAGCCTTGGCCCAATTCCAGCGGTAGGAGCAATGAATAGCGCTGCATCCACTGCGGCAGGTGTCGCTCAGGGGCAGGGCCCTTGGCTGGGCGACTGGCAGTTATTCCATAGCGGTAATGTTCAATCATTTACCGACGAAACTCCCGAGGTGAAAGGTTTATTTACGTCGGCGATTGATCGCGCGGCGGATTATTTTGCCAACCAGTACGCGATCACCCCGTCAGGTCAGGGACCGCAAGCGATAATGTTGCAGATCGGCAACATCACCAGTTTTGGTGACTTCAAGCAGGCGCAGGCATACTTGAATGAGCTGGCGATGGTGCAGCGTATGGAAGTCGCGAAAGTAAATGCCGATGGCATCCTTGTGCGACTCACTGCAGAAGGCGATGCAAAATTGTTAGTGACCACGCTCGCACTTGGTCGTCGTTTGACGCCTGCGCAAGGTAATTCCACGGCAACGAATCCATCAACCGCTGCAGCAATTGCCGCTGATGCCGGAGTTGATGCAGAAGCTATGGCTGAGTTGGATCAGGCATTGGCGAATGAAAATACCACCAGTAGCTCTGCTGTGGTGTCAGCAAATGCCGGTAGTGTTGGTAACCCTTTGATGTACGTTTGGCAGAAGTAGTGTTAGTGATGGTGAATTTGCCACAGCAATTATCTTTAAGCGTTAATCTCAATGATGACGCCACCTTTGAAAATTTTTTCGCACCCGCACAAACACACAACGCGATGGTGATTCAGGGTTTGCGTCAGCAGTTAGATGGTAGCGGCGAAGCTTTTATTTATTTGTGGGGCGCTCCCGGTTGCGGCCTGACTCATCTATTACAAGCAGCCTGTCATCAAGCACAGGAAATGGGACTTTCTGTTCAATATCTGCCACTACGCGATCTGGTTGGCTACGCGCCCGACGATTTATTTACCGGTTTGGAAATGGTCGATTTGGTGTGTCTGGATTGTTTGCCAGCCATCGCTGGCCGCCCTGATTGGGAACAGGCTATTTTTCATCTCTACAACCGTTTGCGCGATGCAGGTAAATGTTTATTGGTTGCAGCGGAATACAGCCCGCGTGAACTGGGCTTGAGTCTGGAGGATTTACGCTCGCGCTTGCAATGGGGTTTGACCTATCAAGTTCACAGCCTGAGCGATGAAGATAAACAGCAAGCACTGCAAATGCGCGCACGTGCACGTGGTCTGGAATTGGGCGATGACGTAGCGCAATACATCATCCAGCGTTTACCGCGCGATACCAATGAACTCTTCTGGCAATTACAGCGGCTCGATCACGCCTCGCTTGCCGAACAGCGTAAACTTACCATTCCTTTTGTAAAGAAAGTATTAGCGATTTGATCTCTTCTTGCTTCACCACCAAAATCTCTCCCGCTTGATTACCGTTTAATTCATCACTTCAGTTTTCACATAAAAAACTATAACAAAAGGCTCAAGCGGGCCTGCTACGCAATGGAGATTCACAATGGTTTTATTTAATCCGACAGGTCTGGTGTCAGCCCTGGTGTTGGTCGCTGCATCCGGTTTGATGCTGGGTTGCGGTAACAAAAGTACACCAACAGAAAATTCCGCTGCTTCATCGGCAGTGGTGGGTAATATCAAATTAAATCAGTTGGGATTTTTACCCGAATCCGCTAAATGGGCGGTGATTCCTGATGTCGCTGCAACCCAATTTAAGATTGTTGATGCAACCAGCGGTGCTGAAATTTACAGCGGCAGTTTAACGGCAGCAGCTAACTGGGATGCGTCAGAAGAAAACGTAAAACTTGCCGATTTCTCAAGCATAAAAACGCCCGGCAATTATCGTGTGCACGTTGATGGTGTAAGTAATTCATACCCGTTTGCGATTGGTAATGATGTGTACAACGCGTTAAATGCCGCGAGCATCAAAGCATTTTATTTTAATCGCAACAGTGCTGAGTTATTGCCTGAGCATGCAGGTGTGTATGCGCGTCCGCTTGGGCATCCGGATACGCAGGTGTTGGTTCATCCGTCCGCTGCCAGCGAAGTGCGCCCTGCGGGTACAGTGATCTCCAGCCCCAAGGGTTGGTACGACGCAGGCGATTACAATAAATACATTGTTAACTCCGGTATCGCGACTTATTCGTTGCTTGCCGCTTACGAACATTTTCCGGAGATATTTAATAACCAGAATTTAAATATTCCTGAGAGTGGTGATGCCATTCCTGATCTGCTCAATGAAACCCTGTGGAATCTTGAGTGGATGTTGACTATGCAAGATCCAAATGACGGTGGTGTTTATCACAAGCTCACCAATAAAAGATTTGATGGCACTGTGATGCCACATGAAGCAACGACTGAGCGCTACGTCGTGCAGAAAACAACGGCAGCGGCGCTGGATTTTGCCGCAGTAATGGCAACGTCCAGCCGTGTGCTGGCGCAATATGAAAATCAGTTGCCGGGAATGTCTGCAAAAATGTTAGCTGCAGCGGAATCTGCATGGGCCTGGGCAATTGCTAATCCGGCAGTGATTTACAAGCAGCCGGACGATATCAAAACCGGCGAATATGGCGATGCAAATCTCGCTGATGAATTTGCCTGGGCGGCGGCTGAGTTATACATCACCACCAAAAAAGACAATTACTACACCGCTATGAAACCAGCGGAAACAACTGCGACAGTTCCTTCATGGGGCGATGTGCGCGGCTTGGGTTGGATTTCGCTCGCACATCACCGCAATCAATTAACCGCAATTGCCGATCAACCATTGATTGCCAATCGCATTAATGAATTAGCAGAGAGTTTGCAAAAGGTTTGGGCGACCTCGGCTTATCGCGTCACCATGCAAAAAAATGATTTCAAATGGGGAAGCAATTCGGTTGCCTTGGGGCAGGCGATGATATTGGTGCAGGCTTATCAGTTGAACGGCAAACGTGAGTATCTGGATGCTGCGCAGGCTGCGTTGGATTATGTGCTTGGGCGCAATGCTACTGATATGTCGTTCGTCACTGGTTATGGAGCCAAGGCGACTTTGCATCCACATCATCGCCCGTCGGGTGCCGATAAAGTTGCCGATCCTGTACCGGGCTTTCTTGCGGGTGGTCCACAGGCGGGGCAGCAAGATAAAGATGATTGCGAAGTTGCTTATCCATCGCCGATTACCGCTAAATCCTACCTCGATCATTACTGCAGTTATGCCAGTAACGAAGTGGCGATTAACTGGAATGCACCATTAGTGTACATATCTGCCGCCATTCAGGCATTGACTCCAAAATAGCTGCTGTAAATAAGAAAAATTTTCGACTAAGCCAGCCTTGCGCTGGCTTTTTTATGCCTGAGTAAAAACACCCACAAGGATTCCTGCGTCGCGTGCTGGATTTTCCTGAATTCCGTCTATGCTTTTAAAGTTCCCGCCGCCTCATCGCAATCGTGTAAAGGAGTCCTTGTGAATTTCCATAGCCTGAATACCAAAATGATGTCGATCATCCTGCTCGTCGTGGTGAGTTACGTCATCACCTTGTGGGTGCTCAACAGTCAAGCCAGCCGCATGCAGCACGACCTCGCCACCGAATATGCGGAAGAGTTGGCCCAGCATGAGGCCTTTGATGTGAAGGGCAGGTTGGAAGTGGCGATGAATGCCTCGCGCACGCTCGCGCAGGCGCTGGCCGGATTGCGTAAAGTTAATGGCAATCGCGCGACTGCCGATGCATTGCTGCGCGAAGTATTGGATGCAAATCCAGCCTTCCTAGGTGTGTGGAGTGGCTGGGAGCCAAATGCATTTGATGGTAAAGATGATGCTTATCGCAATGCGCCGGGTCACGATGCGAGCGGTCGCTACGTTCCTTATTGGAACCGCGGTTCGGGCAAGTTAATCGTTGAAGCTCTGGTGGATTACGATAAACCGGGCGCAGGCGATTTTTATCAATTGCCGAAAGCCAATCGCGCTGAAACCTTAATCGAACCCTACCTTTATACCGTAGCGGGTAAAGAAACGCTGATTACCACAGTGGTAGTACCGATTATCCAAAACGGCCAATTTTTGGGGGTGGCGGGAGTCGATATTGCGCTCTCTGATTATCAAAATGAAGTTAGCCAGATCAAACCTTACGAAGTAGGTTATGCGAGTTTGCTCTCTAACGCTGGAACCTATGTTGGCGATGCCAAAGCAGAAAATGTAGGCAAACAAATTAAAGACGAAAAATTACTTGCCGCGATTCGCGCGGGTGAAATTTTTGGTCGCGAAACATTTGATGATCATTTGCAAGCAGATGCTTACCAAATTTCTGTGCCGGTTATAGTAGGTCACGTCACCACACCTTGGTCATTTCGCGTCAGTGTGCCCGTAGAAAAAATGATGGAAAATGTTATCGAGATGCGCAACATCGCCATTATTATTGGCGTGATCAGTATTGTGTTGGTGGCGTTTATTCTTATCTGGGGAATTCGCACCTGGGTGTTGAATCCGGTTAACGTTGCGCGTGCAGCAGCGTTGCGTCTTGCCGGGGGAGATTTGTCGGTAAGAATTGATGCGCAGGGTAAAGATGAAATTGCGCAATTGCTTGGCGCCATGAAAACCATGAGCGAAAAACTGGTTGGAATTATTTTGAATATCCGCGATTCCGCGCAAGAGCTGGTGCAATCGAGCGAGCAGGTTGGCAGTACATCGCAAAGTCTCTCGCAAGCGGCGACCCAACAAGCGGCAACTGTGGAAGAGACGAGTGCATCCGTCGAAGAAATTTCTGCTGCTGTTGCGCAGAATTCCGATAACTCACGCGAAACCGACGGCATCGCAAGCCGCAGCGCTAAATCCGCTGCAGAAGGTGGTGAAGCGGTGCGCGAAACTGTATTGGCTATGCGCCAAATCGCCGACAAAATAAAACTGGTGGATGAAATTGCCTACCAAACCAATTTACTCGCACTCAATGCCGCGATTGAAGCGGGCCGCGCAGGCGAACACGGAAAAGGTTTCGCTGTAGTTGCTGCCGAAGTGCGCAAGCTTGCACAACGCAGCCAGGAGGCCGCACAAGATATAGGTACAGTGGCCAGTAAAAGTGTGCAGCTTGCTGAACGCGCTGGTAGCTTGTTGGATGAAATGCTGCCCTCAATTCGCAAGACCGCTGATTTGGTGCAGGAAATTAGCGCTGCCTCTAGCGAACAATCAAACGGCCTCGAACAAATTAGCGCAGCTGTTAGTCAGTTGGCGCAAACCACACAAGTAAACGCATCCTCAGCGGAAGAATTAAATGCAACCGCTGAAGAGATGAGTAATCAAGCGATTCAACTACAAGAAATGATGGAATTTTTTGTGCTCGACGAACGCTCACGACGTTCATAGAAATTAAGTTAGCTAACGGAAGCCAGCTTTATGCTGGCTTTTTTATTACAAATGTCATGCTTTTTCGTTGAGCCTTCGCCGAGGTCTTAGGGCTTTTTGAGTTGGTTACAAATTGAAATGAAGTTTTTCCAAATGGAAAAAATTATTAAATAGCAGCTGAAAAAAATCTGTTGTGTTACCAAAAGTTGCTTGGGTTAGTCCATTTTTTACTATGCTTTTACGCTTATATGCACGTTATTGTCATAAAGAGTAAAGATCCGTTGACCTAAGTAGATAACCATTTTAGGGCGAGCTAACCTTTATTATCGGCTTTGGAGAGAGCCGTGGTCACCACTATGCAATAAAAAATAGAGTTAGCAGCCATGAACTATTCCGTTAATCGCCGCGCCCTGATGCGCGGTGCTGTCGCAAGTGCTTTAGGTTTATCCAGCTTGTCAGCGCTGGGCGCAGAAGTCGCTTCATCATCTGGTACTCCCACTACTGCCCTGAAAGGCAATATTTCCCACTCAGTCGCGCGCTGGACATTCGATTTTCTTTCGGTCGAGGAATTGTGTCTGGTAGTTAAGCGTTTGGGTTTTTCGGCGATTGATTTAGTCGGGCCGAAAGAGTGGCACATTCTTAAGCAACACGGTGTTGATTCGTCTATGTGCAATGGCGCCGAGTTGAATCTGGAAGATGGTTGGGGCGATGGCAAGTTTCATAAACCGCTTATAGAAAGCTATCGCAAACATATCGATCTGGTGAGCGATGCCGGTTACAAAAACCTGATTTGTTTTAGCGGCAACAAGCGTGGGAAAGATCCGGAAGAGGGTTTGAAGCAAGCGACCAAAGGCCTGAAGCAAATCCTTGCGCAAGCGGAAAAACGCGGCGTTGTGTTGCAGATGGAATTATTCAATAGCAAGGTTAATCACCCCGATTATTTTGCGGATAATTCAGCTTGGGGCATTGAGTTGTGCAAACGTCTCGACTCACCCAACTTCAAACTACTCTACGATATTTATCACATGCAAATCAGCGAAGGCGACATCATTCGCACTATCCAAAATCATCATCAATACTTTGGTCATTACCACACCGCTGGTGTGCCTGGTCGCAATGAGATTGATGACACCCAGGAACTTTATTACCCGGCTATTGTTCGCGCTATTCACGCGACTGGTTTCAAGGGATATGTCGCGCAGGAATTTATGCCCAAGCGCGCAACCAATAAAGAAAAAATTGAATCCTTGCAAGCGGCTATCCGCATCTGCGACGTTTAATCTCCTATCCAGAAGTAGGTTTATCCAGAGGTACATCTATGTCCAGTACACAACACTTCGATGCCATCGTTGTTGGCTCCGGCATTAGCGGCGGTTGGGCCGCAAAAGAATTAACTGAAAAAGGTTTGAAAGTATTGATGCTCGAGCGTGGGCGCAATATCGAGCACATTAAAGATTATGTGAATGCAGCAAAAGATCCTTGGGATTATCCGCATCGCGGTCGTCCTACGCAGGAGATGAAAAGAAATCATCCAGTATTGCAGCGCGATTTTGTACTTAACGAAGAAACCAACGGCATGTGGGCGAACGAGCAAGAAAGCCCTTACGTTGAGAAAAAACCATTCGACTGGTTTCGCGGTTATCACGTCGGTGGTCGCTCGCTGTTGTGGGGCCGTCAAAGCTATCGTTTTAGTCAGCGCGATTTTGAAGCAAACCTGCGCGAAGGTATTGCGACCGATTGGCCGATTCGCTATGCCGACATCGCGCCCTGGTACGATTATGTTGAAAGTTTTGCGGGTATTTCCGGATCGCTTGAAGGCTTGGATCATTTACCCGATGGAAAATTTTTACCGCCAATCGAATTGAACTGCGTAGAAAAAGATGTAGCAGCGCGCATTAAAAAAGCCTACGGCGGCAAGCGTTTGATGATTAACAGCCGCACCGCAAATATCACCCAACCAAAACCGGAACAGGGCAGGGTAAATTGCCAGTACCGTAATAAATGTTGGTTAGGTTGTCCGTTCGGTGCTTATTTCAGCACGCAATCATCCACACTGCCAGCGGCGATGAAAACTGGCAATCTCACTTTGCGTCCGTTCTCTATCGTAAGCCAAGTGCTCTACGACAAAGATAAAAAACGCGCGCGCGGTGTAGAAGTTATTGATGCAGAAACCAATCAAACTTACGAATTCACTGCGAACGTTGTGTTCCTGAACGCATCGAGTTTTAACTCCACCTGGATTTTGATGAACTCTGCTACCGATGTATGGGAAGGTGGTTTGGGCAGCAGCAGTGGTGAATTGGGCCACAACGTAATGGATCACCATTTTCGCGTGGGTGCCGGTGGTATGGTTGAGGGTTACGAAGACAAATATTATTACGGGCGTCGTCCGGCCGGTTTTTATATTCCACGTTTCCGCAACCTCGGTGATGAGACGCGCAATTATTCGCGCGGCTTTGGTTATCAAGGTGCTGCAAGCCGTCAGGATTGGAACCGCGATATTGCCGAGATGGGTGTCGGTGCCGATTTTAAAAATGCATTGGCTGAGCCAGGTGCATGGACTATCGGTATGACTGCATTTGGTGAAATGTTGCCGCATCACGATAACCGCATCTTTCTCGACCGCAACACCAAAGACAAATGGGGCTTGCCTGTTTTAGCGATGGACGTAGAAATTCGTGAAAACGAATTGGCCATGCGTAAAGACATGATGCAAGACGCAGTAGACATTCTTGAAGCTGCCGGTGTGAAAAATGTGCAAGGCGCTGACTGGGGTTACTCACCGGGCATGGGTATTCACGAGATGGGTACTGCACGTATGGGGCGTGATCCAAAGACCTCCGTACTCAATGGTTTTAACCAGGTGTGGGATGCACCCAACGTGTTTGTCACCGACGGTGCCTGTATGACATCGGCATCCTGTGTAAACCCATCGCTGACTTATATGGCACTGACTGCACGCGCAGTTGATCACGCTGTAAAAGAATTGAAAAAGGGGAATCTGAAATGAATCGCCGCGAATTATTAAAACTGATTACCGCTGCAACCGGTACTGCGATGATTGGTGGTACAGCGCTGTTGAGTGGTTGTGCAACACAAACCGCAACTACGCTGAATTTTTCTGCAGACAATATTGCATTGCTGGATGAAATCGCTGAAACCATTTTGCCGCGTACTGAAACACCGGGTGCGAAAGATGCAAAAGTCGGCGAGTTTATGAAAGTGTATGTGACTGATTGCTACACACTGGATGAGCAAGCGATATTTCACAAAGGTTTAATCACTTTTGAGGATGCGTGCAAGAAGGCCTACACGCGCAATTTTGTGGAGTTGCAGCGAGCTGAGCGCGAAGAGTTTATTAATCGCTTGGATCGTGAAGCCAAAGCGGATGTTGCCGCAGGCAAAATGCATTACTTCACTATGATCAAGCAGCTGACCTTGTTTGGTTTCTTCACCTCGGAAGTGGGTGGTACGCAAGTGTTGCGCCATGCTCCGATTCCCGGCCGCTTCGATGGCAATCTGGCCTACAAAGTGGGTGATCGCGCTTGGGCTACAAAATAGCAGGGCAGTTGTAGTCAGCAAATGAATAGACAAGGCGGCCAATTGGCCGCCTTTTTTATGTGGAGCAAAAAGGCGGGTCCCAAATTTCAAATAGTAATAATGTAAAAAATGAAGTGGCGCACAGTTTTATGGTGAAAAAAATAGCGCAGGTCAGGATCAGAATCATCATTTCCTTTTTAAATCCTCCAGCTCTTTCCTTTCTTGGTTAATTGATGTTTCATACCGGCTATTGCGTTTTTACCTTTCAAAATAGTCGGTTGGAATTTCACCAAAATGCAACATTCACTGGAATTTTTAGCGCGCGGCGGGGAAATGGCTTCGCTCACGCGCGACTATGACTGGAATTCCTCACCACTGGGCCCCGCTGAAGATTGGCCCGAAACCCTGAAAACTACTCTGCGGCTGGTTCTGACATCCCATCATCCAATGTTTATTTGGTGGGGGCCTGATCTTATCCAGTTTTATAACGATGCCTATCGTCAAACTATGGGGGCGGAGCGGCACCCGAGCGCACTTGGTCAGCCCGGTCATGAATGCTGGGGTGAAATTTGGGACATTATCGGCCCGCAAATTAATTCAATTATGGCCGGTGGCGAAGCGACCTGGCATGTTGAACAGCTGGTTCCCACAACCCGTCACGGGAAAAAAGAAAATATCTGGTGGACTTACGGTTACAGCCCAATTGCAGATAGCAGTGGTGTGCAGGGTGTATTGGTTATTTGCAACGATGTGACCGAAGAGCATAAATCCAAAATCGAATTACATCGCCTGAATGAAGAGTTGTTGGTGCAAATCAATAACTGCCAGCGGTTGGAAGCAGACCAGGCATTTCAATTGCAATTATTGGATAGCTTGAGCGAAATAAATGAGCCAAGCGAAATTGCGTCCGTAGTATTTGAAATGCTCGGTCGGCAATTGGGTTTAGCGCGCATCAGTTTTTCCAATATCGACGATCCCAATGATGGCAATTTTGTGGTGGAGTACAGTTGGAATTTGCCGGGTATTAATAGTCTTCAAGGATTGCGTGGTTCGATTGCGGACTACAGCCCTGCAATTTTAAATGATTTGCGCCAAGGCAAGGTGATGTGTATTACCGACACCCGATCGGATGAGCGAACGATTGATGGTGCTTACGGTTCACTTGAGTCACTTGCTGTGTTGGGTGTGCCTATCCGCAGGAATGGTTTACTGGTCGCCTGCTTGAGTACTCATCGCACAGTCCTGGGCGATTGGAGTCAAAATGAAATCAATTTATTCAAGGAAGTTGCGGAGCGAATTTTTTCAACCATTGAGCGCCGGAAGATTGAAGCTTTCAGGGCGGCATCACGTGAAAAATTGTATGAGCGTCAAAAAGAAGAAAGCCAGCGACTGAGTGCCTTGTTTCAACAGGCTCCCAGTTTTATGGCGGTATTGCGTGGGCCGGATCATGTCTATGAGATGGTGAATACATCCATCCTGCAATTACTCGGACAGCGTGATTATGTTGGTTTTTCGGTGCGGCAGGCAGTGCCCGAATTAGAAGGGCAGGGTTATATAGAATTGCTCGACAATGTTTATAAAACCGGCGAACCCTTCCTGGGGTACGGTATGCCGGTCAAAGTTTTTAAAACCAAATACAGCGCACCGGAAGATCGATTCGTCAATTTTATTTTACAACCCATTTTTGAGTTCGATGGCAGCATTAGCGGTATTTTTGTCGAAGGCAACGATGTTACAGAGCAATACCTTATTGATCTGGAATTAAAGCGGGTTAATGAACAATTGGCTGAAAAAATTCACGATCTTGAATTGGCCGATAAACGAAAAAACGAATTTTTGGCAATGCTCGCACACGAGCTGCGCAATCCACTTTCACCCATCAGCGCTGCTTCTGAAATGTTGCGCCTTGGTCAACTTGATCCGCAAGGTGTGCAGCGAACTAGCGAGATTATCTCTCGCCAGATTAAACACATGACGGGTTTGATTGACGATTTAATGGATGTGTCACGCGTTACCCGTGGCTTAGTCGCATTGGAAAAAACAAAACTTAATTTACAGCACATGCTGCTTGAAGCAGTTGAGCAGTTGCGTCCATTGGTGGAGCATCGCCACCATCAATTAGCGATTGAAATTTCCACTGATACTATTTTTGTAAACGGCGATAAAAAACGATTGATACAGGCTGTTGCGAATTTATTAAATAATGCAGCGAAATATACCCCTGATGGCGGCAACATCCAGTTAGCACTGAAAGTGAACAATAACAGGGTGGGCATTATTGTTAAGGATGACGGCATAGGAATGGATGCAGTCACTGCACGCGATGCATTTCAATTATTCACTCAAGCTGAGCGCAGCGCTGACCGCACTCAAGGTGGTTTGGGAATTGGTTTGGCATTGGTTAAAAGCCTGGTGGAGCTTCATGACGGTGAAGTTGAAGGGCGCAGTGAAGGTTTAGGTAAAGGAAGTGAGTTTTCTATTTGGCTTCCGATATTGCATGAATCAGATTCACGTGTTGATTTTAAATCCAGTACTACATCCAGTTCATCAAAATCGCTGCGCATTATGATTGTCGATGATAACGTCGATGCAGCGCATATGTTGGCGATGTATCTGGAAGCAATGGGGCACAGCCTTGCCTTCACCCATACTGCTACAGAGGCGTTAACACTATCATTGCAGCAGCCTTTTGATGTTTTCTTGCTTGATATCGGTTTGCCCGAAATAGATGGTTACGATCTTGCCCGAATGCTACGTTCGCAAGCTGTTACGGCAAATGCGGGGCTGGTTGCGATTACCGGTTATGGTCAAGATAGCGACCGTGCAAAAGCCAAAGAGGCTGGTTTTGATCATCATTTATTGAAGCCTGTTGATATTCCGCTGTTGTTGGGTTTATTAGATAAAATGTAAAACCACCGCATACAATAATTCAACAAGACCCCGGCCAGTTCGCTGCCCGGGGGTTTTTCTGCAATTCAAGAGGGTGCAATTAGTTTACTTATGGGGCTTCGCCCACAGAACGCACGAGATCATCAGCGTTATACTTTCTAATCGGCGCACCGCTTGTGCAGCCTATTCTCTATAAAAATAAACTTCATGACCGTTTAGCCAGACTTTCTCAATGGGTATTGCTCGGAGAGGTAATTAGCATGAAAAATTGCGTAAAAAAGTTGTTGGTTATTTCCAGTTTTCTATTTTTGGTCGCATGCGGCGGGGGTGGAGGCGGCTCTACTAATTCGCCATCCTCTATTGCGGTCTCATCACTTTCTATTGCTTCATCGTCGTTAACGAGTGTTGCAAGTTCCCAGGTTAATTCATCCTCGGCAAGTGTGGTGTCAGGCTTAGCTGCACGTCCTTCAAACTCAACTTGCCTCGCTCCTGCGGCAGTCAACTCGGGGGCGCCAACCAGTATTAGTTGGCAGGCCGTATTTCCCTCATTACCCAATATTCCTAATGCAACTAATTTGATTCAAGTTCCAAGTGATAATACTTATTGGTATGCAACACGGCAGTCGGGCAGGGTCGTCCGTTTTCAAAATAATGCATCGGCAAATGCGCTGGCTGAAGTGCTGAATATTGAGGATCGTGTTGATTTTTCCGGTGGTGAAACCGGGTTGCTGGGAATTGCATTTCATCCGCAATTTGCGAGCAAGCCTTATGTGTATCTCAATTATATTGCCACCGGTATTAGCAACCAAATGGAAACACGGGTGAGCCGATTTGCAGTCGCGCAAAACGGAATGATCGATAAAAACTCAGAAGTTATTTTGCTTCGCTTTGATCAACCCTATTCCAATCACAACGGTGGACAGCTTGCGTTTGGAAAAGATAATTTCCTATATATCAGTTCCGGTGACGGTGGCAGTGGTGGTGATCCACAACAAAATGGCCAAAACAAAAATAACTTACTCGGAAAAATTTTACGTATCGATATTGATAACACCAGTGGCGGACGCAGCTACGCCATTCCATCCGATAATCCCTTTGTAAATGGTGGTGGCTCAGCGGAGATTTGGGCATATGGCTTGCGCAACCCCTGGCGATTCAGTTTTGATAAAGAAAATGGTGATTTGTGGGCCGGTGATGTAGGGCAAAGTGCATGGGAAGAGGTAAACCTGATTACGCGTGGCGGTAATTATGGTTGGGGCGATATGGAAGGCGATGGTTGTTACAGCGGCAGGCCAAATTGCTCTACCGACAATAAAATCAAACCGGTGTTATCGATCAATCACAACACCAATGTGTGTTCGGTGATTGGCGGTTATGTTTATCGCGGCAGTCAATATCCTGCAGCCTATGGTAAATATTTTTTCACCGATTACTGTGTTAATACCATGCAGTCAATTACGCGCGACTCGAGTGGTAATGTCAGTGTGAGCAATCACGGTAGTGTGCCGGTGGACATAGTTTCATTTGCACAAGACAATCAGGGTGAGCTTTATGCGATTGGTCAGTCAGGAGCGGGTTCGCAAATTGTAAAACTGCAAGCTTCCGGTGGTGAATTGCAACCCGGCACTATGGCGAACCGTTTGTCCGCGACGGGCTGTGTGAGTGCAGCTAATCCGATGCAGCCTGCAGCAGCCATGATTCCTTACAGGGTGCAATCAGAGTTGTGGTCTGATTCTGCGGAAAAAGAGCGTTATTTATCACTGCCCGACAATACCAAAATAGAGCTAGCGGCGGATGGTGATTTTTTATTTCCCGTCGGCAGCGTGTTGATGAAGCACTTTAAACTTAATAATCGTTTTGTCGAAACCCGTTTGTTTGCGCGCGGCGAGTTGGGCTGGCAGGGATTTAGTTATGAGTGGCGCGATGACCAAACCGATGCGCAGTTGTTAACGGATGGAAAAACAAAAACGGTCAGCGGGATTCAGTGGGAATTCCCGAGCCCGGCGCAGTGTTTGATTTGCCACACACAAGTGGCTAACTTCTCGCTTGGTTTGGAAACGCGGCAATTGAATTCAGTCATGCGCTATCCATCATCGGGAGTTGATGCTGGTCAGTTGGATACGCTGGCGCACATTGGATTATTCTCCAGCAGTCTTTCAGCAAATCAAAAAGCACAAAAATTGTTTGCACTGGATGATACCAATGCAACGCTGACTCAACGTGCCCGTAGTTATTTGCACAGCAACTGCAGTAATTGCCATAGCCCAGGTGGCACAACACCCGTGACCCTTGATTTACGTTATGCGACATCGCTGGCTGCGATGCAGGCGTGTAATCAGCAGCCGTCAAGCGGCGATCTTGGACTTGCCAACGCGCGCCTTATTGCACCCGGCGAACCTGCTCGCTCGGTGTTATTGGCGCGAATGAAATTGCGTGATGTTAACCAGATGCCACCACTGGCATCGCATCTTGTCGATCAGGCAGCGGTTGATGTAATCACGGATTGGATCGCTTCCCTGCAGGGATGCGAATAGGATTGAGTGTGGGGGAAGAGAAGACGATTGGCAGCGAGGCTGCCAATCGGTTTTGATAGTCCACTTACAATTTCATCAAGGCGCGACACAATCAAGACATTGAACATAAATGCCTTGCGGATCGTTCATTTTTTTCAAATCACTTAACGGCTTCAATACTGGGCTTAATTCATTCACAACACTGAGTGAAGTGAATTTTTCCAGCAATGAGGTGGGAACAAAAGCTCCTACATGGCTTTGTGTGAGTGAACGCAAAAATTCTTCTTTCGGTGAAAGTGGACGCTGGGCAAACTCCACACGGTAATCACTCAATTTTGCTTCTGCTGCAATGGCAGCAATCACATCATTCAGTGTTCCAAGTTCATCAACCAAACCAATTTCTTTTGCTTTGTTACCTGTCCATACATGGCCTTGGGCAATTTCATCTATCGCATTAACCTCTTGCTTGCGCGCATCAGCTACAAGCGAGATAAAACGTTGGTAAATATTATCCACGCTATGTTGCACAACCTTACCAGCTTTTTCTGACAGTTGGCGATCAAGGCGCATGGTGCCAGCTAATTCGGTAGTGCCTACACCGTCGGTGTTGATACCAATTTTTTGCAAGGATTTTTCCAGGGTCGGGAATGCACCGAACACACCGATAGAACCGGTGATGGTGGTAGGTTGCGCCCAGATTTTATCGCCTGCGGTAGCGATCCAATAACCGCCTGAAGCTGCGACTGTTCCCATGGAAATATAAATGGGAATATTTTTGTCGCGCAGGGCGATAATTTCCGAGCGGATAATTTCTGATGCAAAGGCACTGCCGCCACCGGAATCAATGCGGATAACAACAGCTTTTACCGCGGTGTCTTCTTTTACCTGGCGCAACAATTCCAACATGCTTTCGCTGCCGATGGTGCCATCAGGTTGGTGGCCATCAACAATTGAACCCGATGCTACTACAACGGCGACTTTGTCTTGTGTGAGTGATGGAAGCTTGCGTACATCGGCGAGATAACCTTTAACGCCGACACTGTTATACCACTCGCCGTCTTTACTTTTTCCGGCAGCAGCAATCAATGCTTGTTCCATCTCCTGACGTGAAGTGACTTTATCAACCAGTTTTTTTTCCAGCGCGAGCTTTGCGCTATCGCCATCCGTTAAGGCCATGTGTGCATCGAGGTTATTCACGTAATCGGCAATACTTCCCGCAGGCAGTTTGCGCGCTTGCTCAATCTTGTTGGTGTAGGAATTCCACATCTCACCAATCCATTGCTCGTTGTGTTCGCGTGATTCGGGTGACATGTCGTCGCGCAGATAGGGTTCCAGATAATCTTTGTATTTACCGGAACGGAATGCATGGATGGTTACGCCGAGTTTATCCAGCGCCGTTTTGTAGTAATTCATGTAGCGGCCGTAGCCGGTGATTTCTACTACGCCCATATTGTGCAAATAAATCTCATCGGCAAAACTGGCGAGGTAGTATTGGTCTTGTGAGTAATTGTCACTCACTGCAATAATTTTTTTGCCGGCAGCTTTAAAGTTTTCCAGCGCTTGGCCAATTTCATTCATCTTGCTAATGCCGCCACCGAGCAGGCGGCCTGGCTCAAGTACCAACAGGGTTACGCGTTTATCTTTTGCACCTTTGTCGATAGCTTCGACAAGGTCGCGCACTAATGTTTCGCTTTCATCGGGATTGGTATCCGACATCAGCAAACTCATTGGGTCTATGTAGCTACGCTGGTCAACCAATACACCGGTAGGCGCAATGCGCAGCGCGAATGTTTCAGGTAATGGCTGCGGTGCGCTTGAACCAATCGCAATCACCACGATAAGAAAGAAAATAATAAACAGCGTGTTCATTACCGCATTGCGGAACCAGGTGATAGATCTGCCTACGCCACCAAACAAGCGGCTCCATGCTCCCGTTTTTTTTGCAGCAACTGGACGTGAAGTATTTGATTGCGGCGCAGCGGGTGGTGTTGATTCGTCGTAATTTACAGACACAATAATTACCTTCCGAAAAGTTTATGAGTGGTTCGTTTTGGTGGACAAATAATAATTCCAGTATTGCAGCCAGCGACTGGTCATCATCGCAGCGATAAACAATAACGTGACTAGGCTAGTCATTAGCCAGTAGCCCCAATGCCAGTTACTCATGAGTAGCGGAATGAGGAATAAAAAATACATCAACAATACAAAACACATCCAGCTGTATGTCCGATGTTTTGGTTTTAATAGTCCGGGAATAAAAATAAGCAGAGGAAACATTGATACGATCCAAGTGACCAGTTTCACATTGTCATTTATAAAATAATTTAAGGTGAATACGACTAGTAGGCTCACATAGCTCAGATTGCAAACTAATTGACCTAAGCGTAATTTTTTATGTAATAGCACAGAGTCTGCATCGGTAATCACAATGACTTTTTTTGGTTTTTCATCAGTGTGTTGTTGTTCGTCAGTATGTTGAGTCATGGTTTAGCCTTTCAATTGAAGCGCGAGAGTGGCGACGCGTTTGCCGAGTGCCTGGCAAAGTGTAATTTCGTCACTACTGAGTTTGTTGGGTATATCACCGCTGGCAAGATGCGATGCGCCGTAAGGCGTGCCGCCGGTGCGTGTGCTGCTTACACTTGCCTCGCTATAGGGGATGCCGGCAATCACCATCCCTTGATGTAAAAGCGGCAACATCATCGACAGCAATGTTGATTCTTGTCCGCCATGCAAACTGGAGGTGGAGGTAAATACCGCAGCAGGTTTGTTGATCAAATCGCCGTTCAACCAAATGCCACTGGTGCCATCGAGAAAATATTTCATCGGTGCGGCCATATTGCCGAAGCGGGTAGGGCTGCCGAGGATTAAACCGCTGCAGTGTTTCAAATCGTCTTCACTGCAATAGAGCGCACCAGTATCCGGAATTGCTGGCTCAGTTGCTTCGGTCACTGTTGATACTGCAGGAACCGTGCGCAAGCGCGCCTCAATACCGCTCACTTGCTCAACACCGCGCGCGATTTGTTTTGCCATTTCGAGCGTAGAGCCGTTGCGGCTGTAATACAAAACTAAAATGTAAGGTGCCATAAAGAAATCTTTAGTGAAAATAGTGGAGCGAAAATAACTGTCTGATCAGTGTGCGAGACCGCCTGAGGCATGGATGCCGAAGTCGAGCCTACAGGGACGTATTTACGGCGTGTCTCGCATGCTGATCAGGCGGTTATTTGCGCTGGATAATTACTTGCAAAACATTTTCCGGTGGACGGCCAATCACCGCTTTATCGCCATTAATTGCAATCGGGCGCTCAATCAATTTCGGATTCTCAACCATCGCTTTGATCAGCGCAGCTTCGCTTAATTTTTCATCAGCCAGATGCAGCTCTTTGTAAGCATCCTCACCTTTGCGCAACAAATCGCGTGCACTTATGCCCAACTTAACGAGCAGGGCTTTCAGGGTTTTGGCATTGGGCGGAGTATCCAAATAGAGAACTATCTCAGGCTCATGGCCCTGCTCACGCAACAGGCTCAACGCGTCGCGCGATTTTGAGCAGCGCGGGTTGTGATAAAGTGTGACCATAATTCTCTCTCAATAACGTCTATTCGTGATGGTGCGGCAGATTATAACGGCTGCGCCCCGACTTGGTTTAAGGATTTAACGTTATGTTGCAAATGCACTCCCTGCGTGAGTTGGCGCGTAGGAATTATCGCTGGTTATGGGGATTTCTCTGCTTGATGGTGCGCCAATACCAAGCCAAGGAATGCCAGAAAAGTGCCGCCTCACTGACCTATGTCACCCTCTTTGCAACTGTGCCGATGATGACGGTGACCTTTGCGATGTTTTCTATTATTCCCGCATTTCAGAATCTCGGCGATCAATTGCAGTCAGTGTTGTTTGAGCATTTTTTGCCCAATAGCGAGCAGGATTTGGGGCGTTATCTCACCGATTTTACGGCTAAAGCGCGGCAACTTACCGCCTTTGGTTTGTTGTTTCTGGTTATATCCGCCTATTTAATGCTCAAAAATATCGAGCAAAACTTTAACGCAATTTGGGGAGTAACCCGTGGCCGACGCGGTGTCGCCAACTTTTTACTCTATTGGGCGATCCTGAGTTTGGGGCCATTGTTGCTGGGCGTTGCGCTGGCGATGAGCACTTATCTCACTTCCTTCCGGCTATTAGTCGGCACCTACGATAGTCTCGGCGTATTCGAATGGGTGCTGCAATTTGCGCCTTGGGTATTAACTTGGGCGGCATTCACCTTGTTATTTGTCGCGGTCCCTAATTGCAAAGTCTCGGTGCGCCATGCGCTGATCGGCGGTTTCTTCACGACTTTGGGCTTTCAGGGTCTTAAGGCCGCGTTTGGTTGGATTGTCGGTCATTCTTCTTTCTCTCTGGTCTATGGCGCCTTTGCCGCACTACCGTTATTTCTGTTGTGGGTGAATTTGATCTGGACGGTGGTTCTTGGTGGTGCCGTGTTTGTGCATACCATTGGAGCCCATCAGATCGACCTGCGCGACCGCAATTATCCTGATTTGCTGGCCAGCCTGCTGATTCTCTGGCGCTGCTATCGCGCCTCGGCGGATGGAGCGGCAGTATCCGAGCGAGCGCTGATGCATCAGGGATTATCGGCAGAGCAGTGGGGGCGTATCCGTGGGGCTTTGGTAAAAAACCGGGTGCTTACCTCCAACTATCAAGGCGATTTTCTGCTTAGCCAGAATCTGAAATTGCTCAGTTTGCAGCAATTGGCGAATATCCTGAACTTGCCGCACCAGCTCCCGCAGGATCATCGCTATCTACGCGGCCTACCTTGGGGGCCGGCTGCCATCCAGTATCTGGGCGATGTAGACGCCAGCCGGGAGGCTTTGTTGTCAGTGAGTATTGCTGATTTGTTTGAGCAAGAGGCCGGTTCTGCAATTGCCGCCAAGGTTGATCCGGCGATCTAAACGAAAAGGAGGGTAAAAAACTCTCTGCTATTAAAAATCCCTGACTATACTCTCCAGTAACTTATGGTGAATGAGCGTTCCCGGCATTGGGTGCGGTCAATTTGTCACCTAATGACCAGGATTGGTTAACTCGTTCGTAATTAAATTCACTAATTAAAAAGATACGTTTAACCCATGGCGACACCTCTGCTGATTTGTGATGATTCCATGATGGCGCGCAAGCAAGTCGCGCGCTCACTACCCGAAGGATGGGATGTCGATATCACCTTTGCTACCAACGGTGCAGAGGGATTGCAGGCGATTCGCGAAGGCAAAGGCGAAATGGTGTTTCTCGACCTGACCATGCCGGAGATGGATGGTTATCAGGTGTTGGAAGCAGTGAAAAACGAAGGGCTTGATGCCATGATCATCGTGATCTCTGGCGATATCCAGCCCACAGCCCATGCCCGTGTAACCGAGCTGGGCGCAATCGAGTTCATTCAAAAACCGGTTAATGCTGACAAGCTGGCCGAGACCTTGAAGAAATTTGGTCTTATCTAAAAGCCTGACCCTTGTTAAAACGTTCAGGCTGATTTAATCCCCTAGTGTTTTCACATCGTACCCGCTAGATTGCACGGCTTTCGCAAGCCGTCCCAATTAATCTGGTGTTCCTTTATGCAATTTTCTCGCTTCGGCCAAAAACTTTGTACTGATGCTGGCATAGTCACCCTGATGGATGACCTAGGTGAGGCGCTGCGTGTTAATCCCGATATGATTTTTATGGGCGGCGGTAACCCGGCGCGTATTCCAGAAATGGAGCAAGCGTTTGAGGAGGCGTTGCGGGCAACGCTGGATAATCCTGCGGAGACACATCAACTGTTAGGTGTGTACCAACCACCGCAGGGCGATGCGGAATTGTTGGATGCCATAGCCGCGCTCTTGCACAGCGAATATCAATGGCCGATTTCGCGCGTGAATATTGCGCTTGCTAATGGTAGCCAATCTGCATTTTTTGTGTTGTTCAATTTATTCGCGGGTGACTATGCGGATGGCAGTAAAAAACGAATTCAATTACCGCTGACTCCAGAATATTTGGGTTATAGCGATTTGGGTATCGATGCGGATTTTTTTACCTCAACTCGTCCCAGCATTGAAATGTTACCCGATGGCTTTTTTAAATATCACGTGGATTTTGCGCAATTAAAAATTACTGCCGAGACGGGTGCTCTGTGTGTATCGCGCCCCACAAATCCTACGGGCAATGTGATCAGCGATGAAGAGTTGGTCAAGCTGGATGAACTGGCGCGCTTGCACAAGGTTCCGTTTATTGTCGATGGCGCTTACGGCACTCCTTTCCCCAATATTTTATTTACCAATGCCGAACCCCATTGGAATGACAATACCATTTTGGTGTTGAGCCTTTCCAAATTAGGTTTGCCCGGTGCGCGTACCGGTATTGTGATCGCGAATCCTGATGTGATTAATGCTTTCGCTAAAGCCAATACCATTTTGAGTTTAGCGACGGGAAATTTCGGCCCTGCGTTAGCAAGGCATTTATTGACGGATGGAAAAATTTTGCAGTTGAGCCGTGAGGTCGTTGCACCATTTTATCGTGCACGAATGGAACATGCGGTTGCGACCTTTAAAAAACATCTTGGCGATCTGCCGTGCTTTATCCATAAACCGGAAGGCGCGATCTTTCTGTGGTTGTGGTTTAAGGATTTACCGATCAGTAGTGAAGAACTTTATCAACGTTTGAAAGCGCGTGGTGTTTTAGTTGTTTCCGGACATCACTTTTTTCCGGGCTTGAAAGGGGATTGGCAGCATTCCCATGAGTGCATTCGTGTAACTTATTGTCAGGATCCGAATGTGGTGGAGCAGGGGGCACAGATTATCGCCGACGAAGTGAGGAAAATTTACACTGCGTAGGCGATAAAGAAATGGACAGAGTAAATTAATCTTTACTTGGCTTGAGCATGCGAACCAGCGTGCGGTCGCGCAAAAAGAAGTGATGCGCCAGTGCGGCGCCAGCGTGAATCAGCACTAATCCCATCAGAATCCAGGCTACATATTTGTGAGTTAATCCCGCGATATTCAGCTGTTCCACTTCCAACAATACTACCGACGGAAGCTGGAATAAACCGAAGACATTAATCGATTGGCCTTCTGCAGTACAAATTAAATAGCCACTTATTAAGATAATAAATAGAAAAACATAAAGTAAAAATTTACTCAGTGGAATACCTATTTTTGCAGGTACGGAATTAACCAGTGTCTTGGGTGTTTTGCTGGTGAGGCGCCACACAAGCCTGACAATAATCACGCCAGCCAGAATAACTCCTAGCGCGTAATGCAAATGCGCAATACTCAAATAGTCAGGGGAATAATAACCGTAGCTGGTCAGATAGGCGCCAAGGCCAAATAAAAATAAAGTCAATAAAGCGCTGACCCAGTGGAAAAAAATGCTGGCAATACCGAAACTGTTTTTGGAATCTCTCATCATGGTTGCATTTACTCATTATTGTTATAGAAATAGTTTTGATTTTTTTACAGCTATGAAGTTGCTTTGCTAAAACGGGAGGTTACAGCGGGGAAAATGTAATTGAAATCTCCTTTAGACGCCAGAGGTAATACTCCGACGCCATAAGGAGAAGTAAAGCCTTAGAGTCCGGCGATAATACTGCCACCCCAGTTACGGTAAGCAGTGCTGTTCGGACTTTGGTCTGCACGCATTTTCAGCGCAAGGGTGTGGAAGATATCAGCTTGGGTCTTTTTGCCCAATTCCAATGTACGTCCACCTGCAATACCAGCACCAGCGAGGATCATAGGTACATCATCATTGCCATGTGCATCTGCAAGGCCCATGTCCGACATTTGGAACACAGTGGTGGAGCTCAGCAAACCTTGAGCATTGAGTTTATCCAATACATTTTTGGTTAAGCTCTGCATGTAGGCAATGTCTTCGGTGTATTGCGCTTGATTGAAGTGGTGCGATTGGTGTGATGAACGACCGCCCAACGCATCAAAGATATGGTTGTGCGCATCTGAACCGAATGCAATTGATACTGAAGCAGTCAAATTACAATTCAGTGCAAGCACCGCAATATCAGTTTGCAATTTTGCGAGAGAGTCAAAACCAGTAACTGCTGTGCTGGAAGGTCTTGGGCATGAGCCACCACCACCACCGCCGCCAGATCCAATTGCTGCTTCGATCTCCTGGATCGCCGTGAAGTGGCTGTCCAGTTTCTCTTTTTCATGCTGTCCCAATTTGGTTTTCAAACTGTTAACAGCGGGATAGTGCAGATCAACAATGGATTTTCTTGGTGCGGTACCGCTGGAGGTACTGGTGCCGCCGCTAAAGAGGATATCCAGTGCAGTTTGCGGGCTAGTGATAGTCGGTTTACTCGCATTGCCTTCGCGGCTCAGCTGCGACTCTTCAGTAGTTCCCACGTTCAGGTATTTAACCGGATAGTTAGCACCAATGGTGCGTCCCATGTTTACGTCAAAGCTGTCTCTGGAGAAAGAGGCGTTATCGAAACGATGGAACATTATGCCGTGGCCTGCACCGGTAAGTGATGCGTTTTTCATTACTGCAATTTTGCTGTAATGGGTTTGCAGCGGCGCGGATTGGGCAGGAAACACTCCACCATTTGGATACCATAATGCAGGCTGGCAACCGCCACCGGAGAAAATCAAGCAGCTTTTGGTTGGTACACCACTTTGTGCTTCTGCTGTACGCGCCAGCATAACTCCGCCAATCAGGCTGGAGGCTCTCAGCAAACCGGCGGAAATACCGGCGTTGCTCACGATGCGCAGAAAATCTCTACGCTCTTTATCGAAGCAGTCTCTATATCTCATTTTTATTTACTCCAATTCGTTAACAAGGCGAGGGAAAAGGGGGCGCGCATTAGCGCGCCCACTCCTTCCGGTACATCACAGATTCCAATGCTGGAATTTCTTCAAGCATTGCACGTGGGCCTCTGGTGGTCAGTATGTTGGTCAAGTCAGACACATCGCAGCGGTAAGCATTTTCTTCCTCTTTGCTGATGCGCTTGTAGCCAACTTCTCTATCGGAGTCGATCAAGAAGATTGAGTTGATACCCGAGCTGTAGCTCACGAATTGGGTAGCCAGACAGGTTTGAGCCAAGCCAGCTACTTGTGGGTGTTCAACAATCGTACGTGCAAGATCTTTGGCACCGTTGAATTGAATCTCTGGTGTGTAGCGCACGCGATCCGGATCGTTCAGGAACTGCAGTTGTGGATAAGGAGAGTAGAAGGTGCCGCTAGACACAATCGCATTACCTTTCAGGTCAGTTGTACGAATACGACCAGCAACGTCAAAGTTCTCCAGTCCGCCACCCAATGGGTTGATGATCTCGCCGTGGCAGTTGGAACAGGTAGTTCCACCGGTCAGACGATCAAAAATCATGCGTTGGGTAGTATGTGGGTTCTCATAGAACTCGCGGTCTTGCGCAAACAATTGTTCACGATCAAGACTCACACCTGACGGTGGCTCAGGAATATCCTGACACATCAACTTACGACGAATCGCTACTGCACGGGTGATCATGTTGGAGTCGGTAGTGCTGGCGTAACGGGACATAAATGCACCGGACATCAGAATACCGCCGCGATCATTGGTAGTTACACGAGCAAAGCCGTCGCTGTCCTGCGTGCCGCTGAATGGTACGCCGTAGTGGGTAGCCAGACGTTGGTTAACGTGGGTGTAACTTGGGTTGTAGATATTGGCAAATGAACCATTGGTTTCCAGCATCGCATAGGCAAAGTTTTTACCCAGCTCATTCTTCATGTCTGCGCCGAGAGCAGCGAAATTGCTTACCGCAGGTTTGGTAAGAGTTTCGATTTTCTCAGTCAACAACCAGCGGTTTACCAGATCGGTTAACAGGAGCTTAGTGTTAGCTGAGCTGAGCAAGGCCGTTGCTTGTTGGCGAATACCGGTAGCCGTGTTCAAGGTTCCGTTGGCAGCTGCCGCCATCAACGTAGGTGTTGGCGTAGTACCGGTGAAGGTATAGGCCATGTAAGTCGCCATTTCGTAACCATCAAGTTTGTACACACCGCTGCTTGAGAGCGTACCTACTTCAGAACGGTACAAGAACTGCGGTGATGACAACATGGCGGTCAGTGCTACTTGCATACCGTCAGCCACAGTGCGACCACCGGTGGTGCCATTAGCAACTGCCAAATAGGCTGTTTGTTCTTCGGTAGTCAGCGGACGACGGAAGATACGTGGGCCGAGAGTATTAACCAATGTGCTTGCACAGCTGGTAGATGGAGTACAGCTAAGTACTGCATTCCAACGTGTAGCAACATCGGTAGCGATACGCTCTGCGTTAGCCAGATAGCTGGTGTAGCGGGTCTTATCGATAGACAAGGTGTTGTTATTTACAAACGCACCAGACACAAAGTCATCGGGCAAACTTGCAGTAACATCTGCTTGGTAAGCCACCAAGTCTTTGACTGAACGTTGGTATTCAAGCTTGGTTAACAAACGCAAGGTTCTTTGGCCGTAGCTTGGCGCGTTGGATGGACAGCTGAAATAAGACACTGGTACATCCGGAGTGCCATCACTTGGTTTACGGAAGGTCCAGATATAAGCCTCAAGGTCAGCAGCACATTGGCCAGTACAGGTTCCTTCAGCACCTTGTGGCATCCACAGGGCGATAAAGTCACGCAGTGAGCGATCCTGAGTATCGTTTCTGTGGCGATAGAAAGTACGGTTAGGGTTTAGCTGAATGATCGCTGCAGTACCGTTGGCGTTTTTCGCACCGTCCACACCATGGCAACCGACACAACTACGTTGGGTCCAAAGCGCCGCGCCGCGAGTTACGTCACCCACCAGATTACCGCTGCTGCTTGAGCTACCAGAGCTAAGTGAACTTGCGCTCTTGCTTGATGAACTCACCGAGGTTGCTGAGGTGCTCGAACCGCTGCTTACGGAAGATGCTGATGTTGTAGCAGTTGCGTACACCAGAGTCAGTGGGCTGGTTGCAGTTGATGGAACGCTGTCGGTGTAGCTGATGACTTTGTAGTCATAGCTGCCGGCAGTTGTCAGAGCGTCGCTGTAGCTAACAGTGTTAGCCGCAGTGCCTGTTACCGTTGTCCAGAGGCCGGTTGCTCCCAGTTTGCGACGAACCAAAAAGCCGGTTTCATTATTGCTTGCATCCGCCCAATTCAAGCTAGCGGCGCCAGTAGCATTACTAACGGTACCGCTCAAGCTGAGTGGTGCGTTAGGTGCAGTTGGCAAAGTAATCGCAGCAATATTGGTAGGGTTGTCGCGGTTAAGGAAGACTTTGAAGTAAACCGGAACCTTTTCGCCAATAGTGGTGAGGCTCATCAGGGCACGTAGCGCCTCAACTCCGGCATTCAAATCGAAATCAGCAGAGTTGATTACGATAGGTTTGCGTGGAGAGAAACTGACGCTGTTGTTCGCGTGCTTCACGACCAATGCATCAAATACTACTGACTTAACTACACCGTGCAGAACCAGATTACCCGTCACGCTTTGAACTGCGACGCTACCGGCTGCCATGGCATCAATCGCTGCCAAATCAAGCTGTGTAGTGAAGTGCAGGCTTGGTAAGTACTGTGACTCGAACAGAATCTCTTTCAAGCGAGTGTTGCGTAGATCCACGCCAGAAGAAATGCTGGTCAGAGGGATGGTCAGAGTCGCTTGGCCGCTGGTTGCCACTGTGCCTTGTAACTGGGTGAAGGTCATACTTTCAGGTGTTTCCACACCGGCGGTATTTTTCTTCACAGTAACAAAGTTGAAGGTGGAGTTAGTGCCATCCAGTAACCAACGAGCGGCTGTTGTTGGTGCCACACTGCTACTGCTTCGACTACTACTGGTCGTTGGCACGCTGCTTGGCGTACTGCTAGCTGTGCCACCACAGGATGCACCATTCAAGGTGAATGCTGTGGGGATGGTACCCGGATTGTTAACCAGGAAACCAAAGGTTGCAGTGCCGTTGGCGGGCAGGTTGGGGTTGTACGCGGCATTTTTCACGCACACGTTTTTGCCAGTTTGGGTAAGGATGCCATCCCAAAGATTGGGGATAACGTCATTGCCTGCGAACGTCCAGCAGAGTTCCCAGCTGGTTTTGGCTGCACCGGTATTGGTAACAGTGACCTTGTATTGGCCACCGTTGCCCCAGGTGTTTACCGTATCGTAAGCCACACTACAGGCACCCTGGGCGTTAACGCCGCTGGATGCCATGATCCCCAGGGCCATTAACCCGGTGGAGAGCATCGACATTTTCAATAATTTTTTCATGATAAGTTCTCTCTATGCTTCATCCAATTAACGGGCGTCAAAGACGAGCGCGAAGTCCACGGGTACGGAGACATTGATCGAGGCGATACCAACTGCGGCGCGCAGGGCTTCTACACCATCGGCAAGTGCGTAATCGCCCGCTTTAACCAGGATCGGAGAAAGGCTTTGTACGAGGACGCGGTTGCTGGACAGTTTTTGGACGGAGACTTTGGTCGTGATAGTGCCATTCACACCGTGCAGGTTCAGGGTGGCTGAAATATCAGTGGTAGCTGATTGGCCAACTGCGAGACTGCTGATCAGGGTTGCAGGTACTGGTACGGTCACGGTAGCTGACGGGAAGTTGACCACATCGAACAACAAGTCACGCATACGCTGATCGCGCAGTGCAACGCCGCTGTTTACCGTGCTCAAATCGATAGTCAGGGTTGCCACGTTGGCGCTGCTGATCGAGCCGTTGATGGTGGTGAAGTTATGCACTTCCACGTTGCTGGTGTTTTTGGTAGTCACAAAGTTCAGGTAAGACGCAGTAGTATCCAGTGACCAGGCAGCGTTGTTTGCTGCTGATGATGACGAGATAGCTGAGCTGCTGCTTGGTACAACAGATGACGAAGATCTGGAGCTGGTAGTTGCCACACTGGATGATGAAGGCGGAACTACAACGACAGATGAGCTGCTGGAGGACGAAGGTGCTACAGAACTAGGTGTGCTAGAGCTTGATTGAGCAACAGTGCCGCAGCCGATTGGTTGGGTTGATACAACTATATCGTCCATCCATACATCAGCATTACGTTGGCTGAAGCTGTGGAAGCCAAACATGACATATTTGAATTTGTCGGCCATCCAATCCGCTGGTTCTGATCCATTGCCCCAGTCATCTTCTGAATCGATAGTGTGAACCAGATTGCCATTCACCCACATATGAAGTGTGTCGTAAGGCTGATCGAGCAGATAGGCAGCTTCTACGCAGTACCAGGTATTGGCCGCTAATTGAAGTCCACTCTCCCATTTGGGACGAGTTGGTGAAATGTTGTCGCTGCCGAACTCATTAGTACCAAGAACTCCCTTAATTTGACCGACACGAATTTCGTTATTCGCATCAAGTGTTCCTTTGGTACCGAAGATGTGTTCATGATTATCACCAACGATATTGCCGAAAGGAACGCTCAAATTAACGTATGCACGAGTGTACAGACGTTGTGTTCCGGCTGGGATTTCACGCACGATTTGCGCAGGTGCAGGGTTTGCGTTGGCTTTGAAATGAATGGATTTACTGCCGGAATAGGCTTTTGAGCTATCGATCAACGCATAGCTGGTGCCTGAGATTGTATTGCTGTTATTAGCAGTCCAATTGATGAAGTTTTGCCAGCCGGTAGGTTGGGTATTTACTGCACCGTTTTCAAAAGTTTCGGTGAAGAGAACTCCTGCGCCGTTATTTACAGAAGCAGTAGAACTTGACGATACAGACGATGGTGCAGTGCTGGAACGCGAAGAACTGGTGGCTACTGTGCCGCCGTTGTTAGCGATAATAGCGTTGCGAACCAGAGTACCGGATGGAGTCAGTTGTGCAGCTGTCCAGCCGCCGTTTGCACTTGCACCGGCAACTAGCGCAGATGCGCCCTCGACTTTATCGGTCAGCGACCAGTTTGCATGGCTGATACCGTTGGTTTTGAGGAAGTTGAGCCAGGTAGCGGTTTCAGTGGCATCTACACTGCCGTCGCCATCCGCATTCACTGTGCCCCATTCGGTCACGAACAACGCAATGCCATTGTTAAGCGCGGTTTGTGCCTTATCGCGCAGGAATTGTTTGTGCGTGCCTGCGTAGAAGTGCAGGGTGTAAGCGATATTGCTGTAGGCAGTAATCTTGTCTTGCGACGCCACATCAACATCTTGTGACCAGGCAGGAGTACCAACAATGATCAAGTTGTCCGGGTCAATAGCGCGGATTTCTTTGATGACGTCAGTCGCATAAGGCTTGATAACATTGCTCCAGGATACCTGCAGCGGTTCGTTATACACCTCATAAATCACGTTGTTGTAGTTGCCATACTTGGTTGCCATTTCTTTAAAGAAGGCAATAGCAGCCGGCTTATTGGCTTCGGCAGTATGGGTGTGCCAATCAATAATCACATACATGTTATTGGCAATCGCCGCGTCAATAACGGTCATCGCGCGAGTCTTATTGGTCGAATCGGTCAGAAGGCCGCCGTCGGCTTCAACACCTACCGCCACACGCACAAGATTGGCTTTCCAATCGGATTTCAACCAAGACACGGTTTGGGCGTTGTAGTAGTTCTCGCCGCCCCAACCCGTATTACTCCAGAACAAGCTCATGCCTGCCAGATTTGCTGGTTGACCGTTAGCGGTCACTTTATTGCCTTGTACTACCAGCGGCGCTACGCCTTGGCTAACTGCCGAGGATGAAGAGCGTGAGCTGGAAACTGCAGCAACTGAAGATGTGGTGGTGGTTCCACATACCGTACCGTTAACGACCGGTACCTCTGCGTTAGCAGCGCCTTTGCTGCCCTGAAAACCAAACTCAACCGATTGTTTGGGCTGGATAGTTCCATTCCAGCTCAGGTTGGTTGCAGAGTAGGGGTTGGTGCCAGTCAAAGTGGCGTTGTAACTGCTAGTAATGCGGTTATCGCCGCTGTACTGCCAGTTAATGTTCCAGCCACTAATCGCGGTAGACCCATCGTTGGTTATTTTTATTGTGGCGGTATATCCATTATTCCACTGGTTAGCGACTACGTATTGGCAGCCGGCATAAGCCTGGGTGGAAAGAGCGGATACAGCCAGGGAGAACCCTGCCACACAGAGGGAGCGCGTTAGCACTCCCGCCACGCGCGGGTCGATCGCAGAGGCTTTAAAGCTACTCATAGTGTCTTCCTCGGAGGTAAATACCGGCTCTCACCGGTAACGGTCATCAACAATCGTTATTGTCAAAACGGGTAAAACAAGTGGAACAAAAGCAAAAAAACTCAAACATCCCAGCCGAAGTGGCAGCTATTTACAGCGCTGTCATTTACGGCCTTTTTCATGCACAAAGACTCGATACATAAGTATCGAGCCAAGGTTTTAATCAAACTTACGGGAAGCGTTTAACCGGATTTGCTCGGTGAGTGTGGGCGGCTCTGGTTCAGCCCGGCGCATAGCGCGTAGCACTTCTCCTGCAACGATAAATGCTGCAACCAGCAGGCCCGAATAAATGAACATGACGAAGCTGTAGTCCACGGTGTAATTCCACGGACGGGCAATGCCGAGATAACAGGCAAATAACCAGGAGACAGAGGAGAGAGCGCCAGTCAGTGCGACAAGAATTTGTTCAAATGTTGGCAACCCGAGTAATCCCTTGCGCGAAGTGACGCGCGGGAAACTGAAATAGTGCAGGGCAATGCCATTAAGTGTGAGGACAGATACAACTGTAAATTTTGCCCACAACTTTTCATTCATCAGATATTGCTGCGGGTTTTCCAGATAACCGAGCAGCACCAATGCCAAGCCGGAAATCCACAAAACGACCAAAGCGATAAACATAATTTCAGCAGATTTAGTGAGATCCCTGATCGCTGTTGCCGACAGGGGACTACCTTTGGATTTGGCTAATGCCAAGTCCTGGATAAGCAAAATACCTACGGCCACACAAGCAGCCAAGAGATGGGCATAAACAATCAACGTCTTCATAGTCGTCCGCGCCTTTGTTGTTGTTTTCAGTCAGGTTATTGTTATTACTTTGTTATATTTTGTTTATTATGATTGCGCTAACAAATTGTCAATAAAGGTTTTCGGCGAAAAAATTGAAAATGAATTTTTACGACCGGAAAATTTCTCTAAAAACGCTTTCGCGCAAATTAATTTCTACTGGAAGGTGAAGCAGAAAAGTGCATAACTCTCGCGAATTGGGCACTTATTTCCCTCGTTCTTATCACGGCTTTTATAATACTGGCGCCTTAATTATCCGTTTGGCGCTATGTTCTTGTTCATTAAAAATGGCTTTTTAACGGTAGATCTATTGTTATGTTTATTATTCCACGGTAACGCAAATTGACAGCGCGATCAATTCACAAAATAGAGAAAACTTATCTCAATTTCAATTAATTTTAAAAATAAATCGCCTAAAACAGATTTTTTATTCATAGGTAAAATTCACATCAAATAAACATGACAACTACCACCCGTTGCCATGTTTATTTTCAGTTTTCTAACAAATTATTTATTTGCACAGAAGCCAATATCGGTAATTGATTTCCCTGCTTGCAGCTCAGCGTTCCAAGCCAAACCTTTCAATGCGAGTGTACTACCCGACTGCGTTGCAGTTGCGCCCCATGCATTGCTGAGTGTTCCGGTAATGGTAATGCTGGTCGTCCAAGTGACCGTGCTGGTGCCATTGTTGGTAACTGTGACGCTTGCGCAATATCCTGAATTCCAATCACTGGTGATTTTCATTGCAGCAGTGATATTACCGGTGTTCGATGCAGAGCTGATTGCACTCGATGCGACAGATGATTTGCTTGATGCTACTGAGCTAATCGACGAGCTAATTACAGAGCTCGCAGCCGAACTGCGAATTGAGCTTGCAATAGAGCTTGCAATTGAACTGGCGATGGATGAATTAACGCTGCACGCAGACACAATTCCGAACGGCGCTGGCTGCGTATTACAAGTGCTGCGCGCAATGCAGCTCTTTTGATTTTCCCAACCCCAACCACTTTGAGTTGTCACGCATGTTGGATAGAGCGTGCCGTACCAATTGCACTGTTCGTTTAGCGTTGTGCAACTGCTCGATGCGCTGGATGAAATTGCGCTGCTCGAACTACTGGATCTGCTTGACGATGAAATTGAAATCGAACTGCTTGAGCGAGAGCTGCTGGCAACACTTGCAATACTGCTTGATAAACTGCTTAGCGAACTACTTGATGATGCGATTGAACTTGAGCTTGATGAAGTAACAATTCCGGCTGAGTCACCATAAAGTAATCCGCGACCGTTAGTGCCTAAATACAAACGACCATAAATACGTGGATCGCCCGAAATTGCTTCACCAAAATTGCCGTATTGATGTTGGTCATCATTGATTCTCACCCAGCTTGCACCTTGATTGGTGGAGCGGAATGCACCGCGCACACCGTCAACTTTGCCGATGATAAAAATGGTTGGATAAGTTTGGCCGCTAGCTGCTTTTCCGAAACTAACGTTATCAGCTTCTTCTACATTAGCGAGCTGCGAGAAAGTTGCGCCAGAATCGGTTGAGTGCCACAAGCCGTAGGTTGTTGTCTTGCTGCCACCAGCTACCCAAATATCGCCTTCATAACCGTAGACGGCTTTGAATTTGCGCGCTGCCGGAAGGTTGGTTGCTGCTGATGCTTTGAATGTGGCGCCTTTATCGGTACTTATATAGAAGGTGCTTCCGGAAAGTGCGTAAAACTTGGATGGGTTAACGCGATCCGCTTCTACTACTGCCCCTGCAGGTAATCCGGGAATCGCTGTCCAATTGCTACCGAAGGTTGTCGATACAAAAACACCTGTTGCGCCGCCCGGTGCCCAGACAATGCTGGTGCCGTCAGCCGATACTGCGACATTGCCGCCCGAGGTTGCTCCGCCCGGTGTTTGCCCTTGCCACCAACTGCTGCCGGCATTTGTGGTAATCGCGATACCGCCAGTGGTATTGGTAGCAAAACCGACGCGAACCATAGTGGCAGGTTTCAACTCAGCGAAATCGATGCTGCTGTTGCCGCCAAAGTTTGGATTGGTGTACATGCTGGTGGGCACTTTGGTCAGGTCATCGTGTTTGAAACCGCCAATGTCGTACATCGCGGAATAAACCGGTGCGCCAACTGGTGGGCTGACCACATCTAAAATTGCGGTTTCTTCGAGACCTTTAACCATGGGCTTAATAAGTATCTGTCCACCGGTATCCCAAGTGGTTAGATTTTCTGTGCCGTAGATAGTCGCGCCTGTGCCGTACATGAGGCGATTGGAATTGTGCGGATCGATTTCGACCGATTCATTCATCCAGCCGAGTTTCACGGTTGGTACCGCTGGATCTGAAGAGCTGGTGATACCGAAGTTCAACCAGGGCACTTCGGCGATATCAATTAAATAGCGCAGGCTGCGGCTTGGGTAACTCGTCCAATCCCAAATGCGCGTCCAGGTCACACCGCCGTCAGTGGTGCGGAAGAAGATGGCGTCAGGCCACCAGGAAACTTGCGTCGCAACCATTAACGTCTTTGGATTTTTACGATCAATAGTCAGCCCTGAATAGCCAAAATAAAGGTCACTGCTGCTAGAGGGAATAGGGCTGATATTAGTCCAGGTTCCGGTACTGGGGGTGAATTTCCACACATCACCCTTGCCACCGTCATAAGGGCCGCCGGTATCACTGGTGGAAATATAAAGGATGCCGTTGGCGTGATCGTAGACACCTCTGTGTGGCAGGAATCCAACAGGTTGTCCCGGAATTCGTTCCCAGCTAGCACCGCCGTTTGTGGTTCTATAAACCGAGTTTTCTTTGTCAGCAACACCAACATAAATGACGTTGGAGGCGGTGCCTGATTGGCTGGACGTTGGGTCGAAAGTAACCCAGATAACACCCTGGTTTTTATTCAGGTAATCATTGATGTCGTTTGGATCCTGCGCGTAATTACCGACGTTAGTGAAGTTACTTACTTTTGCCCAAGTTACACCGTAGTCGGTGGAGCGCCAGAGACCGTTGCCACCTTCGGCACCAAAATAAATGATGTTATTTTTATTCGGGTCAATCGCCATGCGCTCGCCCATGCCACGCCCGGGCATATTCCCACCGACTTTGAACGGCAGCTCAGTCGCTTGCCAGGTTTTACCTTTATCACTTGAGCGCAGGATCGCTCCGTTGTTAGGGTCCCAAGTGTTGGTGTACATGCCTACTGCGGCATAAACGCGATTAGTATCTACCGGGTCAGTTGCCAAACTCAGTACGCCATTCCAGTTCCAGTTGTCCCAGCCGACCCAATCGAGAAGGGGAACCCAGCTCTTGGTGGATGCATCCCAGCGATAGGCGCCGCCGATATCGGTGCGGGCATAAATTAAGTTTGCTTCTTTCTGGTTAAAGATAATTCCCGGTACAAACCCGCCCCCATCAATGCGCACGTTGTTCCAGTTATAGGATTCGGATGGTGCTGCCAGCGTCGGATTCGCAGCGAAAAACGCACACCCCAACATGCTGCTAATAAAAAAAGGAAGGGCAGCATGGCGGTATTTTTTTTGGATTTTTTTCATTTTTTTCTCCGTTATTATCATCGTTTCTGCGACACAATGATTATTGAACTTAAGTTTTTATCAATAAAAACTTAAGTGTGGTGTGGCAGAGTTGAAATTAATGAAATATAAATTCTCTTTGTTTTTGATGCGCTTTTCCTTCGTGCCTTTTATTTTCATTGCTGAAAACAAAGACAAAAACGCACATTTCCTAAAGAGGATTGTGTGCAAGTTAATGAAGTATCTTTGCCAAATACTGGTTAACTTACTAAATTGTCGAACCGAAAATAATTCTTGCGATTTTTGGTTGATGAGGTATGCAATTAAAAAACTACAGCTTGCTTTTATTATTTTTTTCGCAAAGCCCCGCGTAAAAAATCGGGTTTTCATTGCGCTCTTTTTTAAATTTAACATTAAGTTTACTGATGAATTGGTGAGCTGGTTCACAGGTTTATCGTTAAAGCAGGTAAGTCATATAAATTTTATTGTCCTGCTTGCTATTGGAAAACTTTTACACTAACGTGTCGAAAATTGATGCTCGGCGTAAGTTTTGAGCAGAACATCTTCTTGATCGGGACTGAAAAGTTCTTGAAAAAGAGTCCCTCTGAATACCTAAAAATTATAAAAATCAAATTCAACCTTGTGAGCATTGCCTAATTGGTAATGGGATTTTCACTAAGTCGGCAGTTTTAAAAAATAATTTATGTTTTTTTAGATTTGAGAGTGGTCAAGGGTAGCTTTTCACCTCTTTGCTTCTCCCTAATCAAAATTTGTCGCCTAAATGATAGCGCAATCTTGTATTGAATATTTTTGTGGTATACAAGTGCGCAGTGAGAGTTTATTCGCAGATCATTGGATAAATAAAAATAATAATTATGCTAATAAATTTTAATGAATTTAGAGTTTCAGTTAGCTAATGAATTTATTTCATACACAAAATTTACTAATAAAAATTAAAAATAGTTGTTGTTATCTTTGATTTATCAAACCCTTTGTAATTTTATCTCGCTTTAGTGAAGAGCAGTAATCGTTAGGTTTTTCATCCTGAAAATTTAATTTCAATACGCTTAATGATGTTTTTGGCCTTGCCTTGCTTTTCAATTTAAAAGATTGCGCTAACAAATCTATTGATGGATCGATAATGCCGCAGATGATTTCGCGGCGACCTTACCGGAATGTAGGGATAAATCAGCGTCCGCAATAATGGATGCAAAATAATAACGAGGCTTTTGCCTTACTCACTGGAACCCAGGAGAACCTGAATGACAACTCCCATAAGAAAAACCTATGGCTTGGCTGCTTTGCTAAGCCTTGGGTTGGCCGCAGCCAGCCAAGGTGCAGCGGCCAGCTGTGTTTACAAAATCAGCAATGAGTGGAACACCGGCCTCACCGGTGAGATCGTGATTACCAACAGCAGCACTACTGCTGTAAGCGGTTGGACTGTGGGGTGGCAATATGCAACTAACCGCCTTACCAGCTCATGGAATGCAAATTTAAGTGGTAGCAATCCATACACTGCATCGAATCTTGGATGGAATGGCACGCTTCAACCAGGCCAGAGCACCAGCTTTGGTTTTCAGGTTGATAAACGTGGCGGCACAGCAGAAGTTCCGAGTCTGACGGGCAGCATTTGTTCGGGTACTTCGGTCAGTTCTGTAGCACCCTCTAGCGTGCCAAATACCAGCTCTTCTCGCTCAAGCAGCCCTATAACTCCTGTGGTTAGTAGTTCAAGTTCAAGCGTGATCAATAATGGCGGCCAGCAATGTAACTGGTACGGCACTCTCTACCCATTGTGCGTGACTACGCAAAGCGGTTGGGGCTGGGAAAACAACAAGAGCTGTATCGCTCGTTCAACTTGTTTGAATGTAGTGGGTGGTTCATCCAGTAGCGTAGCTCCATCATCGAGTAGCGTGCCAACTACTCCAAGCAGCTCCTCTGTGACGACAACAAGCTCAAGTGCACCGAGCAGCTCAAGTGTTCCAACAACCTCAAGTTCGGCTCCAAGTAGCTCTTCTGTTGCACCTAGTTCTCGCTCAAGTTCATCAGTGTCTAGCGTAACGCCAGGTGAGCGTTTGGATAACCCATTTGTTGATGCGCGTTGGTACATAGATCCAATCTGGTCTGCCAAAGCGCAAGGTGAAACTAATGGTTCAAAAATCGCAGGTTACAACACTGCGGTGTGGATGGACCGTATCGGCGCTATCGCACCGACCGATGGTAGCTACGGTTTGCGTGATCATTTGGATGCAGCCTTGGCTCAAAATGCAAACGTAATTCAAATCGTTGTTTACGATCTACCGAATCGCGATTGCCATGCGTTGGCATCAAACGGTGAATTGAAACAAGGTGCTGAGGGTACTGCTCGTTATCGCACTGAATATGTTGATGCAATCGCTGCAATTTTTGGTGATAGCAAATACAGAAACTTGCGCATTATTGCCATCATCGAGCCAGATTCATTGCCGAACCTTGTGACCAACCTGAGCGATCCAGAGTGTCAACAAGCTACCGATGCAACTCACGGTTACGTAGCTAACACTCGTTACACCTTGAGCAAGCTCTACACCATTCCAAACGTATATTCATACGTTGATATCGGCCACTCTGGCTGGTTGGGTTGGACTGATAACTTCGGTAAAGCAGTAACTTTGATCGGTGATGCAATCAAAGGTGCAACCGGTGGTGTTAATACTGTTGCAGGATTCGTTTCTAACACATCTGGTTACACTCCATTGTACGAGCCATTCCTCGATTCTCTCGCTAACAGCGCATTCCCTGGCAGCGGCGGTGGTACCCAAACTCGACAAGCGAAATTCTACGAGTGGAACCCGCACTTCAGCGAAGTAACTTTCGTGCAAGCATGGCGTAACGCAATGATCTCTGCTGGTTTCCCAAGCACCATTGGTATGTTGATCGATACTGGCCGTAACGGTTGGGGTGGTCCAAACCGTCCAGCGGCGCAATCAACCAGCACGGTATTGGATACCTTTGTTGATCAATCACGTCTTGATCGTCGTACCCATCGTGGCAACTGGTGTAACCAAAGTGGTGGTATCGGTGAGCGTCCACGTGTAGCGCCGGTTGCTGGTGTTGATGCTTATGTTTGGGTGAAACCGCCGGGTGAATCTGATGGTGCTGCGTCTCTTGCGTTGTCTTACGACCCACAAGATCCAGCAAAAGGTTTCGATCGTATGTGTGATCCAACTTACAACTACAATCCTGGCAGCGGCTCTAACGTCGACACCGGTGCCTTGCCAAATGCACCAGTTGCTGGTCGTTGGTTCAAAGAAGGTTTGCAAGTATTGTTGAACAACGCTTACCCACCGCTGCAGTAATTGGGTCGGCACATTGAGTGAGAGTGTGCATGGACAGGCATTTGGAGAGATGCCCCGATCAAGGACGATTTTTTCCCCAATGGATTCAGGCGGGCGGGACGGTTTAATGACAGCTCCCGACTGCTTGCCAGATTCCAAGTGTTATCCCTGAAACAACTGTGATTTTTCCGGCCTGTTCCGCGTGATAGGCCGGATTTTTCATCGGTCTCGCCTTTTTTCTTAGATTATTTTTGCCGGTTTATTTCTGCTTGGTGGATCGCCAAAAATAATTTCAGAATCGAATCATTATTTATGTAGGTCAACACTCAGGACTGCAGGATTCATGGAGTGAATCGCCATAACAATAATTCATCTTTCACTACCACAGCAGGGGATACCACCATGCAATCTGCGTTGATAAAAAAAACGCTGGGTATGGCGACTATGTTGGCGGCAAGTTTTCTCGCGCAGCATTCTTTCGCACAATCAGCAAATTGTAGTTACAGCATTAGCAATGAATGGAATACCGGTGCAACCGGTGCAATAACAATCACGAATACCAGTACAACTGCGATAAATGGTTGGAATATTGGTTGGCAGTACACGACGAATCGTCTTTCAAGTTCCTGGAATGCAACTGTCAGCGGCAGTAATCCTTACGCTGCGACTAATCTTGCCTGGAATGGAACTATTCAACCCGGGCAAAGTGTTTCATTTGGTTTCCAAGTTGATAAGCGCGGCGGCAGTGCCGAACGTCCAACAGTAACTGGCAGTATTTGTGGGGGCAGTGTTTCATCGACACCGGCATCGTCTTCCGCACCAGCTAGCAGTGCAAGAAGTTCATCTTCGCCAATTGCATTGAGCAGTAGCGCTAGTAGCAGGTCAGTTGCTTCCAGTTCGATTGCATCAAGTCCGGCAAGTGGGCAGCAATGTAATTGGTACGGCACGCTTTATCCATTGTGTGTCACAACCCAAAGTGGTTGGGGTTATGAAAATAACAAAAGTTGTATTTCGCGTACGACTTGTACCAGTCAACCAGCACCTTACGGTGTAGTGGGTGGCGGTTCGAGTGTTGCTTCCAGTATCGCGCTATCAAGTTCGAGCGCGCCGTCGAGTGTTGCACCATCCAGTTCGAGTATTGGGTCGAGCATTGGATCGAGTGTTGCCTCAAGTATTGCGCCGAGTAGTTCAAGTATTCGCTCGTCATCCAGTGTGGCAAGCAGTGCAGCGAGCTTGAGTTTAAAAGCGCTTGCTGATTTCCCGATTGGGGTTGCCGTGCGCGCCGGTTCGGAAGCTAATAGTGTGTTGGGTAGCAGTCAGCAACAATCAGTTTTGTTCCAGCATTTTGATCAGCTAACGGCTGAGAACATTATGAAAATGAGCTATATGCATCCGAGTGAAACGACCTTCAGTTTTGCGAATGCAGATGCGCTTGTTGATTTCGCCCGTCAAAACGGATTAAGCGTTCACGCACATGCATTAATTTGGCATGAGGATTACCAGGTGCCGAATTTCATGAAAAGTTATTCCGGTGATTTCCCTGCAATGTTGAAAACCCATGTGCAAACCATTGCGGCACATTTCTCTGGCAAAGTTGCCAGTTGGGATGTGGTGAACGAAGCGATTGCAGAAAATAGCGATGGCAATGCGGTTAACGGTTTCCGCAATTCAGTGTTCTATCAAAAAATGGGCGTTAACTTTATTGACCAAGCCTTTATTTGGGCCAATGAGGCTGATCCAGTTGCCGATCTTTACTACAACGATTTCAACACTGAAACCAATGATGCCAAAACCACGCGTATGCTTAATTTAGTCGATGGATTAAAAGCGCGCGGTGTGCCTATCGATGGTGTGGGATTCCAAATGCACGTATTGCCGGATTGGCCAAGCATCGCCAATATTGAAGCGTCATTCCGTGCAGTTGCCCAACGTGGTTTGAAAGTAAAAATTACCGAGCTTGATGTGCGCGTAAATAACAAATACAACTCATCCGCACCGGTATATACCAGCTTGACTACTGCAGCAGCGGCAGCACAAGCTGAGCGCTATCGCCAAATTGTTGCGGCGTATTTGCGTGCAGTTCCTGCAGCTCAACGCGGTGGTATTACCGTGTGGGGAACGTGGGATGCCCAGAGCTGGTTTGCATCTGATCCTGATTGGCCGTTATTGTTCGATAATAATTTCCAACCTAAACCAGCATTGCAAGGATTTGCCAATGGTTTAACTGGCCAGTAAATAGTTAAAAAAATCCCGCATGTTTATGCGGGATTTTTTTTGCCTTAATTTCGTAAAACCAGAAGTTATTCCACGATAAAAATTTTATGTGTAAATAAAATAGCAGTTATAAAAATAACGTCATCGAAAAGCATGGCATACGGTCAATATTTAACACTACAACAGCGCTTTTTCTCTGGAGAATTTTATGGAACTTCCGAAACTCAATCGTTTCCGGATGGCATTCTGCATGGGTGTATTTGTGCTCTCTGCTTTTCAGCAGGCAAGTGCACAATCCGCGAGCTGTGCTTATTCGGTCACTAATGAATGGAATAATGGTTTAACCGGCAGTATTACTATTACCAATACGAGTAACGTTGCCATTAATGGTTGGTCAGTTAACTGGCAATATTCTGCTAACCGCGTTACCAGTAGTTGGAATGCAAATGTAACTGGCTCTAATCCCTACGCTGCTATGAATCTGGCGTGGAATGGCAGTATTCAGCCTGGGCAATCTATCAGCTTTGGTGTTCAGGTTGATAAAAACGGCGGTAGCGCAGAGAAACCAACTATTAATGGTGCAATTTGTAACGCATCTACTACTAGTAGTGTTGTGGCAGTATCAAGTAATGCGACAACAAGTGCTCAGGTAATAAGTAGTAGAAGCAGTTCACTTGTTGCCAGCAGCTTATCCAGTGCCACTAATTCAATTGTTAATTTGGCTTTGCTAGCAACAGCATCGACTTCTTACGTTTCTTCGTGGGAAACATTGGCTGCAGTCAATGATAATTCAACGCCAGCAAATTCTAACGATAAATCCAAGGGCGCTTACGGTAATTGGAATAATCCCAACAGCTACCAGTGGGTGGAGTACCAATGGAATAATCCGGTCACTATTTCATCATCTGAAATTTATTGGTTTGATGATGCCGGTGGTGTACTTACACCAACAACAGCAGTACTGGAATATTTTAATGGTTCGAGTTGGATAGCGATTGGCAATGTGCCAGTGGTGATTAATCGCTTTAATACGCTAACAGTGCCTAGTGTAACCACCAATCGTGTGCGCGTTCGCATGATTAACACGCAACAATCCACTGGTATTTTAGAGTGGCGTGTATTGGGTGCGAATCAAAACGGAACCGTTTCAAGCCAAGCATCGAGCATAAATTCTACAGCTAGTAGCGCATTGGTTTCGAGCAGTCGCTCTTCAATTAGTAGCGCCGTGATTTCCAGCTCCCGCTCCTCGATTGCATCATCGCTGGTGCCGTCTTCAATTGCTGCTTCTTCTGTATCAAGTAGTTCTGTGCGCAGCTCGTCCAGCTCCAGTGTTGTACCGCAAGCGTGCGTCGCGCCCAAAGCAGACAACGTCTGGGCTGGCTCAACTTGTTCAACGCCTCCAGCGAATAATTGTGTTGCCGGTAATTGGGTTGCACCAAAAGATGGTGGGGAAAATGGTGCGCCGTTGCGTTTGGAATCCGAACACTTTGCTGTTTATTGGAAAGATGGAACCAATATCACTACCGCAAATGCGCAGACAGCATTAACAACATTGGAAGGTATTTGGGAATCTTATTTTGGTGCACCCATTTATTTTCCGCAGCCTTATTGTAACTCTGCACAAAAATACAAAGCCGCTATCCACTTTGATAATGAATTTCCGTTGTGGGGCGGTGGTTGGTCACGCAATGGCGTGAACTATATGGGCATGTGGGTTGGGCCTGGTGCAGCGAATGATCCTTGGGGCTTGGCTCATGAATTTATGCACGGTGTGCAAGCGATGACGCAAGGTTTTGGCGATTGTGGTGGAGTAGGTTGCTGGATTTATGAATCCCATGCGAACTGGATGCCGCACCAATTGTTTGATAACAATGTGCATTGCTCAGAGATGTTGGTGAACGCACCACATTTATATTACGGCAACACGCGCAATCGTTACTGCAATTGGCAATTCTTCGAGTTCGTAAAAGATAAATATTGTCACAGTGCGATCAATAATATGTGGACTTACAACGCCCCCGCAGGGCAGCGTGATCCTTGGCAAAAATTAATGCTTAGTCAAAACTGGAGTATCGAGCAATTAAACGATCGCTTTGGTGAATGGGCGATGCACAACATCACTTGGGATTATAAAAATCCCGATGGTTCAGACCAAGGTGCAGTGTATCGCCAGAATTACGGCAACATTAATGCTGATGCAGGTAACTACACCGCTCGTCGTTTGCGTTTGACGCAGTTGGAGTCGCTCGATGCGAACTTCGCACAAAATCGCCGTTTTGTTTCACCTTACTATTGGGCGCCGCAGCGCTGGGGTTATAACGCCGTGCAATTATTCCCGGAAGCGGGTGCTACCAGCATTAAAGTCAGTTTCCGCGGAGTTGTGCAGAATGGTGCAAATTCCGGCTGGCGTTGGGGATTGGTATCTACCAATAGCAATATGACGCAAGCGCGCTACACCGAATTGCAACGTGGTAGCGATGGCGAATTAAATTTGTGTGTAACACCCGGCGAAAATGTATTCCTTGTTGTCACTGCAACGCCAACCGCATACCAAAAAATTACCTGGGATAATCCATCCGACGGTAAAGCCTATCCTTCGATTTATCGTTATCCCTACATGGTGGAAGTGCAGGGCGCATGGCCGCAAGGATTTAAAAATGGCGTGCGCGATGCTTGCCCCTCGGGCACTGTGCGTCACAGCAACGGTGGTGGTTGTGCACCGAGTGGTACACCATCAACAGTGTATGTCGGGCCCTACGCAAAAATTGTCGGGGGTAATGTCAGTGGTAATGCGCGGATAGAAAATCAGGCAACCGTTGTCAATGGCACCGTCTCTGGCGGCACTGTTGGAGCGCTTAGCTTGATAGGTGTGGCAAGTCATCCTCATCATGGGGCGAGCAGCTTCAATGTCAGCGGCTCGGCAAAAGTGCTCAGCACCTTTTATCCGATGGGTTGGTTTGGTTCTAACCAATCTGCATCAGGTACGGCGACCTTGATGGGCGACCTGGAATTTGTTGCGAGTGGAAAATCGAGCAACACTTTCTACGGTTTTGTCGCTAATGACTGGAACGGTGTATCCAGTGCAACCGAAGTGACTGTGGCTCCACCTTATGTGTGGCGCCCGTGATAGTCTGAGTTAAGTAATGCAAACAGGGATGTTTTTTGATCTGGCAGCGAGTTATCAAATTTAGGGTAATTCGCTGCTTTTTAAGATAAAAGTTTGGCGATAGACACGGCCTATGCTATTTATAACAGGCTTACCTAATAATAACGGAGATCTATCATGCCTCTATCCCCTGAATTAGTGACTGAAATGCAAGTCCTGCGTATGTTTGACACCAGTACCAGCCAATCCGGCTTAAAGGTTCATTCAGATGCATCGGCGGATGTTATTTCAGCCACTCGCCGGCTTTATGAAAAACAATTAATAACTCAAGTCGATGGTGGTTATTTAACCCCGCTGGGTTATGAGTCTTCTGTGCATTTGCAACAATTGCTGCAGATATTGAATTCCAAACCGCTGCTATAAATCAACCTTGTGCATGCTTTACCCAACGCAGGTAGCGCAGCACACTGCAAAAAAAATCTAAAAAAAATTCTGTGAGAGAGCACAACATGCCCACGACCTGTATCTTTTTTCGAAGGATTTTTTTGCTTATGTTTTTATCGTCTTCTTTGTCTGTGCAGGCAGAGGTAACGCGCATTCCGTTAGACAATGGCACGGTTGCGCTTGAGGTTACACCTGATATCGGCGGCCGGATTTTATCTGCCGGCCTCGTCGGCAAGCCTAATTTTTTGCGTATTGGTGCCGAGGTGGTGAGTGATCCTCATCCGGATGTCACGCCCGCTTCCAATAACATCAGCTACTTTGGGCATGAAACCTGGGTTGGGCCGCAAAGCCAATGGTGGTTGCACCAACTATTAAATGACGAGCGCCGTAAAGCCAAAGCTGTTTGGCCCCCTGATCCTTTTTTAATTCTTGCTAAAAATACCGTACAAGAAAAAACACCACAAAAAATAGTATTGCAAAGCCCGAATAGTCCCGTATCAGGCTTGGCAATGCAAAAAACATTTTCATTAGTTGATGATAATCCTAACCAAATCCGATTGGACGTAAGTGCAAAAAATATTCGCGATTCAAATATCGCATGGGATATTTGGTTTAATTCTCGTGTTCCTCACAACGCTTATGTGTATGTGCCCGTTGCCAGTATGGATGAAGTGCGCATCGAACACTTTACCGATGCAACCTACGGTCCGTTAGAACATAGTTTTAATGATGGAATCTTTGCACTGAAAAATCAGTCGCCCACGACACACCAAGGGCGCAAAGGAAAAGTCTTTATCCAACCAAAGCAAGGTTGGATGGCAGCCTTTAACAATGATCAGTTGTTGATTATTCAATTCAATCTGCAACCCAAAAGCGCGATTCATCCTGAGCAGGGGCAAATTGAACTCTATCAGGAATTTTTAAATTCAAGCCTCAATGAAGGTTTATTGGAGTTAGAAGTTCACGCACCTTATAAAACGCTCAAACCACGCGAATCCATGAGCGCAACAGAAACCTGGACGATTCTGCCTTATTCCGGTGAACAAACTCCAGCCGCGCATAATGCATTTTTACGTGAGCTAGCCGCTAGCAAACTCATAAAAATGTAACTCCCCAAAAAAAGAAACCCCTCTCAGATTAATATCTGAGAGGGGTTTTTATTGCCCAAGTAACTCTATGTATTAAAGATATCCCACTTTTTGCGCAAAAGAGATTATCGAGCTGCCGTAATCACCGCCCCAGCTGTAACCGGTGCGACGTTCTTCTGACATTTGGGTGATGTCATAGAACTTGCTGCCGTCACGATCACTGAAGAAACCTCTGTTGGTATTTAAGTCATAAAAGCGATACCACATTTTGCTTCCGGATTTTGGCACGATTGGATTGGTCGAAGCTTTTGAAGAATCGTAAGTGTAATTATTCAAGTAGGTGCTTGGGCTATTAAACCAGGCCACACCTGCACGCACAGCTGCTTCAATTTGCGTGGTTTGTGGCTGAGTCATCAAGAAAGCGAGTACACCGACAGATTCACTTCCACTTAGTGATTCCAATTCATAGGCGCGTGCTTTTTTCGGTTGATAGTCAGTAGCACCGTGTTGGGCGCACCATACAGTTAATTTTCCATTCTGTTTCCATTGTGCTTTTAATATGTAATCCACACCTTTGGTAACAGCAGTTTTAAATTTGCTGCGATCGGAGTCAGAGAACAGATCGTTATCAAACGGCGCGCGTTTATTTACCGCGAAATCCAGAACAGTTAACGCGTAAGCCATACCGTTATCATTAAAGGTAGCGTGATCGGCATAGCCACCTTTCAGCGGATAAAATTGCGGTAGCGCACCAGTGCTGTATTGCGAACTCACAATAAAATTCGCTGCTCTGCGCACGGCATCGCGGTATTTAGTATTCCCACCATTTTTATACACTTCAGCGAGATACACCATTTCGGTTATGGTTGCGCCATTATCAATGGTACCGCTGTCGCTGCCACCATTACCTGAGCCTACCGAGTTGTAGTCCAGATTTTTTGGCCAACCACCATTGGATTGTTGATACGAAAGTACGATGTCAGCTCTGCTGGCATTCCATTTTGTTCTGGATTTATTAAACCAGTTGGCAGCAGGATTGCCATCCAGTGTTAATGTTTTTACTGCTGCAGTTGAGCTGGACGATGAAGAACTTGAGCTTGATTTAATTGATGAAGAGCTGCTACTTACCGTAGTGCTGCATGCACCAGCTTTGGCTTGTGCGCCTTCAATTTTTAATGAATCTATATTCGCAAGGCCATCAGCAGTAAGCGAAGCGAGTTTCAAAATATTATTGCCTTGCACCAAATCCACTTCAACACTGACGGTTTGCCAAGTTGCCCATGCGCCGGTGCTTGGTAATTGCACCGTGTAATTACCATTGCTGCCGCCGTTAATTAACAATGAGCCATTGCGATTGGCAGTACCAGCATTGGCGTAACGGAAGGTGAGGGTGTAACGACTGCTGTTGGGAGCATTAATTGCCCATTCAATTGCAGCGCCTTGCGCATTAGTGGTGTTAGTGTAGCCATTACCTGTATAGCCAGTGTTAGTGCTTTCAGTTGCAATGCCATCTACACGGCAGAAACCAGCTTGCTCTTCCTGAATAGTGAATGATGAAACTGTCGGCACACTGCTGCTGGATTTAGAGCTACTGATGGTTGCAACAGAGCTTGATGATTTACTGCTTGATACAGCAACGCTACTCGCTACGGATGAAGGTGCAACTGAGGAGGTACCTGTTGAAGAGGTGCTGGCACCACACAAGGTTCCATTTACTTTCGGTGCACCCGCTGTTCCATTTGCTTGAAAACCAAAACTTGCCGAAGCTTTTGGTGCGAGAGTTCCGTTCCACCCGAGTGATATTGCGGTGTAGGGATTTGATCCGCTCAGGGTTGCATTCCATGCGTTAGTCACAGTCACACCTGATTCCTGCCAAGACACAGACCAGTTATTTACAGTCGATGTTGTATCGTTGGTTACTTTAATTTCTCCGGTAAAGCCAGAGCCCCAATTATTGGTTACGGTGTAAGAGCAAGCCGCCCATGAGGGTGATGCAATTGCCAGTGCGAGAGCGCCCAAGGCAAAAGATGCCTTGAGCGGCCGAATCATTTTTTTTGTTGAGTTATTCATAGTGTCCTCGAGAAAGTTATTAACTATTGTGTAGTGGTTACATCGATTTTTTACTTGCTGTAGCTTGGTGTCCAGAAGCCAAAAATATTGCTGATGGTATAAGTTGCCGCTTGCGCTGCTGTTAATTGTTTGGATTGCGGTGCACGAGCAGAGGTATTTGCGCCAGCACCAGTGGTGAGATATTCAGAGAAGCGTGCAGTATCCAAGGTGTTTTCACTCATTTTCACCCAGCCGACAGCAGAGATATGTTGGCCGAGCTCGGTACGTATATATGCTGCTGCACCGTAAGGTCTCCAGTTGCGACCCAATGCAACAGAGCCTTTGCTAACGTTGGATGCAGCAGTAACTTTTCCTCCAAGGAACACCAAACCAAAAGGTACATTTTGTTCAGTGCTCGGCGCCGTTAATGCAGAGCCGCCACCAACACTGTGGATAGTGTTGTTATCAAACACAGCTGTAGCTGCGCCGAAAATAAAATCTACCGTGCCCTGGATATGGCAATTGCGATAATACTGGGTGCCACTGTGCGTATAGAGCGTGTCCTGATTGCCGAGCAGGCGACAATTGCGGAATTGCAAACGTTGTCCTTGCGCGAGCAATGCCACTGCTTGTGAGCCGACACCAAATGAATTTTCGATAGTGATATTTTCCATCGACACATCATTTGCTTTGATGGTGACACTCGCACTTCCTGAGGTACCAATAGTGCCGCCGTTACCGTTGGATGTGCTTGCACCATCGTTATACGTCAGGATGGTTGATGATGTTTTTCCAGTTTCGCCACAAAACGTCACGAATGGTTTTGTTACCGATAATTTTTCGCGATAGGTTCCCGGTTTGATACGAATCTGCGTGGGCGTTGTGTTGGAATTGGATAACGTATTCAGTGCAGCTTGAAGGGTTCGGTATTGACCGGAACCATCTGCTGCTACGCGCAGGATTGGTTGATTGGTGATGCTGTTGCAATCAGTTGATGCAGGTGGAGTAGGGCAAGCAGCGGGAGTGATGCCATTGCCGGTTACGCGAATGCTATCAATATTGGCTAAACCATCTGCAGTCTCGGCAACCAATTTAATGCTGTTAGTGCCGGCTTTTAGCGGTATATCAACATTTACCGTTTGCCATTGGGTCCAATTACTGTTGGTGGGGAAATCCAGCGTTTTAATCTGGTTATCATTCACCACTACTGTTGCACGCCTTGCGCTTGTGCCGCCGTTACCAAAACGAATTTGCGCAGTATAGGTTTTTGCGCTGGCCGCACTAAGGCTCCATACAATGGATGCACCAACGGCATTTTCAGTATCGATAAATCCTGTGCCGGTATAACCAGCGTGTTTGTTATCAATTACGCCGGAGTTGCTACAAAATCCCACCGCACTTTCTTCAAATAGCCAACTGCTTTCTGCTGCGACGGATGATGCAGCGGATGAAGAACTTTTACTGGAGCTAATCGCAACGCTGCTTTTTACGCTGGAGCTTGAACTGATAATCGGTGTGCTGGATTTAGTGCTTGAAGTTGCTGTAGATGAGGTTGTAGCGCCACACAAACTGCCGTTTACTTTTGGCGCACCGGCAGTGCCATTGGCTTGAAATCCAAAACTGGCTGACGCGCCGGGCGCGAGTGTTGAATTCCATCCTAACCCTGTTGCTGTATATGGATTTGATCCGCTCAGTGTTGCATTCCATGCGCTGGTAACAGACACATTGGTTTCTTGCCAGGATACCGACCAGCTATTGATTGTCTGTGCAGTATCGTTGGTTACTTTGATCTCACCGGTAAAACCTGCGCCCCAATTATTGGTGACGCTATAACTGCAAGCCGCCCATGCGGATGGAGTCATCGATAGCAAAATTCCGGTAGCTAGTAAGGAGCGTTTAATTAGCTGTAGCTTTGGTGCACTCATTATATTTTTCATAGCAGTTCCCGCTGTAGGTTTTTTTAAGGCGTAGGAGTTCTTGACCCAATGCAAAAGCATTGAGCAATAGAGTTGACCAAATACCAGATCCACAGGATCACAACGGTAAGTAATGCGAGAAGATTGGGCTGTATCTGCAGCTGCCCGCACTGTTGGTAGTGCTAAAGCAATGACATAGACACCAAATTTTTTGCCGAGGATTAACGCTTATTATTAATAGCTCTTGAGCGAGCTTATAAATAGTCTATGTGACTATTTTTTGTAGTTTACTCGCCACTAATTAAGTATAAAAGTGAGTTGGTTGGTGAAATTGAAGACTTGTATGACAATTTTGAATTATTTGTGCGGCAGGTTTAATTTCGCGGGAAGTTGGCAGGTATTACATCGTCGAAATTTTACAGATGAAAGCATCCTTGCCTCATCAGTAATTGTTTTTCTTATTCTACGTAATCAACGTAGTCGGTAAACGTGGGTGGGGACATTTCCTCATGGGTCAACGGGTAGGTTTTATTAATAATTGTCAGCCCCTCGTAATTTCTTGCGCGAAAGCGCTGCTCATACTCGCGTACTAATAAACCATTACCTTGCCAGGTTCCACTCAATAAAATGTTGATTGGCAGCTTTTTATTTTGTTGATAATGAGCTTCTTCTGCTGCAAGGATTTCAGGACTTAAGGCCCAAAATGCACCGTCAGCAAGAATGTAATTTTTGAAGTAAGGCTTGTGCCCGCTTTCCTCGCTGATCAGCACTGCACCCAAGGTACCACCTGCAGATTGGCCGGTATAAGTGCGAACTCCATTGGTGCGATAGTTGGCTTCAATAAAAGGAATAAACTCTGCCTTGAGGAATTTACTGTAAGTAGTTGCGCCGGGGAGTATGTAATCCACCATACGACGATCAGTAGGGCCTTGCTCAATGCTGATGTAAATTACCTCTTTGTTATGCGCCTCAAGAACATGGGCAAATCCCTTTTGCCATTGACCGTCAGTTGAGTAAACGACCGGGTATTTCTTTTTTGATTTTTCGTAACCTGGAGGCAAGTAAATTTCATAAGGGTAGGTGATTCCTGTTATGGCTGAGCTAAAGGTTTTACCTTGTATTAGTGAACCTTTTAAGGTGATCAACGGGACGTCGGTGTAGCGCATGGACGTAAAGTTTCCACTGGCCTTACTTTTTCCATTATCTAGCTCGACGACAAAACTGCCGGCGCGATAGTCAATGTAATTCAGGTCAATTTTATAGGGTGTGTTGGTTTGATCGATGGTGCCGCTTATAGTGGATTTAGATAGACCTGATTCATTTATGGTGTTGGTTTTACTCAGAAACTTTTTCCCGTTAAGCGTAAAGGTTATCGAATTGTCACTAGCAAAGTGAGCTTCAATTTTTTCACCTTGTTTAAGTCCATTATGCGTTGCGGTGTCATTAGCATTGGTTAGGTTGAAGGTGTAGATCCTATTGATCATGCCATTTTTTAGCAGAACAAAAGGCCTATTGGATAGTGTGAAACTTCCCTTATAGGAAATAAGCAATAACTCACCTTCAAAAACTTCTATTCGTGTTTTTCCTTTTTCCGGGCTATCAAATACCAATGTTTGTTTGACATTGTATTGTTTGGGATTCATCGGACTGGCTGGTGTTTGTGCATTAATAATTAGCGAATGGTGGTCGACTTTATTGATGGTGTACTGGGTTACAAAATGTGAACCATCATGATTGGTGCCATCGTAGAATAATTCACTCGCGGAAAAGTAGGTGCTCGATGTTCCTTCGGAGCGCTGAAATTTTTCCGGTATCACTGCTTGTTCAATACTCGTTATTTCTACATCGAGTGTCATTCCATTTAGTGATTCTGGTGTAAGTCCGGAATTTTTTTCATTTACTTGTGAACAGCTATAAATCGTAAAAAGGCAAACAAAGAGCATTATTTTTTTAAACATGGCACATCCTTAGTGAAGGTAAAAAATCAAACAGCAGTGTAAACGATAGGGGATAAGGCGAAAGTAAATTATTAATTTGGGAGCTTTTTATCCGCTAAATAAAAGCGGTTTTATTTTTTATATATGATGAAAATTCCATTTGTGAATTTCATCGCAAATTACATCTTCTGTCGCTTTTATCTACCTTCGTCACAATAATATAAGTCTTATTTATTATCAAATCGGTAATATGTAGTCCTGTTGACTATTTTCATCGCGTTTTTCCCCTCGCAATTTCCCGCAAGTTTTTATAGCGATAGCTGTATCTAGTCCACGGCAGATCCTCCCGCACATGGGTAGGTTTTCCCTGTGTCGGGTTAATAACGAATAACAACAGGAGAACTACCTGATGAATATTTCACAGCTCAAAAAATTGGGCTCTGTTGCGCTATTGGCTGCAGGAATACTTTCTGCCCAAGCCTCGTTAGCGCAAAGCGCCACTTGTAAATATGTAGTGACCAATAGCTGGGGTGCTGGTGCAACTGCCAGTATCGAAATTACCAATACCGGTTCAACAGCGTTAAATAGTTGGAGCGTGAATTGGGCTTATGTAAACAATCGAATTACCGGTAGTTGGAATGCCACGCTTGCAGGAACAAATCCCTACAGTGCGTCCAACCTAAGCTGGAATGGTAGCGTCCCACCGGGGCAGACAGTTTCATTTGGATTCCAAGTGAATACCAATGGCGCAGTAGAAACGCCGGTTGTGACAGGTGCAATTTGTGGTGCTGCCTCATCGGTCGCTTCCAGTATTCGTTCTTCGAGTGCACCGTCTTCCGTTGCTCCTTCATCTGTTGCTCCTTCATCACGCTCATCGTCTTCTTCCTTGCTACCTTCTTCATCGTCTTTGAGTTCATCAAGCAGATCATCACTCTCATCAAGTGTGAGTTCAGTTTGTGCAGCAGCGGCGCAATGTAATTGGTACGGTACGCTTTATCCGGTTTGTGTTTCCACCCAAAGTGGCTGGGGATACGAAAATAATAAGAGCTGTATTTCTACCTCGACTTGCACAAGCCAGCCGTCGCCATTCGGTGTGGTAGGCGGATGTGCGTTATCAAGTTCATCGCTAAGTTCAAGCTCGATTAGCTCCAGTTCATCGAGCAGTGTTATTGTTTCTTCCAGTAGTTCATCGATTCGCTCATCAAGCAGTGTGAGTTCATCCAGCAGTAGTGCAAGCGGCATTATCCCGAATGCGACTGCAAGTGGCTGGCCGTATTGCCGTTCAGCGGATTCAGATCCGGATGGCGATGGATGGGGCTGGGAGAATGCTTACTCTTGTATCGTTTATGGATCTGCTCCTGATGGCGGTGCGGGAAATTTCTCTTACTGCATGATTGGTTCATCAAAATTAAATTTGTGCTCAACCGATAGCGGCAGTTGGGGATACCAAAGTGGCGCTGTGTGTTTATCAAAAAGCATGTGTCCGGGAATGGGTAGTGCAACACAAGCGCCTGCGCGTGCTGCACCTGTTAATGCAAGCGCAGATGCTACAACCAAAAACGTTTTCACTTATCTGAAATCGATTTGGGGAAATCACATGCTGTCTGGCCAGCAAGATTTGACTTGGCAAGACAATATCGACCAATACCAGCGCGTCATTAATGATACCGGTCGTGCGCCGGCGATTATGGGTTATGACTTTATGAATTACGGTATGTGGGCGGGTAACCCCGGGCTTGCACAAACGGAAGAGGGAATTGCTCATTGGAATCGCGGTGGTCTTGTGACGTTTGCATGGCACTGGCGCGATCCTAATGCGAGCAACAACTCTATCGGTGCGTTCTACACCGCAGATACTAATTTCTCGATTCCAATTGCAAATGGCCAGCTTGATACATCCAGTCCAAGTTTCGCAAACATCCAGGCGGATGTTGCATTAATCGCCGCTGAATTACAAAAGTTGGAGAACGCTGGTGTAACTGTTTTATGGCGCCCGCTCCACGAAGCATCTGGTGGTTGGTTCTGGTGGGGGCGTGCTGATCGCACCGACGGAATTCCTGCTGCTTATGCGCAAGTTGTGTTGTGGCGTTATCTCTACGATCGTCTGACTAATTTCTACGGTTTGAATAATCTAATTTGGGTGTGGAATGGTCAAAGCGCTGCCTGGTATCCGGGTGATGCTTATGTCGATATCGTTAGTCATGATATTTACGATGGCAGCCGTAATTACGAATCGCAAGCATCAGTTTTCAATATGGCAAAAGCTTATTCGCAAGAAAGCAAAATGGTTGCGCTGAGTGAAAACAGCAATATTCCTGATCCGGATTTAATGCAGCAAGACAATGCATGGTGGTTATATTTTGTAGTCTGGAATGACACTGATACTGCTGAGGGTGTATCCAGCTCTAGCAACTTCTGGACCGGCGAGTACTACAACACTAATGCACACAAACGCCATGTGTATAACCACGAGCGCGTTATCACTTTGGATGAATTACCGAATTTTTAATTAAGCCTTAATTAAAGGATCAGTAGTTGTATTCACCCTTATACGCGAGCCTCTTGCGAGGCTCGCGTTTTTCACCTTTCAGAGTCTGCAAATTTTTGCTCTGAAAATTCACAATAACGATAGGAGAAATACCTGATGAATATTTCGAAGATCAAAAACCTTGCGACGGCTGCGCTGTTTGGTGCTGGCTTGTTTGTCTCGCAAGGTTCGCTGGCGCTAAGTTCAATTGCGCCAATCGCTAACTGTAAATATGTAGTGAATAACTCCTGGGGGAGTGGCGCAACTGCCAGTGTTGAAATCACCAATATAAGATCAACTGTAATCAGTGGTTGGAGTGTAAATTGGAGTTATGTCAATAACCGTATTACCGGCAGCTGGAACGCAACCGTTACTGGCAGTAATCCATACACTGCTACTAACCTGAGTTGGAATGCTAATATCCAACCTGGCCAAACAGTATCAATTGGTGTACAGGTTAATGGTAACGGTGCTATTGAGGCGCCGACTGTATATGGATCTATTTGCACGAATAGTTACACCAGTACTTCTTCTGTAACGACTAGCACCTCTACTTCGTCTTCAGCTATTCCTTCAAGCCGCTCATCTTCATCGAGTCTAGTGCCCTCATCAAGCAGTGTGGTTCCCTCCAGCTCTTCGCAAGCGTGCAATAACAGCGGTGCGCAATGTAATTGGTACGGTACGCTTTATCCTGTTTGCATCAGCACACAAAGTGGTTGGGGTTATGAGAACAATAAAAGTTGTATTTCAGTTGCAACCTGTACTTCGCAGCCATCTCCTTATGGCGTAGTAGGTGGCACTGCTTGCCCGGTATCAAGCTCTGCAATTAGTTTGAGTTCGAGCAGTCGTGCACCATCCAGTTCCTCACGCTCGTCATCTTCGTTGTATTGCCCACAGGGTAATAGTTGGCCTGATTGCCCGTGGACGACATGGAGCGATGCATATTGTGCTCAACTTGGCCCATCTCTTTGCCCCAGAAGTTCTTCCAGTGCGAGTTCACGTTCTTCCAGTTCAGTTGGCTCGGCAAGTTCTGTTGGTTTGACCAGTGTTGAATTAACCAAGCGTATGGGAATTGGTTGGAATGTTGGTAATTCATTGGATGCAATTGGTGGAGAAACCAATTGGGGGAATCCATTAATTACCCAGCAATTGATTAATTCGGTAAAAGCAGCGGGTTTTAAAACCATTCGGTTGCCAGTTGCCTGGAGTAAATTTTCTAACGAAGCAAACTTTACTATCCAAAGCGCTTGGATGGATCGCGTTGAACAAGTGGTGAATTACGCACTCAATGCTGATATGTATGTGGTAATGAATATCCACTGGGATAACGGTTGGATGCAACCCACCAATGCGCAACAAGCTTATGTGAATAACCGTTTGAAAATCATGTGGACTCAAATCGCCACACGTTTTGCTAACTATGATGATCGCTTATTGTTTGCGGGTACCAACGAGGTAATGGTGGATGGTGATTACGGCACCCCGACAGCGGAATACTACACAGTGCAAAACAGTTTTAACCAAACATTTGTAACCACTGTGCGTGCGACTGGCGGGAAAAATGCAACGCGTCATTTGGTGGTGCAGGGCTTCAACACGAATATTGACCACACCGTAAACTTTGCAAAAATCCCAACTGATACAGTAAGTAACCGTTTGATGATGGAAGTGCATTATTACGATCCTTACAACTTCACGCTTAACACCAGCAGTAATATCACCCAATGGGGTTCAATCGCCACCAACCCAAGCGCGACTGAAACCTGGGCTAATGAATCCTATACCGATGCTCAATTCCAAAAGATGAAAGTGAATTTTGTGGATAAGGGCATTGGTGTGATTTTGGGTGAATATGGCGTGGTATCGCGAACCAATATTGCTGGTCATGAAACCTATCGTAATTATTGGAACGAGTATATTACCAAGTCAGCGTATACACGTGGATTGGTTCCAGTATATTGGGATAATGGATACGGCGGTAACGGCGGCATGGCTTTGTTTGATCGTGCTTCTGGGACACAACTATATCCAGCGCTGATTCAGGCGATTGTAAAGGCGGATGATTGATTTTGATGATGCTGTAATAAAAATAACCTCCCTTAGGTGGGGGAGGTTATTTAAATATTGTTTAACAATAGCAATCTATTGAAGCTTGCCAATCAAGGTTTAAGTCTGATCTGGCTGCTCAGGCTCTATTGAGCCTCTCTTTTCAGAAGGATCAATCGACTTTTTCGGAGATCGTTGGTCGGTTCTATTGGCTTCTTCAACAACCTCGGTAGCATGCTGCCAATGAGCTTTTGAGAGTCCTTCCGGTTTTCCATCTGCTTCCCACATTTGATATGCCAATTCACGTATGCGCTCTTCGTTGCTTTTCATAAAGTGCCTCATTACATAAATAAAATTGGTATATATCAATAACCTAAATCGTGTGTCGGTGTGGTGTGCCTCATAATTGGATTTTGAGTTTTTCTCGTCTGCGCATCAACATACATCCTACCAAGCCAATTCCGAATAAGGAGAGTGAGCTGGATTCCGGTACTGACACTGCGGCTGCCATGGGGGCGGTGATTTCAGTAATCGTCCAGTTATTAAAATCACTTGCGCTGCGATATTGGTTTTCTAAGGTTGCAGCAATTATCCAAGTGTTTTGTGGGCGAGGGATGGTGATATTAATGTCTTCCCAAAAACGATCACAATTGCATGTGGTCACACCGCCTGCGCTGATAAAGCGGATGTCATGATCACGTAAGTGATTCCGATAGCGGCTGTCGGCGAGATCACGGACTTCTATCGCAGTAACGAAATTCCAGAATTTAATTGTTTTGTCCGGATTGATCACAATCTTTCCATAAAATAATGAATGGAAATCCGGCGTCAGGTATTCGTTGCCAACGGTAGTATCAGTAACAATCTCTGCATCTTTGATAATAAAAGATGTTGGTGCTGTGTCTGATAGAAGTGTCTCGTCAATATTAAAAGAAAAGCCGAAAGCAATTTTCCCATCTGCATCAGTACTTAATTCCAGTCCATAATCCTCGCCATTTAAAATTGACGTTTGCCACTCAAGCGCATCGCTTGAGTAGGTGTATTGCAAATATGCGGAGGATGTTTGTGCGATAAAAAAGGAGCCAAGAATTGCAACGCAACTTTGAAAAAAATGAAACGTTTTCATTGAATAATTCCTTTCAGTTGAGGGAGGGAGCTTATTACAACTTATAAATAAGGCGGGTAATTCAAACATGGGCACTAGATTATGAATGTGCAGTTAGACACACAACTTGGGGCATGGCGCCTTAATCGCCAGTCACCCGACGAACGGTGTTGGCGCGATATACACATTGCTTGCGCACTGTGTATATCTGTGTATACTGTGCATATCGTATATATACAGATGGTGTTTGTGTGACCGAAGTATTGTTTCTTTCGCAGAACGACAGTCGGCCCATGTATCAGCAGATCATGGAGCAGATAAAACAAAAGGTGCGCGCGGGCGATTGGCCTGCGGGACATCCGCTGCCGTCGATCCGTGAATTGAGTGTGAATACTCAGGTAAGCGTTATTACCGTCAAGCGAGCCTATACCGAGCTTGAGGCAGAAGGAGTGATAGTGACGCAGGCGGGGCGAGGTTCTTTTGTAGCCGAGGCCGTCGATCTGCCGCAAGAGTTGGTGCAGGTTGAGCTGGATAAAACGCTGGATAGTTTTATCACCAGTGTACGCAGGTTGGGGTTAGGCGACGCAGAGATAGTAGCGTTGGTAAAAAAAACATTGGCAGACAAGTAGATCCAGCGAGGATCAGGCTTGTACAGGAAAAATTATTTAGGAGGATGTATGAAAAAAATAATAGTGATACAGGCTATTGGTTTATTGCTTACCAGTTTGTGCGTGAATGCTTTAGCCGAAGATTTACCAAAATCAGGCAGCTTCAATATTCAGTCAATCTCTAAGGCTTATGCGCCCGTAAAATTCAATGATGATTACACCCACAATACTGCTACAGGCGTGACCTTTAATGAAAAAGGTAGCGGGCCTTTGCATTTGGGAAAATCTGCATGCTCTATCTCAAGTTTGACTCGTAAGGATATTAATAAGGTAATCGGCTTTTGCAACTTTGAAGACAAGGATGGCGATAGTATTTTTGTGCAATATTCTGGCAAGAGCAATGCAAAAGGTGAGTTCAGTGGAGAGAACGATATCATTGGCGGTACAGGTAAATTTAAGGGCATTAGCGGCAATGGTCCGGTCGCTTGCGCCAATACTGACAAAAAGGGCGAATTTCCTTGCACTCAACAATTCGACTACCAGTTGCCTGAATAAGAGAAAAGATAATGCAAAACGCCATCGAATTTAATCAGGTCTGTAAGCGCTACCCGGATTTTTTCCTGGATCATCTTGATTTGAAGTTGCCTGTCGGGCAAGTGATGGGATTGGTTGGCGTAAATGGAGCAGGGAAGTCCACCGCATTACGTTTGATTCTGGGATTGATTCAGCCAGATGCTGGCAGTGTAGATGTGTTGGGGTATCGCTTGCCTGAAAACCAAGTATTGGCGAAAGAGAACATTGGTTATGCAGCTGAGGACATGCGTCTTTATCGCAATGAAAACCTGCGCTGGCATATGCAGTTTATTCAATCGATTTTCCCGAGTTGGGACCCTCTTTACGCCGAGCATTTGTTAAAGCGTTTTGACATGAATGCTGAGCAAAAAACCTCTGGTTACTCACATGGACAGCGGGTAAAAGCGAGTTTGATTTTATTGTTGGCGCGGCGCCCGCGCTTAGTGATTCTGGATGAACCTACCACGGGTCTTGATCCGGTTTCACGCTATGAAGTGCTGGCTGAATTGGCGGAAATCCTGCGCGACGAAAATCGCAGCGTGTTATTTTCCTCGCACAGTACACAGGACGTAGAACAGCTTTCTGATTCGATTACGTTTCTACACAAAGGGAAAACATTGGCTTGTCAGGATAAAGAAACTTACATCGGTAGTTGGCGACGAATTTTGTGTTCGGGTTCGCTCGTGAATCCGTTGGATATTCCCGGTATCGCTGAGCTAAAAAGCAATGGTTCTTTGCATGAAATTAAAGTCAGGGATTTTGATGATTCCGTGCTTGCGAAGCTGGGGGCATCAGGTTTGGCTGTATCCCAGGTTGAGCGCATGACATTAGAGCAAATTTTTATCGCAAGTGTGAGAGAGGTAGCGAGAAAATGAATTCTGGAATTGATAGTTTGCAAGATGAGGTAGGGATTGACTCGCCAGCTAATCGTCCATCGCTGAATATGCCAGTGATCAAGCAATTGATTTATAAAGATTGGTATTTAAACCGAAAGTTATTGGCAATTTATATTGGTGGGGGAATTTTTGCACTGAGTATTCTTAGTTTGGGGCAATGGCAGTTCTTTATGGGCTCCATCATATTCATCACTATGTTGGTTGCGCTGGGGAATCACCAGTTATCCACTACCATGATTAATGAACGAAAAGAGCAAACGCTGGCATTTGTAATGAGTTTACCTGTTTCACCAGCAGACTACGCGATGGCTAAATTTCTCTCGAATATGGTGTTGTTTTTTATTCCCTGGTCGTTTTTGGTCACTATAACAGCGCTGGTAATATTACTCACTTCATTGCCGGACGGTTTGTTAGCTTTTGCATTGCTTGTCTGTGTGTTGGTTGCAGTAAATCATTGTATTTGTTGGGCTGTTACTATGTGTACTGAAACGGAAGGCTCTTTTTTGATTGTTATGATCGGCCTTAACTGTTTGTTAAATCCTGCGTTGTACGCTTTGGCAAGCTCACCCGAGATCGGCGGTTTTACTCGAGGTGATATTTTTGTCTGGACAAGTACTGCAACGATTATTTTGGCATGTGAAATTATTGCCATTCTCCTGCTGCTGTTCGGCACGCTGTATTTTCGATCGCGAAAGAAAGTTTTTTTCTAGGCATGATTCTCTCTCCTGCTTAACGCAGGGAACTCCAAACTCTTCCTAATGGTGGTCATTATGAGCTCCACAGAATTAATTCGTCCTTATGAAAGTGAAAGGTTGCATTATCTGGATAATTTGCGCGCGTTGGCGATGATTGGTGGCGTGTTTTTCCATGCTGCACTTGCCTATAGTCCGCAGTTGCATAATTTGTGGCTTACAGCGGACAAGGAGCAATCCCAAGTGATTGATATCTTCAGCTGGTTCACACATCTATTCCGCATGCCAGTGTTTTTTGTTATTGCCGGATTTTTTGTTGCTTATTTGGTGGGTAAGCGTGGAATGCGTGGGATGTTGGTTAACCGCGCCAAGCGAATTTTATTGCCCTTGGTTATTTTCTTACCTTTGTGTTTATGGGCTGTGATTGCAACACTAATGTCTGCTGTTGCTTCTGTGGAAAATAAATCACCGGTTATGAATTTTATCGCTTATGCAATGGCAAATCCGGGAACAGCTCCGCCACCTCCTGTTACTACGCTGCATCTTTGGTTTTTATATAATTTAGTATTCTTTTGTATTCTGACCTGGGTGCTTAGCTACATTAACTGGTCGCGCATATTCAATATTTTTAGCACTATCAAGCCACTCTATTTTATTTTTGGCTTTCCGCTGTTGGTGCTGCCCGCATTGCTTTCAATATCATCACCTTTGCCAGCACCAGATCAAATGCTACCCCAGCTGTGGTCGTTCGGTTTCTTCGGATTATTCTTTGTGCTTGGTTATTGGATATTCCGAACTCCGCAATTCATTGAGCGATTTAATCCTTATGCATTGGCATTATTTATTGGCAGCCTTGTGTTTTACGCAGTCTATTATTATTTGATGCCCAAACAATTAGCATTTCCGCCCGCACCTATAGAGTACCCTTTAAATGCATTATTGAAATTATGCGAAGCTTACATTTCTGTGTGGATGACGCTGGCCTGTTTGGTGGCGGGAAAGCGCTATTTAAACCCACACAATCGTGTAATGCGTTTTTTATCCGATAGCTCTTATTGGATCTACATCGCCCATTTGCCGCTGCTCTTTGCAGTGCAATATCAGTTAATGGATAAAGATTGGAGTTTACTAGCGAAATACAGTGCATCTGTAGGTGTCACATTGGTGCTTTGTATTGTGAGCTATTTGTTGTTTGTTCGCTGGACGCCCATTGGCTGGATGCTAAATGGGCGTAAAAAATCAGCAGCTAAAAAAGATGCAGTGCTGGTAACTTCATAGTTATCAATACATTTGATTGTATTAACTTATTGCTCTCAGCCGTACCACATCCTGCATTGGTGGAAGCCCGAAAAAGCGTGCGTATTCACGGCTGAATTGCGATGGGCTTTCGTAGCCGACTTGATAAGCAATATCGGCAGCGCCTTGTTGGCTTTCCAATAATATTCTGCGAGCTTCAAGTAAGCGCATTTGTTTTTGATATTGCAACGGGCTCAGGTCGGTGATGTTTTTAAAATGACGATGAAATGCGGATGAGCTCATGCTCGCGATATCCGCCAATTGTTCAACCAATAATGTCTGCTGATAATGCTGGCGAATCCACTGGATTGCTTTATGGATTTTCGTCAGCGCACTGCCTGCGCTCGCTATTTCTTGCAATAGCCAACCCTGCGGCCCTTGCAATACCAGATACAACAACTCGCGCTCGTACAGCGGCGCGAGGGTGGGAATATCTTGCGGCGTATCCATTAATCGCAGCAAGCGATACCAGGCATCCATCAAGCGGTCATTCATCTCGCATACCGAAAAGCCGCGCGCGTTATCGGGGATAGAAATTATCGGGGTAGTCGTCATCACTTCTGCCACTGCAGCGGCACTGATTGTCAGGCTGACTGCCATATAAGGCTTGTCGGGGGTGGCAGCGACCACTTTGCCGGTCGCGGGTAAATCAACTGACATTACAAAATAACTCGCTGGATTGTAGTGCAGGACTTGCTCTCCAATCGTCAGGATTTTGCTGCCCTGAACAACAAGGTTAATCATCGGTTCGTACACGGCGGAGAGCTTATGTGCGGGGATTTCTCCTTTCACCATCGCGAGGCGCGGGATGCCGGTTTCGGTTCGGCGTGGTTCTGCGCGATTTACCAAACGGCACAATTGTTCCAAGGTGCTAATAGTCATTTCATGCTCATAAATAGTGCTGCAGGCAGGATTAGGCAAGAGTCCGGTGGTATTGCGATACCGCCATTCCTGCCGTAAAAATATCATAAACCTCATTCGCGATGTGCGATTTGTGCCAGGCCGACAGGCATATCCATTTTTCGATTCACATTAAATATTATGTAGAGGTTTATATGAAAATTGCTTTAGTTACCGGCGCGAGCCGGGGTATTGGTCGCAGTGCGGCCTTGCAACTTGCTGCACGCGATGTTGCAGTTGTGGTTACTTATGTGCGCGGTAAAGATCAGGCTGATTCATTAGTCGCACAAATTGAGGCAACTGGTGGTAGTGCGGCAGCGTTGCAGTTGGATGTTAGTAAGGTAAAAAGCTTTGATTTATTCGCGCAGAATTTTAAATCAATTTTACAGCGGAAATGGCAGCGAGAGACATTTGACTATCTCGTTAATAATGCAGGTATAGGTGGCTTTAGTTTGATTGCCGATGTTACCGAAACCTATTTTGACCAAATGGTGAATGTGCATTTCAAAGGGCCATTCTTCCTTACACAAATCTTGTTGCCGTTACTTGCCGATAACAGCAAAATCATTAATACAACCAGTGCAACTACACGGGTAGCTTATGCTGGCACTTCCCCTTATGCCGCCTGTAAAGGTGCGATGGATATTATTACTCGCTGCCTTGCTAAAGAATTCGGCGCGCGGGGAATTCAGGTCAACAGTATTTCTCCCGGTGCTATCCGTACTGAATTGGCAGATAGTGCGTTGGATAAAAATCCGGAGTTTGCGCAAGCTATCGCGAATGAAACTGCATTTGGTCGGGTAGGTGAGGCGGATGATGTAGGTAAGGTGATTGCATCTTTATTATCGGATGACAATAACTGGATCAACGCGCAACGAATCGAAGTCGCTGGTGGTTTTTATATCTAATTGCTTAGCTTTATTAATTTGTAAAAGGGGATGATCAGATGACCGCAGACGGTGCTGTTGAGCTAACCAGTTTTATGTTGGTTAAAAATAAGACGCTTGCTGATTTTATTGCTGCTACCCAGGATATCCAGTTGTGGCTTAGCAAGCGCGCCGGGTTTAGACGGCGCCACACATTTCAGGATGATTCGGGAAGGATTTACGATTTGGTATTTTGGGATAAAGAAGTACAGGGTATTAAATCAATGGAAAAACTAATGGCAGAGTTTTCTGATGCATCTGTTCAATCAATGATAAATCAGCGTACGGTGAACTGGTGTGTTACCCCGGTGTTTTCGTGATAGATGCTGAGAATTTAGAAACTATAACAAGGCACTACCAGACAAGTTTATAGTTGACGCGATCAACCATATCGGTTTTTCGAGTATGGTTGATCGCAAGCAGGATCAGTTAATTAAAATTGTAATTTAGCCTTACCAGAAGTGTTCGGCCGGGTTCTTGGATGACTCTTAGTGTGGTGTAACCTTCAACAAAAATTTGCTCGTCAGTGACGTTGTTGAATAGCACATCAATTTGCGTTTGATCATTGAGAGAATAATAGGCTCCAAGATCCAAGCGTGTGTAGCCTGGCAATTTAAATGAGTTTTCGTTATCGCCATAGCGATCTTCAACATATTCGACGGTACCACCAAGCCCCAGCCCTGCAAGGGTTCCTGAAGAAAAATCGAAGCGTGATTGAATGGAGAAGGTATTTTTGGGAATGTTCCGTAATAGATTGCCTTCTAATCCATCAAAATTGCGCATGATTTCAGTATCGGTATAACCATACGCAGAATTTAGTAGCCAGCCCGATGTAATGTAACCTCCAATTGATGCTTCAAAACCTTGGGATTTAACCTCTCCCAAGGTTGCATTAAAACCGGGATTTTCAGGGTCGGAGGTGACGAGATTATCTTTGGTAATAGTGAACACCGCTGCATTTAATTGCAGCCCTGAATCGCCGAGGTCATAGCGCGTACCAATTTCGTATTGTTCACTTTCTTCAGCCGGGAATGGCTTTCCTCCTGATGAGGTGCCAAATTGCGGAACAAAAGATTCGCTGCGATTTCCGTATAGGGAAAATCCTTCAGTCACTTCATAAAGAAATCCCAGCTGTGTTGTCCAATTGGTTTCATTGAGTGTATCTACTGATGCATCATTGCTAATGCTGATGAATTCAGCTACCTGTTCGGCATCGGTGTAACGAAATCCGGCTAACAAATTAAATTTTTCTGTTATTTCGATTCTATCCTGAATAAAAAATTCAATGGCTTTGAAGTCTTGATAGGATTGCGGCAATGCAGGATCAATCGCTGGAGCAAGGCCGTAGATTGGGTCGTACATATCAATGGGTGTACTGAAAATAAATCGTGCGGGTCTCGCTGAATCAAAATCCCGATAATTTATGCCTGCAACAAATTTATGCAAAATGCTACCGGTGGAAATATTTCCGGTTAAATCAATGAGAAAAGTATTGTCGTTTTCGTAAGTGTCTTTACCGACAAAATAAGCGCGCTCAACCACACGGTAATCATCACTTAGTCCTGCAACAAAAACTTCTTTAAAATCGGCTTCGTTACGTGTTTTGGTATAGCTTGCACGGACGAGCAAGTCACTACTAATTTCATGGGTCAGGCGCACATTGATATCGGCAGAATCTCTGCGGGTAAAACCTATATCTTCTTCATCAGGGTTAAATGATTCAGGATATTTTCCATTTGGATTTGGTAGAAAAGCGCCTTCAGCTGGTCTGCCATTTTGAAATGATCCCCAGTGATTTTTTGAGTAGGTGCCTTCAATAACCAGTTCGGTTTTTTCGCCAAGATCGAAGGTGAGATTGGGTGCGATGAATTTTTTTTCCAAATCCCAGAAGTCCATAAAGGAATTACTGTCCTGATAAGCGACGTTAATTCTTCCGCGCACTGATTCCGAGAAAGGGCCGGTGATATCGGCGGTGTAACGCTGGCTGTCATAGCTGCCAAAATCGGCGCCGATTTTTGCGTTGAATGTATCAAGCGGTTGTTTGGTAACAATATTAATAACGGCACCTGGTTCCATCTGCCCGTAGAGTACGGCAGAGGGGCCTTTTAATACTTCAACGCGTTCTACGTTGGCGATATCGCGCGCGTGACTTACGCGATTAAATCCTAATCCGTTAATGGTTTGGCTAGTGCCGAAGCCGCGAATTAAATAAGTGTCGCCAAACGAATTGAGCGTGGAGCCATTGCGCATTGCGGTGGGAATAAAGCGGATGACATCGCCAACAGTTTCAACAGGTGATATTGAGATCAACTCTTCATTTATGACGGCGACGCTTTGCGGAATATCTTTTACTTCGTCGCCGGGCATACGTCCATACACACTAATTTCTTCAATCTCTGTGTTTTTATTTAGCGGTTCAGCAACCAGACAGGGCGATAAACAAGCCGTAACACCGGCTATCAAGATCGTGTTAACAGATTTCATGGCAGTCCTTGGATTTCGTCGATGGAGATGAATCGATGGGAAGGGATAAAAGTGAGTGGCATCTTATCTGGAGTTGTTTTTGATAATCAATATCATTTGTACGGATATGTTGAGCTCTTCTTATGTCGTGAACGCGAGCCTCGACCGATTTACCAGCCAAGCTCGCCGCACTAGATTGCTTAGGGTTTGATGCTGCGGTTTAAAAACTCCAACATGACCGTTGCGATTTCCTTACCGTGGGTTTCCAGCGCAAAGTGGCCAGTATCGAGGAAGCTTACCTGCGCGTTTGGATTATCACGCTTAAATGCTTCAGCACCGGCGGGGATGAAGAATGGATCATTCTTTCCCCAAATCGCCAATGTCGGCGGTTGGTATTGGCGGAAAAATTTATGCAGCTGCGCGTATTGTTTGATGTTTTGGCCGTAGTCGAGCAACAAATCCATCTGCACCTCAACACCAATACGTTCGATGGCGGCATAAGCCAATTGGTAGCTTTCCGGTGCAATCAGCGAAGTATCTTTAACACCTTCAACGTATTGCCACTGAATCATGTCTGAAGTATTGAACTTACGCAGTGATTCGCGATTCTCCGCACTAGGTTCGGCCCATGCCTTGCGCATATCTGCCCAGCCTGCACTTAGGCCTTCCTCATAAGCATTACCATTTTGGCTTACGACTGCGGTGATTTTTTGCGGGTTTTTCACTGCCAAGCGCCAGCCGACTGGAGCGCCGTAATCAAATACATAGATGGCATAGCGATCCAATTTCTTGGCTACTGTGAAAGCCTCAATTACCGAGGCCAGGTTATCGAAGGTGTAGCTGAATTTGGTCTTTGGAAGCACAGTGGTTTGGCCGAAGCCGGGTAAGTCCGGTGCGATCACATGATATTTCTGCGCCAGCTGGGGGATCAGCTCGCGGAACATATGCGAAGAAGCTCCAAACCCATGTAATAACAGGACAGTCGGGGCTCGCGGTGAGCCAGCTTCGCGGTAAAAGACATTAACTCCCTTAACTTCTAGCGTTTGGTAATGAACTTGTGTTGGCTCCGCAGCATTAACAGTTAGGGCGGTAGCCAGCGCTGCGGCTGCAAATAAGGTGGATTTGATACTCATGATTGCTCCTGTAATTAGCTCTGGTATGAAGATGATGTAACCTCTATACTTTGCGTTAAGTGGTTACTTATTTTTAGCTTGGCTCAAATTAAGTAACCTGTCAAATTGTTTTTTAGGGGTTATTTTATGGGTGGTGATCAAGTACAAGCTTTGGCTAGCCTCGGTGAGGCTCCGATGGTGGGCGATCATCTGGCGCTGGATATGCTGAATACCGAAGCCCTTAGCGATGGCAACCCGGTTGATTTTTGGAATAGCAATCAGGATGTGCTTACATGGCTCAAGCGATTTGCTACTGATCCTTCACCCAAGACAGCTCCAGCGGATTTGTTGGCGCAAGGCAAGGCATTACGAGCACTGGCGCGCCAGTTAATCATTCAGCACAAGGATGGGGACGATGGTGATATTGGCGAATTGAACGAGTATCTACACAGTTACTTGAGTGCCCCTCATTTTGAAACAAGATGCTGAAGGCAATTGGAATTTGGTTCGTACTGCAAACGGCGAAACCGCAAAAGCGTTGCTCGGACCCGTTGCAGAAGCCGTTGCACAATTATTGGTAGAGGGGAATTTCGAGCTCGTAAAACAATGCGAACATCCCGATTGCATTCTGTGGTTTTACGACCGCACAAAAGCGCATAAACGCCGTTGGTGCAGCATGGCGTTGTGTGGCAACCGCTATAAAGCAGCGCAGTTCAGGAAGAGAAGTAGTGGGGAATCAGTTTAGGTGCACTCGAAACAAACCGAATGTTTTTATTCAGAGTAAAGCGAACTTAAAAACAGCAACATAACGGATTTTGTGAGAGCATTCCGACAAACTTTAATTGCCATAATTCACCCCGCGAGGACAAGGCATGTTAACCCAGTTATCCATCGTCGATCCGCGATGGCTCCGAAGGCTGACGTCATTACTTGGGCTTTGTACGCTTATTGCTGGCGCAATTTCGTTTAGCGGTTGGGTATTTGATTGCCAGCGTCTCACTGATTGGCTCAATGACGGGCTTTCGATTCAACCAAACACCACAGTGTTAATTATGGTTGCCGGTGCGGCAGTTTTACTTTTGCAATATGGGTGCAAAAGGTGCGCATTGGTATTGGGTGGATTTGTTGCGCTTGGTGGGGGATTAAATTTATTACAGTACGCATTTGATATCGATTTAGGTTTTAATCATTTGCTTCTTTTTGGGCGCGAGTGGGGTTACGGCGGCACTATGGCGCCTGGACGTTTTGGTCCGCCAGCGTCTATCTCATTTGTTTTTATTGGTATCGCGCTTATGTTGTTGGGTGCGCGTGATAATTCCTCCCGCCGTTTAGTTCCTGTGCTTGCCCTTATTGTTGTGCTACTCACAATGTTCTCGCTTCTGGGATATTTATTTGGTGCACACGATTTTTATGCGATTCCTTGGCTCTCTGCAATTGCATTGCCGAGCGCAACAATGTTGCTGGCGTTAGCGGTAAGTTTGATTATGAGTGTACCGCAACATCATCCAATGCTGTTGTTATGTGAACGCTCCAGCGCCGGCAGTATGGCGCGCACTGTCTTGCCAATTTTGATCGTGATGATTCCATTGTTTATCTGGCTACGCACCAAAGGCCACGAGCTTGGATTATTTGATATAGGTACGAGTCGCGCACTGGGCGCTGCGATGTTAATACTCGGTGTTGTTGCGCTCATGTGGAATGCGTTGCTTGCATTGCGTCGGCGTGAACAGCGTGAGCGGGAAGCTGATCGCCGCAAAGATGAATTTCTTGCAACACTTGCGCATGAGTTGCGCAATCCGCTGGCACCAATTAGTAACGCCACATCAATGTTAAAACTTGCGCACGGTGATCGCGAGATATCAGTGCGTGCAACGAATATGATTGAGCGACAGCTCACGCATATGGTGCGGTTAATTGATGATCTGCTTGATTTAAGCCGCATTAGTCGCGGCAAATTAGAATTGCGTCGCGAACGCATTGAGCTGGCCGCTGTTATTTATCAGGCGATAGAAACTTGTAGCCCGATGGCGGAATCCGCCAATCAGAAAATCATTGTGACTATACCGCCACAGCCAATTTATCTGGATGCTGATTCAGTTCGGCTATCGCAGGTGGTGAGTAATTTGCTTAACAACGCGTGCAAGTTTGCAGGGCAGGGTGGAGTGATAAACCTGAGCGTTGTTACGGCGGGAGCCGATGTGGTGATTGCGGTGAAAGATAACGGTATTGGAATTCCTTCCGCGATGCTTGGTTCCATCTTTGAGATGTTTGCGCAAGTTGATCAATCGCTGGAGCGATCACAAAGTGGTTTGGGCATCGGCCTAACCTTGGCAAAGCGATTGGTTGAGTTGCACGATGGCTCTATCGAAGCGCGTAGTGAAGGGTTGGGGAAGGGCAGTGAGTTGGTCGTTCGCCTACCGATCACTGCAGATCAGGCGCCGCCGTTAGAAGCAGTGAAGCGTGCAGGTCAACAAAGCATCAGTCATCGGATTCTTATTGTTGATGACAATCTTGATGGTGCAGAGAGCTTGGCTGAAGTGTTTAGGCTCAGCGGAAATGAAACCTTCGTCGCTCACGATGGTGAGGCTGCCGTCGATGCGGCAGAAACCTATCGCCCCGATGTGATACTGCTGGACATAGGTATGCCCAAGTTAAATGGCTTTGATGCTTGCCGTCGCATCCGCGCAAAATCTTGGGCAGAAAAAACGCTCATCATCGCTACCACGGGTTGGGGGCAAGATGAAGATCGTCGTAAATCTGCTGAGGCCGGGTTTGATAGTCACTTTGTAAAGCCGGTTGATTTAGCGGAACTCATGACACTGTTGGCATCATTATCACCGGCGGGTGGCGCTAAATGATAGCTCTGCAATCTTCGTCTTGCAGGGCATTCTCATGGTCTTCCGCATCTGTGTTATACATCCGAAAAACTGTATTAAAACAGTCTGATAGCTAATTTTACGTTAGATTATTTTTTCTTTTATTTGATAAATAATTTTCCGCACAAGGTTCTATTTGTTCCTTCTTCTCCCTTGGTTTTTGAAAGAGAACCATTTCAAGTTTTCTGATTCTTGATTAGAGAATCCACATCTGCACTCCTCTTATCCTTTGTAAAGCCCTTTCTGAAAATCTTATTAGGAATCAAGAGTGTGCCTCATTTTTGTGCCCTAAAAATGCCAAAAGCACTAAAAAACACCTTACTCAAACGTTTGAAATAGTTGTTGACGCTAAAAAAACCGTAGAGTAGCATCCATCGCATGCAGAATTTTGAAGATGTATCTGCATGACAGCGACTGCCTTTTTGTTGTTTAAAAGTTTCCTCTAAATAAACATGGGTGCGAATAAATGAAAAAAAATGTCATTAGTCATATCGGTCTTATTTTATCGCTTTTATCTTTTCCCACTGCTTTTGCGCAGAACACTGTGACGGTTAATTCTGACCAAACTGTGTCTATCAACGGTTCAAAAGTTTTTCCAATCAGCGTGTATATGCAGTCAGATTGGGCTGGGGTAAAGGCGCTTGGTGTGAATACGGTTTCACGTCCGTTTTGTGTTAACGCAAGTAATTTCGCTAGTGCGCAGAGCAATGGTCTTTATCTTCATTACACGGCTGGTCCCGGTTGCGATTACGAAAATGCTGCTGCCATAAAAAGTCGGAATGCAAGTCCTTTCACTGCAAGTGTTAACCAGGTTAAAGGCGCGAATTATCTGTTCGGATACGGGCTGCCCGATGAACCTAAGTCGGCGACAGGGTTGAGTGCTGCAGATACCAAGTGGGCTTACGATGTTATTAAGGCGGCAGATCCAACCCGCCCGGTGTTCCTCACTGAATATGCGAGTGATATCAGTGTATATAAGAATTCTGCCGACATATTTTTGAACGATCAGTACCCGTTCAATAACAATTTGAGTCCGATGTATGACATCAAGACGAAAGTTGTAAACATGCGTAATCAGGTGGCACCCAAGCCGGTATGGTTGATTATTCAAACGGGTAGTCAGTTTGGTATGCCTACCAATGCCCAGATCCGCGCGGAAACCTATTTGTCGATCGCATTGGGTGCAACCGGTATGGTTTTCTACTCCTATGACGTAGTAGATGCTGGTGGTGAGTACCATATTAAGAAGGATGGTGATATTCCGTTCATGAAGAATCTCATCACCGAGTTGAAAAACTTCTCTCCGGTGTTTCTTGGGGCGAAGAATAACAACCTTTCGTATAGCTCAAGTCACATTGATGCGATTTTGAAAAACTACAACGGAAAATCCTATCTGATCGCAGTGAACAAAGCCGCTACTGCGCAAAGTATTACGTTCACACTGAATGGATTTGGAAATGCAACGGCAAAAATTGGTGGGCTTTCCAGTGCGGGTAGTACAAGAACGGGGCAAATCCTGAGTGTATCCTCTTCGGGTGCGCTAGCTGACATTCTGCAACCGCTTGAGGCTGTTATTTACGAGATCAGCGCGCAGCCTTCGCAACAAAATGGAATGACATCTCCGACGGCAAATGGCACTTACAATCTGGCATCAGGTGTTCCTGTTACATTCAACGTGGATTCCAGTGTTGCGCGCATTTTATTGTATTCATCTGAAGCGTGGACCAATGTGGCAAGTTTGACCCCACCGTTCAATTACACCTGGTTTCCATCTGCTACCGGCAGCCAAGTGCTCAAGTATGAGTTTTACGACAGCAACTGGAATTTTATTGCGGGAAGTTCAGGGTCAAGAAACCTCACAGTAAACGGTTCAGTGAATACTTACTTCATTAGCCCGGTGACTAATAATCCGGTTGTGTCCGGTGAAATTCATGTGGGAGTTTTTGCCAGTGATCCAACTGTGGGAACGCAAAATGGATCTGGTATTCAAAGCATTCTGTTTGAGTTATACAAAGGTTCTACGCTCGTTTCATCGCGTCTGGAAAGTCAGTCAACTTACGACTGGTACCTTAATACAACTGCTTTTGCCAATGGTTTATACACATTGAAGGCAACCGTTAAAAGCACTGCGGCTGCTGGAAATGATACCAATATAATTTCTACACCTATCACCATTACCAACTAATCCGGTTTGCTCATCGTTTAACGTTGTAACCAACCTCTTGCACATGGATGTGCGCTTTTTCTAAAACTTTTTCTCACTCACTTATTGCTACTGAAAGGTATTAGCAAATGGCTTCGCATTTTCAAAAAAAACTGATTGCAATCGCAGTATGCAGTGCTTCTGCATGGGCGGTATCCGGTACTGCGGTTGCACAGGAAAAAACCTTGCAACCGGAAGAGAAAGCACCTGAAGAACTTGTTGTTACTGGCATTCGTGCCAGTGTTGCAAGTGCGCAGGAAATCAAACGCGAGTCTGATACGGTAAAAGATGTTATTACCGCTGAGGATATGGGGGCCTTGCCCGATAAAAGTGTCACTGAAGTTTTACAGCGTGTGCCTGGCGTCACCATCGAGCGTTTTGAATCTTCCACTGACCCTAATCATTTTTCATCGGAAGGTTCAGGTGTTGTTGTGCGTGGCTTAAAACGCGTACGCAGCGAAATCAACGGCAGAGAAGGGTTCAGCTCTAACTCTACCGGCGGCGGTTTGAGTTACGCCGATATCCCCGGCGAGTTATTGGGTCGTGTTGAAGTAGTAAAAAATACCACCGCTGATCTTATTGCGGGCGGAGTTGCTGGTACTGTTAATTTGGTAACTCGTAAACCACTGGACTCAAAAAAGATGGTCATTTTCGGCCAGATCGAAGGAACCTACGGCGATTATCGCGAAGAGTTAACGCCGGTAGCGACCCTTGCGTTCAGTAATGTGTGGAATACCGGCATAGGTGATATTGGTTTTCTTATTGGCGGTACACAATCGGAATACAAAGATCGTGGCGATGGTATAGGTGTTGCCAATTATTATGAGCGTAGCAGCACGGCTATGGAAACTGAGTGGTTTGGTGAAACCGGAACTGCCATTCCCGGAAGAGAAAATGAAACTCTTTTTACACCAGCGGGTATTGCCATTCGTACGTCTGATGCTGATCGCGAACGCTCTGGTTTAGTAACATCCGCGCAGTGGCGCAATCCGGATGAAACATGGGAAGTGACTCTGGAACATATTTTTTCTGATTCTTCCCGCGTGTGGGATGAGCGGGTTGTTAGTTATGGTGAAGAAGGTTATTTGATTAACCCAAAAAATATCGGCTTGGTGCAGGGCGAGTTCGATAGCGAAGGTTTTCTGCAGGCTGGTGAAATAAATACTAACTGGCTCAATAACGCCTCGCGTCATGCTGATTCCGGAACAGAAATTAATGATTCCAGTTTGCACATCAAAGTTTCCCCTTCAGATAGTTTGGAGTTGGATTTTGACTATCAGCATGTGAACTCCACCAATTATGTGAAGGATTTTACTTACACTGCAGCCATGAACCCAACCATGGCATCCTGGTATAAAAATGATGGTGTTACTAATCGTCCTGCAAAACCAATAAACAATACCGGCGTTCAGTTTGATTTGCGTGGCGATACTCCAAAAGGTATTAACTTTACTGGAGATCCATCTAATCCCGTCTTTAACGAACAAAGTTTTATGCGCTCCAAGATGGATCATACGGAAGATAACGAAGCCAGTCTGGATGCGTTTGCATTTGATTTGAAATATCAGCTTGAAGATGGTTGGGTGTCATCTGCGCAAGCGGGAGCCTATTGGTCCAAGAAGGAACAAGAGTCGCACAATTCTGCCTATAACTGGGGAGAGGTGGGTGGTCCATGGTCCAATAGGTTTGCAACCAGTTATCTAAATCGCCCTGAGCTTTTTGAAAAAGTTACCTTTAAAGCAAATACATTTTTTGGCGGCGGCCACTTGAATGGCGATCAGAGTTTCCTGTTTCCACGTTATGAGGATGTACGTAATTTCAACGAGTTTGGTGAATCAATTGAAAGTATTTCTGCCAAACAACCTAACTTGAATCAACGTCCGGGAGCAGTTAACGGCTATCTTCCATCCGAGCTAACTGAAACCAGTGAAGATCGATTGGAAGCTTATGTTCGTGCAAATTACGAATTCCTGGATTTGGATCATCCAGTCAAAGGCAATATTGGTTTGCGTTACATTGAGTGGCAAGTTGAATCTGAGGGCGGTGTATTATTTCCAAAGAATTTTGCCTGGGATGAGCAAGGTACTGCGGAAATGATTAAGCAGCATTATCCTGAGGCATTTGCATTTGCAAATGGTGCGCAAGGAGTGAGAACAACGGTCAAAGGTGATAAGTACAGTAAGGTATTGCCAAGCTTTAACCTGAGTGTATCGGTGCATGACGATTTAATCGTGCGCTTTGCAGCATCGAAAAATGTGTTTTTCCCAACCTTCTCCAATTTCCAAAATTATAAAAAATTGGCAAGTAGTAGAGTCTATGATTTTAATGCTCAGCCCGGTGAGCTATCGGTGACGTCCATTAACTTTTCAGGCCAAACAGGAAATCCTCACATCAAACCAGAAGAAGCGGCGGGAGCGGATGTAAGTTTGGAATGGTACATCTCTGATACTAGTTCTTTAAACTTCAGTTTATTCCGCAAAGACTTGAAAAATATTATTCGTAAACGTTTGTATACAGAAAATACGCTCAACCCTGTTCCCTATAACGGCGGCGACAATGTTCAATCGGTAGATTTCCAAACTGATACCAATGAGGGCAGTGGCACTATTAGCGGTTATGAAATCTCCTATACACAATTTTATGACTCTTTACCTGGATATTGGGGTGGCTTGGGATTATCTGCTAACTACACCTTTATTGCGCAAACAGATCTGAATGACGAGAAGGCATTTGGTGAGGGTAGTACAGGAGAGGGTGGTAGAAATAGTTTCCGTGCATTCAAAAACCTGGATCTTCCCGGCTACTCAACTGATGTTGTCAATTTTGCTTTGCTATACGACAAAGACAAAATAGCTGGCAGGTTGGCCTATAACTGGCGCTCGGATTATTTACTGACTGCACGTGATTCCGGTTTCTATGCCCCGGTCTTTGCCAAAGCAACTGGCCAGCTGGATGGTTCCATTCGTTATCGAGTAACTGATAACTTCAAAATTGGCCTGGAGGCATCCAACCTGCTCGATGAGGTCATCAAGACCGAGTTGATGTATGACCAGGATGGAAAGATGACACCAGGCAACTACTTTAAAACGGATCGGCGTTTCAGTATTAGCGCTTCTTACTCGTTTTAATTATCGTAAAAGCGGCTGATGTTTAAGTTGATAGCCATCATCTGATGGCTATCAACGGTTTTATTTTAGGTAGGTAATACAAAAAGAGGTTATCAGATGAGAGCATTGTTTGTTTCGTGTTGGCTCATAATGTTTGGGTTTTGGCAAAGTGCGATTGTATCAGCAGCAGGTCTTGCTCAGCACGATTTGGATCGTGTAGGTAATGAGCTTGTTGTTAGCTATGAGATTGTCAGTAATATAAATGATGCAGCTATTTGCCAAAAAATTATTGGAGATAATGCGTGCTATAGCGGTGAAATATCACTCATTTTTCCTGCGTCGCTCCCTAATAATGATTGGCTTATTTACTTTGGATCGCGTCGAACTATATTCCAGGATTCGAGCAACGATTTTGATATTAAACACGTAAGTGGCGATGTTCATACCATTTCTTTTGTGGGGGATAAAATAGTCGCGGGTAAAGCCTATGTTATTCCATTTACAGGAAAAGGTTATATCAATGCAGAGCTACAAGTGTTGCCAAACTATTTTATCGCTCCCACTTCGCAATCCTTATCAGCAAGGATAATTAAATCAACCGAACCAAAAATTGACCCAGAAACCAAGCTTGCTTCGCTCCCTTTTGTTAAACCATTTAAAACAATCAATCAGGTCAACAGATCCTCGGTTGATTATTCTCCTCTCGCTACGCCAGAATTTTTATATAAATATCATGAACGTATTAATGCATTTACTAAAAGTGCAATAATTGATGAGAATCGTACTGTTCCCAAGGTAAGCCATGCTAGCTTTACTAGTAAGCGTGTTGTGGTGGTTTCTGCTTTGTCTGTGAGTGAGAAAGACTTGGAAAACAGTGAACTTTCGGTAGCATTTTCTATGCTGGAAAAAAAAGGTGTGGTTCTTTCTACTGCCGATAAAAGTAAAGCTATCAAGCTCTCTTTGAAATTGGATAAAAAGGCGGATATTAACGCAGAGGCCTATGCAATAAATATTGGCTTAAAAAGCATAGATATCAGTGCAAAAACCAATGCAGGTTTATTCTATGGTTTATATACGCTGTCACAATTAATTGACGATAATCTTGGTTTATCTGTAGGCAAGGTGAGCGATGTTCCTCGTTATAGTTTTCGTGGGGTACAGCTGGATGTGTCGCGCAACTTCCATAGCAAAGCATTTATGCTGAAATTATTAGACCAGATGGCGTTACTTAAACTGAATAAATTTCATCTGCATTTGGCGGATGATGAAGGTTGGCGTTTGGAGATTCCGGGTTTGCCAGAGTTAACCAACGTTGGTGCATACCGTTGTTATGATCCCTCTGAACAAAAGTGTTTGTCTCCCCAATTGGCCAGTGGACCCTCAATCGATACCGATGTTAACGGTTATCTTTCGGTGGATGATTATATTGACGTTATCCAATATGCAGCCGCGCGGCATATTGATGTAATTCCGGCGTTAGATATGCCTGGGCATTCGCGTGCAGCAGTGAAAGCAATGGAGGCCCGTTATAAATTTTATATGGCGGAAAAATTGCCTGAAAAGGCAAATGAATACCTGCTGACGGAGCAGGAAGATAAAAGTATTTATCGGTCCATTCAGCACTACACTGACAACACACTCAATCCATGTATTCCCTCAACATACCGTTTTGTCGATAAGGTGTTATCGGAAATCATTGATATGCACCAGCGTGCAGGTGTTCCGCTAAAACGTTATCACATAGGCGCAGATGAAACAGCGGGTGCATGGCGTGATTCACCAGCTTGTAATCGGTTAGTAAAAGACAATAAAAATATTCACGATATGAAGGAGCTTACTGGCCATTTTATTGAGCAAATTGCGCAGAAGGTTAGTGCGAAAGGAATTGTCCCAGCGGTTTGGGGAGATGGGCTGGATCATGCAAACAAAGATAATCTACCGGATAACATGCAGGTAAATGTATGGGGGTTATTGCCGGACCAAATTCATAATCAGACGCATAACTTTGTTAATTTGGGTTTCGATACAATTCTGTCCGTGCCCGACGTTTTATATTTCGACTTTCCCTATCAAGCTGACCCTAATGAACAAGGCAACCCTTGGGGATCGCGCAGCGTAGATACGTTTAAAGTGTTTCAGTTTATGCCGGACAATCTGCCAGCCCATGCAGAAATATGGCCCGATTTAATGGGTAATCAATATTCCACTAAAGAGAAGGTCACCCTCAATAAAGGGCATTACATAACCGGTATACAAGCGCAATTGTGGACGGAAACTACACGTACTTCTGATGTCGCAGGCTATATGTATTTTCCACGGTTAATTGCATTTGCAGAGCGCGCCTGGCACAAGCCGGAGTGGGAGGTTCCTTATATTTCAGGGCGAGCTTACTCGCCAACCAGTCAGCAATTCAGTGAGAAGATGAAGCAACAGCAGCTACAAGATTGGGCGCAGTTCAGCCATACCTTGGTGAATAAAGTTTTACCTAATTTAGTACGCGACGACATGTTTTTCCGATTGCCAGTCCCAGGGGCGAAAATAGAAGGTAATACACTCTATGCCAATAGCATGTATGAAGATTTGTATATTGAATATCGTTTGCTAACAGGTAAAAAAATTGGCGAGTGGAAGGTATATAAAAACCCTGTGCAGTTGAAAGAGTATAACCAAATAGAACTGCGGTCGCGCCTTGAGGGGTTATCCCGCACAGGTCGAGTTGTTACCATTGACAGAGGTGAACATAAAAATGCAGCGTCAAATTAGTTTGGATATTTTCCGTGGCCTGACATTGGCCGCTATGTTGTTAGTTAATAACCCCGGTTCATGGTCGGCTGTATATCCGCCATTACTTCATGCTGAATGGCATGGCTTAACTCCGACGGATCTGATATTTCCATTTTTTATGTTTATTGTCGGAGCTGCATTATTTCACTCCATGAAAAATGTACCGGCAGGTACTATCCCGTGGGCGAAAATTGCCAAACGAACAGTATTGTTATTTGCCATAGGCGTTGCATTAAATGAGTTTCCCTTTACCGATCCATTGTCGGAATGGCGAGTGCTGGGTGTACTACAACGTATTGCGTTGTGTTATGGCATTGCAGCGGTTTTAATTTGTGTACTGAATAGGAGCCATTTGCTGCTGCTAAGTGCGGTAATACTTATCGGTTATTGGCTAATACTGTTGTTGGTTGAAAATCCGTATTCACTCGAAGGAAATTTGGTCCAGCAATGGGATCTTGCGCTACTGGGCGCTAGCCATTTATACCAGGGTTATGGTGTGCCTTTTGAACCGGAGGGAATATTAAGTACCTTACCAGGCGTGGTATCGATATTGGCTGGTTACTTTACAAGTGAAATGCTTGCAGAAAAACCCACACCAGAAGCGAAGATTAAGAGCTTATTAATGTGGGGAGTAGGTGCTTTTATTGTTGCCTTATTATGGCAAATAGTATTCCCCATTAATAAACCATTATGGAGCAGTACCTATGTATTAATAACAACTGCATTTGCCTGGTTCTTTTTGGCAATCATTGTTTATCTCTGTGATGTCAAGAAAGTATCAAAGGGTATGCACTGGATGGTGGTTTACGGTTCAAATCCATTATTTATTTATGCGCTATCCAGGATATTTTCCAAAACCTTATCGCTTATCACATGGACAAATGATGCGGGACAAACGGTGAGTTTACAGAAAGCGATTTACACTGCATTTAATCAGTTTCTATCACCCATTAATGCGTCTTTATTGTACGCACTAATGATTGTGGCAATATTCTATGTGATATCGGCTTGGCTTTATAAGCGCAAGATATTTATCAAGTTGTAGATATTTTCAGCCTATAAAAAAGAGCCATATAAAATGGCTCTTTTTTATTTGTTACAGACGGGTGGCTTACTCGTTTATGCGGATTCGCGGCAAATCAGCTCTGGCTCGAAGCGATAGGTCTTTTTGCCGGATTTAGGTATGGATACTAAATCAAAAGCGGTTTTGACCATTTCTTTGATGGGAGGGTTCAGGGTGGTTAGTGCAGGAATAAAATCTTGTGCTAAAGAAATATTATCGAAACCGACTACTTTTACATCCTTGGGTACCTGTATGTTCAATTCATGTAATGAGCGGATAATCTTTGTGGCCAGTATGTCGTCTCCGGCGATGATCACCTCGGGCAGTTTTTTTAGCTGCAGCAGGCGCTCTTTTAGTGAGTCTGTTGTTTCGTCAAATGCAATGTTGTCCACAATATTTATCTTTTGGCTATCAAGGGCTTTAATGTATTGATCTTTGAATGTCTCGTGAGAGAGACTCTGATTAAACAGTAGCGCCACGTTCTTGATATTCTGCTTATGCAAGTACTGTGCGACTAACTCGGTGCTGATTTTTTCGTCCAGGCAAATGGTGGGGCCAATACTTTCTTTGGTGAATCCTATCTGGACTACTGGAATAGATTTCTGTGCAAAGTTCTCATACCACTCTTTTTTTCTATCACTGCCTACAATGATTAAACCCTCAATACTGTGCTTGGAGAATGCAGAGATATCCAATGTGTCCATATCTCGCTGATAAGAGCCTGCCAATATAAGTGAGAATTTCCGCTGCTTTGCAATTTTGTGCAGTTCTCCGAGGATGATCCCAAAGTAAGGGTCTTCAAAGTCATAGGTGATTACACCCAGGGTATGCGTTTTTTCGCCTCTAAGTGATAGTGCTGCGGAATTCGGTATGTAATTGACTCTTTTTGCTTCAGACAAAACTTTTTCAATGGTGTCTTCCGCAACGCCAATCTCCCGCGCCTTTCCTGATAACACACGTGAAACAAGACTGATCGATATTCCAAGTGTATCTGCAATACTTTTTTGGGTTGCCATAATGATCCGTAATTCTAGGTTTCAGGAGTTACATGTGGTTAGGAGCTCATCTTATCGCAAGGACTTATCTTATTGTAAGTCACTGTTCGTCGGGCATTAGAAAAATCCCGGATAAGACGCTTATCCGCGTATCTATCTTATGCGATACGGGAGGTATATGTTTTTGTGTGTGCTTTTTAGAGCGAATTTACCAACTTTGTATTGACAGTGTATGGTCTTGTATATAGCCTCGCTCAAACGTTTGAGTATTTGATTTTTCAAATTTTTGGCTGCCTTGGATATCATTAAGGCTACCGATTTTTGGAGTGAATGTTTTCAAGATTTCATATTTACCAAGGCAGTATTGAAATGAAGTTTAATGTATTTGAAAGTGAAGAATTGTTAGGTAAAGCTGCAGCTGAGTTGGCAGCAGCTACTATTCGCCAAGCCGCCCAGGTTAAGGATGTAGTTACTATCGTTGTGGCCACTGGATCAAGCCAATTTAGCATGTTGAAACACTTGGTTGAGCAGGAAAATATGCCATGGGAAAAAGTGCAAGCGTTTCATCTTGATGAATACATTGGTATATCTGCTACACATCCTGCTAGTTTCAGAAAATATTTAAACGAGCGTTTCGTCAGCCAAATACCTGATCTTAAAAAAATGACGCTCATTAATGCGAATTCTAAAGATATCCCAGTCGAAGTAGCCCGATTGAATTCGTTGATTGCGAATGAAGAGATTGATGTATGTTTGGCTGGAATTGGAGAAAACGGTCATTTGGCATTTAATGATCCGCCAGCAAATTTTGATACAACCGAGCCCTATATTGTTGTCGATTTGGATCAAGGGTGCCGCCAGCAGCAATGCAATGAGGGATGGTTTGAATCGATTGATACTGTGCCCAGCAAGGCCATTAGTATGAGTATTAATCAAATTATGAAAAGCAAAAAAATTATCCTATCGGTTTTAGAGGAGCGAAAAGCGATAGCAGTAAAAAATACTGTTACTCAAAAAGTTTCACCAGAGTTCCCCGCATCTATTTTGCAAAACCATCCAGATTGCGAAATGTTTTTGGATAAGCCTGCGGCAAGCCTTCTGAATACTACGGTGCTCAATAGGTAGCCCATACAAAATAGTATTTTCTATTCCTTTTGCTGGCCTATAAAAAATGCCCCAAGCACATGATGTACAAATAAAACATCTGCCAATAAAGATTCTGTTAATCATAGTGATTATTGTTGGCTCTATATTGGCCACTAAAAGCGGCTTCTTTGGTGCATCATCAGCTGCGAGCCAATCTGATAGTGTAATTATTTTAAGACTTGCTGAGGCATTGACAGAAGATAATCCTGTTACAAAATCCATGCACATTTTTGCCAAGTTGGTTAATCAGAAGACCAATGGAAAGGTACTTGTAAAAGTTTATTCTGGTGGGCAGCTTGGTGAAGAAATTGAAACAATCGAACAGACACGTTTAGGTATCATTGATTTCACGCGAGCCAATGCAATCGTACTTACTAACGTAAGCCCAAGCATGGGGGTATTTACCTTACCTTTTATCTTCAAAGATCAGGATCATAAATATCAGGTTCTTGATGGTGAAATTGGTGAGGATGTGAAAGATAAGCTGCATGATGTTGGACTAGTCGGATTTGATTTTTTAGAGGCTGGTCCGAGATCCTTTTACACACGTTCAGATCGACCTATTAAGAGCCTTGCAGATATGCAAGGCTTAAAAATCCGCGTTCAGCCTGCGCCGATTATGATACGAATGATTGAGCTTCTTGGGGCAGTTCCAACGCCGTTAAATTATGGTGATGTCTATTCGGCGATCCAAACAGGCGTGGTTGATGGTGCGGAAAATGATTTTGTTAGCTATGCCTCTTCTGCTCACTTTGAGGTAGCAAAAAACTACGTTGAGGATGAGCATCTTAGTCCTCCAGCTGTTCTGCTGATGAATGCGCACAAGTTTTCATCTTTGCCGCCGTCTTTTCAAAAAGCGATTTCCGATGCGGCGAGAGAGGCGGCATTTTTAGAACGTGAAATGATGAATCAAGCAAACATTGATGCAAAACAGATGTTGTTGGATAAAAGGGTATCTATTACCACTATTGATAGGGAGCCATTTCGTAATGCAATGATGCCTTTATACCAGGAATTTCCTGAGTACGCTGAATACATAGACCGAATTAATGGTGTTAAGTGATGATTACATATCTTGGGTATCTTGTTCGCGGTGTCGAATACATCAATAAAGCGATAGAAATACTGTGTAGTTTCTTGTTGGTTTTGATGATTTTCCTTGTGGTTTTTCAGGTTATCTTTCGCTATCTGCTCGGCACACCCATTAGCTGGTCTGAGGAAGTCGCAATATTCATGTTGATTTGGTTTGGTATGTTATCCGTTGCAACTGCGGTTTATCGACACGAACATATTTCTATCAGTGTTATTTCAGATCGATTATCAAAAAAAGGTCAGTATTTTTTGGCTACTTTGGTGCAAGTGCTAATTCTGATTTTTGCGCTTAACATCATGCTGAACTCTACATTGCTGATGAGCTTGGTGGGTTCAGAAATATTGCCAGCCTCCGGAATTCTTCGCTCGTATTTATATCTTGCACCATTGGTTGCCGGAGCTCTAATGGTTATTAATGCGATTGCTAACATCTTATGGAATGCCGATCCAAAAAAGCATGATGATAACCAATCGCCAGCATTGGATGCTTTGAGCGGAACTGAAAAATAATGGAACAGCAAACCTTAGGTACTATTATTTTATTGGGTGGATTTTTACTGCTCATGTTTTTGCGCGTTCCTATTGCGTTTGCTTTGGGGATGTCATCGTTAGCAACTATCGTGTACCTGGATATACCGACGGTTGTGTTGGTGCACCGGATGATTAATAGCCTCAACAGTTTTACTTTTTTGGCTGTGCCCTGTTTTATTTTGGCTGGGCATTTGATGGGCGAGGGTGGTATCTCCGATAGATTAATTCGGTTTGCGGATGTATTGGTAGGGCGGGTGCGCGGTGGATTGGCGCAAGCAAATATTGCATCCAGTTCAATGTTTGGCAGTATTTCCGGATCAGCAGTGGCTGATGTTGCTTCTATAGGTTCTGTGCTAATTAAATCCATGTCGCAGCGTGGTTATCGGCCTGGCTATTCAGTTTCAGTCACCATTTCATCTTCCATCCAAAGTATTTTGATTCCACCCAGTCAGAACATGATTTATTTTTCATTGGCGGCTGGTGGTATATCGGTAGAAAGTCTTTTTTTAGCAGGTTATTTTCCAGCACTACTATTAGGTGGTTCACTGATGGTGCTCTGCTGGATATTGGCAATTAAACAAGGCCACCCTAAAGGTGAGAGATACACGATCAAGGAATCGGTAAAAATTGGATTGGATGCCGGTATAGGTCTTTTCACTGTTGTTATTATTGTTGGCGGAATATTGCTAGGTATGTTTACGGCAACCGAATCAGCAGCGGTTGCCTCAATCTATGCTCTTCTTATCACGGTATTTATTTACCGGACAATGACGCTGTGCAAATTTGTTTCCATTCTCAATATGTCGGTGAAAACATTAGCAATGGTCATTGCAATTCTAATGACTTCATCTGCATTTGCTTTTTTGTTGGGTGTTTTAAACGTGCCGAGCGCTTTGGCAGATTTAATTTTATCCCTTTCTGGAAATGTGATTATTGCTTTGTTGGCAATTAATTTGCTGATGCTTATTTTAGGGATGCTGATGGATGTCGGTATATTGGTATTGTTGCTTACGCCCATACTGCTACCAATTGCTGTTAAGTTAGGGCTTGATCCAATTCACTTTGGCATGATTATGATGGTGAACCTCGGTATTGGGCTTTGTACTCCACCATCAGGTAGTTCTTTGCTTCTGGGATGTGCTATTGGGAAAGTATCTATGGGTACGACCCTAAAAGAGATGGTCCCATTTTATATAGTGATGCTAATAGTATTAATGCTCGTCACCTTTGTGCCCAGTATTAGCCTGTATTTACCTAATTTATCAAGCAATCAGTTATAGACGTTTCAGATACAACATATTGCCAGATACAAAACTGAGAGAGGATTTAGGAAAATGAACATCAAATATGACTGTTCAAAGAAAAATGGTTACTCATATTTTAGATTTTTATTCTTGTTTTTTTTCCTGAATCTATGGTCACTGGTCTGTGTTGCCGAAGCAGTCAGCACTGACGAACATAAAAAGTTTAATGTTGTTGCTTACCATGTGGACTTGCGGGTACAAGTGATGCCCATCAAGGCTTTAAAATTGATGGCGAAGGAAATTGCATCTCACGGGTTCAATACGCTCATCATGGAATGGGAAGCAACTTATCCTTATGAGCAGCACCGCCTTATCCCCAATCGCTATGCATACAGCCGTGAAGAAATTGCTGAGTTTGTGAAATATTCTGAAAGTCTTGGGTTGGATGTTATTCCGCTGCAACAAACTCTTGGTCATCTTGAATATCTTTTGCGCTACGAGCGGTATGCTTACTTAAGAGCAGATAAAAAAGATCTCTCCCAGATTGATCCCACACGATTGAAAGAAGCCAAAGCATTATTTACTGAATTATTCGGCGATATTTTATCCACCCATAAATCCAAATACGTACATATTGGTGGTGATGAAACCCGTATTCTCAACTGTAAACGCTGTCAGGAAGCTTGGGGAAAAGATGGAGAAAAAATAGGCAAGTCCAAGCTTTATGTAGAATATATGAAAATGATTGCGGAGATTGTAACTGCACAAGGCAAAACCCCCATCATGTGGGCGGACATGATTTTGGCGTATCCAGATGCGATTGCCCAAATGCCCAAGAATGTTATTTATATCGACTGGAATTACGGATGGGCGTTTAATCATTTTGGTGAAGAACCATCAACACTCATTAAAAAGTATGGGCTAACCTTTTGGGGGGCATCTGCAATCCGGTCATGGCCTGACGATTATTACGTTACCAATTGGGCCGCGCACATGAATAATCAGGCCGACTATGTGACCTATGCAAAAAAAGCGGGTTTTGATGGTATGGTGTTAACCTCGTGGTCTACATCAGGGGAATATACTTATGAATGGATTGCTCATGCCGAAGTAGTGGATATTTTTCCGATGCGTCAGGTATATCCGCATGCTTATCCTAATGATGCATTCAGGATGAATACCAGTGCATTTATTGAAGCAATTAGCCAAAGTAATAAATTGCTTCCCGATAGTTTTGCTCAGCAATATGCACAAAAGCGCTTTGGTTTAACAGTTGATGAATCCCAATCATTGTGGAATATTTTGAAGTCAGCATCTTTAGGCTTGAAGGCTGATATTGGTTCTGTACCACTTTCAGGCGTGCCCGGGTTACCTTCCGAAAAGCGTAAAGCTTCACAGTATTTGACTGAGGTTGTTCAGCTAAAAAGAAAACTGGCTAGCATCCGTCCTAAGCAAAATGTCCAAGAGTTTTCCCATTTTGTTATGCAGGTTGATATACGTGAATTTTATTTGCGGTTTCGAGTAATTCAGGATTTGGTTGAGTCTACAAGCTTCAGTGAGGCCGATCGTATTTCTGTCGTCAAGCAATTGGAAGCTTTACTCAAGGATTCCCGCAAGCTTGATAAACGTTTTGAAAAGTTGTTTACAGGAAAGCTTTATAAATCCGAAATAGAGAACCTTAATAAAATAAGGTCGAAACAAGTTGTTATTTTGTATGAGCAGCTAACTCGTGAAAAATGAGTCCCGGGGGATGAGGCAGCTTAAAATATTTGTATTCTAGAAGTGAAAATATGTATTTTGATATTCAAGTTAATGGTTATGCTGGAATCGATTTTAACCAAAACACCTTGAGTCTGGAGGATTTTGCTTTTGCTTGTGAAAAGCTGAAGGCAGATGGTGTATCTGGAATATTAGCCACCTTAATTACCGCAGATTTTGCGGATATGCTTATCAGGATTAGGAATATTGTTCATTTTAGAAATGAAAGCCAAATAGTTGCTGAAATGGTAAAAGGAATTCATTTGGAGGGACCTTTTATTAGTGCGGAAGATGGCTACCGCGGAGCACACCCCAAAAAACACGTTTTAAAAGCCAGCCTAAGAAAAATGTGTCTTCTGCTGGAGGCATGTGAAGGGCTATTGAAAATAGTTACCTTGGCGCCGGAGAATGATAGTGAATGTAAAGTTATAAAATACTTGCATGATAATAAGGTTGTTATTTCAGCTGGTCATTGTAATCCATCACTTGAGCAATTAAATGCCGCGATAAAAGCAGGCCTATCAATGTTCACGCACCTTGGTAATGGTTGCCCTCAACAGATGCATCGCCACGACAATATCATCCAACGGGTATTGAGTTTGAAAGATGACTTATGGCTTTGTTTTATTGCCGATGGTCACCACATCCCGTTTTGGGCATTAAAAAACTATATCGCTCTGGTGGGAACCGAGAAGGTCATCATCACCACTGATGCAATGGCGGCGGCAGGTGCGAAGGAGGGCGTGTATACGCTCGGTGAAATTCAATTGGAGGTATCCGAAGACCGTGTTGTGCGTGAACCCGGGAAGCCGAACTTTGCTGGATCTGCTATTGATATGAAATCAAGTGAAATGAATTTAGCTATAGAGCTTGGTTTAACTCCGTCCCAGTTGTATCAGATACTTTGTGCGAATCCGCTTAAAGCTTTGAATGCCTGATCGAACTTACGGTTAACTTTTAACTGGCTCCTGCAATATTGCCTCATGACCTGCGCTTAACTTTCTCTACCTTACTTCGATCATTTATATGATATTGATTCCCATTTGTTAATTATTTAAGATTGCGCCCAATTAGATGTTCACCTCTATTTCCGGGTCATCCCGATCTGGAAAAGGACTATTTGGGAGTTTTTATGCGTTCTCTAGCTCGCAGTGCGTTGGCTTTGTCGATTGCAGCTGTTATTTCTGGCACTAATGCCTTTGCTCAAAATTCCGCTGGAACAGGTAAAAGCGAAGTTGAAACGGTTTACGTTTATGGCGAGGTGAATGAAACCAAAACCGCAACCAAGTTGAACCTGACATTATTGGAAACACCGCAGGTAGTGTCAGTGGTTTCCCGTGACCAGATCGAAGATTTTTCCCTGCGGGAAATAAATTCACTGTTGGCTTATGTTCCCGGCGTTACGGTGGAGCAGGTGGAAACTGGCCGCACTTATTACACCGCACGCGGCTTCGATATTGTGAACTTTCAATACGATGGTGTGGGTGCGCCATTTTCTTACGGTTTAACCCAAGGCCATGACGACACTGCAATTTACGAACAAGTAGAAGTGGTAAAAGGTGCGACCGGTTTGATCACCGGTCTCGCCAATCCATCGGCGACTATCAACTATTTGCGCAAACGCCCCACCGAAGAATTGCAAGCATCAGCTGCAGCGTCGGCTGGTAGTTGGAATCAATATCGGGTGGATGGCGATATTTCCGGGCCGATTATTGCCGACAAACTCAGCGGGCGTTTGGTTGTTGCTAAACAAGATGGTGATTCTTATCTGGATCGTTATGGCAAGGAATTGACTGTTTTCTACGGCATTGTCAGTGCCGAGATTACCGACTCTACGCGTGCAACCTTGGGGCACAGCATCAACGACAGCCATAGCGATGGGAATTCATCCGGTGCTTTACCGTTGTTTTATAGCGATGGTTCATTGACTGATTACGATGTGTCTACCAACACTGCACCTGGCTGGGCTTATCAAGATGTGAAGCAAACTCGCACCTTCGTTGAATTGGAACAGGATTTGGGTGAACACTGGATGGCAAAAGCCATTTTCACGCGCAACGATTTGGAAAGTGAGTGGACTTCGCTGTATCTGGCGGGCGCACCTGATCCAATTACCGAAGAAGGGTTGGGGGCGCACGCGAGTCTCTATCAAGCGGATGATCAGGAGGACATTGTTGACTTGTTTATCAGCGGATCTTTTTCCTTATGGGGACAGGAGCATGAGTTGGTCGCCGGTTTTAATACCGCCGATATCAAGCTGACCGGCCGCTCCATTTATACCGATGAATGGAACTACAATCCTATCGGTGCAGCTTGGGCAGATGGAAAAACACCGCTGCCGGAATTTGATGTTTACGATGCTGCGACCCAGTCAACCGACATAGACCAGAAGCAAGACTCTTTTTATTTATCAACCCGTTTGAAGCTCACCGATGAACTTTCGCTTTTGCTGGGCGCACGCACAGTGGATATCGAACAAGACGGTATCAGTTACGGTGCACCGCAGGCTGCATCAGACAAAGAAACCGTTCCCTATGCCGGCATCACCTATGAAGTTCTTCCGGGCACAGTGCTCTATACCAGTTATAGCGAAGTGTTCAGCGCCCAGACGTGGGTTGATGCCGACTTATTGCCATTGGGCGCTGTGCGCGGTGAGAGTTCAGAGGTGGGGATTAAGCAGGAAGTTTTTGCCGGTAAGGCTGTTCTCACCCTGTCGGCGTTTGAATCCAGTCAGGAAAATTTTGGTGAGTGGGTGACGCGCGATACTGAATCCGGTTTGAATATTTATCGCGGTGTTGGATTTGACAGTAAAGGTTTTGAGGTTGAACTCGCAGGTGAAGTATTTACCGGCCTTAATCTCAGTGCTGGTTACACTCAAGTTGATGTTGAAGATGATAACGGCAACGATACCCGTCGTTTTATTCCAAAGCACCAATTAAAGCTGGCCAGTGCATATGCACTGTCATCAGTGCCTGGCCTGCGTGTTGGCGCAGGTGTTAATTGGCAGAGTGAACTTTATTTCGGCGATACCCGTGTGCAAGGGAGTTTTGCACTGGTAGACCTCTTCGCCCGTTATGAATTGACGAACAACCTGACGCTGGCGCTGAACCTGAATAATATTGGCGATGAGAAATATCTGTTGAGCCCGCAATGGGGTCAAGCCAATTACGGTGCTCCTCGCAATGTCACCGGTTCGATTACCTGGCGTTATTAATTAATCGATAGTTGATTCGCAATAAATAAGGCACTGACAGGAAAACCTGCAGTGCCTTGTTTTTATTTACCAGGTCTTAACTTTCTGTAAGATGGTTCTATTATCAAAACCATAGTTCTACTATCAAACAGTTAAGGGTTGGCCAATTTCCCTATGAATCTCGATGCCGCATACATCAAAGATCTGCAAATCTTCCTCGCTGTTGTCGACGCCAACGGTATTGCCAATGCCCAGGCAATACTGAATAAAGACGCATCGACGATTAGCCGCGCGATTGGTTCGCTGGAAACCCGGCTCGGATTAAAGCTGTGCGAGCGAGGGCGACAAGGGTTTCGTTTGACCCAGGAAGGCGAAGTATTGGTCGATGAAACGATCAAATTATTTTCATCTTTCCGCACGTTTGAACATCGCATTGAGCGTATGGGCGGAAAAGGAGTGGGGCGCTTGGTTATCGGTATTATTGATAATCTGATTACGGACACTAACTGCTCGTTGGATCGCGCGATTGGCCAGATTTCCAATCATTTTCACGGCCAGATTCACATCGATGTAATAGTGAAAAATCCCTACGATCTGGAAAAGTATCTGCTGGATAAACGTATTGATATTGCTCTCGGCATCTTTGAAAACCGGCACGATTCCATTTTCTACACCTCCTTGTATCAGGAGCGCGATTTTCTGTATTGTTCGCCCGACAACCCCGTCGGCCAACTAGTTACTGCGGGGGCGCCGCAGGCGGACATAGTAAATTCCCTCAAATCACAAAAGTTTGCTGCAAGAACTTTCTTCAATGAGACCGATATACAGGATGCTGGTTTCCAGGTGTTGGGTGAATTAAGTTTTACCTCCAACCTTGAGGCAATCGCTTTTATGTTGTTGTCGGGGCAGTTTGTTGGTTTTCTGCCCGCACATTACGCGCAGCGCTATGTCGATTCCGGTCGGCTTGTGCCGATACTGGCTGATTCAATCAGCCGTGCTTCAACTATCGAACTTGCGCATCGACAGGGTGAAGAAAATTCCCGGAAAATTATTTCTACCGCATTGAAGATCATCAAGGCTATTTAAACATGCATTTTTTGCACGTGAGCTTGCTCAAATAGTCATTTTTCCCATGGCTTCCCTTGCTTATGCTGAGTCTTCATCAAACCCATCTTCCGAAGGTATCGATATGCTCAGATTTTCCAAAGGTGCCCGTCTTGTTTCGTTATTTCTGGCATGTGTGATCTATTCCGGCCAGAGCACTGCAAAAGAAACTTATAAAATCGCCTGGACTATTTACGCGGGTACCATGCCATTAGGTTACGCGCAGGATCATGGGATATTAAAAAAATGGGGCGACAAATACGGGATCAATCTGGAAGCCGTGCAACTGAATGATTACATGGAGGCGCAAACGCAATTTTCAGCAGGCCAGTTTGCCGGAACCGTTGCGATTACCCTTGATGCTCTGACTATCCCGGCGAGTTCAGGTATTGATACCAGTGTTGTTATTCCGCTCAGTACATCGGTTGGCAGCGATGGCATTATCATTCGCGGCAAAGGTAAAACAGTTGCAGACCTGAAAGGTAAATCCATCAATCTGGTGGAATTATCGGGTTCCCATTACATGTTAGTGCGCGCGCTTGAAACTGCCGGGCTAAGCGAAAAAGATGTAAAAGTTGTGAACACATCCGATAGTGATATTGGTGCGATCTTCAGTGATAAATCGGCGCAAGTCGTCGCCACTTGGAAACCGCAATTGAGTGAGATACTCAAGCAATATCCTGATACTTCATTAGTATTTGATTCCTCCAATATTCGCGGTGAAATTGTTGACGGTTTAATTGTAAAAACCGCAACTTTAAAAAAAGAACCCAATCTTGGTAAGGCAATAGCAGGAGCCTGGTTTGAAACTGTTGCTATGCTTTCTCCGACTCATGCTAACCATAAACAATTTATTGAATACATGGCTGAGCAGCTGAATACTACGGATGCTGATCTCAAATCCCAGTTATCGACGATTGAATTTTTCACACCAACAACCGGCGTTGAGTACATTACATCTGCTGCATTTAAAACCAAGATGCAGCAAATCAGTGAGTTTGCTTTTTCTCACGGATTGTTAGGCGAAAGTGCACCCAGTGCTGAATATATTGGTATTCAAGCGGGTGATGGTGCAGTGATTGGAAATAGCAAAAATGTAAATTTACGTTTTCCGCAAGAATGGCTAAAAGGAGTTGCGCAATGAGTTTTATCAATTCATTAGCGCAATCCAAACCCTATGCTTGGCCGCTACAAGGTCATTGGCAACTGGAAAGTACCGCCGTAATTGTTATCGATATGCAGCGGGATTTTCTTGATCCGCAAGGTTATTTCGGCGCGCTGGGCGAGAGTACCAGTCACTTGGTGAATGCCATTGAACCTGCGAAAAAATTTCTGGCGAATATCAGGCAGCACGATGTATTGATTATCCACACCCGTGAAAGCCATCGTCCTGAACTGGTTGATCTGCACGATAACAAACGTTTAAAAGCCGAGCGCCAACAATCACCTGTAGGTTCCCAAGGGCCTTTGGGGCGGTTATTGGTTCGCGGTGAAGCCGGGTGCGATTTTTTTGAAGGATTCGCACCGGCCAAAGGTGAAATTGTTGTCGATAAGCCCGGAAACAGCGCATTTTATGCAACTGATCTCGAACATATCTTGCGTGTAAAACGCATCAAACACATTGTGTTACTGGGTGTGACTACAGATGTTTGTGTATCTTCAACAATGCGTGATGCGAATGACCGAGGATTCGATTGTGTGTTGCTACAAGATTGTTGTGGCGCTGCAACCGAGCAGCTTCATCTGGGTGTTCTTGCCAGCATCGAACGCGAAGGCGGAATCTTTGGTGCTTATTGCGATAGCGATGAACTGATTGGTGAAATAGAAAGAAAATTCCCTGATTAACTTGAATCGCGCGATTAATAAAACGTTCACCAGAAAAAGCGACCGATGGTCGCTTTTTTTATGCGTTACCTATAAGTCTTTTACTTTTAAACGTTAGTATTGGACTTTATCTATGCCAGTATTCATTCGCTGCTGAGACTTAATAAAAATGCTAAAAATACGTATCGCAATTGTGATCTTTGGTATCTTGCTTCCTTATTTTGCGAGAATACCCGGAGGTTCAAGTTGGTTGAACCAATACACTAGCGGCGGCATGTCCAGTTTTTTATTCTTCGGCTCATTTAACGCAATTGCGTGGGGCGCAATTTTGTTCTGCACTTTTTTATACAAACACAAACTATCGGCGATTGCTCCCGTGCTATTTGGTTTTGTGCCTCTGGCATTAGTGCATGGCATGTATGACCTGTCCTCAGATGCTCAAGCAGCGATTGGTCTTATATTTATTCCAATTTATGCACTGGTGCCCATCGCCGTTGGCGGGGTCATTGGTTATCTGTTAGATCGACATCTCACAAAATAATTTACGCCTCACCAATATCGAAGCGAGTAATTTTATCGCCGTCCATACGAAAAATGTGCGTTACGGTTTTGTCTTTTAAACCGTGAGTTTGCCCGCTTAACGGCTGGCCATTGAGATCAAATACTGTCTGGATCACTTCAACCGAAATAACCTCGTCTACCTGCCGAAATGCTACGGGCGCAACATGTGGATTAACCATCGCCCACTGGCGTGTCCAATATTCACGTACGCCATCATGTCCGTGTACATGGCCACCGTCCATGCCATTTGCCCAAGCCACATCATCGGCGAGTGCTGCGAGCACGCCGTCAATATCACGCGCGTTGAAGCACTCATAAATCGCTTTGATGATCCGAACTTTGTTGTCCGACATAGTTACATCTCCGATATGAATTGAATGAAGCATTTGCTCCATTAAGTTGTCGTTTATTGCTCTGAGTTTTGGTATATATGCACATATGTATTTTGATGTTGTGCAAATATATATGTGCATATGTATATTTGTCAAACAAGTGAATCCAGGAGAAATAAAAGAAATGGTTGATAACGTACTTTCTACGCCGGGGCATCTGATAAGCATTGCCGCACGGGGTTTCGCGCGCCTGAGTGAGTCGCGTCTGAAGCCACTTGGATTTGGCGTTGGCCACTTGCCGGTGTTGGTGGCATTGCAGGAGGGGCATGCGAATACCCAGCGCGATCTGGCGCGCTTCGCCAAGGTTGAACAACCGCCAATGGCGCAGATGCTTACGCGTATGGAGCGCGATGGTTTGATCGAGCGAACACGCGATCCGGCCGATGGTCGCAGCAGTCACATAGTGCTGACACAAACGGCGCAGGAACGCATGCCAGAAGCAATGGCGATGTTGTTTCAGGGAAACAATGAAGCGATGAGCGGATTTACGGATGCAGAAAAAAAGCAACTGACTCATCTGCTTACACGGCTGATCAGCAATCTTGATCAAATCGCAGGTGCAAGCGCGGAGTAGGTAAGAAAGGCTAATAGCGTATTAATTTTTTCATGCCCTACATTGAAATTTTAACCTTTCTCAATATGGCAAAAACGCTAATTTTTATGTTTGATTTGTTTTGGTTAAGAAAAATAACATTTTATTTAATATGATCATTTGAGATATAAGGTAATCACCTCAAACACGCCTCAAGTTATTACTACTGCCGCGCGATAAGCAATGTGAGTAGCATAACCTTCGTAAATTATCTCAACGGAATTTTATCTGCTCGTTGCTGATTAATATTTTTTTGAGTGCCCCAATAATTGGATAATCTCTGTTTATAAATATTAAAGAGTGGGAAAAATGTTTTCTGTCAATATTCAGGCGAACTGATCTTATTAAGAAACCCGGCGATATAGAACGATTTTTTTCTGGCGCAATTTTAATAAAAAAACACTATCTCACACGTTTGCAATTTAAAATCAATACTCTCATTGCTAGTGCATTTTTCTTCGTACAAAAAATTCTCATGCTCCTTCTAATTGGATAAAAATAATTTATGCGCCGTCGATTTGCGACACGCATCTGCTTTGTTTTGTGAGGCGATAAACGTTAATTGAAAATACTCGATAATTTTTTTTGACTGAACATTTTGTAAGCTACGGTTGTTCACGGATCATCTTGTTCACTAGTGATCTTTCAACGGCGCTAAATATAGTCGGATCGGCATGCAAAAAATACGGAATATATTTAGTTATAAAAAATGCAAGAAATAACCGTGGGCTTATAAGTATGCGTAAATATTTAATAGTGAAGTGCATTGCGCTCGGCTTTGGCGCATTGACGTTAATTAGTGCGGCGGCTGGCTCATCAGGCGCGGTGTTAACACCAATAAAAGCAGTTGCATCGAGTGTTGAGAGGGGAAATCTCAGCGCGGATAAGGTGCTTGATAACAATTTGAGTACACGATGGGGAAGCGGCTTTTCAGATGATCAATGGATTTACCTGGATTTCGGTGAGAGTGTTAGTTTCAGTAATGTCACGCTTTACTGGCAGAGTGCTTATGCGAAAAATTACCAGATTCAAGTTTCGTCCAATGCAAACAACTGGAATACGTTGAAAGCGGTAAATGGATCTGCTGGCGGCGTTGAGTCTATAGATATAGTCGGAACCGGCCGATACCTAAGAGTGTTGTGCCTCAAACGATCATCGCAATCCGGGTATTCCATTTTTGAAATTAAAACTCTGGGTGTGGTTAATGGTTCTGGTAATTTGTCCAGCAGTGCGCAGTCAGCATCGGTTAGCAGTACAGCATCGTCGGATGATGGCTTATTAGGGCCGGATGCACCGGAGGATCAGCCTGAATTACCGACCTCATCGTCGTCATCTTCTGCGCAGTCCGTTTCTTCATCGGGGCCTAAACAAGAGCTTCCTTTACTCAACACATCGGCACTGGAAGCACCAACCAGTGGCGATGGTTTAAAGCCGCTATTACCTGTCACTCAAGAACCATTGGAATCCACTCGATTTACTTTAGCTGATGGCACATTAGTCACTCGCTTTGGCGTGGTTGGCCGCCATCGTCACGCACGGGAACGTGGCGAGGCCTGGAATGAAATCGGCTACGGTAGAAATGAGACCTTTGATGCTGCAGGTAACCCTTTCGATAAGGGCCCCGGCCACTATCTGGATTTTGTGAAGAACTACTTCAAGAAGCGTACTTGGGGTGTTGAGATTATTGATAACAGTCGCGTCGCCGGTGTGACTGATCCAACCTTGCGAATAAACCAATATTTTCAGCAGGATCAGCTCCCTGGTGGTCGAGGCTTCTTCCGTGCTTTTTCCCAGCCAGGTACTAGCGCTTTTGGATGGATGTCACCCGGCAAACTGGCGGACCAAAGTTTATATGGACAACGAGATGCGGATGGTGAGTTGATTACTAACTGCCGCGTGGTGCCATTGCCGCCTAACGGCAGATTACTGCGCCCGGATACGGTGTTGAACGATGGGTGCAGTGCGACAGTGCAAGGTTATCCCAGCCATGCGGGTTTAACTCCTGATGCCAATGGAGTGCTCGCACGCCTGCAAGAGGTACCCAATGCCACACAGTTTTATGACTACAGTGTGAGCTTTGATCCTGCTACCGGTAAATTGACCACCGGCCTTCCAGTCGCAACGGCAGACATAAAAAAACGGCCGTTGAAAGTTGGTGATGTTGTTGAAGTTACCTCGTCTTTTTTCTCCAAACCCAAGGCAATGGCGCCTGATACTGGCGGCAATCGCTACTACACAACGGAATTAAGCTATGTCGTCGGTGTGGGTTTGCGCCCGTGGTACGGAATACAACCGCGCTTGAATAATGCGCCTCTACCTGATGAGGTATTGCAGGGTGGGATTGGTTCGGTTTCCTATGATTATGCTGACAATGGCCACCTGATGTTTCAACAACAGCAAAACAATATTGGTATTCAAAATATGCAGCGCTTCGTTGACGGTCGTCGCTTGCTGCATAGCAATATGACGACGGGTGAGCACAACGAGCCTGGCAATGATCGCCTCGATGCCGTGATAGGTTTACAAGGGCCAACCTTTAACCAATCTTCCTGTTTTGGCTGCCATATCAACAACGGTCGTAGTCCGGCACCAGCGACAATCAATCAACGTCTGGACAAGATGGCAATTCGCACAGCAATGATCACCAATGGTAAACAGTTACCGGATTCACGTTATGGCTTGGGTGTGCAGATGAACCGTCTTGGGCTCAATAACGAGCTGCAAGACACAGGTAATAGCGTAAGGCTAGCGGGTTTTGATGTGCAAACCGTCAACCTTGCCGATGGCACGGTTGTAGAGTTGCGTAAACCCAGGTTGTCTTTTGATGGTCCTGTGCCACAAATAACGTCCCTGCGTGCAGCTCAGCCAATTATTGGTACTGGTTTACTTGAAGCTGTTCCCGAAGCGGACATTCTGGCACGCGTTCGCAGCACGCCTGACCAGGATGGCGTGAAGGGGCTGGCGAATTTTGTATTCGATCCGGAAACTGGTGATGTGCGTTTAGGACGCTTCGGTTGGAAGGCGGGCAAGGTTAGCCTTCGCCATCAATCTGCGGCTGCAGCGTTGCAGGATATGTCAGTGACCTCTCCCATCTATCCAAGTCTTGAGTGTCTGGCTGGTCCGGCAACGTGCAAAACCGGGAATCTGGATGAAGGTCTTTCTGAGGATGAACTGCAAAAAATCTATCGTTATGTTGCTCTTGTGGCCGTACCCGCGCAACGCAGTTTGGTGAGTGGCTTTCCGAAAGGAGTGGCGCCATTAGCTGACCTTGATGTTGATCCTGTGAAGATAGCAGCCGGTGCAAAAATCTTTACAGATATACGCTGCTCCAGTTGCCACACCACTGAGATGAAAACGGGAGGCGGACATGAATTGGAGGAGCTGCGTAATCAGACGATCAAACCCTACACCGATCTTCTACTGCATGACATGGGGCCTGGTTTGGCCGACAACTTTATCGAAAGTATGGCTCCGGGCCACCTGTGGCGCACGGCACCTTTGTGGGGTATCGGTTATACCACCAAGGTGATGGAAAACCAGGGCGCAGTGGGTTATTTGCACGATGGCCGTGCGCGTAACCTAACTGAAGCGATTATGTGGCATGGCGGTGAAGGCGCAAAATCGCGTGATCGATTTGCATCACTGTCGGCGACAGATCGCCGTGACTTGTTAACTTTCCTGCAATCGTTGTAACACTTGATAGCAAAATCTGGCGGGGCATCAAAGCAAATCGGATTCTCTGATTTGCTTTGATGCAAATACTGGACGGCCAACTAATTCATTTAATTTATGTTCTCATATGGTAATAGGGGATCTATATGCATTTTTACAACAAATCTATTCAATTATTCATGCATGCATGCATTTCATGAAGACGCGTTCCATTTCTAACTATGATAGGAAATAGAGGCTAGGTTTTTTTTTTGATGCTAGGGGAATTAGTCAGCTTGATTAACACCTCGACTCACATTATCCCCGTCATTTTTACGCAGCGACCAGAAGGAGAGTGAGGAGATAATTGTCAGGCAGCCGAGTGTGATAAATGCATAGTGCAATGCATTAGTGACAGCAAGTTGATTTGATTGTGATACATCGCCCAGATACCAGCCAGCGACAATGGACGCAAAGGCCAGCCCGAAGCTGATTGATAACTGCTGCAGCGAACTGGCGATGGTGCTGGCCATGCTGGCTTGCTCGTCGGACACGTCAGCATAGGCCATAGAATTCATGCTGGAATATTGCAGTGAATTGAAAAAGCCTTGTGCAAGGCTAATGGCAACTATCCACCAAATGGCAGTGGCTTGATCGACAGTTGCAAACAACATAATGGTGAAGCCAATCATTAAGGTGTTCACAATTAGCACCGAGCGATATCCAAAATTTTTGAGCAAGCGAATTGAAATAACTTTCATAAACATCGCAGCGGCAGCGGCGGGCATCATCAACAAACCGGATTGCCACGCGGGAAATCCCAAGCCAATTTGATAAAACAATGGCAATAAAAACGGCATACCGCCAAGTCCGAGCCGCGTAATAAATCCGCCGGCAACTGCAACGCGAAATGTTCTGGTTTTAAACAGCGACAGCTGCAGCAGTGGATGAATGTGGTGGCGTGCATGCCAGCCGTACGCAGCAAGCAAACTAAAAGATAAACCCAGCAAAATGCCGACCAGGGTTGCATCTAAAAAGTGTTCGCCAAATATTTCGAGCACCCAGGACAGTAGCGCGATACCACAACCAAACAGCACGAGCCCGATAATATCCAGCGGCGGAGAATTGCCGGAGCGATAATCCGGCATGTGATTTTTGATCATCCACAGCGCTACCAATCCAACGGGAACATTAACCAGAAAAATAGCCTGCCAAGGCAACCAGTGCACAATCAGTCCGCCGATTGTTGGCCCCAATAATGGTCCTATCAGCGCAGGAATGATGACGAAATTCATCGCTGCTAATAATTCTGATTTGGGAAATGTGCGAACTATCGCGAGGCGTCCAACGGGTAGCATCATCGCCGCTCCAATACCTTGGAGTATGCGTGCAGCCACCAGCATAGGCGCATTCCATGCAAGCCCGCAGATGATTGAGGCGAGGGTAAATATACCGACGGCAGCACCAAATACGCGCCGGGTGCCGAAGCGATCAGCCATCCAGCCGCTAACGGGAATACCAACGGCAAGGCTTAAGACATAACTGGTTACGACCGCTTTGAGGCTTAAGGGCGTGACATCAAGACTGGCTGCAATCGCCGGAATAGCGGTGTTGAGGATGGTCGCATTCAAATGTTCCATGAATAGCGCGATTGCGACTACCCATGGCAAATAACGTTTTACCGTCGAGTTTTCCATTAACCTGAATGCCTGTTACTCAAGAAAGAGACATAAGGATAATAGGGTATTTATTACGAGGAGGACAATGTGACTATCCCAAAGATCGTCACATTGTCACTGATTTAAGCAAGTGGTTTACGGCTAGTCGCAAAAATGCGCTCCGCTGGAATGCTAAGTTGTTCGATTAAATAGCGTGAGAATTCTGGCGAATAATTTTGTTTTGCGATAGCACTCTGCATGCAAATTAACCATGCGTCGCGCTCATTTTCGCCAATACGCAAATGAGCGTGGCTGCGGGGAATATTAATATTGCCGTATTTTTCATGATAATTCCGTGGCCCGCCTAACCAGCCCGATAGAAATAACGTCAACTTATCGCGCGACTCAGTAAGATCCTCTTTGTGCATTGCACGGATAATTGCTGCATCCTGCCGTGAATCCATTGCTTGATAAAAATCATCAACCAGCTTGCGGATTCCATCCAAACCGCCTGCTGCCTGAAAAGAGTTATCTGAAAAACCATAAAGGGATGTGTCGGTCAATTTCTTTGCCTGCATTCTAGAAATAATAAAGCGATATTGTTGCAGGATTTCGTTGCCGAATACAGTGACACTCGTCAATCCAATACTTAGGCGTAATCAGTCAGCGCTACCCAACCGCGAATTTTGCCGATGTAAACAAGCGCAATACCAAGATTGTTGATGTAGCGGGCATCACCGTCATTTGCCGGGTTATATTCCTCCAGCCCTTCCAATGCCAAAGTGCTTTCCAGTGGTGGTTGCCAACGCAAGGATTGCGGGCTTGACGGCATACTCAGCTCGGCATCAGTCCAAGCCAAACCATCGCGTTCAACAGGTGAGGAGCTTGCGTAATCAGCGGGGATAAAAATGGCGGATGTACCCGCCATTTTTTTGTAAATTCTTTCTTTCATGCCTGACTCCTTTGGTTTGCACCATTAAAGCAGTTACAGGCTGAATTAATTTGATGTGAGTCAATAAAGACTGGTTAATCCTAAAAGCTATCCGGCACGTACAAGTGTTAAGTTTATCCAAGGGCGCCAGCCTTTTTGCGGCTCTTTTAATTCCCATAAACCGCTTAGCTTGTTACCTTTTGCGTCGAACTTGCCATCAAAGCGAACGGATTTTCCCTTGATGCGCCATCTTTTCCCGTCAAGTGCGACATCAAAAACTTCAGATACTCCTTGATCATCATAGGAGCGTGAAATTATTTTTTTGCTGCTTAGGTCGTAGCCTATTACTTCCGTGGAGCGGGTGGGTGAGGCACCAAAGCGAGCATCGGCCTGGTGGATAATAAAATGTTTTCCTGGCAACCATTGATAAGTATCTGTAGCAATTAAGTTTGTGGCAGGCGAAGTCTTGGTAGCGAGCACTTCGCCATTTGTGTTCCAAGTGCCGATAAATATTTCCAGATGGGCGATTCGATTTTTTGCCATAAACAATTTCCTTACGACTATCCCCCGGTAATATGGGCAGGGAACAGTTCGGTTTGCGATTAAGGTTTTTCACCTGTCCATTTCCATTGTTGAATTTCCGCTAAATCCTCACCGTGTTCTTCAATATAGCGTTTGTGCTGCGCAAGTTTGCGGTTAACAAAATCTGCTACCCAAGGTTTTCTTTTTGATAGTTTAGATACTCGTTCAACGACGTTTTTCATAATATGAAATCGGTCGAGTTGATTGAGCACGGTCATATCGAATGGGGTAGTGGTAGTACCTTCTTCTTTAAATCCGTGTACATGCAGATTTTTGATGTTGGTGCGTTTGTACGTGAGTTTGTGGATTAATGTCGGATAACCGTGATAAGCAAAAATGATCGGTTTATCTTTGGTAAATAGTTGGTCAAAATCGTTATTGCTTAACCCGTGCGGATGTTCGCCGGCAGATTGAAGCTTCATCAAATCTATTACATTGACGAAACGGATTTTCAGCTCAGGAAAATGAGTCCAAAGCAATTGCACTGCAGCAAGGGCTTCCAATGTGGCGACATCGCCTGCGCTGGCGATAACTACATCCGGCGCAGCATTGGCGCAATTGCTTGCCCATTCCCACACTCCGATACCCGCAGCGCAATGCTGAGCGGCCGCGTCAATATCGAGCCATTGCGGTTCTTTATGTTTGCCTGAAACCACTACATTAATTTTGTTGTAACTCTTCAGGCAATGCTCGGTAATCCACAACAAGGTGTTTGCATCTGGTGGTAAATAAACGCGCACAACTTCTGCTTTTTTATTAACAACATGGTCAATAAAGCCTGGGTCCTGATGGTTGCTGCCGTTATGATCTTGTCGCCACACATGCGATGACAATAAATAATTAAGCGAGGCAACTGGTTTACGCCAGCTAATGTGGTTTGCCGTTTTCAACCATTTTGCATGCTGGTTTACCATGGAGTCCACAATGTGGATAAAAGCTTCATAGCATGAATAAAATCCGTGTCGACCAGTAAGCAAATAACCTTCAAGCCAACCTTGGCATTGATGCTCACTCAGCACTTCCATAATGCGGCCGTTGATGTCTAACTTCTCGTCATCATCACAGTGCTCTGCAAGCCAGGTTCGTCCGGTCGCATCGAGAGCATCCTGCCAACGGTTGGAATTGTTTTCATCGGGGCTGAATAAACGAAAGTTTTTATTCTGGCTATTTTTCTTTAATACATCGCGCAGGAACTCGCCCATTATTTTTGTAGACTCAGCATCTACAGATCCTGGTTGAGAAATTTTAACGGCATATTCGCGCGTATTGGGAAGATGTAAATCCTGAAGCAGCAAGCCGCCGTTTGCATAGGGGTTGGCTCCCATCCGTCGATTAGCTTGCGGAGCAAGTTCTGCAAGCTCTTGATGAAGTTTTCCGGATTCGTCAAATAGCTCTTGTGGTTTATAGCTTTGCATCCATTGTTCAAGCACCGCGATATGATCTGCGTTCTTCATATCATCCAAAGGAACTTGATGTGCGCGGAATGAACCTTCGGTTTTCTTGCCGTCAATACCTTGCGGGCAAGTCCAACCTTTTGGTGAGCGTAAAATAATCATTGGCCATAGTGGCCGTTGCATATCTTTATTATTCCGTGCGTTATCCTGAATATGTTTTATTTTCGCGATCACTGTATCTAAGGTTGCTGCCATTTGCTGATGCATTACCAAAGGATCGTCGCCTTCGACAAAGTGGGGTGCATAACCATAGCCGATAAAAAGTGCTTCAAGTTCTGCATGAGGTATGCGCGCTAATATTGTCGGGCTAGCGATTTTAAAGCCGTTGAGATGCAATATTGGCAGCACCGCACCGTCGCGCGCGGGATTTAAAAATTTGTTCGAGTGCCAACTGGTTGCCAAGGGGCCTGTTTCCGCTTCGCCATCTCCGATAACACAGGCCACAATAAGATCGGGGTTATCAAATGCTGCGCCGTAGGCATGTGAAAGTGCGTAACCGAGTTCGCCCCCCTCGTGAATTGAACCGGGAGTTTCCGGCGCAACATGGCTGGGGATTCCACCGGGAAATGAGAATTGCTTGAAAAAGCGCTGCAAGCCGGATTCATTTTGTGGGATATCTGGATAGATTTCGCTGTAGGTTCCCTCCAGATAAGTGTTGGCAACTAATGCTGGCCCACCATGTCCCGGTCCGGCAATAAAAATCATATTGAGATCAGATTGTTTAATAACGCGATTTAAATGTACGTAAATAAAATTAAGGCCGGGGGTTGTCCCCCAGTGGCCTAATAATCTCGGTTTGATGTGTTCGGTTTGAAGGGGCTGTTTGAGCAGGGGATTGGCGTAGAGGTAAATTTGTCCTACCGATAAATAGTTGGCTGCGTTCCAGTAATTATTTATCTTGTGTAGCAAGTCAGGGGCGAGTGGTCCAGAATTAGTAGCATGTTCAGCGTTGAGATCGTTCATGATGTAGTCCTTTGTGCTGATCTAAAAATGTAGCAACATTATTAGCGATGACGAGTTCTTCATCGGTCTTGATGACACGCACTGTGACCTGGCTTTTAGGAGAGGAGATAATAAGATTGTTAGTTTGGTTTTTTTCCAGATCTATAGCGACTCCGATGAAATTCAGATTTTCACAAATGCGTGCACGAATTTCCGCGAGATTTTCTCCAATCCCACCGCTGAAGATAAGTGTATCCACTCCGCCCATGGCGCCAGCCAGCGCGCAAATCCATTTCCGGGTTTGATAGCAAAAATAATCAACTGCTTCTGCTGCGTGTGTATCTTTCTGTTCTTGCGCGAGTAATTCATTAATGTTTTCGCTGGAGCCGGAAATGCCTTTTAATCCCGATTCATGGTTAACCATATCGTGGAATTGTTTTGCTTTCATACCTTCCAATTGTTTCAGTTGTAATACCAGACCCGGATCAATATCGCCGGAACGTGAACTCATCGGCAGGCCGGAGCAGGGCGTAAGGCTCATGCTGGTATCGACACTTTTTCCACCGTAAACAGCAGTGACACTGGCGCCACTGCCGAGGTGGGCGAGTATCACTTTATTGCGCGCTGCTTCGGTACCTGCTAATTCACTTAAGGTATTCATTAAATACTGGCAGGATAAACCGTGAAAACCGTAGCGTTTAATTCCCATATCGAAATAGCGTCGTGGAATCGGCAGGCGCTGGGCAATGGTGGGCATATCGCGATGGAAAACAGTATCGAAGCAGGCAACTTGTGGAATATTTGGAAATAATCTCCCGGTAGTTTCTGCGAGTAATATTTCTTCAGGCAAGTGATCGGGATCGAGTGAGCTTAAGCGGCGCAGCTCTTTCAATACCTCTTTATCAATAAATTGCGGCTCGGAATAATTGTTACCGCCGTGCACTATGCGATGCCCGATGGCAGTAATTTTATGATCCTTGCCAAATTGTTTTAGCCAATCCATTACGATGTTGGTGGCATCGGCATAATTTTTTGCGGCAATGGTTTTGGTAGAAGCGTCGCTGTCCTCCGCTTTGATTGAAAATTGCCCCTCGGCAGAGCCAATGCCTTCCAGCTTGCCGGTCAGGATTTTGCGTAAATAGTTTCCGGATTCAAACACCGCAAACTTAATACTGGAGGAACCGCCATTCACCACCAATATCAACTGTTTCGCTAATCCCATACATTACCTTTCTTGATAAATCATTGGTGTGGAGAGAATTTTTTCGAATGAGACCGGGACAATCATAAGTGAGTTATCTTCATCGCTTTGTTAGCTACCTAACTTAGCTACCCATTAATAATGGAACCGCTTTCTCATTTTCTGAACCAATGTATGCAAACGCACCGAATAGGCGGCTTCTTGCGGCAAATACTATTTTTAATCGGAAAGCTTATTACGATGTCTATTATCGACATTGATGTCAGGGTCAACTCTATGAAAAATCAAACAAAAATTATTCACTGTTTTGTGCCGGTTTTTTTTGGCATGACATTCTCAATTCTTACGACAGTGACATTCGCCCAAGCTAACGAATCGTCGGAAGTGGGCTACGGCCTCAATCCTGAATTACCCAAACCTGAGACCAGTCTGATTCCTACGGTGAATGTGGCGCCAGCAAAAGGGTGGCCTGAAAATGCTAAACCCACGGCTGTTGCAGGAACTCAAGTTGTCGCTTTCGCAAAAGATTTGCAGCATCCACGCTGGCTATATGTATTGCCAAATGGCGATGTATTGGTTGCCGAAACCAACGCGCCTGCGCGTGAAGGGAAAAAAGGTTTCCGCAGCTGGGTCACGGGTTTATTTATGAAGAAGGCGGGTTCAACAGGTGAGAGCGCGAACAGAATTACTTTATTGCGCGATAGTGATAATGACGGTGTGGCAGATTTTCGCTCGGTGTTGCTGGAGGGATTAAATTCGCCATTCGGTATGGCATTGGTGGGCAATAGTCTTTTTGTCGCTAATACTGATGCTATTGTTCATTTTACTTACAACACCGGTGATACCAAAATTACTTCACCCGGCACCAAGCTAGTCGATTTACCTGGTGGCCCTATTAATCATCATTGGACTAAAAATATTATCGCCAACACTGACGGCAGCACACTCTATGCGACCGTCGGTTCCAACAGCAATATTGGTGAAGCAGGGATGGCTGCAGAGGAAGAACGGGCTGCAATTTTGGAAGTGGATATAGCCACAGGCAAGCGTGGTATTTATGCATCCGGTTTGCGTAATCCCAATGGCTTGGCGTGGCATCCTGCCACTAGAGAATTATGGACGGTCGTAAATGAGCGCGATGAGTTGGGTAATGATTTGGTGCCTGACTATATGACCTCGGTTAAAAAAGGTGGCTTTTATGGTTGGCCCTACAGTTATTTTGGACAGCATATTGATGAACGGGTGAAGCCACAAAATCCTGAGTTAGTTAAGCAGGCGATTGCACCTGATTATGCACTCGGTGCGCACACCGCATCACTTGGTCTTGCTTATTCTGCGGGCAATACATTACCAGCGCGATTCGCTGACGGCATGTTTATCGGCCAGCATGGCTCATGGAACCGTGAACCGCGCAGTGGTTATAAAGTGGTGTTTGTTCCTTTTGCAGAGGGCAAACCTTCCGGCGCGCCACCAGTGGATGTGCTAAGTGATTTTTTAAGCAAAGATGGTGATGCGTTTGGCCGTCCGGTTGGTGTTATCCTTGATAGTAAAGGTGCGCTGCTGGTAGCCGATGACGTTGGCAATCTTATTTGGCGAGTCAGTGCTACTGCGCCTTAGCTAATTAGGGCGTGTGTATGAACATTAAATTCATCTGCTCTGTGTGCCTTGCTATGCAAATACTCTGTGTTGGTTGTAGTCCTACAGTGATTGTAAATTCAGAAGGGCCGATAATTAATACCGATACGCGCTCAGTAAATCTGGCTGGCCCCGATGAACGCTTTGGCGATCTATTTATCGCGGTGCAAATGTCGGGAATATTCAGTGATTCGAAAACATTTGTAGATGCGATTCCGCTTTATTCTGACGATGAAATCCTGGCAAGTTATGAATACCGTAGAAACCTGCCCGGATTTACCTTAAAAGAGTTTGTTTCCGACAATTTTATTGTTCCGCAGGATACCTCGAACTTCACGACGGATTCATCCAAAACCGCTGCCGAGCATATGCATATTCTATGGGATGTGCTTGTTCGCCAGCCCGGTGCGGTAGTTGATACCGGCACTTTGATTCCGATTCCCAAACCTTACGTGGTTCCCGGCGGTCGTTTTCGCGAAATTTATTATTGGGATAGTTATTTCACCATGCTCGGATTGCAGGCTTCTGGCCGCGTAGATCTGATCGAAGACATGGTGGAAAATTTTTCTTATCTCATCGATACGCTCGGTTTTATTCCCAATGGTAATCGCACTTATTACCTTACTCGCTCTCAACCACCATTTTATTCGCTAATGGTGAAGTTACTGGCGAGTGAGCGTGGAAAAGGAATTTTAGAAAAATACATTGTACAGTTACAAAAAGAGTACGATTTTTGGATGGATGGAGCTGCGACACTAACCCATGAAATGCCAGCGAACAGGCGCGTAGTGTTGTTACCTGACGGCGCTATTTTGAATCGTTATTGGGATGATCAAGCAACACCGCGCCCTGAGTCTTATATCGAAGATATTGAGTTGGTGAAGGCACACCGTATACCTGTTGAACGGTACCGCGACATTCGCGCAGCTGCAGAATCTGGTTGGGATTTTAGTGGACGCTGGTTTAAAGACCACGCGAAGATGACCACAATCCATACTACGGAAATACTTCCTGTTGATCTGAATGCGTTGTTATATCACCACGAACAAGTATTAGCTGAAGCTTACAAGCAAGCAGGAAATAGTCTGCTTGCAAAAAAATACGCCCAGCTAGCAGAGGAAAGAAAGCAAGCATTGCAACGTTATATGTGGGATGAGCGCGATGGTTTTTTTCATGATTATGATTTTATTGCCAAGCGTCCAACCCAAAATAAAACGCTCGCTGCTATGTTTCCACTTTTCTTTAATATGGCGGAACAACAACAGGCCAAGCGTGTTGCCAGTATGATCCAACAGGAATTTTTAAAGCCGGGCGGAGTCACCACAACATTAAATGACACCCATCAACAATGGGATGCACCCAACGGCTGGGCTCCATTACACTGGGTCACTATTAAAGGCTTGCAAAATTATCAACAAAACACATTGGCAGATACGATTAAGCAGCGTTGGATTGCGGTAAATCTGCGCGTGTATAAAAACACCGGAAAAATGGTGGAAAAATACAATGTTTACGATTTAGGTCTAGAGGCAGGAGGAGGGGAGTATCCCGTTCAGGATGGTTTTGGTTGGACTAATGGTGTGCTGCTAAAATTGCTAGAAAAATAATCGCGTTGAATAATTTAACAAAGCGGTTTCGCTTGTTATAAAAGCTATTGTATTTCTGCGTTTGATTGTATCCATTCTTTTGCGGCAGAGGCAGCCTTTCTGAACTCGGCTTCCACTTCAGGAAAAATAAGCTCGAAGCCTTTGGTTTTTACCTTATCGTTAATCACCATTTCAAACTTGTAGGCGACATCAGAAAATCTCCGTGCGCCTATGATCCCAAGGCTACCGCGCAAAGTGTGCAGTATTCTTGCTACCTCATCATGGTCTTCTGCTATTAGTGCTATTCGTGCATTCTCCAAAGAAAGCTCGCTGTTATTAATAAGGTTGCCGATAAGCAGCGTCGTCTTTTTCAGATAACCCGGCACATTTTCGCCCATTTTTAGCAGATTGGTTATATCAAAAATGCCATCATTTTCGGTATCTATTTCCGCTATTTTTGTCGGTTGCACCAAGTTGGCGGTTAGCCTTGTTGTGGAAGTATGCCTGCTAATCACTTCCAGCATTTTTTCTGCTTCAATTGGTTTGGCGATTAAATCATCCATGCCTGATTCAATGCAGGATTTCCTTTCAAATTCCGTCACACCCGCAGTCATGGCAATAATGGGTAGGTCGATTTTTAATTCGTTGCGAATAATTTGGGTTGCGGTAAATCCATCCATTACCGGCATTTGCACATCCATTAAAATGGCTGCGTAGTTCTGTGCGTGATCCCGCAGCAGGTCTACTGCCATTTTACCATTGTCGACAATATCGATAGTTGCTCCCGAGTGTTCCAATAAATCCCGTGCAACAATTTGGTTAAATTCATTATCTTCAACAAGAAGCAAGTGAATGCCACTGAGTTCTTGACTGATTGATGTTGCCTGCAGGGAGAGATCCAGCTCCCGTTCGGTTGAACCAAATAATTCATTGAGAGTGTCAAAGAGGCTGGAAGAGGTTACTGGCTTGCTTAAATAGCTATCGGGTTTAATGGCTTCGCTGAGTAAATCGTTATCTTCTATTTTTTCACGCCCATACATATTTACCATCAAAATGATCGGCGTCTTTGATGACAGGATGGAACGCATTGATAGCAACGTATCGGTCTCTGCAATGTCCGGTGTTTGCCAATCCAACAGCAGTGCACTGTAAGCGCCGTTGTTAGCTTGCATTTTGCGTAGCAATTTTAGCCCCTCATTTAATGAGGCGACGGCGTCTGCTTTCCAATGCCATGTTGCGATGCTGTTCATGATTGCATTGCGTGCTGATTCATTTGCATCAATCACCAGCAGGCGAAATTGTTGTGCAGGGCCAGGTTGGCTGCTTTGTAGGGCTTTATCTTTGCAAATGCTGAATGGAATGTGCAAAGTGAATTCGCTGCCTTCTCCAAGTGTGCTTGTCATCGCAATCGAGCCGTTCATTAATTCCGCAAGTCGGCGCGAAATTGTCAACCCTAATCCGGTACCTCCGAATTTTCGTGTCACCGATGAATCGGCCTGGGTAAAGGGCGAAAAAAGACGATCTTGTTGTTCTTGCGACATTCCAATGCCGCTATCTTTTACTGCAAATTGCAAAGCGACCTGATCATCATTGGTTTCCTTGCAGCTAACGGATACCACTATTTCACCGGATTCGGTAAATTTAATGGCATTACTGACGAGGTTGACGAGTATTTGTTGCAGGCGTTGGGAATCACCCATTAAAACAGGGGGGATGCTGGGATCTGTATGAATAATTAGTTCGAGGTTTTTCTTATCTGCCGCCATGCTCATAATAGTGGCGAGGGAATGAATGACATCGTTCAAACGAAATTGCAAATCAACTATTTCCATTTTCCCGGCTTCAATTTTGGAAAAATCCAAAATGTCATTCAAGATATTCAGGAGAGATTTTCCCGAGACAATAATCATATCCAGATATTTTTTTTGTCCTTTTGATAGCTCGGTTCGCTCCAGCAATTGCGCCATACCTAAAACCGCATTCATTGGTGTGCGAATTTCATGGCTCATATTGGCAACAAAATCACTTTTTGCTTTATTCGCTAATTCGGCCTGCTGTTTTGCCATCCTCAACTTTTGCTCAGCCTCTTGTTGTGCTTTGAAGTTTTTGACAATAAAAAAATAAAGCCCGGAGAATAATAAGAAGTTTACAAAGGTGATAAATAGAAAGCTGTAGAGCGCATTTTGGAAGTGATCATTGGTGTCCCTGACACGCTCATTGAGTAAAGTGCGCTCCCCCTCTTGAAATCTGTCCAGCAGGCTGCGTATTTGCTCCATCAAATTATTGCCACGGTCGCTGGATACTATCGCTAATGCCTCTTCGCGTTTTGACTGATTTTGTAGATCAATGGTTTGTTGCAGTTCTTCGAATTTTGCCTTGGTCAGCTGTTCTATTTTGATGAGGTATTGGTATTGGGTCGAATTATCCTCCGTCAGTGAGAGCAAATGCTTCAAGTGTCGGGATATTTTTTCGCGAGCCAGTTCATAGGGGGCGAGATATTCTGGCTCCTGGGTTAGTAGAAATCCCCGTTGGCCTGATTCGGCATCAGTCACCGCGATTCTCAGTGCATCTGCTGCGTGGAGTACCTCCATGGTGTGATTAACCCACTGTTCTCCACTTCTTAACAATTGAAAGTTGCGATAGGGCAAGGCAGCACTTAGCACCAAGATGATCAACCCGAACATAAACCCCAAAGGAATTATTATGGGCAGTGCTTTCTTCATAATTTATGCCCCTTCTTGTCATCCCGTAACTTCAGCTGCATTTTTTAGTATTCCAATTACAAATAAACACTTGGCTTGTTAAGCAAGAGCAAGGTTGCTTTTTGCCTACTAGAAGGATTTTGTATCAATTGCGCTTTAAGGCCTCGTTATACTGCAATTTTAGTTTAGCTGGATGCGAGGGATTTGTTATTGAATTTGGATATGAGATTGGCGATGGGTTACAAATGTAAGCTTGGATATTGTCTATAGGCATCGAGATGCTGGGCATTTCTCAGTTCACGATTGAGTATTCCGAAGCAGGCTATCGATTATAGATAGCCTATTGCCATGTAAAAAAGATAAAAGCAGGGCGCTAATGCGATAGCAAATGACAGTGTTCTCAGTTTGTCCAAATTGGTGAGATAAAATAGTGCATGGAGCAAGCGAGCGAGCAGAACAATGAGTGCAGCCAGGGCCAAATGTTCTACGATCACTCCCGATGCAACTACGGCAAGTAAGGCGGCGCTGTAGATTAGTAATGCTTCCCACGAGTTTTGCTGTGCCGCCACAGCACGCGCGCCTATTCCTTCTAGCTGAGTGTATTGCAGGCGTGGATTTTGGTTGTCGACTTTACCCAGCTGTTTTTGTCGGTAGTAGCCTGATACGCAGGCCAGCAGGTAGGGCATGAGGCACAAGCAAAGTAAAACGATGATGGCAGTTTTCATTCATTGTTATCCGCTGGTTATTCGTCGATCATCATTTCAAAACCACCAAAAATCATCCGCTTTCCATCGAATGGCATTCCGCTGGATTGCATGCGTGGGTCGTCCATAGATTTTTCCATGCCTTTGTCCCGCACTTCCTGGTTCGGCCAAATAATCCAGGAAAATACTACAGTTTCGTTGGCTTCCAATTTGACTGCCATTGGAAAGGACGTGTACTTTCCTTCCGGGACATCATGCCCCCAGCATTCAACAACGCGCATAGCCCCGCAATCCTTAAAGACTGCGGCGGCATCCAGTGCAAATTGTTTGTATTCCTCTTTTTTATCGTTTGCAACCGCAACTATAAAACCATCTACATAATTCATAGCACTGTCCTCGAAAATGTAAGTTTTTATAACATGGTTTTTTCGTGGCTTAAGTGCGTTAAACAACCAAAGCGGGTTTCTTTGGCATTATTTGCGGAGGACGGATTTTGTGATATTGCAGAATTTGTTTAGCGTAACTGGCTATCTTTGCTACCGCGTCGGTTAATGGGCGAATAATTTATTTCCTCTTCATCCAATAATTGCTGGCATTTAACGCAGAGGCGGACGCCCGGAATTATTTTCTGGCGCTCGGCGGGAATTGCTACTCCGCACTCTTCACAGTGCGTCAAGCTCTGTCCCTCCGGCAATCGGCTTCGGGCCTGTTTAACAGCATCTTCAATACTGGCATCAATTTGGTCTTGAACGGCGCCGTCGTGCGCCCAGCCGCTTGCCATAATGTTCTCCCAATATAATTGGATAAATAATGAGTGTGAGGTTTTGGCTATTAACCAGATAAAAAGTTCAGGTTAGAGCGCTGCTGCCACTTATTATCTTTTCAAATATATAGCAAGCGCAATGGTGTGCAAACGCACATACAAAATGCGGGTGACGAGAAACAATAAATCAACATCTATATAGCATCCTTATTGTAAAAGGATATAAAAATGACGCTGTTTGGCCAGCTCAAAGATTTAGCGTTTATTTTTCGCGATACTTTTAATCAATGGTTAGATAGGGAACCGTTCCGCAGTACTGCGGTAATCGCTTTCTATACTATTTTTTCTCTACCCGGATTGTTGGTGATCATCATCAACCTCGCTGGTTATTTTTATGGCGAGGAGGCGGTCACTCGCCGCATCAGTTCTGAAATAGAAGGTATGATCGGTGGGAATACAGCCAAAGATATTGAAGCAATAATTGCCAATGCCAGCGTGCATCAGGATTTTACCTTTGCTTCGATTGTTGGTCTGGCTACGCTAATTTTTGGTGCAACAGGTGTGTTCTACCAATTACAGCAGACCTTGAACCAGATTTGGGAGGTAAAGCCTGAACCGAAACGCGTTATTGTGAAAATGATATTGGATAGGCTGTTTTCGTTTGGGTTAATTCTTGCTGTCGGTTTTTTACTGTTGGTATCGCTGATTCTTTCGGCGGTATTGACCGTATTGAGTGACTGGGTAGCATTTTATTTTTCAGAAACGTTTAATGTATTGTTCCGGTTGCTGGATATATCCTTGTCACTTGCCGTCGTCACTTTTTTGTTTGCCGCTATCTTTAAATTTTTACCCGATGCGGAAGTTCCCTGGCGCGATGTCTGGATCGGCGCGCTGGTGACGGCATTGCTATTTGTGCTGGCGAAATTCGGGTTAGGTTTTTATTTTGGTCATAGCAATCCTGCCTCTGCTTACGGCGCTGCCGGCACCATTATTTTGATTATGTTGTGGGTATCATACGCGGGTTTAATTGTATTGTTTGGAGCAGAGTTCACGCGTATTTATGCTGACCGCCGCGGTGAGCGGATCAAACCCCTGGAATTTGCTGTGTCGACTTGCGATGCGGATGCAACGGAGGATTCAACTGTGAACCCGAATAGAAATACAGAAGCTGCTCTTTCTGCTCATGAGGGTACTAATAGCCGAGCCGCGTCAGCAAATCATGATGCACCAGCGACGGATCTTATTTACCCGGTAAATAAAGATTTGGTGTTAGGTCACAAGGCGAGTGCAGCGGCAAGCCCAGAAAGTATGTCAATTAGTGGTGAAGAAGATCCAGGAGTAGGGCTGGAGTTTTTGGTCACTAGCAATAAGCAAGAAAAATAAAGCTACAAAAAACCCTGTAAATACAGGGTTTTTTACATCTGCAAGCAACACAAAATATTATCCTCGTGCTGACACGGCCTCCTTATTAGCACCAGCGATTCCCAACAGTAATTCAAATTGTGGTGCGGACATTGGTTTTCCAAATAGATAACCTTGCCCTTCGTCACAATTTTCCAGTCGTAAATATTTGTATTCAGCTTCTGTCTCAATTCCCTCGGCAATGCTTTCCAAATCAAAATTGCGAGCCATATCGAGAATGGCGCGCACAACGGAGGCATCGCGTTTGGAGGTGAGAATCCCGCGTACAAAAGATTGATCAATTTTAATGCGCGATAGCGGATAGGATTTCAACAAACTAAGCGATGCGTAGCCGGTACCAAAGTCATCGAAGGCTATGCCGACTCCTTGGTCGTGCAAACGCTGTAATGTATCCAGCACTATATCGTCGTTGTCGAGCACAATGTTTTCAGTTACTTCGAGTTCCAGCGCTGCAGGCGGTAATCCATGGCGCTCCAGTGTTTCCATCACTTCTGCGGCTAAATCGCCTACGCGGAATTGCGCGCTGCATAAATTTACCCCGATGCGAAATTCGGGTACGCCGTTGCGTCGCCAGTAAGCTGCCTGTGAACAGGCTTCGTTAATAATCCAGGTGCCGACGGTTGCGGCTAGTGGGCCGCCTTCAAGCGCAGGTAAAAATGCGGCGGGAGATAAAATTCCGCGTTCGGGGTGATGCCAACGAATTAATGCTTCGGCGCCGATAATTGCGCCGTTGGCCATATTGATTTGCGGTTGATAAAACAGCATGAATTCGCCTTTATCGACAGCGCGATGCAATTCCAAACCGTAAAGCCGACGTGCCATTGCTTCCATCCGCAATGCGGGAACAAATAAAAATAAACGCCCGCGTCCGATGCTTTTGGCTTTGAATAATGCTAGGTCCGCATCGCTTACCAATTCCAATGCTTCCTGCGCTTGGGTTGGCGCGAGGGCGACGCCGCAACTTGCAGCCACTCGCACTTCATGTCCATCTACTTTAATCGGTTGTGCGATTGCAGTGATCATTACGCTGGCGATTTGCATTGCGGTATTGGATTCAGTCACATCCGCCAGCATGATGGCGAACTCATCGCCACCAATGCGCGCAACAACATCGTCGGCACTGGCGAGGCTTGATAGGCGACGGGCCACTTCGCGCAAAATGGCATCGCCGAGTGTGTGACCAAGGGTGTCATTGATATCTTTAAAGCCATCGAGATCGATCATCAGGATGGCGGCTGGTGCAGGGCTGGTAAGCGTATCTTCTACGCAGCGATAAAATTTTCCCCTGTTGGCAAGACCGGTGAGTCCATCAATGTTTGCTTGCTGGCGTAATTCCTGCTCCTCGCGCTGTTGCAGCGTTAAATCTTTTAGCACTGCTTCAAATTGCATACGGCCAGCAACGCGCCAACCAAACAGAGCAAAACCAAATCGAAATTCGCTGCCATCTTTACGCAGTCCATTCATTTCAAGTGGAATAACGGCTTTATCAAGCGAGCCACTTGTTATGGCTTGATCAATGAGCTGGCGAAAGCCTTCACGTTCGCGTTCAGGAATTAATAGATCAAAATGCAGTGCGACTTTATCGATAAGCTCATAACCGTGGGCAGTCGCGGCAGCTTGATTCCACTCGACAATTTGCAGATGTTCATCGAACCAGATAACCGGAGTAAGGGAGCTGCCTGCATACTCTTGAAAAGGTGGGCGAGTGCGCTCGGCAGAAACTTCTATGCGCCGCAATTCGAGCCGGTCGGAGACCATCTTTGCCAATTCTTGTAAACGTTGGCAGTCATCCGGCGTAAAATCAAAATGCGGACGATCATCAATAATACACAGTGCGCCAAGTGCAAGCCCATCGGGAGTCATCAACGGAACACCGGCATAAAAGCGCAGGTTAGCGTCACCGGTGACTAGCGGATTGTCGTGAAAGCGTTCGTCTAATCGCGCGTCGGGCACAACCATTACATCAGATTGGGTGATGGCATGTGCGCAAAATGAAACATCCCGGCTCATGTCAACTTCGCCTACGCCTACACTTGCCGCAAAAAAAACATGATCACTACCAATCATATTGACTGCGGAGACCGGCATATCAAACATTCGCGAAGCGATATGAACAACAGGGTCAAGGCTCTTGAGCATCTGCTCATCGTCGAGCCCATAATCAGACAGCGCCTTCAACCTTTTTGACTCATTGGGAAATATTGCGGGGCACTTCATCTATGCGTCCTCATATTTGTTTTTTCCTGATAAAACGCCGTTACCAGTTGAGTATAGGAAAAGAAAAAAACACAGGATCACTATGTGGCTATAGATGCCATTATTCTTTAATACTGCTATTTAACTGTTTTTTCCATTACAAATCATTACGGTATCCCGTGCTTTAACGGTCTGGTAAAAATTATATAAGGCTATTGCATTAATCACTTTCCACAACTAAATGCTTCTTAACTAAATTTAATATTAAGCGTCAATTTAATTACATTTATGTTTTATATCGTGAATCAATGGCGGTTTTGTTCGTATAAATCGTCATAGCAGTGCTTAAGTCTGCATATTAATTATTTTTAAAACTGGATGATTTTTTGCTTGTCCCAATATAACCAAGGTTTAAATAAACATTACTTACGCGAGGTATATACAATGAAAGCTACCGACGTATTATTGGTTAGTGCCGCGTTTGCGGCGGGGTATGCATTGACCAGCGCACGCGAAAGACAGCACTTTGATCTTGCAGAGTTTATCGAAGAGGCAGTAGCCAAAGGCATTGCTGAAGTGGAAACCGCTAAGTTGGCTTTACAGAAAACCGCCTCAACTGATATCAAAATTTTTGCGCAATTGATGATTGATGACCATATAGCGCTTAATCAGGAATTGTTGGCAATCGCCCGACGCAAACATTTAGCGGTTGCTGACGATGCACATTTGCTGGAGTCGGCCAGACAGTATTTATTGTCGGTCGAAAGTGAAAGCGCATTTGATGAAGATTACGTCAATCATCAATTGCAGTTTCATAAAGATGCAATAGATCATTTCCGTACCGCAGCTCGTTCAAATGATCAGGAGGTAAGACAGTTCCTGTTCTTTATTTTGGATAAGCTCAATCATCACTTGCGTATGGCACAGGAATTGGAGTCAACGTTTCGCAGTAATGCAATCCCCACCAGTTCGAACGAAGATGTTATTCGCAATAGTGCCAAATTTGTGGAAGAGCCGAACTATCCAACAGATTCACTAAAGCATTAGATTGTTGTAGGGGCGCGCGGCGGTTCTGCTTTAATGCCGCGCTCGCTCTTTTAACGTTACTTTTAATTATTATTTCTAACTGTTAGTTCGATCAAAATCCTTCCGGCTTTTGCATCGCCCATAAATGTGCGGCAACCAGTGCGCGCCAAGGCGATAACTTCTCGAGCCACACCTGCGTTTCAGCTTCGCTCATTTTTTCCGATCTACCTAATAGCCATTGCAGATTGCGGCGCACGGCAACATCACCATGTAGTGAACCATCAAGCCAGCCGAATCCGCGTAGAAGAGCGTAATTAACTGTCCAGGGGCCGATACCTTTTACGCGGATAAGTGCGTTGTAAATATCCTGTGCTGGGAGTGCCTTGCCTTGCCAGTAGTCACTCAGCCAATTATCGAGTGGAAGTTCTCCTCGCTCGATAATCTTGCCTAACTCAACAATGGTACGCGCTTTGGTTTGTGAAAAACCTAACGGACGCAAATCATCTTCTGTTTGCAGAGCAACTTGTGCAGCGCTTGGATAGCACCAAATTCCGGACGAGTGTTGTACGCCAGCATGCTGGATAAATTTTCGGCGCACAGATACGGCGGCGCTGACGCTGATTTGTTGACCGATGATCGCCCAAGTCAGTGCTTCAAAAGTGGTGGCCGCTTGAGGGACGCGTAGGCCAGATTGCTTGTTAATCAATTGTTCCAGCTCGGGATGAACAGCAACATATTTTTCAAACTCGTTAATTGTTTGGTTTAAACCGAGCATGTGTTTCGCGTGATGTTGCACATGGGAGTTTAGTTTTTCCGCATCCAGTTTTTTCCGGCCGGAATCGATATGGAGCCTTACATCAGCTTGTTTTTTGTTGGAAAAATTAAACGTGAGGGAGGCGGACATAGCTTGCCAGACGATCCCTTTTTGCAATTGTTTTTCGGTAACCGCCTCGGCGAGCATTTGCGCATCGCGTTGATGAAATGCCAAAAAATCAGCGAGCCGGAAATTGCGCGGCAGTGAAATGCTGGTTTCGATTATGGTCGGCATAGTGATTAATTCGTTCGAGGTTTATGACTTCGTTAGTTCCGCTTCACGCTGCAATAATGTTTTTTTTCGTTCAGTTCCCCAGCGATAGCCGGATAAATTGCCGTCGCTGCGCACCACGCGATGACAGGGAATGATGACGGCAATCGCGTTGGCTGCACAAGCGCCAGCAACGGCGCGCACGGCTTTTGGCGATCCAATCGCCTCCGCAATCTCGCTGTAGCTACGGGTTTCGCCAGCAGGGATCTGTTGCAGCGCTTGCCAAACGCGCTGTTGAAATAGTGTGCCGCGAATATCCAATGGCAAGCTGATGTTGCCCTGCGGTTTTTCTACCAAGTTAATAATCTGCTGCAGATTTTTTTTGAGATCAGCATTACCGGCAACTAATGTGGCTTTTGGGAAGCGTTGTTGTAAATCATCGATTAATATTTGCGGCTCATCACCTAATAGCAGAGCGCAAATCCCATGTTCGCTTTGCGCGACGAGGATATTGCCGAGGGAACATTTATCCACTGCAAAAGAGATTTCCATTGCTGATTGTTTCCTCAGGTTGGTAGCGCTGCGTTGCTGTTCAAATTGTTGGCGATGGGCTTTGGCATAAGCCTTAGGTGTCAATCCGGTTGAGGCTTTAAATAATCGCTGCAAGTGATAACTACTGATGCCGGAGTATTCCGCCAGTTCCGCAAGACTGGGTTCGTGCGCCGCGTTTTCAATAAATCGGCACAGAGTGGTAATACGTTGTGTTTGTAATGCATCGGCGCTCAAGTGCTGTGGATGGCAGCGTTTGCATGCGCGGAAACCTGCCGCTTCTGCTGCGGTGTGATTATCAAAGAAACGGACGTTATCAGGATTTGGTCGGCGCGATGGGCAACCGGGGCGACAATAAATTCCGGTGGTGATAACAGCGTATACAAATTGTCCATCAGCGCTGGCATCGCCTAGTAGCGGCCAGCGTGGATCAGCAATGGTATTTGAAGTTGTCGTATTCATAGCAATAAAAAGGATGATGGTGTTGGTTTTACTCTAACGATAAATCCGCTGCACTACACCCCAAATATTGCTATTACATTCGAAATAATTATTGCCCTTCTGCGGGCACAGTTGGGCGTTTGAGCAATTGTGGCAGGGCAAGACTCAGTAACAGCAGGGTGGCGATGACTGCCAGGGGGCCGCTGCCGTACACCATAAAAGGGGTCCAATCTTTTACCGCGTGAATCACACCGGTAAAGGTTTGCGCCTTGAATGAATAACTGCGGCTGAGGATGTTGCCGTGGTTATCAATGATTGCGCTGGGGCCATTGTTAGTGTTGTAAACTAGATAGCGGCCAGTTTCGAGGGCGCGCATCTGTGCCATTTGCAAAAATTGTTTTGACTGGATTGAATCGAGAAACCAACCAAGATTGTTCACACTCAATAACACCTGGGTTTCTTTTGCTGCCTGGGCGATCAAATCCGGGTACACAATCTCATAACAAATTGCTGGTGTGATACGCACGCCTTTGGCGATCAATCCATGTTGGTCTTGTGGCCCCAAATGAATAAAGGAGGTGGGCAGATTAAAAAGTTCAATCAAGCCGCGCAGTTGGTCTTCGAGTGGCACATATTCACCAAAGGGTACCAAGCGGCGTTTGTGATAAAAACCGTAACCTTGTCCTAGTCCCGCAACTGAGTTGTAATATTTTTGTTTGTCGCGATCGTCATAGATGACACCGGTGAATAGGGCTGCGTCGTTTTGGCTTGCGATGGTGTTCATCTCTTCCAAAAAGGGCAATGCATCGTGATAGGTCAGCGAGGTTGGAATCGCTGCTTCTGGCCAAACGACCCAATCGTTGCTCCACAAGTCTGTGCTCAACTCGCGCAGTTGATTAAGTGCTGCAATGGTAGTGTCTTGATTGAAACTGAGTTTGGTGCTTTGGTCGATATTAGGCTGTACCATGCCGATTTTTATTGGTGCTGCATCAGGTTCGGCCCAGGTAATATTTTTAAAACCGGCGCCGGCAATCCAAAAAAGAGCGCTGCAAATACTGGCTGCAATCAGGAATGATTTTTTTGCCGGTAGCGATTTTATTCTCCAGATCCATTCAGCCAATACAGCAGCGGTGAATACAATAATAAAACTAATGCCCATTACACCGGTGATGGGCGCCCAGCCGGCAAGCGGTGTGGTTAAGTGCGCATAACCTAAAAATAACCAGGGAAATCCGGTGAGCAGCCAGGTACGAACCCATTCACCCAATAACCAGCAAGCGGGCAGGGCGATAATTAATCCGAGGGCGTGACGATTAAACCAGCGCGCAACAATGTAAAAAGGCGCGGTAAAAACGGCGCCCATAAAGCAAGCAAAGATAAAAACTAAAAATCCCGCGAGTATCGGTGATGCGCCACCAAAATTATGGATGCTGACGTAAATCCAATGAATTCCAGCCCCGTAAAAGCCCACACCAAATGCAAAGCTGCGCCACAGAATCGTTTTGAATGATTGCTCTTTAAGCAGGAGTGCGAAGGCGATCAAGCTGACAATCGCAATCGGCCAGATATTAAACGGCGCAAAACTGAAGGTGATCAGGGCGCCGCTAATAAGCGCGATGAGTAATGCAAGCGGCTGGGAAAGGTTCAATATTTTATCGGGCATGGAATTTGTCTTATGTGTCCGGTTAAAAAAATCCCGCCGGTTGGCGGGATTATTATCAAATACATTTGTTACAGCTTAATCGGCTAATATCGTCAGGCGCAACAAATGGATTTGGCGATTATCGGCGTAGAGCACGCGGAATTGCATATTGTCCATTTGCACAACTTCGTTGCGCTTGGGTAGATGACCAAACTCTTGCATGAGTAGGCCGCCGATAGTATCGAAATCTTCATCGCTGAATTCTTTGTTGAAAAATTCGTTGAAGTCTTCGATCGGTGTTAGCGCTTTAATGATGTAGTCATTTTCGCTGACGCGCTTGATGAAATCAGTCGCTTCTTCTTGCTCATCAGTTTCGTCTTCAATTTCGCCCACGATTTCTTCAAGGATATCTTCAATCGTTAGCAGGCCGGTGATGCCGCCATACTCGTCCATCACCAATGCCATGTGATAGCGGTTTTCGCGGAATTCGCGCAGTAAAACGTTGACGCGTTTACTCTCCGGAATAATGGTTGCTGGGCGCAAAACGGTTTCAAGATTAAAGTTGTCGGTGCCTTTTAGTGCAAGCGGTAATAAATCTTTTGCCAGCAAAATACCTTTTACATCGTCGATGTTTTCGCCGATGACAGGAAAGCGCGAGTGACCGGACTCGATCAGTTGCGGCAAATATTCTTTGGGGGAATCTTCAAGGCGAATCGCCACTATGTGGGAGCGCGGCACCATGATTTCGCGTGCTTGCAGGGAGGATACATCCAATGCACCTTCGATGATGCTTAAGGCTTCCTGATCCAACAGTTGGTTGTCGGCAGCATCTTTAATAATTTCCAGCAGCTCGTCGCGGGATTTTGGTTCCGCACTGAACGCGTGGAGTAATTTATCGAGCCACGATCGCTCATGTTTTTCAGGGCGTTCGTTTTTTTCAGTAGTTGTACTACTCGGATGGTCGTCCGACATGATGTAATTTCCCAAGGTCTTTTATTCTTCAGTGATTTCTTGATAAGGGGCAGGATACCCTAAACCCGTTACGATTTGGGTTTCCAAGGCTTCCATGGTTTCTGCTTCGTCGTCTTCAATATGGTCAAAGCCGACCAGGTGCAAGGTGCCGTGAATGAGCATATGCGCCCAGTGTGCTTGCAGGGTTTTGCCTTGCTCTTGCGCTTCACGCTCCACTACCGGCGCGCATACCACCAAGTCACCTAACAGCGGTATACCTACTTCCTCGGCAATATCGGCGGGGAAGGAGAGCACGTTGGTTGGATAATCTTTACCGCGGTACTGGGCGTTCAGTTCCTGACCTTCTTCCTCGTCAACGATATACACACTGACTTCGGCGTCTTCAAATTCCTGACTCTGCAATGCGGCGCTAATCCAGCCTTCCAACTCCGCCAAGGCCGGAATTATCTGGCTTTGGCTGTTGCTTTCGATATCAATTTGGTAGCCCATGATTAGCGTGCATCGTCCGGCTTTGGCTGTTTCTGTTCAAACGCGTCGTAGGCCTCAACAATGCGCTGCACGATTGGGTGGCGCACCACATCTTTGGATGTGAAATGGGTGAAACTGATGCCGTTGACGTTATCGAGCACTTCAATAGCGTGGCGCAGGCCGGAGGCCATACCGCGCGGCAAATCGATTTGGGTTGGGTCTCCGGTAATCACGGCTGTAGTTCCGAAACCGATACGGGTCAGGAACATTTTCATCTGCTCGCGGGTGGTGTTTTGGCTTTCATCGAGGATAACAAACGAGTTATTCAGGGTACGACCGCGCATAAAGGCGAGGGGCGCAACTTCAATAACACCGCGTTCCATCAGCTTGCCAACGGTATCAAAACCCAGCATTTCAAACAGGGCGTCGTAGAGCGGGCGTAAATAAGGATCAACTTTCTGGGCTAGATCGCCGGGCAGGAAGCCGAGTTTTTCTCCCGCCTCAACCGCCGGGCGTACCAACAGGATGCGTTCAATCTCGTTTTTCAGCAGCGCTTCTACCGCGCAGGCAACCGCCAAATAGGTTTTACCGGTACCGGCTGGGCCTATGCCGAAGTTGATGTCGTGCTTTTGTACCGCACGCACATAGCGTTGTTGGTTTAAACCGCGCGGTTTGATCGTGCATTTCTTGGTGCGGATCAGGGTAATGCCACCCTCATCGCCGCTATTGTCTGAGGTTGCGGGAGCTATAGCTTCGCCAGCAAGCGCTTGGGTTTCAGCGTTATCCAGTTGTTCCATAAGTTGTTCGATACCAGAGGTTTGCAGTGCGAGATGCACTTCATCGGGAGTGAGTTCGGTTTTCTCAGTCGTCAGGTAAAGGTTGCGCAATAATTCGGCGCCGGCACGGATTTTAGCGGGTGGGCCGATAAGCTCGAATTCGCTACCGCGATTGCGGATTTCTATCTCAAGGCGCTCTTCAATCTGGCGTAAGTGCTGGCCGAGAAGGCCGCAGAGACTGGCGAGGCGACGACTATCACTGGGTTCCAGCGTTAACGGCTGGGAGGCGATTTCCGGAGGGGTTATAACCTGGGTGTTCAAGTGGTTAGTAAGCTCTTTTTACGAAGGAAAAGTAAGACTAAACCATTCAGCGGGTGGGATAAAGCCTAAATTACATCTGAATCTAACCTGAATGCCTGTATAAATTTGGAATTGGTTTAAGTGTGGTCGCTAAGGCTTTGTATTTATTGTGTTTTTAAATTAACAAAATTCAGTAAGAAATCAGGAAGCAAAATTTGCTCCCTGAAAGTTGCTGCGCGGGTCAACTTACGATTTTACTTGCAAGTTATTGACGACATCTTTCACATCGTCATGTTTTGCCGCGATTGCCTGTGCCAAAGCTTTTTGTTCGGGTGTATCGACTTTGCCTGAAAGAGTCACTTTGTCATTCAGCGTATCCACATCAATTTCCAATCCTTTAATGTTTTTTGATGCGAGCAATTCAGTCTTGATTGCAGCGGTAGTCGTCGCATCATCGACATACTGGGCGAAGCTGCGCCCTTGCGGTAATTGCGTGTGGGAATTGGTGGGTTTTTGCACCACTTTCAAGTTGTTGGAAACGGTATCAATTCCTTCTACGCCCAGCGCAATATTTCCGGCGAGCTCCTTATCAATATCCGAATAGACATTCCCTTCCAGTGTGGCCTGGTTGTTATCCACCTTGATATCAATGTCATAAGGGCTGAGATATTTGTTGAGGCTGATTGCCGTCCCTAATTTGCTTTCAATCCAACCGTCTTTAAAGGCTGCTTTGCTATCGCGCCAGGTTTGTTTGCTGTCTTGTTTAAAGTCAGCCCAAAACTGCTCCGAGGATTTTTTCTCGCTGTAGGTTTCTGTTACTGGCCCTGAGTTGCCAGTGTTCGCGGCAACTGCCATAGAGGCAGATAGCGCAAGCAATGCGAATGATGTGACTAGGGAATTGGATAATGGCTTTTTCATGGTGTTCTCCTTTTTGTCCAGACTGTTGCTGTCTCGACATCAATTTCATAACAACATAAGCGCTTAAAAATTTCTTTTCTAAGCCACCCACATTTTTAATGTGGTGATGGATCAGCTTGCGGGTTTTATGCCAGTTGAATTTCTTTAGGAGCGAAGCCCGCGTAATAGCTGGTGCTTAGCCAACCTCTTATCTGTAAATCATTTTTATTGCGCGTGAGTATTATCTTCTCGGTGGGGAAAATTAAAAAATTTACTTGAAATAAATACAAAAGTTGTAATTTTTTATAGGTGCTGCTGGAAAATATCGCGTATTTTGCCGAAATTTAAGGTGTTTTTGGGATAAGAGGCTGCTGGTATGAAAATGGCAAGGAGGCACACAATAGGTAAATAGATGCAGCAATAAGGCTTTAAAACAAAGCGCGAGACAAAGCCTCGAAATAAGGATTAAAAATGAATAGCCCGTTGATTATCCGCACAGCCACAGGCCGTAAAGAAGGTGCGATTGCATTGGCATTAAATATTTTGGTGATAATTGCAGTCCTTTACACCATGTACTTTTGCCGTACTTTGTTACTTCCGGTATTTGTAGCTGCATTTATCGCATTATTCTCAAGCCCATTAGTGCGGTATATCGCACGTTGTGGTGTACCGCAAGCTGTTGCCGCCGCTTTTGTAGTGGCATTTTTAATTTTTGCATTGGGTGCTTCTTTTGTTTTGCTGGTGGAGCCAGCGGCAGAATGGCTCGATAATTTGCCCGCCTTGGGTGATAAACTGGCTGTGCAAATGGATGTGTTATCCACACGATTTAATATGCTGCGCTCGCAAATGATTGCCGATGCGGATGGGCAAAATAATGCCGTTTCCAGCGCGTTGGAAACGGTTTTTTTCTCGGCATTTTCAGTGGTTGCAGGCACCACGGCGATGTTTTTAGTTCAGGTCTTTGCGGTGTTTGTTATCACCTATTTTTTTCTGGTATATGGCGATAATTTGATGCGCAATTTTGTGCGTGCCCAGTCATCTTTTTCAGAAAAAAAGAAAGCCGTTATTATTTTTCAAACAGTGCGGGATGATATATCCCACTATGTTTTACTGATGTTTATTATCAATATCGGGCTGGGCATAGCGACTTTTTGTGCAATGGCTGCACTTGGAGTGCAAGATCCATTATTGTGGGGCGCACTGGCCGCTATTTTAAATTTCGCCCCTTATGTTGGTCCGTTGGTATTGACCATAATTTTGACCGGAGTTGGGTTAGTTGAGTTCGAATCTTTGGGGCAGGCGATGATGATCCCCGGGGCATTTCTAATCTTGAATTTCATTGAGTCACAGTTTGTGACCCCGCAATTATTGGGGCAACGTTTTAATTTGAATCCACTTCTGGTTGTGCTTTGGATGTTTGCCTGGGGCTGGGTATGGGGTGTGATTGGGTTGTTGATCGCTATCCCATTGCTCGTCTGTTTTAAAATACTCTCATCGCAACTGGATTTGATTGGTGCCTGGATCAATATTCTCGATGGCGATACCTCGAACAATAAAATAGATAACGCCAGTCCTGAGGTGTAAGGATTTCCCTTTTTTGCAATCTTTGCAAAGGCCGCTGTTGATTGCCTCTCTAAATCCGCCCAAATAACGAACAGCCATGAAAATAATCGGGCTGTTTGCAGGTTATTTTCCTCTTATTCTGCGTTCTTTTAGGATATTGATCCAATTCGATTAGTGTTGACCGAGGTTTAAGTCTTAAGAATAAAAATTTAAAAGTTGGCATGGTCATTGAGTGTATTTAAGTGAACAAACGATCAAGAAGGAGAATCCTATGCTTTATTATTCTTTGGTATTTTTCGTCGTTGCCATTATTGCCGGTCTTCTGGGTTTTGGTGGTATTGCAGGTGCGGCATCCGGTATAGCGCAAATCCTGTTCTTTATCTTTATTGTGCTATTTGTCTTGTCCCTCATTTTTGGCAGACGTCGACTATAGTATTTAAGTAATTGCGGTAATCAGGTAAATGTAATTTTTAATGATGCATTGTCAATTTGGAAATTTTATTCAATAAACGCGAGGAAACATCATGGCTACTCAAACTTCAGTGAATAAAGAAAACAGTAAAGTTGATGACATTACAATGGCTGAGGCAATTGCCCAGTTCAAAGAAGCCACTTCAAGCATCTACGATGCGGTTGGTTCGATTGGATCAGCTACAGCAGCTAACGCTAAAGTGCGCCTGAACGAAGGTAAAGCTCGTGCGATTGAGCTGGAAGAGCAGGCGGAAGAAGCGGTTCGCGCTCGCCCTCTGGCAACAGTAGGGATTGCGTTCGCAGCTGGTTGGTTGGTGTCTTACTTGTTGCATCGCCGCTAGTGGCGCACGGGCATGAGTCTTCATACCCCGACCCCGACTGAAACTCCTCCTGCGGCTGAAAAGCTTCAGGAGGATTTGTTTGAGAATAACCCTGCCGCGGAAAATGCAGCAGGCAAGAACCCCAGTTGGTCAGACGACATGCAACAAACCCTTAAATTAGGGGATCAGTTTGTTACCTTTTTAGGTGGCATTGTCGATTTGGCTCGTATGGAAGCGTTGTTGGCGATCCGCACTTTTCCTAAAGTGTTGATGCTCTGGCTATTGATGATGCCGGTTATATTGCTGACTTGGGTTTCATTCTCGGTATTTACTGGTTGGGGCGTATATGCGCTGACTGGCGAACTGGGTTGGGGCATTTTTACGGTCTTTGCCCAGCAGCTTTTATTGTTGCTGGTTTGCCGTTGGTTATTCATTAAATACCGCGCGCGGATGAGCTTGCCCAATACACGCGTGCAAGTTGATAATTTTGTGCGGAGCGTACAGCATGGATTTGGCCACCAGAGTAAAACTAAAGAATAGTGAATTGTTGGTGCAAGGCCTTGCGTTGCAACAACAGATAGAAGCTCGAGTGGAAGTACCCGGGTTTAGATCGTTTCTGGTTACCTTTATTGTGGCCCCTTTTATCATGGGCGCGGCGATCAGGCTTTTACCAGGAAATACCGGAATGAAGGCGCGCTATGTGTTGCGCATTATCTTTCCAGAGCTTCGGCGTTGGACATTGTTTTAATTAACCCTAATTAGTGAAATCTTCGCTAAGTTCTTTTATAGATGCTGCTTTCTACTCTCCGACTGGTGCTAGAATGAGGCTCGATAATAGTTAGCTCTCACGCATGAGGATTTGGATTGTGGCTGAAGTCTTATTAGTTGATGACGATAAGCGGTTTTTGGAAGCGACTGTACAATTATTGGGACTATTAGGTCACCGCGTTACTGCTGCTGATTCTGTAGCGCAAGCACGTGAATTAGTGAGCAAGAATCAATACACACATATGATTCTTGATTTGATCATGCCTGATGGTAGTGGTCTTCATATCCTTGAGGCATTGCCGCCGAAAAGCAATACAAAAATAACGCTGATCACCGGCCATCCTTCAATAAAATCCATTGTAAAAAATCTCTATGGTTCAAATATCAGTTATCTGATTAAACCGATTGATTTGCAACAATTGGAATCACTTTTTGAAGATGAAAAATCATCGGATAAAAAATCCTCCTCAGTTAAATTGCATTTCAATTATCTGGTTGGCGAGTCCGAACCGATGCAGCGCGTCTACGAAATGATTGAGCGTGTTGCCACTACCAAAGCAAACGTTATGTTGATGGGTGAGAGTGGTGTCGGTAAAGAGATGGTGGCTGCAGCTATCCATTTTGCCAGCGAAGTTGAAGGCGATTTTGTTGCAGCCAACTGTGGGGCATTTTCACGCGAATTAATTAACAGCGAATTGTTTGGTCACGAGAAGGGCGCATTTACCGGTGCGACTTATCGTAAAGCTGGCGTGTTTGAGCAGGCGAATAAAGGCACTCTGTTTTTGGATGAAATTACCGAGATGCCGATTGATCTGCAGACCAATCTGTTGCGTGTATTGGAAACCCAAAAGGTTACCCGTTTAGGTTCAACGACCAGCGTTGATATCGAAGGACGTGTAGTGTCCGCTACTAACCGTACCGAACAGGATCTGGCGCAACAAGGTTGTCTGCGTGAAGATTTATATTTCCGTCTGGCGGTTTTCCCAATCCATATTCCTCCATTGCGCACGCGCAAAAGTGACATCCCGTTATTGGTGCAACATTTTCTGGTTGCATTTAATCAGGAATATGGCGGTGACATCGGTGTTAGCGATGCGTCATTACAACGCCTGATGGAATACGATTGGCCAGGTAACGTGCGTGAGCTGCGCCATGTTGTCCATCGTGCTTACATCATGGCCGATCAGGATCAAAATCTTTTAGTACTACCGGAGAAGTTATCTTCGCCATTTTCCAAAGTAACACCGCAGGCATCTGCCGGTATTCGCGTTGGTAAAACGGTTGAAGAAGTGGAGCGTGAACTTATAGCCTCAACGCTGGAACATTTTGGCGGTGATAAACGACAAACTGCCGAGATGCTCGGGATCAGTTTGAAAACCCTTTACAACCGTCTGAATAGTTACGGCGACGTTGAAATATAGGATCTGGAAATGGACGGTGAAAAAAACCGGTTTGTACATGACTTGCGCAATCCGTTAAACACAATTTCGATCAATGCAGAATTGGGCAAGCTCACGCTGGAGCGCACAGGTGATGTGCGCAAGGCGATTGCGGTGTTTGAAACGATTCTTGCAGAGTGTCGCCAATGCAGCACTATTTTGGATAGCTTGAAGAATACCCGTTTCGTGCGCGCTAATGAGGACGAAGATCAGTGAGCGATGCACCATCGGCGCATGATAATTCGCTGGATAGGTTTAGTATTAATAAACTTCCGAATTATGTGTGGGTGATGGTGTTATCAGCCGCAATTACTTTTTTTGCGGTAAGTTCGGTTCAGGCTTATCGTTCAGTTAATGTGATCACTGAAAATAATGTCCGCATCAACAATACCCTGCAAACAATCAATTACATCAAAGATTTAAATCGGGAGCTTGCCGCCGCAGAATCCAGTCAACGGGGATATCTGCTAACGGAAGATCCTGAGTATTTACAACCCTATCACCAGACCCTCGCTGTTGTGGATGACTTGCTTGATAAGCTTGAAGATGCCACTGCCTATTCTTTGTTGCAGCAAGATCGTTTCAAATTACTTTATTCCAATGTCACGCAAAAAATTGGTGAGATGCAGCGTATTGTCGCCCTGACGAACAGAGAAGAGGTGCGCGCAGCGGTTCGCCAGATCAAAACGGATGAAGGCTTGGAGTTAATGCGGACTATTTCCCGATTGATAGAGGAAATGGAGCGCGATGAAAACTTGTTATTAGAGAGTAATAAAAAAATTGCCGCCGAAAGCCGCAGTTTTATTTTAATTGCTTTTTTGATGGCAAACGGCGTTGGCCTTTTTCTATCGCTGGGTGTTTTTTATATTTGGTATCGCAACGCCACGCGCTTTGCCGAGCTTAATACCGCGCTCTCACATGCCAACGCAGATTTGGAAGAAAAGGTGGGTGTGCGCACCCAGGCGCTGCTGCAATATTCGGAAGAGTTGCAGCGTAGTAACCGGGAGCTGGAAGAGTTTGCTTTTGTTGCGTCGCACGATTTACAAGAGCCGCTGCGTAAAATTCGCGCCTTTGGTGATCGCTTGCAACAAAAATGTGGTAATGAACTTGGCGAGGCGGGTTCAGGATACGTAGCGCGTATGCAAGCTGCATCCGAGCGTATGTCGATCCTGATTGATGATTTATTAAGCTTTTCCCGTGTCACCACCAAGCAACGGCCTTTTGTCAGTGTTGATTTAAACGAAGTGATGCACCGTGTCCTGGATGATCTGGATTTCTCTATTGAGGAGCAAAACGCCCAGATACACATTGATCCTTTGCCGGTAATTGACGCCGATGCGCCACAAATGGCGCAAGTGTTCATGAACTTGATTGTGAACAGCATAAAGTTTCACCGCAAAGATGATCGTCCCAGAGTGACTGTCACTTGCGAGACGCATGTCTTGTCACCCTTGGCGGATGACCAGCGCGCCTGGTGTTGTTTGCGTTTTGCCGATCAGGGAATTGGATTTGAGACCCAGTACGCGGAACGGATTTTCAGTTTGTTCCAGCGCTTACATGGACGTGATGAATATTCAGGAACTGGTATAGGTTTGGCATTGTGTCGCAAAATTGTGGAGCGGCACGGTGGTATGATTGCGGCCCAAAGTGAACCTGGTGCTGGAGCGGTTTTCACAATTTATCTTCCCATGACCCAAGCGGTAATTGAACCTCTGACAAACCTTCTGGCGGATGCTCCATAGCAAGATGATGTCGTTTCACCGACAAACTCTAAGGATGTAGTTATGAATCTTCCCAATAAGACCCTCATTATCCTGATGGCAGACGACGATGCGGATGATCGTCTGTTGGCTCAAGAGGCCATGCACGAAAGCCGTGTGTTAAACGATCTACACTTTGTTGAAGATGGCGTGCAATTATTAAATTATCTGCGGGGCGATGGTGATTATCACGATCGCACACGTTATCCCATGCCGGGTTTGATTTTACTCGACTTGAATATGCCGAAAATGGACGGGCGCGAGGCGCTTGCACAGATCAAGGCTGATCCGCGGTTGCGGCGTATTCCGGTGGTGATTTTGACCACATCCAAAGCGGAAGAAGACAAAATGAAAGGTTACGATTTAGGCGCGGCATCCTACATCACCAAACCTGTCACTTTTGATGCCTTGGTAGAATTGATGCGCACCCTGGGCAAGTATTGGGTGCAGTTTGTAGAGTTGCCTTAAGTTTGGAAAGTGCCTTAGTTGTTAAAGCTACTTAGTGTTAAGAGTTACGTTGGGCGTTAGGCAGGCGCCTTATCACATGCATAATGTACGGTTGTTGATTATTGACGATGACGAGGAAGATTTTTTCCTCGTGCAGGATCTCTTGGCTGATATTAGTCAAACTTGTGTTCTGGATTGGGCTTCTACTTATGAGGCCGGTCAACAACTGTTGCGTGAAGACAGGCATGACCTGTGTCTGATGGATTACAAACTCGGTGCGCATGATGGTATTGAACTTTTAAAATACGCGCATGAAGTTGGCTTTTCCGGCCCCGTTATTTTACTCACCGGCATGCATCAAATCGAAGTTGACCGCCAAGCCTTGCATGCGGGCGCGGTTGATTATCTTGTTAAATCCAAATTAACCGCAGAGCATCTTGCGCGCTCGATTCGCTACGCCCTTGCGCGACGCGAAGTGGAACGTGAGCGTGTGGAGCGCTTAAAGGCAGAAGCAGAGAACCGCTCCAAAAGTGAATTTCTCGCACACCTGAGTCACGAATTGCGCACACCTTTATCAGCCATTTTGGGCTTTACCGAATTGCTATTAAATAAAGATGAAGACTCTGAAAGCTCTGCCCATTTGCGCATCGTCCATCGCAATGGCAAACATTTGCTGGGGCTGCTCAACGATATTCTCGATCTCTCCAAAATAGAAGCTGGAAAGCTGGAGTTGGAGCGGCAATCCATTTCGCTGTCTGAATTCATTACCGATATTTATTTTTTAATGCAGGGCGCTGCGTTAGATAAAAATTTGCAGTTGAGTGTGGATGCTCCCCAACCATTGCCTGTCACGCTTTGCACCGATCCCATGCGCCTGCGGCAAATTTTGTTAAACCTGATGGGCAACGCAATTAAATTCACTAACCAGGGTGGTGTAGTGCTAAAAATTGATTGGGTTGAAGAGGAGCAGCGCGAAAAACTTCGCTTCAGTGTGCGCGACACCGGCATAGGTATTTGCGCGGAAACCATGCAAGTTATTTTTGAGCCGTTTGTGCAATCCAAAAATGCGCAAGTACACCCGCGCGCGGGCACAGGTTTAGGTCTCACAATCAGCAAAGAATTGGTGGGGCGTTTGGGCGGTAGCATCAAGGTTACGAGCGAAGAAGGCAAGGGCAGTGAATTTGCGTTCACTATGGATGTGGAAGATTTCGAACGCAGCAACACTGAAATATTGCGCTTGAATTTTGCGTCCGGTCCGAAAGCGGCCGTAGCTGTTCCGCACCTTTCCGGTCGCGTATTGGTTGTTGATGATCTGCGCGATATTCGTTTGCTGATCGGACATTTTGTCCAGCTTACAGGTATCGAAGTGGTGTATGCCAAAGACGGCGCTGATGCCGTTCGTATCGTTCAAACAGAGAGCGAGGCAGGTAAAGTATTTGATCTTATTTTGATGGACATCCACATGCCGGTGATGGATGGCCATGAGGCCGCGCAACAATTACGTGCAGAAGGTTTTACCCAGCCATTGGTTGCACTGACTGCGGCGCATATGAAAGGTGATATGGACCGCTGTTTTGAATCCGGTTTTACTGCCTATTTGGGTAAGCCATTGGATCAAGCGCGTTTGTACGATTGCCTGATGCGTTTCTTACCGGGCGCAGAAGGTTTGCCACCGGTTTCCGCAAAAGTGAAAACACTCATTGTGGTGGAAGATGATGCGGATGCGCTGGCGGCTATGGAAGGTTTGCTCACACTGTTGGGATGGCAAGTGATTGGTGTGCAGACTGGCGCTGCCGCCTTACGTGATGTTAAAGAGCATAATCCCCACACAGTGTTGATCGATTTGAATTTGCCGGATATGAGTGGCTATTTGTGTGCGGCGCAAATTCATGAATCCTACCCCGATGTACGGATCATTATCGCCAGTGGTGAAGAAGTGGATCGCCAGCGTGCAACCGATGCTGGTGTGTCCGCCTGTTTATTAAAGCCGGTATCACTTGCACAATTGGAAGATGCGCTCCGTTAGCTGGTCTGCTTGTAATTTAATAGTAAAAAGTTGTGTAAATTCTGCAAAATATTCCGCTTTGTCGCTCCTGATTTCCCTCTTATTTTTCTGCATATCGCGTAAATGCTGCTTTACGCGAAATTGGCACGTTTTCCGCTATATAGTTTATACCAGTATGAAAATAGCTAAGGAGTTTAAGATGGACTTGATGAAGCGTTTATTTCTTATGGTATTTTTAGTTCTGCCTTTAGCCGCCTGTGATTCAAATGACGGCCCAGCTGAAAAGGTTGGTAAAAATGTGGACGAAGCTACGGACTCGGCGCGCGATAAATTGGACGATGCTGCGGACGAAATCAAGGACGGTGTTGAGGATGCTTGTGAAAAAGCAACCGATGAGAACTGCTAGTTTGTAAAACTCAGTTCAGGGAAATAAAAAAATCCCGCGCTGGTACTGCAGCGCGGGATTTTTTTTGCCTGCTATTTATTTCAGCCAGCCGATTATTTGATCCAGTCAGCATCCAGCTCGGAACTCAACAGAGTGCCACGCAAAGAATTGGTGAGTGCTTCTTCAATCAGTATGTCAGCAAACTTGCCAATTAAATCAGCATCGTCAGAACGGAAATTCACCACGCGATTATTTTCAGTGCGACCGCAAAGTTGCCCAGGATCTTTTTTCGAATAACCCGTCACCAGAATACGTTCAGTGTTGCCTACCATGCGACGGCTAATTGCCAAGGCTTGCTGGATCAAGCGATCCTGCAATATCGCGAGGCGATGCTTTTTCACTTCTTCCGGAGTGTCATCCGGGTAATCTGCCGCTGGTGTGCCGGGGCGGGCGCTGTAAATAAAACTGTACGAAGTATCAAAATCCATATCCTGGATCAGCTTCATAGTCGCTTCAAAGTCTGCATCGGTTTCACCGGGGAAGCCGATAATAAAGTCAGATGAGAAACTGATATTCGGGCGATTCTTTTTAATACGGCGCAATTTGGATTTGTATTCAATCGCAGTGTGTCCGCGTTTCATCGCCATCAAAATACGATCCGATCCACTTTGTACCGGCAAGTGCAGGTGGCTCACTAATTCTGGTACATGGTTATAAACTTCGATCAACGCATCAGTAAATTCAACTGGATGTGAAGTAGTGAAGCGGATGCGGTCAATACCATCAATTGCAGCGACATAGGTAATCAATTCCGCCAGATCGATAACCGTGCCGTCATCGCTGTCACCGCGATAGGCATTTACGTTTTGGCCGAGCAAATTCACTTCGCGCACACCTTGGCCGGCTAAGTGAATAATTTCCGCCATTACATCGGTTACCGGGCGGCTCACTTCTTCGCCACGAGTGTAAGGAACTACGCAAAACGTACAGTACTTGGAGCAGCCTTCCATAATCGACACAAACGCGCTCACGCCATCGGCATCTGGCTGCGGCAAACGGTCGAACTTTTCAATTTCGGGGAAGCTCACATCGACAACAACAACGCCGTTGGTTTTCTTGGTCTCCATCATTTCCGGCAGGCGATGCAGGGTTTGCGGGCCAAAGATCAAATCGACATAGGGCGCACGTTTGGCAATAGCTGCACCTTCTTGACTGGCAACGCAACCGCCTACGCCAATAACCAGATCGGGATTTTTCTTCTTGAGTTTTTTCCAGCGGCCCAATTCATGGAACAGGCGCTCTTGCGCCTTCTCGCGAATGGAGCAGGTATTAATGAGGATTACGTCGGCGTCTTCGGGGTCTTCGGTCGGCACCATATTGTGCGATTCACCCAGCAAATCCTTCATGCGCGATGAATCATACTCATTCATCTGGCAGCCATGGGTTTTGATATAGAGCTTTTTAATGGGCGCTTCAGTGGTGGTGGACATCGAACTACTACCTGCTTGGAATGACGCTAATCGCTGCGGGCGCTAATTGTTGATCAAAAAGCACGCAGAAAAATGAGGCGCGCATTATAGCTATCTTATGGGGTAAAGCCTATAGAAAGCCCTTGGCTTTCGGTGGTCGATGAATTAGCCTGCCGGACTTTACCATTCTGGACGCCACGCTTTATGAATCAACTCCTAACCCTGGTCGCCGACTATTACATCCCATTCCTACTGCTCGTCACACTCGGTGTCGGAACCCTTGAAATAATGCGGGGCTACCGTTGGTTTTGGGTCAAATTATTCGCATCGGCCATTTTGGTGTTTAGCGTAATGCTGCTGGATTACTACCTGAAGCTGTGGGCGCTGCTCGGGTTAGACTATTCCACCCACACGGCCTTGGCACTGGCGTTGGTCATTTTTATCGGCACCGGTCTGCAATCCCGCTTGGGTTGGGTGTGTATGGCGGGCAGTCTGTTGGCCTATATGGAACTCATGTTCTATCTCGGTTATCACTCTTGGGGCGATATGGGCTTGACTGTCGCAGTGATTGGTGTGGGAATCGCGATACTCTATCGCTTCTTGCCGAAACGTAAGGTTGCCGATGCGTAGCGTGATACCATGCGCGCCCGGTTCAATCCGTTACTCTTAATTGCACTGCCCCTAGTGGGAGATCACAGGTAAAACATGAAAAAGACGTTCAAGCTCCATATCGAAGGTAAAAACAGCGACCGCGTTCTGGAGGCGATCAAGCACGATGTGCGCAAATACGTAAAACGCGAGCGCCGCAAAACCTTGCCCAAAGGTGTCGATTACTGGGCGTTTGACTGCAAATTCGGTGCAACAGAAGAAGCTGCTGAAGTAGTTCGTCTTGGTGAACTCACCAAAAAGATGGATGAAGTAGCTACCGCAGGTGGCGAAAGCTTCTACGTTGAAATCCTCGCCGCCCACGGCATTCGCAAGCCGCGTGAAGAAGGTGATGACAGTCTTGATGATGACGAAGACTTGAACGATTAATCTCTTTGCTTCAGATACAAAAAAGCCGCTCCCGAGCAATCGGGAGCGGCTTTTTTAATGCCCGTCAGTGCGGGATTATTTCTTTTTCGGGCGAGTCGAGCGGCCTAATGTGCTGGCTGGGCGCGCATCTTTTGAGCCGGCGCGTTTTGGTTTGCTCGCAGCTTTTGTGGTTCCAGCGGTTTTGCTTGCTGATTTTGATGAACCGGGTTTGGCAAAGGCCGATTTTTTTGGATCGCCTGCTTTGGATCTGCCTGCCGGTTTTGCTGCCAGTTTCAGTAAGCCACTTTTTGGTTTACTAACCGACTTGACGACTTGTTCGGTGACTTCAAAACCTTTGATTTTTTCGCGTTTGATTTTGGTGCCGATCACTTCTTCGATCAGCGAAATCTTGTGCTCTTCCGCTGGCGTTACCAACGAAATCGCCACACCTTTTTTACCGGCGCGACCTGTGCGGCCAACGCGGTGCACATAGTCCTCGGTAAAGAATGGCAGGTCGAGGTTAACTACGTAATCCAAGCCTTGAATGTCCAATCCACGTGCAGCCACTTCGGTCGCGACCAATACTTGCAGTTTGCCATCTTTGAAATCTTGGAGCGCACGGCGACGTGAGCCTTGAGTCTTTTCACTGTGGATTACAGCGGAATCGATTTTATCGACTTTCAGTGCTTTGGTTAAACTCTCGGCTTCTTCGCGGGTGCTGCTGAACACCATTACCTGATACCAGTTTTGGCTGCGCAACAGATGAATAAACAGCTCGTATTTGCGATCGCTATCGACCGGGTAGAGCACATGGTCAACTGTCTCGGCGACCGAGTTGCGTTTGCTCACGGTAATCAGGGTAGGGCGATTCATCGCCTGCTTGGACAAGTTGGTCACCAGCGGTGAGCTGGTTGCCGAGAAAAACAGCGTTTGATGTTTGCGGGTGATACTGGTGAGGATCGCGTGCATCTCAACCACAAAACCCATATCCAGCATACGGTCGGCTTCATCCAGTACCACAAAATCGACTTTGGCGAGGCTGACATTTTCCAGCTCGACGTGCTCTTTCAGGCGGCCCGGCGTCGCAACCAGGATATCCACGCCCGCGCGCAACTTGGCGCCTTGGCTGGTCACCTTTACTCCGCCATAAATGCTGGCGACTTTAAATGGCGTGAACTGCGCAAACTCCTGCATTGCCTTGGCGATTTGCTCTACCAGCTCGCGGGTAGGTGCGAGGATCAGGGTGCGCACAAAGCCTGCTTGCGAATCTTTTGGTTTTTCCAGCATCTGCTGCAATACGGGAAGCGCGTAAGCGGCGGTTTTGCCGGTGCCGGTTTGCGCGGTAGTGAGCAGGTCGATACCGCGGCGTGCGGCGGGGATGGCTTGCTCCTGAACCGGAGTCAGGGTTTTAAAGCCAATCACTTTAATGGCGCGGAGCAATTCTGGCGCAAGGCCAAGGGAAGCGAAATTCATAAGCTAATCGACAGGGAGAGCTGAAAGGGCGCGCAGTATACCGTTTATTCACTGATTCAGGCTAACCGACGAATTACCGACTCAGGTTTGCCATTCAATACGACTATTTCAGGTAATCCACATTTATAACCAAAAGGCCATTTTTGCGACATGCCAAGACCAAATCCATCTTTTGTAAATTAATAAGCTATGTATATTATATATGTAACTGCTTATGAGGATGGTTTATGAGTTCTTCCACTCCCAATACCGATGAGCTGGCTACCAAATGGCCGGCGATTAAACCCGAGGATGAGAGCTTGGGCTTTCTGTTATCGGACAACCTGCGCTTGGTTCGCCGTATCGCGGCGCGTTATTTCGAGCAACATAACCTGACCCTCGCCCAGACGCGCGCCTTGCTTGGCGTGTTCCGCTGGCAGGGGATTCGTCAGGTTGATTTGGCGGACTTTATGGAGATCCAACCGATCAGCCTCGCGCGGTTGCTGGATCAGTTGGCAGAAAACGGATGGGTAGAGCGCAGGCCAGATCCCAAGGATCGCCGCGCGTTCCAGCTGTACCTGACTCCGGAAGCAGCGCCGATAGTAACGCTAATTAAAGAAGCATCGTGCGAGTTCCAATCCCTCGCACTGGCGGGTTTTACACCGGAGCAGCAATCGTCATTGTTCCTTGGGCTAAACAAATTGCGTGAAAACCTCACGGCTATCAGCAAAGGGGCCGTGAGTGGAGAAGAGTTTAAAGACGTTCCTGAACATCAGGATTCATCAGAGGTAAATGAGAAATGAGTGAAGCCAAATCATCACGTCGTTTGATTTTGTTAGTCGTGATTCCCGCAGTCGCCGCCGTATTGGGGCTGCTGATCTATCTGGCGGGCGGTCGTTATGCGACTACCGATAACGCCTACACCAAAGCCGATGTTGTGAATATTCGCCCGCGTGTTGCTGGCGCAGTGGCCGAGCGTCTGGTTGCTGAAAACGAGCATGTAAAAGCCGGCCAACTGCTGTTGGTGTTGGATGCCAAACCCTACGAAGTCGCATTGGCGAAAGCCGAAGCGAAACAGGGCGAAGTGCGCACCACGCTCGCCGCGCTTTATGCCAGCTATCACGAGAAACAATCCGAGTTGCAACTGGCGATGGCTAATCGCGATTACGCCGCTAACGAGCAACATCGCCAAGCCGATTTGGCCGCGCGCAAGTTGGTTGCCAAAGCTGCTTATGACGAAGTGAGCCACACCCGTCGAGTGAGTGACCAGCAAGTCGTAACCCTTGAACGCGATCTGAAACGTATCGCCGAATCTTTGGGTGGCGATGCCGAAGCACCGCTGGAGCAACACCCGAGTTATCGCGCTGCGAAAGCGGAAGTTGAGCAAGCGCAGTTGAATCTGGATTACACCCGCATCACCGCACCTAAAGACGGCATTGTTACCAAGCCGCCAGAAGTGGGTGAGTTTTTAGCGGTAGGTAGTGCAGCTATGTCATTGGTGGCGAGCGATAACCTGTGGGTTGAAGCCAATTTTATCGAGACAGATTTGACCCATGTGCGCATCGGCCAAACCGTGAAAGTGCATGTGGATACCTATCCCGATGTTGCATGGGAAGGCGTTGTGCAAAGTATCAGCCCGGCGACTGGCGCGGAGTTTTCAGTGATCCCGGCGCAAAACGCCACCGGTAACTGGGTAAAGATCGCCCAGCGTGTGCCAGTGCGTATCAGCATCAAGCCCAATAAAAATGCCCCGGCGTTGCAAGCAGGTTTGAGTACCGATATCGAGATCGACACCGGCTACAAGCGCTCGCTGTTAGGCGTTTCTATTTAGCCAAGTTTTATCTAGTAAGTTCTACCTATTACGTTTTATCTGTGGAGTAAATTTTTGTGTCACAGACAACGATTGATCAAGCTGCTGGAGATCCAATTCCAGCAGCTCCAGCCCCCGTCTCAGCCAATAATCGCGCGCTGATTACCGCCTCGGTAATGTTGGCGACGATTATCCAGGCGCTGGATACCACCATCGCCAACGTCGCCTTGCCGCATATGCAAGGCAGCATGTCCGCGACCCAGGACCAGATCTCCTGGGTGTTGACCTCTTATATTGTCGCGGCGGCGATTTTCCTGCCGCTGACCGGTTTCCTGTCGGATCGCTTTGGCCGTAAACGCCTGATGCTCTGGTCTATCGCCGGTTTTACCATTACTTCCATGCTCTGCGGCGCGGCGCAAAACCTGGAGCAAGTAGTGACTTTCCGGTTATTGCAGGGGATTTTCGGCGCTGCACTGGTGCCGCTGTCCCAATCGATTTTGCTTGATACCTATCCCAAAGAAAAACACAGTCAGGCGATGGCCGTCTGGGGGATGGGCGTAGTGCTTGGGCCAATCCTCGGGCCAACCTTGGGCGGATTACTGACCGAGCACTACAGCTGGCGCTGGGTGTTTTACATCAACGTACCCTTGGGGATTCTTGCACTCCTCGGCGTGATGGCATCGGTTAAAGAAACAGTGATCAATAAAACCCGCCATTTCGATTTACTCGGCTTCGCCTTCCTGAGTTTGGGAATCGGCGCGCTGCAGATGATGCTCGACCGCGGCGAAAGCCAGAACTGGTTCCATAGCCCGGAAATTATTGCCGAATGTATTTTGATGGCGTTGGGTTTTTACTGGTTTATCACTCACATATTTACCTACAAACAACCGTTTATCGAACCGGCGATATTTAAGGATCGCAATTTCTCCGTCGGCCTGATTTTCATGTTCGTGGTCGGCATTATTTTGCTCGCGACTATGGCGCTGCTGCCGCCATTCCTGCAAAACCTGATGGGTTATCCGGTAGTGGATGTCGGCTTGGTAATGGCGCCGCGCGGTATGGGGGTGATGTTCTCGATGGTGATTGTGGGCAAGATCGCAGGCAAGGTTGATCCACGCCATCAAGTGTTTTTCGGCCTGCTGCTGACGATTATCTCGCTGTGGGAAATGACGCTGTTCACCACTAGCATTACCAGCTGGGACATTATCCGCACCAGCGTGGTACAGGGTATTGGTTTGGGCTTCATCTTCGTGCCGTTGTCGGCGATTGCCTTTGCGAGTCTGGAAGGGCGGTTCCGCAACGAGGGCACCGCGCTGTTTAGCCTGACCCGTAATATCGGCAGCAGTATCGGTATTTCAGTGGTGATGGCGGAGCTGCAGCAAAACATCCAGAAAAACCACGCCGCCTTTGCGGATTACATCAGCCCCTACAATCAGGCACTGGCAAAAGTGGGCGAGACCGGCCATTGGGATATCAATACCACTCAAGGCCTGATGGCGATCAACAATGAAGTCCAACGGCAGGCGGCCACTTTGGCTTACTTGCAGGATTTCCAGTTGATGATGTGGGTCACTATCGCCGCCTTACCATTGTTGTTATTGCTCAAGGCTCCGCAAAAAGGCGCTGCGCCACCACCAGAAATGGCCGGTGACTAGATGATTAACGCAAAGCACCGGGGCAGTAATAACGCAATCGACTAATGGCGCTGTATGAAAATCAATCGGGCGGGGCGAGAATGGCAAAACATGTGCTATTCTGCGCGGCCCTCAGAAGCCGCGTCTCGCGTCTTAGGGGCTGTTTATCAAACGCGAAACATCAGAGAGAGTTATGGCTGTTAAACCCGTTTACAAAGTGATCTTCCTTAACCAATCCCAGGTTTACGAAGTGTTTTGCTCGGCGATTTACCAAAGCGAAATGTACGGCTTTATCGAGATTGAAGAGTTTGTCTTTGGTGAGCGCAGCGGTTTGTTGATTGATCCTGCCGAAGAAAAACTGAAAACCGAATTCGCTGGCGTAAAACGCTCTTACATTCCGATGCACTCCATCGTGCGTATCGACGAAGTAGAAAAAGAAGGTCCTGCTAAAATCAGCGAGATCAAAGGCGGCAGCGATAAAATCGCCCAATTCCCCTATGGCGGGTTTGTCCCCAACCCCAACTTAGGTGAATAGCCGGAGCGAATAGATTTCATTTTCCCGCTACACTTGCTCAATAACATTATTGAGCAAGTGTCATGTCCCAACAGCAAAATACTCCCTCAAATACTTTTCTCGCGACTGATCTCTTTCTAGCAATTGATCAAGGCGGTCAAAGCACGCGCGTTGCAGTTTATTCGGCTACGGGTGAACAAATCTGCTGTTTCTCTGCCGCATGTGTGACGCAACATCGCCAGATAGAAAATTCTGCTTATCCACATATCGAACAAGATGGTGAAGAAATTCTTGCCGGCATTCGCACATGCCTGCAAAAAATCCAGCAGCTTGGGGGTGATGTCGCGCGAATTAAAGCGGCCAGTTTTGCGGGGCAGGGCTCATCGCTCTTGTGTTGGGATAATAAAACCGGCGAGGTATTAACTCCGGTATTGAGCTGGCAAGATGTTCGTGGCGAACCTTATCTGCATAATATTCCACTGACCCATACGCAAACCCAACAACTTACTGGTTTGCGCTTATCGCCACATTACGGCGCGACCAAAATGCATTGGTGTTTGGAGCACAGCGATGCTGTCGCACAGGCACAACAAAATAACAGCCTGAGCATTGGCCCGATTGTCAGTTATATTTTTTGGCATTTGTGCGATAAAAAAATAAATAGCGGTCAACAGGCTTATGTCGATCCCGGTCACGCCCAGCGTACCTTATTGTGGAATTTGCAGCGCAACACATGGGATTTAACGCTGTTATACACCTTCGGAATTCCGCGTGCCGTTTTGCCCATTTGCAAATATCACAACAGTCATTTCGGCAATTTTAAAATTGGCGATCACAGTATTCCATTTACTGCGAGTGCCCGCGATCAAGGTGCATCGCTTTTTGCCCGTGGTTTACCAGAACCCGGTGCCTGCTACGTTAATATCGGAACCGGCGCGTTTATCCAGCGCCTGAGCGAAAATTTAAATGCACCGGAAGGATTACTGGTAAGCCCCTTATGGTTACCAGAAGATGCAACAAGCAAAAAATATTACGCATGGGAAGCAACCGTAAATGGCGCAGCAGCGGCGATCAGTTTTATCCAACAACACACAGGTTTGGAAATTACTCCGCACGAAATGGATTGCGCACTGGATTTAAATCCCGCTGGCGATTGTTATTTCCTCAACGCAGTCGGCGGCCTAAGCGCACCTTACTGGCGAACGGATTTGCAATCGCGCTTCAGTAATAATTTATCCGCACACGAAAAAATCCTCGCCTGGATTGAATCTGTAATTTTCCAAATAGTCATCAACGTTCAATTAATGAATCAGCTGGGCGATGCGAAAAAAATAATTATTAGCGGCGGCTTCAGCAAAGCCGATAGCGTCTGCCAAAAAATCGCCGACCTTACTTGTTCCAATGTCCACCGCAGCGACAACGCCGACGCAACCGTCCAAGGCGCCGCCTGCATGGCCGCCGGTTTACCCCAAAGTTGGAATCCCGCATTGCATGAAGATGTATTCAACCCGCAACAAAACCCGCTGTTATTGCACCGCTTCACCAGATGGCAAGCCGAAATGCAGGAATGGCTAGCATAAAAGCGCTATGAGCAACGCCCTAGGCCATTAGTCTGGAGAACGTTCTTTTGCTTGAAGTTTAACCACCTAAGAGTGCAAAATGTGCCAACACATGTAGGCACAATTGAGGTTTTTATGGAGATGTTCACTATTCGTGACCTGCGCAACCGCACTGGCGAGCTGATTCGCGAGGCTGAGTTGGGTCATTTGTCGCTAGTCACCAAGCATGGGCAACCGGTCTTTGTGGCGGTTCCCTTTGATGAAGTGTTGTTGCAATCCGGGGTGCGGGTTTCAATGGCATTGCATTTATTTGCTGATCACAAAGTCGGCCTTGTTCAGGCTGCACGTATAGCGGGTGTGTCACCGTCCGAGATGATGGATCTTTTGGCGGAACGTAAAATCCCGGTTGCTGATTATTCCAAGGATGACTTAATCGATGAGCTTGAACAATTTAACGACTAAACAATTATTGGTCGCCGATACAAGCCCATTACTTTCGTTAGCGCGGATTGGGTTTTTAAAAAACCTTCCTCTCCTATTTGAAAAAGTTTGCATAACGCAAAGTGTATTAGCGGAGTGCATGCACAAGCCCGAGCGACAGGATGCGCAACAAGTACAGCTAGCAGTAAATAACGGCTGGCTTCATCCGGTTAATGATCCCCTTGTCCGTACATCTCTCCAGCAGCTTGATCCTGGTGAACAAACCGCTTTGGAGTTTGCGTTGCAACATAATGCAATTGTGTTAATCGATGAAAAACTCGGACGGGGTATAGCAAAAGCGCATCAATTAAAAATAATTGGTGCAATCGGAATTTTATTGCTGGCTAAAAAAAAAATTTAATTTCAGCAATAAAACCCGTTATCGAAAACTTGATTGCATCGGGTTATTTCATTAGCGATCAGCTTGTTGGTAGTGCGTTGGAATTGGCAGGCGAGTAAAAATAATTATCAATCTATATTCTTCATTTGGAAAATAAGGGCGCCGTAAGCAGCGCCCCTAAATCAATATCAATTAATTCGATTTAATTCCCCACACTGCTGTCCCGTCTGGCGACAAAGCAGTAAAGGTAATTTCAAAACGATTGCGTACCTGGTTCCATTGCCGTGAGACAACACCGCGATAAGTAGTGCCGCCCAACACCAGCGTGGTAGCGCGAGTGTTTGCATCGAATGTCCAACTACCGGATTGCGCACCGGAGATGCTACCACCAGTGGCGAGTTGGATATTGCTTGATGATTTAATCGTCGCAGAAATATCTTTGCCGTGATTAATTAATTGGTAAGTTCCCGCAACCTCATTTGCAGCTACTGCTTCCAGTGCAGAGTGGCTGCGGGTTGCATCGTTCGCATCCACTTTTGCTGCGTAACGTAATGGTGCGATTACCGGCCAGCCGTCGCTATTAAAAAAGAACTCATGCGTGCGCACTTCGTGTTCCTCACCGCGACCGGGGAAGCGGGTATGGAAGACAACAAAATATTGGCTGGTATTTGCTTTGCGATAAGCAGAATTG
>NZ_JBCECX010000010.1:0-144057 GCF_039207905.1 Cellvibrio sp.
TCCATAACCATGATGCGCCTCCGCATTAACCGTAACGGCCGGTGATGTAATCTTCAGTTTGTTTTTTACTGGGGTTGGTAAAGAGCGTATCCGTTAAATCATGCTCAATCAAATCGCCCATGTACATAAATGCTGTGTAATCAGAAACGCGCGCTGCTTGTTGCATGTTGTGCGTCACAATAACGATTGTATATTGGTGCTTGAGTTCGTTAATCAACTCCTCAATCTTCAGGGTAGAGATTGGGTCGAGTGCAGATGCTGGTTCATCGAGCAAAATAACTTCCGGCTCAATTGCAATTGCACGCGCAATTACCAAACGCTGCTGCTGACCACCCGACAAACCAAATGCGTTATCGTGCAAACGATCTTTCACTTCATCCCAGAGCGCTGCACCGCGCAATGATTTCTCTACCACTTCATCCAATACACGCTTGGATTTCACACCTTGTAAGCGTAGACCATAAGCTACGTTTTCATAAATTGATTTTGGAAATGGATTTGGTTTTTGGAATACCATTCCCACTTGGCGACGCAATTCTGCCACATCAACACTTTTGTCATAAATGTTACTGCTGTCGAGCAGGATCTCACCTTCAACGCGACAGCCGTCAACTAAATCGTTCATACGATTGAAACAGCGCAGCAGCGTTGATTTACCGCAACCGGACGGGCCGATAAACGCGGTCACTTTTTTCTCCGGTATTTTCATGCTCACGCCATTAAGGGCGCGCTTTTGATCGTAGTACAAGTTGAGGTTTTTTACTTCAAGCTTGATCGGTTCCACCAATGCAGTCGGGGTCATAAGCTGTGCCTGTTAAAAATTTCGCTAATTTTATTTCAGTTTGGTGACAAATTTATTACAAAAAAATTGCAGCGATTAATCCGATGCACTGCGGTATTTTTCACGCAGGTTATTACGGATTTTGATCGCAGTGATATTGAGTGCAATGATCAGCAATACCAATGTCAATGAGGTTGCATATACCAGCGGACGCGCCGCTTCAACGTTCGGGCTTTGGAAACCCACATCGTAAATGTGGAAGCCCAAGTGCATAATTTTTTGGTCGAGATGCAAGTAAGGATAATTACCATCAACCGGTAACGCTGGAGCCAATTTCACTACACCCACCAACATCAGCGGCGCAACTTCACCGGCGGCACGCGCAATTGCGAGAATCAAACCAGTCATCATCGCTGGTGTTGCAAGCGGAACAACCACTTTCCACAGAGTTTCTGCTTTGGTTGCACCCAGAGCCAAACTACCCTGGCGAATAGTACTTGGGATACGCGACAGACCTTCTTCAGTCGACACGATTACAATCGGTAAAGTTAACAACGCCAATGTGAGCGATGCCCAGAACAATCCCGGCGTACCAAAAGTCGGCGACGGCAGCGATTCCGCATAAAACAATTCATCGAGATTGCCACCGAGGGTATAGACGAAAAAGCCCAAACCAAATACGCCGTACACAATCGAAGGAACACCAGCCAGGTTGTATACCGAAATACGGATAATTTTCAGGAAGGTTCCCTGACGGGCATATTCGCGCAAATAAATTGCCGCGAGTACACCGAAGGGCGTAACCATAATCGACATCACGATTACCATGGTCAGCGTACCGAAAATCGCGGGGAAGATACCGCCTTCGGTATTCGCCTCACGCGGCTCAGCGCTCATAAATTCCCAGAAGCGCTCAAGGTATTGGCCGGTCTTGCCAAACACACTTAAATCGTTTGGACGAGTAACGCGCACGATGTGATCAAAGGCGATGACGACTTCTTTACCATCGGCAGTGCGTGCAATTAATTTATCGCGCGTTGCCTGCGCCAAAATATCATCGCGGCTTTGTTTGATAACGGTGTATTCCGCTTCCAATGCAGCGCGGCGCTCGGCAAACTCCACATCGGCTGCCGCCAGTTGCGCACTGGAAGCGCCATCTAATTCCATGCGGCGACGATCAAGACGCAACTCATCCATCTGTCTGTTGATGCGACCGATATCAGATTTTTCAATGCGTTGAATTTGGCTGTGCAAATCCAGAGCGCGCTCAATACGGGTATCCAATTGCTGCCAGAAATCGGGGCTATTTAATTCGCTGACAACTGCATCCTGTTCTTTAATCGCTACTGGATAGCCGTAAAAATTACCCCACTCGCGACGCTCAATAGAAATCGCATCAATTGGGTATTCCCATTTTTCCATACCGGTTTCAAGGAACCAGACGAAATCGCGACCGCTAACATCGCGGTTACCCAACTTGAATAAATGACGAGTGAGTAACTCAACATCGTCAGCAACGGTGTAACCACCATCGCGCGCAACAGCAGCGGGAATAATTTCTGAGCGGACATCTTCACCCATCACAATGTGACGCGCACCTTCGCGGTCAACAATCGAGGTTTGCAAAATATCGGCTGGCCAGAAGTGTCCAAAACCGCGTACAGCAATCAAGCCCAGCAGGCCGACCACCATCACCATACAAATTGCTACTGCACCACCGTTCAACCAAATCCACGGCGATCCACTTTTAAACCAGTCGGCTTGTGCTTTCACTAAATTTTTCATTGCAGTCACCAGGAATTAAAGATTGCTGTAGCGTTTACGCAAACGCTGACGAATGATTTCAGCGAGCGTGTTCACTACAAACGTCAGCGCGAGCAACACCAGCGCAGCAAGGAAAAGCACACGGAAGTGCGTACTGGCTACTGCCGTCTCCGGCAATTCCACCGCGATATTCGCGGAGAGCGTGCGCATACCTTCGAAGATATTGAAATTCACTACCGGGCTATTACCCGTCGCCATCAACACGATCATGGTTTCACCCACCGCACGACCAAAGCCCATCATCACCGCAGAGAAAATACCCGGGCTCGCAGTTGGCAACACAACGCCAACCATGGTTTGCCAGCGAGTTGCACCCAGCGCAAGAGAGCCTTGGGTAAGATGGCGCGGCACACTGAACACCGCATCTTCAGCGATAGAGAAAATACTCGGGATTACCGCAAAGCCCATCACGATACCTACTACCAAAGCGTTACGCTGATCGTAGCTAATACCGTTGTCGGTAAACCATTGACGCATGCTGCCTTCAAAGAACCAGATTTCGGCGAACGGACTCATCGCCACACAAATCCACACGGTGATAATAATTGGCACCACCAAAATAACGGCTTCCCAACCTTCAGGCATACGGCTGCGAATGGATTCCGGGAAACGACTCCAGATAAATCCCGTCACCAACATCACTATGGGCAACAAAATCAAAATACTGAACAGCGCCGGTAAATGATTTTCGATAAACGGCGCGAGCCATAAACCGGCGAGGAAACCGAGAATTACGGTGGGCAGTGCCGCCATAATTTCGATGGTAGGTTTCACCATACCGCGCAATTTCGGCGTCATGAAGTAAGCGGTATAAATTGCGCCCATCACGCCCAGCGGTACTGCAAACAGAATCGCAAAAAACGCTGCTTTTAATGTACCGAGTGAGAGCGGGACGAAACTCATTTTTGCTTCGAAGTTATCGCTACCGGAAGACGCTTGCCAAATATATTCCGGTGCTTCGCGGCCTTCGTACCATACTTTTTCCCACAGCGAGCTGAAAGAAACTTCAGGGTGTTTATTCCACACATCAGCAACCGCTACTTTTTTATCCGCATCGATTAACAATGCACGGTTGTTAATAGGAGAAACGGCAAGATTGCGGATGGGTTGCTCACCCATGGATTTGATCAACAAGGTGCGATCAGACGTACCGAAATAAATACCGATATTGCCTTTGTCATCGCCAGCCCAAAAACCGCGACGGGCAAATTCCGGGGTGACAGTAGTGATTGCACCCGGAAGTAAATCAAAGTCGCGCACAAATTCAACGTGGTATTCATTGCTTGCATCGCGCACTAAAAACCATTGGCTCACGGTGCCTTTATCTGTGCCGACTACCAGTGAGCCGGTGCCAACTAAAAATTGCATTACGGTAATTTTTCCGCTGTTAACCGTGACTGCTTCTTTGCGCTCTGCAGCAGCAGGATTAATAATTTTGTACAGCAGCATTTGCGAGTTATCAGTCGCAACCACTAAGTGTTGTGCAGTCTCATCAATTTGCATTGCGATTGCATTCGCGCCCGCTGGCAACGGTGGAAGAGTAAAAATTTCCTGCGACAGAGTTGATTCGCCGGTAATCATATTGGTGTTATTGCTGAATACGCCGAGCAATAAACGATTATCGGCAGTGACGGTACCAATCAGGGTTCCGGCAGAAGTTTCTTGAATCGCCAACACTTTCAGTGCTGCGCCCTGCTCGTCCAAACGAATCGGCGTTTCACCCAATGGATTCAACAAACTCGGGGTAATTAAACGTTTGTCATTCGGGTAGCTGAGTGAGTAATTGGTTTTGATCACCGCCACTTCGCCATTGCTATAACCGTAAGCAATCAAACCGTGGTCGGCGGTGCTGGTCGCCAAACTGGCAAACTCAGCACCTTCACTTTTGGGCAGCTGTGCTTCAAGGATGGTTTTGCCATCGTTGACGTTGAAGAAGTTCACTGCACCACTACGCTTGAAGCTGCCACCGATTTCCTCGTAGCGCTCCAGCGTTAAAAATTCAGTATTGTCATTTTCGATCTGATGCAGCTCGGCCTGGTCGTAAGTCTTGACCACTTCGACCGATGCCCCGCGAAACAGCGGCGCCACCTCAGAGAATAAGTAAAAGAAAATCAAACCCAGAGAAAATACAACTGCCATGCCTGCAGTCATAACACCGTAGCGGGAGGTGGCATCTTTGAGTTTGCGGATACGACGCAGACGCGTGCGTTGTTCGGCGGTCGGCATCAAACTGGTCGTTTGTCTTACCGATACAGTGGGTTCTGACATGGTCTACTCACTCGATTAAACTGCTGGCACGGAAATGCTAACAAGGCTTGATGACACTTTTGTTACAAAACCGGTTTTTCTGTCATCTTACTGTCACATTGCGATGGCTGTTTATAAAAAAACCGCCGAGCGAGTCGGCGGTTTTTTTATCACCTCAAGGGTGAATTATTTTTGCAAGTCAGCCAAAGCCTTGGTTGCCATAGTGGCTGGCAATGGAATGTAACCATCGCGCACTACAGTCTCTTGACCACGCTTGGACAATACCAACTTAACGAATTCCAACTGCAAGGTATCCAATGGGCGGTTCGGGTGCTTGTTGATGTAAACATAAAGCACACGTGCCAATGGGTAGCTACCATCCAATGCATGAGAAGCATCTGCAGCTACAAACGGCTGGCCGTCTTTCTTGGACAAAGGAATCGCTTTAACACCAGAGGTGATGTAACCAATACCTGAGTAACCAATACCGTTGATCGACTCAGACACACCTTGTACTACTGATGCAGAACCTGGTTGCTCGTTGATACCGGCTTTGAAGTCACCTTTACACAGGGCTTCGTCTTTGAAGTAGCCGTAGGTACCTGATACAGCGTTACGGCTGTACAAAGTGAAATCGCGGTTAGCCCATGCGCCAGTCAGACCCAACTCACCCCAACGGGTGATGTCTTTTGCGCCGCCACATTTGCGGGTCGCAGAGAAGATGGCATCTACTTGTTGCAGGCTCAAACCTTTGATCGGGTTATCTTTGTTCACATATACCGCAAGAACGTCGATCGCCACTGGCACTGCAGTTGGCTTATATCCGTGTTTAGCTTCGAAAGCCTGGATTTCTTCAGCTTTCATTGCACGGCTCATTGGGCCAAAGTTCGCAGTACCTTCAGTCAATGCTGGCGGTGCAGTTGACGAACCAGCGCCCTGGATTTGGATGTTAACGTTAGGGTAGGATTTTTTGAAATCTTCAGCCCACAGGGTCATCAGGTTGTTCAGGGTGTCTGAACCGATTGAGTTTACGTTTCCTGAAACGCCGGTAACTACTTTGTACTCAGGCAATTTAGGATCAACAGCGGCGTGCAGCGCGGCGGCACAAACCATAGAACCGGCGATTGCCAGCCCTTTGATAATTTTCATAGCGTTCATAGAGCGCTCCGTTAGTCATCGTGAGTAAAGAATTCTTGTCATGTTTATGGAGAGGTCTTTCCTCTCCACTGATGATCACTTTACCCATCGAATATTACAGTTATATGACTAACAGACATTCCTGTCACAAATGTGTCTCACAAGCGTCACAATTTGTGGACCAGAAAAGAAAACACCAGCCGCAGCTGGTGTTTTCTTTTCGCAATAAGCTTATTTGACGACACGCAACCCAGGGCGCTTGGCCGCATCACTGGACGCTTTATTGATTGGCGTTGGCGCAACCGGAGAAGGTGGTGGTGGAGCGGGCGGCTGCGGATTTGACTCTGCTTCAAACATCATCCCCTGCCCATTTTCACGGGCATAAATGCCAAGGATTGCACCGCAGGGAATATAGAGGTTGTTAACAACACCACTAAAACGCGCGTTAAAGGATACGGCGGTGTTGTCCATAAAAAAGTCTTTGATCGCCGAAGGGGAGATATTGAGGATGATCTGCCCGTCTTTGTTCACATGTTGCTGGGGCACTTGGGTGCCAGGTACATGAGCATCCACTAAAATGTGGGGAGTGCAATTGTTGTCCAATATCCATTCGTAGATGGCACGTAAAAAATACGGACGACTGGAGGTCATGGACATAAAGATTTCCTTTGGCTGGGAATGAATACCGACGACAACTTACAGGTATTTTAAGCAAGGCTCAATTCAATCAAGCCACAAACGAAACGGGCGACCTAAGTCGCCCGTTTTTTATCAGTGTATCTCTCTCCAGAATTCGCGATTCAGGAAGTAGACAAAGATAAACAGGATTACCAGGAATCCTAATACATACATACCAATAGACTGGCGCTTAACAGCGATAGGCTCGGCAACATACTCAAGGAAGTTAACCAGATCGTAAACTGCCGCATCAAATTCAGCGGTAGTCATAGTACCTTTGATCTTGCCTTCTTTCAGCGCACCGCAGTGCTCGTCCACTTCAACCTGACCTACGTCATTGCGCAACGCGCCGCCGTGGTGATTGAGTTTTGGACCAGCACCACACTCCAGCAAACCTTGCGGGCCAATCAACACGTGGGGCATACCCACGTTCGGGAATACACGGTTGTTAACACCCCAAGGACGGGTTTCATCTTTGTAGAAGTTACGCAGATAGGTGTAGAGCCATTCCGGTGAACGCGCACGTGCTACCAAGGTCAGATCCGGTGGAGCTACACCGAACCATACTTTTGATTGCTGTGGCTTCATCGCAATTTCCATCAATTGGCCGATACGTTGATCACCAAAAATCAGGTTTTGCTCCATCAGATCGTGTGGGATATCCAGATCGTCAGCAACACGCTCGAAACGCGAGTATTTCGCTGAGTGGCAACCCATGCAGTAGTTGGCGAAGTATTTCGCACCGCGCTGCAAAGACTCTTTGTTGTTCAGATCCGGTTCCATGGCATCACATGGAACAGCACCGCAGTGAAACGCGCCTTCAGCAGCAACAGCTTTGATAGGCACAACTGCAAGGATAATGAACAACGCCAGACCAGCAAGCACCACAATCGCTGGCAAACCTTTGGCTTGAGTGCGGGTAGGCTCTTCCAGATCTTTATCGCGCGCAGCCAGCAGTGGCAACACAGCAAAGATCGCCGCCAACAGGAAGCAGAGCACCAACAGGAATACCGGTACATCACCACGGATATATTCCAGCCCCATCCAACCGAAGATCACTGCAAACGCACCACACAGAACCCAGGAAGTTTTGGATTTAGGACCATCAGGATTAGTGGTAGTCCAAACCGGCATAGTCACAAAGTAAGCGAAGTAGAACGCAGTAGCGATTTGCGATAACAAGGTACGACCTTCAGTCGGCGCCTTAACACCGAGGTAACCCAGGATCACAAACATTGCAGCAAATGCAATCAGCATAACGCGCGGGATATGACCACGGTAACGCATGGACTTCACTTTACTGCGATCCAACCAAGGCAATACGAACAGGATGGCAATCGCCGCCGCCATGGCAATAAAGCCGAGGAATTTAGCGGTCAACACCATTGGGCCAAGCTCGATCTGCATGGTCACTGCACGCAGTACCGCATAGAAAGGAGTGAAGTACCAAACCGGGGCGATGTGGGTCGGGGTCTTCAGGTTGTTTGCTTCTTCGAAGTTAGCGTACTCAAGGAAGAAACCGCCCATCTCTGGCATAAAGAACATGATGAAGCAAAAAGCAAACAGGAAGACAGTAATACCAACCAGATCGTGCACAGTGTAGAAAGGATGGAAAGGAACGCCGTCGCGTGGAATGCCATTCTCATCTTTGTTCTTTTTGATCTCAACGCCGTCCGGGTTGTTAGAACCCACTTCGTGCAATGCGAGGATGTGCATTACCACCAAGGCGAGCAACACGATTGGCAGCGCCACAACGTGCAGTGCAAAGAAACGGTTCAGGGTAATACCGGAGATCAAGTAGTCGCCGCGAATCCACTGTACAAGGTCTTCACCAATACCAGGAATAGCGCCGAACAGGGACACAATTACCTGCGCACCCCAGTATGACATCTGGCCCCAGGGCAATACGTACCCCATAAAGGCTTCCGCCATAAGCACCAGATAAATGGTCATACCAAAAATCCACACCAGCTCACGCGGGGCCTTATAAGAGCCGTACATCATGCCGCGGAACATATGGAGATAAACCACTACGAAGAATGCCGACGCGCCGGTGGAGTGCATGTAACGCAGCAACCAACCAAAATCCACATCGCGCATGATGTATTCAACCGATGCGAACGCACCTTCGGCTGATGGGTTGTAGCTCATGGTCAGCCAGATACCGGTAACCAATTGGTTTACCAATACCAACAGCGAGAGCACACCAAAGAAGTACCAGAAGTTAAAGTTCTTCGGCGCATAGTATTTACCCATGTGGGTATCCCATGCACGTTGAACTGGCAGACGCTTATCAACCCACTGCCATATACCTGTTAACCAATTCATATCAAGCCCCCTGATCTTCGCCAATCACAACTATAGACTCGCTCTCATAACGATGAGGAGGAACTTCCAGATTCAGCGGTGCTGGAACACCTACATAAACACGCCCTGCAAGATCGTATTTAGAACCATGGCATGGACAAAAGAATCCGCCCTGCCACTTCTCGCCACCCAAATCTGCCGCGCCCACATCAGGGCGGAACATAGGTGCACAACCCAGGTGAGTACAAACACCCAACAGAATTGCGAATTCCTTATGAATTGCACGCTCAGGGTTCTTGGCATACTCAGGTTGTTGCGGCTCGTTCGAGCCAGCATCAAGCAGAACACCCTGCTCTTCTACTTTCTTCAAACTGTCCAGAGCTGCCTGGGTACGACGAACGATAAATACTGGCTTACCACGCCACTCAACAGTCACCAGAGCACCTGGCTCGATTTTGCTGATGTTGTATTTAACCGGTGCGCCCGCCGCTTTCGCTTTGGCGCTTGGGTTCCACGAACCCACAAATGGAATGGCCGCACCCACGACACCAACCGCACCCACTGCACAAGTGGCCCCGATTAATACGCGACGGCGCGTTTGATTTACAGCGTCATTACTCATGACGATATTCTCCCCTAAACAGCTTTAACGGCTAGCAAATTGCCTAAAATCGTCCTGCGACTTGATACAGTTACTGATATTAAGTCCGGCGAAATAAGGAATATTGGGTGACTCTAAGAAAAGGCGGGCAATGTTAATGAATTAACGCACTGCTTACAAGAATAACCACACGTAAACAGTGGGTTATAAGCCGCTAATTTTAGACGTAAAAAAACGCCCAAGCCAGTAAAGGCGTGAGCGTAATTCAATATTCTCAGTCTAAACCCGAAGAAACCTTAAGTGACTTGTCTCAAATCAATAAAACTATCAACTAGTTACTGGTTTTAGATGCCCACCAATCACAACTCGCGCGCACCTTTACTGACATTGCAATCATCAAAAACACTTGATGCCAGTCACGAATCGATCGGCAGCGACGCTCATTCTTAATCATGCATAAACAAAAAAGCCCACGTCGGTAACGACATGGGCTTTTTTGGTGATTGTTCTCCAGCCAGCAAAAAACCGACTGGAGAAAACCATTAACGCTTGGAGAATTGTGGCTTCTTACGTGCTTTACGCAGACCCACTTTCTTACGTTCAACTTCACGAGAGTCGCGAGTAACGTAACCAGCTTTACGCAATTCGCTACGCAGAGACTCATCGTACTCCATCAGAGCACGGGTCAGACCGTGACGAATAGCACCAGCTTGACCGAAGCTACCACCACCGGTAACGGTGACGTTTACGTCAAACTTTTCTACCAGACCAACCAGTTCCAGCGGTTGACGAACAACCATACGCGCAACTGGACGACCGAAGTACTCGTCCAAAGGACGGTCATTAACGATAATTGCACCAGTACCGGCAGTGATGAACACGCGCGCGGTAGAGGTTTTGCGACGGCCGGTGCCGTAAAATTGTGTAGCAGACATGTCAGCTCCCCTTAGATGTTCAGTTCTTTAGGTTGCTGAGCAGCATGTGGATGCTCATTACCTGCATAAACTTTTAGTTTTTTGAACATAGCACGACCGAGTGGACCCTTCGGCAACATACCTTTAACGGCAGTTTCGATGGTGCGCTCTGGCGCTTTTTCAATCAACTTCTGGAAGCTGATAGATTTAATGCCGCCCACATAACCAGTGTGCGAGTAGTAAATCTTGTCAGTTGCTTTACGGCCAGTCACGCGCACTTGAGCAGCGTTGATCACAACGATGTAATCACCGGTATCAACGTGTGGAGTGAATTCTGGCTTGTGCTTGCCACGCAAACGCGAGGCGATTTCCGCAGATAAACGGCCGAGTGTTTTTCCCGCCGCATCCACGATGAACCAGTCTTGAGAGACAGATTCTGCTTTGGCAATATAGGTCTTCATGTTATTCCTGCCTAATTGGATGTGGATAATGCCCCTAAAATAGGGAGGCGGCATACTACACAGCCGATGCTTGCTTTTCAACCATAATTTACAACTGAATGTGCTATTCCGGCCGATGCGGACGCGCCAGATACTCGCGGCTCTGCATTTCTAACAAACGGCTGACGGTGCGCTGGAATTCAAAGTCGAGCTTACCGGTCGAATACAACTCCGCCAGCGGGCGCTCTGCCGAAATCACCAGTTTTACCTGGCGATCATAAAATTCATCGACCAGATTCACGAAGCGGCGCGCCTGATCATCTTTCTCACGTCCCAAGCCAGGCACATTACTCAGGATCACCGAGTGATATTCGCGCGCCAATTCAATATAGTCATTTTGCGAGCGCGGCCCATCGCACAACTCGACAAAATCAAACCAGGCGACCCCTTCGCTCACGTAACGTGCCTGTATAAGACGTCCTTCCACCTCCAAATCCACCGCCACCTGAATTTCGGCATTGGCGGCAACAAGGCTCTTGAAGCTGGCCATAAGACTTTGGTCTGCAGCTTCATCCAAGCGGGAGTGATACAACTCAGCTTGCTCCAGCGCGCGCAAACGGTAATCCACACCGCCATCCACATTAACGACTAGAGTGTGCTGGTTGAGCAGAGCTATAGCAGGCAAGAAGCGTGCGCGCTGCAAGCCGTCTTTATATAAGCCATCGGGCACGATATTGGAGGTGGCCACCAGGGTAACTCCGCGGGCAAACAACTCCTCCATTAATGTCCCGAGAATCATGGCGTCAGTGATGTCGGAGACAAAAAACTCGTCAAAGCAGATAACCCGCGCTTCTTTGGCGATAATATCGGCTACTTGTTTGAGAGGGTTTTTCTGCCCATCGAGCTTTTTAAGCTCGGCATGGACACGGCGCATAAAGCGATGAAAGTGCGCACGCAGCTTTTGCTCGAAGGGCAAACTCTCAAAAAAGTTGTCCATCAGATAGGTTTTGCCGCGCCCTACACCGCCCCAAAAATACAAACCGCGCACTAACTGTCGAGGCCTGCTACCGGTCAAGCGCTTAAAAAAGCCACCTAGGCCTGCCTGCTCTTCCTGTTCGGTTTTCCACACCTCAACCAACTCTTCATATAAATGCTGCAGGTGATCAACGGCTGCTTTTTGCGCGGGGTCAAAACGAAAATCAGGGCGAGTCAAATCCTGCTGGTAGCGTTCCAACGGGGACAACGAAGTCGAGGGGGATATAGAAGTCATCATAAATTCAAACAAGCGAGCTAAAACTGGCGGTCACTTTAGCGATAAGCCAGTTGTAGCGCCATCAAATTTCATAGGAGAGACGTACGCATCAAGCGGAGATTTGCCGCACCAATGTCTCGGTCAAGTCAGATTTCAAGTTAGTCAGATAACCATGGAAGAAATGGCTCGCCTCAGGATAACGAATCAATTCCGTCGGACTTTGCAATTTATCCACCCACTGATAAACGCCCTCAGCAAAGACGCGCTCGTCTTTATCGCCTTGGATCACACACAGCGGAGCGGGAAATGCTCCGGCGCGATCATAGGGATAACGCTCTACCGGCGGCGCCACCAGTGTCAAATGCCTCAATCCGATAACATCGTAACTTGCCTGCGCAGCGATAGACGAACCGAAGGAAAATCCAGCGAGCAATAGCGGCATGTGGGATAAGTGTTGCTGACTCCAGGTGATTATCGCCCGCAGGTCATCAACCTCACCCACCGCATTATCAAACTCGCCCTCGCTCTTGCCAATACCGCGGAAATTAAACCGAATGACGTGAATTCCCAAATCGCGATAGGTGCGCATCAAGGTGGTCACCACCTTGTTATCCATAGTCCCACCGTGCTGTGGGTGGGGATGACACACAATCGCCAACAACTCACGTGCAGCAAAATGCCCATCTTCATGCCCCTGATGGATTACCGCTTCTAATTGGCCACTGGGGCCGGGAATATAAAGTTCTTGCTCTTTAGCGAAGGAGAAATGCATTCATTACCTCAATGATTCAGTGCCAGCACACAAGCTCAATAATTTTTGCCCATTTTAATGAGAAAATGGACTTATAATAGAGTCAACAATGTTCCAAGCTGCATATTGTCTGTGTAGCTGCCATATCTGCGGGAGATTTCTGTGTATTCATTTAGTGCCCTTGTTATTACTGGTTTACTGTGTTTGCTCGCTGGTGCAGGTATTGGTGCTGCGCTGCTGTATGTATTTCGCGCACAAATACTCGGACGCGACCTTGAACAGCGCCTGCATGAGGCGGAAAGCGCACTGCAAGGTTATCAGCGCGATGTGGCCGAACACTTCACCCAAACCTCTTCACTGGTAAATAACCTGACTCAGGCCTATCGTGAAGTACATGAGCATTTGGCGAATGGCGCACTGAAACTGGCGACCCCGGCGATTAGCCGCCAGATTCTGGACTCAGCCAATAACAACCTCAGCGGCGATACTAAAGCCTATATTAGTGAGCAGCACATTGAGCCGCCGCGCGATTGGGCCCCAAAAACCCCGGGCGCTAAAGGTATGCTGAGTGAAGATTATGGTTTGCGCGATGACCACCACGATGTATCGCGCCTGCCAACTGAATCTGCCGATGACTATGATTTTGATGGTAAAGCCAATCGTTATTGATTAGCAGGCAACACAATTAGCATTGGATTGATTGCGTACAGGACGTCGACATATAGGTTTAACCCCGCTGAGTCGCGGGGTTTTTCTTGCCCCAAAATAATATCGGCGGAGACGCTCTGAATGTACTTACAACGCTTGCTGCAGTTTGTTGGCTGGCCCATTACCGCAGGCGTTATTATTGCGTTACTCGCGCTGCTATTATTCCCGCAATTGCGCGGCGCACAACCACAACCGCAAACACCGCCGAATGGCACAGCCAATCCCCACTATGGCGTCGTCTCTTATGCAGATGCGGTTGATCGAGCTGCACCAGCAGTAGTCAACGTTTACACCGAAAAGCGTGTCGTACAGCGCAACCAGGATTTATCCAACAGCCCTTTTTTCCGCCACCTCTACAACAATTCCAACACACCGCAACAAGAGCGCATGCAGAAAACGCTCGGTTCAGGTGTGATCGTCAATAGCTCAGGTTTAATCCTAACCAACAACCATGTCATCAATGGCGCCGATAAAATTTTTGTACTGCTTTACGATGGACGCGTGACCAACGCCGAATTGATCGGCATGGATTCTGATAATGATTTAGCCGTGCTAAAAATCCAGATGGAAAATCTCACCCCCATCATCCAGGGGAACTCAGATAATGTTCGAGTGGGTGATGTTGTTTTAGCGATTGGCAATCCCTTTGGTGTTGGCCAAAGCGTAAGCCAGGGAATTGTGAGTGCAACCGGACGCTGGAATGTCGGTGTAAGTGAAGTAGCGTATCGTGAAAATTTTATCCAGACAGATGCGGCAATTAATCCGGGAAATTCAGGCGGAGCATTGATAGATGCGTATGGCAATTTAATTGGCATCAACACCGCCGTACTGGATGAGTCCAATACATCCTCCGGAATCAGTTTTGCAGTACCAGCAAAAATTGCGATGGAAAGCTTGCACCAGATTGCACAACACGGCCGTGTTATTCGCGGTTGGTTGGGCATTGAAGGCGGACCACACCCGCGCGTCAAAGGCATAGTGATATCGGGTGTCGACATCAATGGTCCTGCGCATCTCGCCGGTGTTCGCCCCAATGATATTCTCACGCACATTAATCACGAAGAAATTCAGGATGCACGCCAGTGCATGGATTTGGTCAATAAATTGATTCCACAATCCAAAGTGAAGCTTAATCTGATCCGCAATGGCGAACCAATAGAGATTGAAGCTATCGCAGGCGAACGCAGCAACGCGCAAACCAAAACGTAAAAAGACAAAATAAAATGGGCGCATCAGCGCCTATTTTATTTCAGTATTACTTCTTTAGCAGTAATGTTTAATCAATAATTCGATATTCCGCTGAACGCGCGTGCGCTTCGAGATATTCACTGCGCGCCAATACCGATGCAGTTTTTGACAACACCGATGCACCTGCGGCCGAGCACATAATAATCGAGCTGCGTTTTTGGAAATCGTACACACCCAGCGGTGATGAAAAACGTGCAGTGCCCGAGGTTGGCAATACGTGGTTAGGACCAGCGCAATAATCGCCAAGCGCTTCCGGAGTAAAACGCCCCATGAAAATAGCGCCGGCGTGACGCACTTTCGGCAGCAATGATTCAGGATCAGCAACTGACAATTCCAAATGCTCGGGCGCAATGCGATTGCTCACTGCAATTGCCTGCTCCATATCAGCCACTTTAATTAATGCACCGCGATTTTTTAACGATACGCTCGCAATAGCTTCACGCGCGAGCGTCGGCAATAATTTTTTAATCGATGCTTCAACTTTATCCAGGTATTCCGCATCCGGGCACAACAGAATCGATTGCGCCTGCTCGTCGTGTTCCGCTTGGCTAAACAAATCCATCGCAATCCAATCGGGATCGGTCAAGCCATCGCACACGACTAAAATTTCTGATGGGCCAGCGATCATATCAATCGCCACCTGACCAAACACCGCGCGCTTGGCAGTCGCGACATAAATATTACCGGGGCCAACAATTTTATCGACCTTGGCAATAGTTTCAGTTCCGTACGCGAGTGCTGCAACAGCTTGCGCACCACCGATAGTAATTACACGATCAACGCCCGCAATAACTGCGGCCGCCAATACCATCGGGCTGATTTCACCATCGGGCGCTGGCACCACCATGGTCAACTCATCAACACCGGCAACTTTCGCCGGAATCGCATTCATCAATACAGATGACGGATAAGACGCTTTGCCGCCAGGTACGTATAAACCCACACGCTCCATTGCTGAAATTTGTTGACCGAGCACAGTGCCGTCAGCCTCGGTGTAGCGCCACGAACTTTGCAACTGATGCTGGTGATAATTGCGGATGCGTTCAGCAGCAACTTCCAATGCAGCGCGCTGCTCAGAACTGATTTGTGTTAACGCATGCTGCAATTGTGCTGGCGAGACCACAAAATCATTAATACTTTGCGCCGTGCGGCGATCAAATTTGTTAGTGAATTCCACCACTGCTGCATCACCACGGTTTTTTACCTGATGCAGAACATCATCTACCACAGCAGCAACGCGCGTATCGCTAACCGATTCCCAAGCAAGCAATTGATCCAATCGCTGATTGAAATCGCTTTGGCTTGCATCCAAACGGGTGATGATAGATTCAGACATGGAGTTCTCTTTTCAAAAACTAAAGGATAAAATAATACGTTGATCATGCAGCCTGTCGATTGCAAATGCACATTGGTATTTGCAATCGACGGAATAGAAAATTAATCAGCCGCTATCGCCTTGGCGATATGGTCGATAATGGTTTGGATTTGAACGTGTTTCATTTTCATTGATGCTTTATTCACGATCAAACGCGAACTGATATCCGCAATAAAGTCGCGCTCCTCCAAACCATTTGCACGCAAGGTATTACCGGTATCGACAATATCCACAATTTCATCAGCCAAATTCATAATCGGTGCAAGTTCCATCGCGCCATAAAGTTTGATGATGTCAGTCTGGCGCCCTTGCGATGCGTAATATTGTTTGGCGATATTCACGTACTTGGTCGCAACACGAATACGGCCTGCAGGTAGCGATTCGCCTTTAACACCAGCAGTCATTAATCTGCAGCGCGCGATATTTAAATCGAGCGGCTCATACAAACCTTCAGCACCGTTTTCCATCAAGGTATCTTTACCGGAAATGCCCATATCCGCCGCACCAAATTGCACGTAGGTGGGAACATCCGCGCCGCGCAATAATAAAAAGCGCACGTTAGGCTGGGAGGTTTCAAATACCAGTTTGCGACTCTTTTCCATATCTTCGAGCGGACGAATATCTGCCGCCGCAAGCAGCGGCAAAGTCTCTTCGAGAATGCGCCCTTTGGTCAGCGCGATAGTCAGGGTTTGGCTCATGGAATTTACCTTTTTATGAACCTTTCACACGGCGCACGCTGGCACCCAGGCTTTGGAATTTTTGCTCGATTGCTTCGTAACCGCGATCAATGTGGTAAATGCGGTCAATCAAGGTTTCGCCATCAGCAACCAGACCGGCAATTACCAAACTCGCCGACGCGCGCAAATCAGATGCCATCACCGGCGCCGCTTTCAAACGCTCAACACCGGTAACAATTGCGGTGTTGTGTTCGAGTTCGATGTGCGCGCCCATGCGATTTAATTCAGCAACCTGCACCAAACGATTTTCAAAAATCGTTTCGGTAATGTGGCTCACACCTTCAGCAACAGCATTCATCGCCATAAATTGTGATTGCATATCGGTCGGGAACGCAGGGTAAGGCGCAGTTTTCAAGCTGACGGCCTTCGGGCGATTGCCGTGCATATCCAGTGCAATCCAATCTTCACCAGTGGTGATATCCGCACCGGCTTCTTGCAATTTCAATAACACTGCTTCGAGAATATCGGCGCGGGTATTGGTCAATTTAATTTTGCCGCGTGTCGCAGCGGCAGCAACCAAATAAGTACCAGTTTCAATACGGTCGGGCATTACGCTGTATTCACAGCCGTGCAATTTTTCCACGCCGTAAATGGTGAGGCTGGATGTACCTATGCCTTCAATTTTCGCGCCCATCGCCACCAACATGTTGGCGAGATCAACAATCTCGGGTTCGCGCGCAGCATTTTCAAGAATGGTTTTACCTTCCGCCAAAACTGCCGCCATCAGCAAGTTTTCAGTACCGCCAACAGTGACCATATCCATCAGGAAATGGCAGCCTCTCAAGCGGCCATTGGAGCGGGCGCGAATATAACCGCCATCGATTTCAATCGTTGCGCCCATGGCCTCAAGGCCGCGCAGATGGATATCCACCGGACGCGAGCCAATCGCACAACCGCCAGGGAAAGATACATTCGCTTCACCGTAGCGAGCGAGCAACGGCCCGAGCACCAGGATCGATGCGCGCATGGTTTTCACCAGCTCGTAAGACGCGGTGTAGGAATTAATAGTGTTGGGATCAACAATCACCACATGCTCGCCCTGAATCTCAATGGTCAGGCCAAGGGTGCTCAACAATTGCACCATGGTGGTTATATCTTTCAAATGAGGGACATTACTCAAATGTACTTTGCCATCAGCCAAGATGGCCGCAGCCAACAACGGCAGGCCCGCATTTTTGGAGCCGGAAATACGCAATTCGCCAGTGAGCGGCCCGCCGCTCGCGATCAAAAACTTATCCATTACAACCCTGAAAACTAAAAAGTGTCAAAAAAGAGACCGATCATCACACCAGCCAGACAATGAGCGCGTAACAATTACTGCTGCTGTTGCTGCTGAGCCCACTGCTCGGGAGTGAAAGACTTGATGTAATCCACGGCGTGGATACTGCGGTCGGCAAATTGGGCGCTCAGGGTAGACAGCACCAATTGCTGCTTCTTAACCGGGGTCAAACCGGCAAAGGCAGGACTCACAACGACGACACCGATGTGATCGCCCATAACGTCTACCGATTTAACATCGCAGTCGGGGATTTGGCTTTCGATCAGTGCTTTGATTTGTTCAGCTTGCATAGTGTTACTCGATAAGGAAGTCAGGCCAGTTAGGTCTATGCGAAAAACGAGACATAAATAGCGATAAATAAATTAAGGCGCGAAGTTTACCGGAATGTCGCCCATATCGCACTCAAAAACCCTACTCCATAACGCAAAACCCCGGCACTTGGCCGGGGTTTTCGTCAGCAATTTATAACCGCTATTGCTGGTTACGCATCGACCAACCAATTGGCGATAACTTTATCCACATCGCCGTTGTACTTTTTCAGGCCAGCTTTGAATTGACCGCTGAATGATTGGCCCAAATTCACGCCGTTGAGGACCACATTGATCAGCTTCCAATCGCCTGCTTTGCCTTTTTGCATGGTGTAATCCAGCTTGTGGGTAGTGCCCTCAGCTGCAACTTCTTGCTTAACCACGACGCGCGTCGGGTTTGCTTCAGTCACACCAGCGATGGTGACTTTGCTATCGGCATAACCAAGCACGCCTTTGGCAAGGGATTTCACCATCCCATCTTTAAATACCTTCTGGAACTGCTCGCGCTGAGCGGGGGTCGCCTTGGCATAAGTCTCTTTACCCATCACCGATGCGGCGATAAAAGGGAAGTTAACAACACCATTAAGTGCGCCATCAACTTGTGTGTAGTACACATCATCGGCTGTTTTTGCCGCGTTTTTGGCCTTTACCAAATCGAATAGTTTTTGCGCAACCGATTCCACAATTGCTTGCGGGGTTTGGGCAGAAGCAGCCGCTGCCGGCGCTTGTGCCATAGCACTGGTGCTGAGCAACGCCACTACACCGAATACAACACCATAGGCTTTGGTGAGCATATATTTCATCGTAAAACCTTCCTAATTGAGATGTGGTCATTAAGTCAGAGATGGCCATGTACCTGAACGAAGGTACCGAAACTCAGACAGCGCTAATTCCTTATGGTGCCATTCTTTATGCGTGCTTATTGGATGTGGCGGTTTATTAACCGGAGGCGCGGTGAGCAGGCTTGCGGCGCGCACTATAACATTTAGATCCGGGCACCGATAACGTGCACGCAGGAAAAAAGACGCAAACATCCCTCGCCTTGCGATTCATGCCCGTTATAATGCCCACCCCGGAACCGCCCAATCGCTATTGTGGAATTGTTATATGGCTGCCTTTGATTACGTCAGCTCTGCCCTGCGCACCATCCGTTTGGAAGCCGATGCGGTGACCGCTTTGACCGGCCGTATCGATGGCCAATTTACTGCCGCGTGCGATCTGATCCTCAACTGCGCCGGGCGCGTGATTGTCACCGGCATGGGCAAATCCGGCCATATCGGTAAAAAAATTGCCGCCACGCTTGCAAGCACTGGGACTCCCGCTTTTTTTGTACATCCCGGCGAAGCCAGCCATGGCGATTTGGGGATGATCACCAAAAACGATATTTTGCTCGCGATTTCCTACTCCGGCACCTCAAACGAAATCGTCACCCTGTTGCCGCTACTGAAACGTGCCGGGATTAAAATCATCAGCATGTGTGCCAATGCGCAATCGACCTTGGGTGAAGTAGCCGAAGTCAATCTGGATATCAGCGTCGTTTTTGAAGCCTGCCCGCTTGATCTCGCCCCCACTTCCAGCACCACAGCCACCTTGGTAATGGGCGATGCGCTCGCGATTGCACTACTCGAAGCGCGCGGATTTACCGCCGAAGATTTTGCATTTTCCCATCCCGGCGGCGCACTCGGACGCAAGTTATTACTACGCGTTGCCGATGTGATGCACTCGGGCGATGACATTCCGCGTGTAACGCCGGAAACCCCCATGCTGGGCGCACTGATGGAAATGTCAGAGAAAGGTTTTGGCATGACAACTGTCATGAGTCCTGCCGGAGACCTACTCGGAATCTTTACCGATGGCGATTTACGCCGCAGTATCGACAAAGGCATAGATATTCGCACCGCCAGCGTCGGTGAATTGATGAATACCAATCCCAAAATGCTGCGCGATAACACGCTTGCTGCAGAAGCATTGGCATTAATGGAACAGGCAAAAATTAACGTATTACTCGTCACCAACGAACAAAAAGCCTTGGTGGGTGTCGTAAAAATCAATGACCTGCTGCGTGCAGGCATTATCTGATTAGAACAGGAACCACTGCATGAATCCTGAGTTGCGCGAACGCGCTGCCCGCATCAAATTACTGTTATTGGATGTGGACGGAGTACTGACTGATGGCCGCCTATACTTTGGCAATCAGGGCGAAGAATTTAAATCGTTTAGCACGCTTGATGGTCAAGGAATCAAAGCGTTACAGAAAAGCGGCGTAAAGGTAGGCATTATCACTGGGCGCACCAGCAATCTGGTCACACGCCGTGCAAGTGATTTAGGTATCACGATATTGGTACAAGGTCGCGAAGATAAATGGGAAGCTTTGCAGGAAATTTTGCAGGAGCATCCCTTCGCACTGGACGAAATTGCCTTTATGGGTGACGACTGGCCGGACCTGACCGTAATGACGCGCGTTGGTCTCGCTTTTACCGTTGCTAATGCCCACGTAAATGTGGCCGCACGTGCCCACTGGCAAAGCCGCGAACGCGGTGGTGAAGGCGCAGTACGCGCAGCCTGCGATTTAATCATGCAGGCACAAGATACATTTGAACCTATTCTGGCTTCTTATCTCGCAGTAAAGGATGAGCAATAACGAATGAGACTGTTGGAGCGAGCCCAAAGAATCAACCAACATATACCTGCCCCTTGGCTGGTTGCGTTTGTATTGGTGATCTTTTTCTTCGCCTTTTCCCTGCGCCAGAAAACTGAAATAGTCGGCTACGATTATGATCCAAGCGGCTTTCCGCAAATCTATATGAAGGATGTAGAAACGCGGGAATTTGATTCGGAGGGCAGATTGCATTATCTGCTGATAACGCCGCAAATCACGCACTTTCAGATGAACCCGGACACTCCATCAGATGCGGATTACACGCTGATCGATAATCCCAATATGGCACTTCACGACGCAGAATCGAAAGCCCCTTGGCTGGTAACCGCCACCATCGGCCGCAGCGAAGGGAACGGACAACTGATTCGCCTGCTTGAAAATGTGCTTATCCAGCAACAAACACCAAGCCAGGGGTTGATTCAAATTACCACCACCGAGCTGCGCGTGCGTCCCCGCGAACAATTCGCGGAAACAGACAAAGCTGTTAAGATGCGCAGCGCTAAAGGTCAGATTGACGCAAAAGGTATGGACGCCGACCTGGCACAGAGTCGGCTTCAGTTAAAGTCCCAGGTTAAGGCTGTTTATGATCCCCGCTAAAATTCGTTGTACGTTTGCTCCTTGCGCCCTTGCGCTAGCCGCGCTGATCACCAGCTTCAGCACCGCCACTTATGCCCTATCCACAGACAAAAATGAAACTATTCGCGGCTCCGCCGACAATCTGACTGTTGACCAAAAAAATGGCGTGGCCACCTACACTGGCTCAGTAAAAATCGCCCAAGGATCGCTGATGATTTCGGCTGATTCGATTGTGATCCATACCAATTCTGACAGTAGCGTCGAGAAAATGATTGCCACAGGCAGCCCTGCGCGCTTCCAGCAACAACCAGAGAAAGACCAGGGCGTGGTGACTGCAGCCGCCAAGCAAATTACCTACACCCCCAACAACGAACACTTATTACTGGTGGAAGATGCTTCTGTTGAACAAAACGGTGCTGTGATGAGCGGCCCGCACATCGATTACGATCTGGTAAAAGAAGTGATGAAAGCTGCCGGGAACAATACCGCCAGCGGCGGCCAACGTATCGAAATTGTAATTCCCCCAAAAGGTGGAAAAGCGGGCGATGACATCAAGATCATTACCCAGCCTCAGACCCCAGCACCGGCCAGCTCGTCAGCCGCGTCGTCAACTGCATCATCAGACTGATTCCTTATGCCTAGCTTGCACGCACGTCATCTCGCCAAAAGTTACAAGAAACGCAAGGTTGTAATTGATGTTTCCATCACCGTAGAAAGCGGTCGGATCGTTGGATTACTCGGCCCTAATGGTGCAGGCAAAACCACCTGTTTTTATATGATTGCCGGTCTGGTTCCTGCCGATAACGGCACCGTAGCGATTGATGACCGCGATATTACCCAGCTGCCAATCCATGGCCGCGCCCGCGCTGGTATTGGCTACTTGCCGCAAGAAGCCTCGATTTTCCGCAAGTTGACAGTTGCCGATAACATTATGGCGATCCTCGAAACCCGCGCCGATTTAGACAAGCAGCATCGCCAGGAAAAACTGGAATCGCTGCTTAACGAATTCCATATCACCCACATTCGCGACAGCTTGGGTATGGCACTTTCCGGTGGTGAACGCCGCCGCGTAGAAATTGCCCGCGCGCTGGCGACCGACCCAAAATTCATCCTGCTCGATGAACCCTTTGCCGGTGTTGACCCTATTTCGGTTAACGACATCAAAGAGATTGTCCGCCACCTGAAAGATCGCGGTATCGGCGTGCTTATCACCGACCACAACGTGCGTGAGACGCTGGATATTTGCGAAACCGCCTACATCGTGAGCGAAGGCCACATTATTGCCGAAGGCGATGCCGAGACAGTGCTGAGCAACAGCAAAGTGCGCGAAGTATATTTGGGCGAACACTTCCGCTTGTAGGCCGATCAAATTCACATCAAGTGTTACCAACGACCTCCTATTGGGCGCTTTAGCCGCCCTATAAACGACTTGACAAGTAACAATCTTTGCCCATTAGGCATAAAGCTTGCTTAAGCTTATTGCTTGCGCGGCCAACCCTGTCTAAACTCGCTATAACTGATGTTTTTTCCATCCTGCGTTATAAGGGTTTGTCGTTCACACAATGAAGCAATCTCTCCAGCTTAAACTCGGCCAACAGCTGACCATGACTCCGCAATTGCAGCAGGCGATCCGCCTATTGCAATTATCGACATTGGATTTGCAACAAGAAATCCAGGAAGCGCTCGAATCCAATCCTATGTTGGAAGTTGAGGAGCCGTTTGATTCGCCCAGCCCTGCCAGTGAATACGAAGGCAGCGAACAAGACAAAGCGGATTACACTCGCCAATTGGAAATTGCAGCCGAAGCCGGCGCTGATAACGGCACCGACTTCAGCTCCAATGAAAGCTATTCCGCTACCGCCGATAATTACTCCGAAAGTAATAATTATTCGGAAAGCGAAAGTTTTGGTGAAGGTGGTGGTGAGAGCTTTGGGGAGGGCGAATCCTTTGGCGATTCCGATGTTTACGGCGAAGGCGACAGTTTCGGCGCCGACAATGGCGACTGGAGCGAATCCATCCCCAGCGACTTACCGGTAGACACCAGTTGGGATGACGTTTACCAGTCATCATCCAGCGGTAGCTCCAGCAATTACGACAACGAAGACAACGATTTTGAAAGCCGTCGCGCCGCCACTGATTCCCTCTATGATCACCTGATGTGGCAACTAAACCTGACCCCTATGTCAGATCGCGACCGCGTATTGGCTATGGCCATTATCGACGCCGTTGAGCCGAGCGGTATGCTCTCCATCACCGTCGAAGAAATTTTTGAAGGTATGCGCGACGATTTCGAAGAGCTCGAACTCGACGAAGTAGAAGCCGTACAACATCGCCTGCAGCAATTCGATCCCTGCGGTGTGTGCAGCCAAAACCTGTCCGAATGCCTATTGGTGCAGCTGCAACAATTTGATCCCAAAACACCGTTTCTGGAATCGGCCAAACTGATTGCCAAGCAATACCTGCCGGTGCTCGGCAGCCGCGATTATCGCCAGTTGATGCGCCGTACCAAACTCAAAGAATCAGAGCTAAGCATTGCCGTCGCGCTAATCCAGAGCCTGAATCCACGCCCGGGCGACATGATTGCCAGCGGCGATACCGAGTATGTTATTCCCGATGTATTTGTGGAAAAACGTGATGGCCGCTGGATAGTTGAACTAAATCCGGATATCGCACCACGCCTGCGGATCAATTCCGACTATGCTTCTATGGTGAAGCGCGCCGATTCAAGCAGCGACAACACCTTTCTCAAAGATAACCTGCAAGAAGCGCGCTGGTTCCTGAAAAGTTTGCAGAGCCGCAACGAAACCCTGCTGAAAGTGGCGAGTTGCATTGTGGAAAAACAACGCGGCTTTTTGGATTACGGCCCCGAAGCAATGAAGCCCTTGGTGCTGCACGATATTGCCGAAATTGTAGAGATGCATGAATCCACTATTTCGCGGGTAACGACGCAAAAATATATGCACACCCCACAGGGTATCTTTGAGCTGAAATATTTCTTCTCCAGCCACGTGAGTACTGACAGTGGTGGTGAATGTTCGTCGACCGCCATTCGCGCGATTATCAAAAAACTGGTGAGCGCCGAAAACCCGAAAAAACCGCTCAGCGACAGCAAAATTACCGATTTGCTTGCAGAGCAAGGGATTCAAGTGGCGCGCCGCACTATTGCGAAATATCGCGAGTCACTCAATATTCCACCGTCGAACGAACGTAAAACTATTTAATAGATTATTTGTCACTTGTAGTTCGAAAGCTTTTTCGAATGTAGTTTCATGAATGAAGCCCACAGTGAACATTCATGGATGTAATAGAGGTTGTGCAGCTTGCAACTGTTTTATTTCTAGCGAGAGGAAGTATCTATGCAAATAAATATCAGCGGTCGCCACGTCGAAGTTACCGATTCAATGAGAGAGTATGTCACTAGCAAACTTGAGCGACTGACCCATCACCACGATCGTATTACCAGCACCCACGTTATCCTCTCGGTTGACAAACTAATCCAAAAAGCAGAAGCCACCATCCATGTGAGCGGCAAAGATGTGCACGCAGACGCAACCAATGAAGATCTTTACGCCGCTATCGATGCCCTGGCGGACAAGCTTGACCGTCAACTGATTAAACACAAAGAAAAAATGCGCAGCCATCGCTAATTGGCGACAAACCAACCTGTTAACTGAACCTGTGTGGTCGTCGCCAAAAGTGATGACCACAATTACCCAGCGAGAGATGCCCGGCATCACCTAGCCATGCAAATTCAAGATCTGATCACCCCCGGCCGAACCCTCTGTGGAGTCGAAGGCGGCAGTAAAAAACGCGCACTGGAGTTGCTCGCCAACACCATTGCGCAAGATATCCCGGATATTGATGCCGATGACCTGTTCCGCCGCCTGATTGGCCGCGAGCGACTCGGCTCAACGGGTATCGGTCATGGCATTGCCATTCCCCACTGCCGTGCCGAGCATTGCACCGGTACTATCGGGGCACTGATCACCTTGGTAGACCCTATTGATTTTGATGCTATCGACTCACAGCCAGTCGATATTCTGTTTGCAATGTTGGTACCGGAAGATGCCCATAGTGAACATTTGCAGACGCTCGCGGCGCTTGCCGCCGCTTTGAATAACGCCGATTACCGCCAAAGCTTGCGCGCAGCCACCAGCAACAATGCGCTCTTCCAAGCGGCGCTCGCAGCCCCCTAACAGGAACCGACCATGCATCTGGTGATTGTCAGCGGCCTTTCCGGCTCGGGAAAAAGTACAGCACTCCATGTCCTTGAGGATGTGGGATTTAACTGTATCGATAACCTGCCCGTCAGCCTGTTACCGGCACTGGTCGCGCAAATCCAGATCCATAAAGACGATCAGCACCGCTTCGCCATTGGCATCGATGTACGTAATGCGTGGAAAGATTTGCAGATTTTTCCACCAATGATTAACACCCTGAAAGAAGCGCATCTGCCCTTTCAAACGCTGTTTCTGGATTCGCAGCCAGCGGTACTTATTCAGCGCTTTAGTGAAACCCGACGCAAGCATCCGCTGTCAGATAAACACACCAGTTTGGAAGAGGCAATTGCGGCAGAGCAGCAATTGTTGGAGCCGATCCGCGATTGCGCTGACCAAGTGATTGATACCAGCCACTTAAACCTGCATGAGCTGCGCGATTTGGTAAAAGAGCGTGTGGTTGGCCGCAGCGAATCAACTATGGCAATTCTGTTTGAATCCTTCGGTTTCAAACACGGCGTGCCGATTAATGCTGATTTGGTGTTCGATGCCCGCTGCCTGCCCAATCCGCACTGGAAACCTAATTTACGGCCACAGACAGGCAAGGACGAGGAAGTTATCGACTTTCTGGAAGAACAAGTCACAGTGAAAGAAATGTACGACGATATCGAGCATTACCTCACTCGCTGGTTGCCGCGCTACCAGGCCAATAACCGCAGTTACATTACCATCGCGGTTGGCTGTACTGGCGGCCAGCATCGCTCCGTGTACCTAACCGAGCGCTTACAAAAACATTTCGACCAAAGTTTTAGCGATGTACAAGTTCGTCATCGCGATATTAACAAGCACAAAAAACATTAGATTATGCAGACAGAAACCCTCGATATCATTAACAAGCGCGGTCTGCACGCCCGCGCCGCCGCCAAGTTGGCAACTCTCGCCAACCGCTTTGAGGCGAAAGTATCCGCGCGCGTAGGCGAAGGCGGCTGGGCCGATGCCAAAAGCGTTATGTCGCTCATGTTGCTGGCAGCCAGCTATGGCACTGCCCTGCAAATCAGCGTAGAGGGCGATGACGCCGAGGCCGCACTCTGCGCCATCCGCGCCCTGATTGCCGACCGCTTTGAAGAAGGCGAATAAACAGACTATCGTTATAAGCAAGAACGGCGAGCCAGCTTGATTGTAAAAGCGGTTGTTGTTGTTGCTTTTCTGCACTAAGCTGCGCGACCTTTTCCAGCCCAGTGATTACCCCGAGCTATCCCAGTAACCTGATCACTGCCTGTTTTATCCAATTACGCCCTGTGCGTATCAAGTACAGTAATTTTTATGGTTTATAACTACGACGACATCAACCCCGATGACTACATCCTCAGCAAGTCGCAAGTAAAACGCGATATGCACGCGCTGCAAGCGCTGGGTGAAAGCCTGATCGACATGAACGAGAAGCAGCTCGCCAGTATTCCCCTGAGCGAAACCATGCTGGACGCCATCTACATCGCGCGCAAATTACCGCCCAAAGAAGCGCGCCGCCGCCAGATTCAATACATTGGTCGCTTGATGCGTGAAGGCAACCACGAGGAAATCAAAGCAGCGGTAGATAAACTGCAAAACCGCAGCGATCAATATGTTCATCGCCAGCATCAAGTAGAGCGCTATCGCGACCTGCTGATCGAAGGCGACAAGCAAATATTCCAAACTCTGGTTACCTCCTGCCCCGGCATTGATGTGCAACACCTGCGTCAGTTGATTCGCACCGCGCAAAAAGAGCGCGAAGAGAACAAGCCGCCCGCAAGTGCGCGTAAGTTGTTTGCGTTTATTCGCGAACAACTGGAACTGCAAGACTAATAATTGCAGCAAGCAAAATTGAAAAAGCCGCTGATCTCCAGCGGCTTTTTTTTGGCCTGATCCCGGACAGAAACATGGCCGTGCTGATCATATAAATTATTCCCAACGATGCTTTACCAGCGGTTAACAGATATTAACTGGAGCAGATAATTGGCGCTCGGCTACACTATGACATCGTTGTCTTACGGATAATAACTAAATGAATCACAACCGGTTTTATGAAATAGATTTACTGCGCCTTGTCTCCGCCGTTCTGGTAGTGCTATTTCACTACACCTACGTTGGCTCCATTCTGGATTTTGCACCGGCACCACGCACCGATGCGTTTGGTGAGTACGGGCGCTACATGTACTTGGGGATCAACTTCTTTTTTATTATTAGCGGTTTTGTGATTTTACTCAGCGCCGAAGACGGTAAGCCGCGCGAATTTATTGTTTCGCGTTTTGTACGTCTTTATCCCGCCTATTGGTTGTGCGTCATCTTAACCGCGAGTGCCGCCGTGTTATTTAACCAACCTGCCTTTCAAGTGAGTTGGTCGCATTTTCTTGTCAACCTGACCATGCTGCAGAACGGTTTTGATGTGCCGCTGGTGGATGGTGTTTATTGGACGCTGTGGATTGAACTGAAATTCTACGCACTCGTATTGGTGATGATTTGGTTTCGGCTGCTGCGCTTCTTGCCCTGGTTTTGCGGTGCGGTGCTGATTGCATCGATCATCGGTTTGAGCACACCACTCGCGATTAACGTTGAACATTTTGTTGCCGGGTTTCCGCATTGGGCAGGTTATTTTGCGTGCGGTTGCGTGTTGTATCTGGTGCAATCAAAAGGCTTTAACTGGGGCTACGGAATACTTCTATTGTTGAGCGTGATTTTCTGTGTGCGTCAGAATCAGGTGTTTACGGAATTGATGATTGGTTGGTACAAAGCCGATTTCAATGAATGGGTATCGGTTATAGGCACGCTGTTATTTTTTGCCATTCTGTCGGCAATCGCCTTACGCAAAAATGGTTTGCTGCGCGACCCGCGTTTTTATTATCTGGGCGTGCTGACTTATCCGCTGTACCTGCTACACGAAAATATCGGCTTTATGGCATTTAATGCATGGCATGACGTAATGCCGGGATGGTTATTGGTCAGCGGTACTGTTGTTTTTATGTTGGTTGCTGCATGGTTTATCCATCGCTGGGTAGAAAAACCAATGCAACGATTTTTAAAGCGCAAGTTGTTACCTAAACCTGAGCACGCTCAATAAGCCTGCATCAAAACAATTAGGATAGAAATAAAAAAGCCAGCCCTGTTCAGGAGCTGGCTTAAAAAACATCAACTTTTTATGAATACAATTAGGGCCAAGCGTACTTAAAAATTTACGCGCGACCTAAACGCTCAAGCAGCTTCTGGTTTTCCACTTCGATGTGTTTGTACAATTCCACATCTGACAACAGTGATGCCGCCGCCTCATCAATTACCAATACAACCTGCTCATGCAATTGCAATGCAGATGCCGGGCATGCAGCAGTAAGCGGACCTTCTACGGTGGCTTTAATCGCTTCCGCTTTATTTTCGCCTGTCGCTAACAACACCACTTTTTTGGATTCGAGAATCGTACCGATTCCCATAGTAATCGACAGGTGCGGCTGGTATTCGTCGGGACCAAAGAAGCGTGCATTATCATCAATGGTTGCTTTAGTCAGGGTTTTAATACGAGTGCGAGACATCAATGATGATGACGGCTCGTTAAAACCGATATGACCATTACGACCAATCCCCAACAACTGGATATCGATCCCGCCTTTTTGTTTAATCGCGGTTTCATACAGCGCACAAGCAGTGAATGGATCTTCAGCATCACCTGGCGGAACAAAGGTAGATGCTTTATCGATATCAACATGATCAAACAATTGTTGGTTCATGAAGTATCTATAGCTTTGTGGGTGGGTTGGGTTCAAACCTAAATATTCATCCAGGTTAAAACTACTCACCTTCTTAAAAGATACCTGCCCACTTTTATAAGATTCAATTAATTCTTTGTAAAGCGCCACCGGCGTTGAGCCAGTTGCCAACCCTAATACCGAATCAGGTTTACGGCTAATTTGTTTGATAAAAATATTTGCGCCGTATTTAGCAACTGCAGCAGCATCTTTCAAAATAACAACTTTCATTGAACACTCCAGTGAGTGGTATTGACCGAAAAAACTAAACTCTGAAAAGATAAAACCTAACGATAAAATCTAATAATAAAAAATTAGCTATGACGCAAACCATCACCTGCAATCCAGGTGTGGGTCACACGATAATCATCAGTAAAGTGCACCAAATCTGCACGGAATCCAGATTCGATACGACCGAGATAATTATCAACCTGCATATATTGCGCTGGGTAAAGTGCTGCCATGCGTAAACTCTCCTCCAGCTCCATTCCTACCCATTCAGTATTCAAACGCACGGCGTCAATCATGCCGATTGCACTGCCCGCTAAACGACCTTCGGCATTTACCAAGCAGCCATCTTTTTCATAAATCGTTTCGCCGTACATCTGGAACGATTTTTCTGGCGAACCAACGGTAGACATTGCATCCGTCACCAAATACATTTTGCCTTTTGGTTTTGCAGCGCAAGCGATGCGCGCAGAAGCAGCATGCACGTGATAGGTATCAATAATAATTCCGCACCAACTGTTGGGATCTTCCAACGCCGCACCAACAACACCAGGCTCACGTCCGGTAGTTGGACGCATCGCGTTGTATAAATGCGTAAAACCGGAAAGGCCTTCTTTAATCGCATTCACAACCGATTCGTAATGCGCATCGGTATGCCCCGCGCAAACCACCACACCAGCAGAGGTTAATTGTTTAATTTGACCCGGCGCAGCATGCTCGGGCGCAAGCGTAATCATGACTTTAAAATCGTGCTGGCTTTTAACCGATTCAACCAGCCAATCAATATCGGCTTGTTCCATTTCGCGAATGTAACGCTCGTTGTGCGCACCGCGGCGAGCCATATCAAAAAACGGCCCCTCTACGTGCACACCCAGCACACCTTTTAATCCGGAAGCAACCGCATCAGCCACTGCTTTTACACCCGCTTGGTGCACTTCACGTGTGTGGCTAACCAAAGTGGGAAGCAGCGAAGTGGTGCCAGTGGGACGATGACCATCAAGCATAGTTTTGATCGCACTGAGGCTGGTGTCGCTGGTAAAAAACGCGCCGCCACCACCGTTTACTTGCAGATCAATAAATCCCGGTGCAATTACACCGCCGTCCAACAAAATTTGCGGAATGGATGTATCCAGAACAGCGGCGGGAATAAGCGCGTCAATTTTTTCGTCCGCAATTACCAATGCGTAATTGTTGAGGAAACCTTCACCGGTAAATATACGCGCGCCTACTAACGCCTGTTTCATAACGCCTGTCATAACAACACCTGTCATAAATTACTTGCCGTACTAGCGCACAGCAAGCATTAAACCAGTTATGCCTTACAAGCTGATAATGATGTTGCGCTTGTGCAATACCCATGCAACAAACCACAAGACAGCTACTTGTAATAAGGCAAATAATAACGATGCCAAATAGGGATCTGCAAAACTGCGGAATGCAGCATAAAGCGCGGTATACGCAGACTGATCACCAATCGGAATTAAATATAATGTATTCGCCAAGAGCGCGGCCAATACATAAATGAATAGCGGATTTTTACCGATAATTTCAAACACGTGATACACAGGTTTGATCGATGATCCGATTGCCGAGCGCTCCAGCTTCACCAGCAAAATCAACATCAGGATCGCAACACCGCAGGTCAGCAACACGAATGGGCTAGTCCACAAAGATTTATTGATCGGGAAAACCGAACTCCACAACAACGCAGCACCAACCAAAGCCAGCGCGGCAATAAATAATTTGCTCAGGGCTTTTTCTTTATCTTCGCTCGCCAAGAGTACGCGAGTTGCTTCAAAGCCGATAATGACGTTTACGATAGAAGGAAATGTACTCAAGATACCTTCAGGGTCGAATGGCATGCCTTTACCCTGCCACAGATGACTTCCACCCAATACCGCCAAATCAAACTGACGCACAATATTGTGCTCAACACTGTAAGGATCAGCAGACAGATTTAATAAACCCCAGTAGCCAACCAACAACAAAGTGCTAATCACTACACGACCAGTAAATCCGAAATACAAAATAATAAATGCAGCGAAACCGTAAGCCAGCGCAATGCGCTGCAGAACCCCCATCACACGCCACTGATCAAGACTTTCAGTAAATGGATAGGCAGAGAGCAACACACCAATCAAAAATAGCAATGCTACACGGCGCAGAATTTTTTTAGTTTGATCGGCAAATGTCAGCTGGCTAAGGCCACGCACTGAAAAGTACATAGCCGAGCCGACAATAAACATAAAGAAAGGAAATACAAAATCGGTAGGAGTCGCGCCATGCCAATCGGCATGCAAAAGCGGCGCGTACACAAACTCCCAAGAGCCTGGAGTATTTACCAGAATCATTAACGCGAGGGTCAAACCACGCATCACATCCAAAGCTTGAAAACGTTGTTTGACCATCGAATACCTCGCAGATGATGTCGTCGTACTATCTGTGCTGAAAAAGTTATTGCGGAAATTTATTTCCAGCTGCGCAGTTTGTATCCTTTAGCTGCATAAAAGAGGATGAATAAATAGCAAGGTGTCATCACTATGTATGCAGTTTGACGATCAACTACTGTTGATAATGCACCCATAATCACCGGCACAACCGCACCACCCGCAATTGCCATAATCAACAGTGCAGAACCCGTTGCGGTGTATTTACCTAAACCGCTCAGTGCCAATGGCCAAATTGCCGGCCATACAATTGCGTTTGCCAAACCAAGTAATGCGATACACAGAATCGTGTTAGGAATTGCAGGCGCACCCAAGAACGCAAACAGCGAAGAAATAGAGGTAGATTCGTTACTACCAAATACAATGCTGAGGCTGATGAATACACCAAGCACCGCAGAGACCAACAACATATTTTGCTGAGAGATCACACGTGGGATTAATATAATTCCGAGAATATAACCGAACACCATACAAGCCATGGTGATGGAAGTAAGAATGGAGAAGTTGCTATAGCCAATACTGCGACCGTAGGCACCAATCGTATCACCGGCAATTACTTCTACACCTACGTAAAGGAATAACGCGATAACACCTAACACCAGACTTGGAAATTGCAATACGCCGCGCAGAGGTAATTTCTCTGCTCGATCTTCTTCAGACTCCAATTCAGGTAGAGAAGAAAGTTTCACCAAAAGCGCAACAGCACCAATTACTAACGCCATGTAGATGTATGGCATTACCAAATTGCTTGCCATGATTTCAATTTCTTCAGGCGTTGGTGTAGTCGTTGGATGACCAGTCATGCCACCCAAAATTAATGCGGTGAATACAAGAGGTGCAACAATACCGGCTGATTTATTGAGAATCCCCATGATACTGATACGGCGCGCAGCAGATTCTTCTGGCCCCATTTTTACTACGTAAGGGTTCACTGCGGTCTGTACTAAAGTTTGTCCGGCACCCATCATAAATTGGCCGATCAAGAACATGCCAAACCAATGGGTTTTTGCAGCAGGAATATAAATAAGTGCAGCAGCAGCCATCGCAGCCAAACCAATTGCCATACCATTTCTGTAACCAACCTTACGGATGATCCAGGAAGATGGCAGTGAAAAAACGGTTACTGCAATATAAAAAGAAAACAGGATAAATGAAGCCTGAAATGGTGTTAGCGCCAGCACCACTTCCAGATACGGCATCAATGAACCATTAAGCCAAGTAACGAATCCGAAAATAAAAAACATTCCGGCAATCATTACCAAAGGAAGAAATGTACTCTTAGGAGTTGCGCCCGATTCCGGGACCGCAATAGCGTCGTTACTCATGGTCAAGTTCTCGCGTTAGATGGCAGTGGTTAAAACACTTTCGTTATTGTTGGTTAGCTTGAAACGCTGTTTGGCGAAATACACGGCGCCAAATTCCGGTTGATATAAAGCGGGGGAAATATTGTTTGCCATCTCCTGATCCATCCAGGGAATGAGGCGTGGAGCCAGACCACCGATGATCGACATACGACCAGGTCCGGTATTCCATAATCTGCGCGCGACTGCACTCATATAAGCAGCGCCTTCTTTGACGATATCAATTGCAACTGCATCACCGGCATCGGCAGCATCGACAACAAAAATGGCGAACTTGGCGTAGTCACTCGACTTTGCGCCAAACATTTTGTCGACAATCATTACGCCTTCAGCTTGCAAAAACTCACCAATGCTTTGGCTCAAACTGGTAGCCGGGCCTAAATTATCTGAGGCCAACAATACAGCCTGAATTGCTTCCAAACCCATCCAGGCACCGCTTCCTTTATCACCAATAGGAAAACCGTGACCGCCAAGAATGAGCGATGTATTTTTAACAAAAGAATAGCCGCAAGAACCGGTTCCCGCGATCATCACCGCGCCTTCATCACGATTGTGAGCACCAAGGCAGGCAATATGCAGATCGGTAGTGAGAAACATATGCTTGAAAGGATGTTCCCAAGCGCTGATAACGTCAAAAAGGCTTGGGACATTAACACCAGCAAGACCGGCACCGGCAACCAACTCGCCCATCACAGAGGGCGGCAGTCCAGCATCGATCAACGCCAATTCGGCGGCAGTGCGGATGGAATCTTTGGCTTGTTGTACACCGTGAAAAGGGTTAGCTGGCCCACCGACACCTGTACCCAGCACCTGTAAATCTTCGGTCATGATACTGGCGCGACACTTGGTGCCCCCGCCATCAATACCGATATACAAGGTTTGTTCGCCGAGTGGCATCTTCGCCATGATCTACCTCTTTATTTTTAGAGCAAATACCCGACTAGCGCTAAAAGTCAGATACCTTAAAAATTCGAATGTTCCGCCAGACTCGCGATCATAACAGAGGTTAAAAAAGGTTAGTGCCCCGCAGGACACTAACCACAAGACCACTACTACAGCTCTAGAGAACTCATGCCCCATGAATACTGCACCAGCAAGGAGAGATGCCAGATACAGCGTCTATCATCGGACAGGGTTAGATTATGACAACAGGACAACGTTGTCAAACAATAAAATGCAACTTTTACAAGGTTTTTTGCTAACGTTACGAAAGCACCCAAAACCGGAAAAATGGATGGCATAATCGCCTTATTACTTGCCGCATCTTGGTGCCAGGATGAACCAGATAGCACCAAAAAGTACCTCTTCACCTGGTAAATGTTATGACCGCCCAGCCTTACTCACCCAACGAAAATTTAACGATCAACACCCTTAGAATTGGAACGCATAAAATTTTGGTGATAGACAATTTTTTAAAGCAACCCCAATTAATGGTTGAGTATGCAACGCAAAGCCAATTCAGTTTGTATCCCGGCTATGCAAATAAAAAGGGTTACCCAGGAATAAGAGCTGCGGCCCCCAGTGATTATTCTTATGACTTAACAGTTTTACTCGAACCGATTATTAAAAAAGAATTTAGTGTCCCAGAAAATCTGGATATAAGAAAAAGTGTTTGTGTTTATTCATTAATGACAATGCGTCCACAAGATCTCGGCCCACTACAACGCACCCCACATTTTGATGCAAGCACACCACACCACATTGCGGTACTTTTATATCTTTGTGATGAGCAACACGGTGGCACTGCGTTCTATCGCCACACAACAACAGGCCTCGACCAAATTACAGAAGACACGCGCGAAAACTATTTGGATATTTATTACGAAGAAATTAATAGTAAGCGCCCAAAACCCGGCTACGCAAAAGAATCCAGTGAGCTGTATGAAAAGATAGGAATGGTCACAGCAAAATTTAATCGGCTTGTCATTTACAAAGGCAGCATGCTGCACGCACCTTACATTGATACCGCAGTAAGTATTGACCAAAATCCAAAAACAGGACGATTAACCGTAAATACGTTTTATGATTTTTAACATTATCTAAATTGAAAATAAAAAAGCCCGGCAGATGCCGGGCTTTTTTATTATTACGGAGAATTAAAACTTAAAGCTTGCACCCAACTTATAAGTTGCTTCACCGATGAACGACCATGCTGGGTAGCCATCTTTCAGTGGAGACTTAACAGTGGTGTAATTTTCCGCTGCGCCGTATTGCAGATCATCTTCTTCAAGGATGTTAGTTGCCTCAAGAGACAAAGCAATGTACTCGGTAACATTCCAACCAAAGCTCAGATCCAAAGTGCCGAAGTCGTCATGCATACGGTTGCCATACCAACCTGTTTCACGAACCATATACTTGGAACGCCAGTTGTAGGCAGCACGTGCAGAGAACTCATCACTCTCCCAGTAACCCACCAGGTTTGCATTGTGGTTAGATGAAAGACTGAATGCACCGATACGATCCTGATAACTTTCAGCAGGCGCATTACCGTTTGCATAGGTGTAGTTAACAGACACACCAAAACCATTATCAAACGCATGGTTGATTTGGAATTCCAAACCATCGATTTCACCACCACCTGCGTTTACATATTGGTTCACAGTCCAACTATCTACGCCACTATCAGGACTAACTACACCAATACTTTGATCAACCGCAGTTTCTGTAGTGATGAAATTGGTGATGTCTTTGGTGAAATAAGTCAAAGAAATAATGTTGCCTTCACCGTAGTAATATTCAAGACCAACATCAGCCTGACTAGCTTTCATTGGTTGCAGAGATACATCACCTTTGGTGTAAGTTTCATTGTTAGCAACAGAATCCTGGAAGCCAGTTTGCACTTCAAGGAACATGTTTTCATAGTTTGGACGAGTAATCGCTTGCGAAGCAGATGCGCGCAATATCAGATCATCTGTTAAATCAAATGCAACGTTCACACTTGGCAACACATCATCGTAATCTGCTTTCTCTTTCACTTTTTTCGTGCTCCAACCAGCGTTTTGCGCAACATCGTCCGCCGCCAGTGGAGTGCCATCCAGTTTGTAACCTACACCGTAAACATCGGTCTGAATGTAACGCAGACCAAAGTTACCTCTAACGCCATCACCTTCGAAAGTGAACATGCCGTATAAGGATTGGTTTTGTTCATTCAATACGCCGAAACCACCGCGCTCTTCCACCCAACCAGCAACGTTAGCTTTGGTATTTGCCATCATTGCGCCGATATCGGGTTTAGGGAAAGACCAACCAGGGCTGCCCATGTCGATAGAACCGCTATAAAGAGAATCTGTACTTACAGTAGTGGTGGTAGCGTTAAATACCGAGCGATCAACGCCTTTTTCAAATTCGTGCTCAGTAGAACGAATACCGGTTTTGAATGAGGTGATTGCACCCAAATCCAAATCAATTGTTAAATCAACTTGCGCAAAAGTTTCTTCGTCAGAGTTTGGACCTCTGGTGGTAGCCCAAGTACCCGCAGGACCAGTCGTCGCACCGAAATCAGAAACTTCTACTGATTGATCAGAAGAAGGACGAATTTTGATTTCTTTGCCAGTTGCATCAATGGTACCGCTCCACTTTGGCAAGGAAGCAAGATCGTAAGAATAGTTAGTGGTCATGCTAGTACCACCTTCTGCTTCTGTCTTACCAACTACAGCGGAAACTTTAAAACCTTCACCGGTGAAACTACCATTCAACTCATAAGTGTCGGAAGTCATTTCACCAACACGAGCCCAAGTTTGAACAAATGCATTGGTTGCATTAGCTGCAGGAATATCGCTAATCAAGCAGATACCGCTAGCATTTTTAAGGGAACAAGTGCTATCTGGCGCATTGCCAGAGAAAATGTAATGACTGGTGTTAGAGTTATCGCCCACCAACTCCATGCTCAATACATGCAGGCCAAACTCAAGATTATCCGTTGGACGAGCCTGAACATTCAAATCAATCGCAGTGCGCTCGCGCTCTTGCACGAAAGTGGTAGGAGCAACATCACCAGCCCAGCGAGAATCAGCTTCAATACCGCGACGGATGTAATCGCCTTCACTAAACGCACCAGCAACTAAAACACCGAAGGTTTCAGAATCGTTTTTCCAGCTATATAAACCAGATACTTCCGGTGCAAAGTCATCGCTGACAGTACCAACAGCACCCTTCACACTCGCAAATACCGAGTTTGCATCCAGATCCAATGGCTTACGGGTTTTAACGATTACCGTACCGCCAATGCCGCCTTCAGTAACGTCAGCTTGGGAAGACTTATACACTTCCATTCCACCGATTAATTCGGATGGCAGTAAAGAGTAATTGAATGAACGGTCGATTGCCTGTTGATCAAACCAACCAGTTGATGCAACAGACTGGCCGTTCAATGTGGTGTAAGTCATTTGTGGATCAGTACCACGAATTGAAACAGAGGCACCTTGACCGAATGCACGACCTACAGTGATGCCAGGAATACGGCCCAATGTCTGGCCTACGTCCGAATCAGGCAACTTGCCTACATCTTCCGCAGAAACTGCATCGACAATAGCAGTCGAATTACGTTTGATATCCACTGCATTTTTCAACGCACCGCGAATACCGGTAATAACAATTTCTTCCAAATCCGACGCCGCTTCTTGTGCACTAGCGGTGGATGTAAAGCCCATCATTGCGACGACTGCAACCGATCCGAGCATTAACGCACCCTTATTGGCCAGATTAATCGCATCACTTAACTTGTTGCGCATGGTAATTCTCCCGTGACTTTGCAATTTGTGTGTGTTTAATAATCAACCTTTTATTCAACAACTGAAGACACAAGACAACGTTGTCGATGGGGCGAACACTAGTCACGACGGACAACGTTGTCAACACGGGAGAAATGCAAATCAGGAGTCATCGAGCAGAAACAGAGCTGATCAAAAAATGACAACCTCTTAAAAATCAGATAATTAAGAGAAGCGAGATGAGAATTTTGCAAAAATATTTTTTACAAAAAATATATAAGAAAATTACAAATAATCAGGAACTAAATAAAAGCTGTAAAAAAACCGCTAAAAAAGCGGTTTTTTTCGAGAGACGCACTATTTTTTTATGCACAATTTTGTGTCATTGCGCAACGAGCCTTGCACGCAATTGGCGCAAACTTGCTTTCACACTACGTGCATTTTCGGGGCCCATACGGATCATTAATTTATGGGTTTGTGGCAGCGCTTCCAATGCCGGGTCTGCATATTGATAAAACACTTTCGGGCGCAGCAACAATAAATCACCTTGCACATCGGGAGCTGCGAGCACGTTATCAATCGCTGCAATTAACACGCTGTGGAAATTTGGCTTTTTCAAACCAAGCTCGTTAAACGCTTCTTCCAGCAATGGATAAAAACGGCGATACACAGCAACGGCTGCATCACTGTCAATCAATGACAACGTGGTGACATAGGGTTCATAGCGCTGGAAATTTTTTGCTGATACACGCTCTTGCTCAGCAGCAGTACCTTCAATCATCACCGTGTAGGATTCAGCAATAAAAGGGGGTGGTGGAGAAACAACCGGGCGGTATTCCTGGATCACTTTGCCTTCGGCAACATTGTTTACTGCCAATACAAATTTACGGATGATTTCTTGCGGAACAATTAACTGCAATAAACCTTCACCACGCAATTGCTGCAATGCTGCAAGTAAACTGCTATCACTTTCATTTAATGATGGTAAAGGTTCAACTTCAGCAGCGACAGGCTGTGGTGGTTCATATTCTTGAATCGGCGCAACTGAAGATGCGCTACTGGTGGCAACAGCTTGCGGAACGCCAACCGGCGCAGTCACCGTTTGCGAGGCCGCAGGAGCATCATCACGCAGGAAATAGAAGGTAGCCGCCGCAGCGATCAATGCCAGAACCACAATAACAATCATGGTCGTGGATGAACTTTTGCGCGGTTGGTAGTTATCACTCATAGCAAAACCCTTTGATTGGCGATTTTTGTAACAGAAGGCAGGACAGCGCCGAATTATGGCCTAATCCCTCTTATGGGGACAGCCTCGAAGGGTTACGGTTCCCAATTTTTATCGGCGCGGGTTAGACTAATCTTCATTTTATAGCTGCTTGCACAAGGATCTTTCATGCCCCGCCCTCTCCCATTATTCGGGTCATTCATTCACCTGGCAAAACACCTCGCCCGGGGCAGCCTCGGCGTTATGCTGATTATCACCCTGGGCTGTGCCAGCATCACCGGATCGCAATGGGACCAGCGCTACGGCAAAGCCCATCCACGCGAAATGCCCACTACCCCAAGCAAGGCAAAACTCACCTATTATAAAGATACAAGAGCGATTCTTGAGCAGCGCTGCGTCGTCTGCCACGGTTGCTACGATGCACCTTGCCAGCTCAAACTCGAGTCCTACGAAGGATTGCTGCGCGGCGCTAATCCCGTAAAGGTTTACGACGGTACCCGCTTGCTCGGGGCATCGCTCACCCGCCTGTTTGAAGATGCACACACTACCGCCGATTGGCGAACCAAAGGTTTCCATCCCGTATTAAACGAGCGCAACAACACCCCCAATGCCAATATCAAAGCCGGGGTGATGGCACAATTTCTTGAATTGAAAAAAGACAACCCGCTTCCGGACACTGAAATCCTGCCCGCCAGTTTTGATTTCAATCTCAACGCCAAACAATATTGCGCCAGCATTGAAAACTTCGACAGCTTTGCGGAAAAGAATCCACTCTGGGGAATGCCATACGGCCTGCCTGCACTCAACAAAAAAGAATACAAAACGACTATGGATTGGCTAGCCCAAGGTGCTGCTATGGGAACGCCGCCGCAACTACCCACCAGCGTGCAGCAGCAAGTGGCCAAATGGGAAATATTTTTTAATGGCGATAGCCTGAAACAACAGTTGGTTAATCGTTATATCTATGAGCATTTATTTTTAGCGCAGATTTTTTTCAAGGAAGCCCCCAGAACTTACTTCCGTTTAGTTCGCTCCAGCACACCGCCAGGGCAACCGATTGCGCGTATCAGCACTCCGCGTCCATACGACAATCCCAACGTCGACCGGGTGTATTATCGCCTGTGGCAAGACCCATCCAGCATCGTTGCTAAAACCCATATGCCTTACGCCTTAAATGCAGCGCGAATGAAAGGGTGGCAACAATTATTTTTTGCAACCCAAGGGGAATTTGTTTACGAGGTGACGCAGCTACCTTCTTATGCACCCGAGGTTGCCTCAAATCCGTTTGTTTCCTTTGCTGATCTTCCGGTGAATGCTCGCTATCGATTTATGCTTAACGAAGCACAATTCACCATTATGAATTTTATTAAAGGACCGGTTTGTCGCGGACAAGTTGCACTCAATGTTATTCAGGATCATTTCTGGGTTTTCTTTGTTTCGCCCGAAACCCAGAACACCAAAGGTATCGCCAAGTTTCTCTCGGACAATAGCAAACACCTGCAATTGCCCGCAGAAGCTGGCAACACTCTTCGCCCTATGACCAACTGGATTAAATATTCAGATTTACAAAAAGAATATCTCGCCGCAAAAGCAACTTTCGTCAGCAAATTGATTGCTGCCGAAGGCGGTTTGGAGATGAACAATATCTGGAACGGCGAGCGCGGCAAAAATCCCAATGCTGCACTTACTATCTTTCGCCACAGCGACAGCGCCAGTGTGCACAAAGGTATGATTGGTGAGCCGCCGAAAACCGCCTGGGTGATTGACTATCCGTTGTTGGAGCGAATCCATTATTTGCTGGTGGCCGGTTTTGATGTGTACGGCAACGTTTCGCACCAATTATTAAGCCGCCTGTACATGGACTTTTTGCGTATTGAAGGCGAGATGAATTTTGTTGGCCTGCTGCCGGAAGCGTCACAAGAAAAAATCATGTCGTCCTGGTATCGCGATGCAGAATCCAACCTCAAAACCTATGTTGATCTCTACATCAAACAAGTGGATGCGCCGAACAAAATTCGCTACGTCACCGACGATCCGCAAAAAGAGCTTTACCAAAAATTAAAACTCTACCTCGGTGAAGCTGCAAATTCGCCGTTCAACATCCGGACAAAAAAATTGCCCGCGCACAAAGTGGCGATTTATGAAAAATTGCAAAGCACCACCGGAAAGCCGATCAGCTTTTTACCGCAGACAACGGTAATCCAGATTCCAAACGTGGGATTGTTTACGCTGGTACACAACAGTGCTTATTCGAATTTATCGTCATTGTTTGGCGAAGAAAAGCGACGCATTCCGGCAGAAGACAATCTGACCATTGCACGCGGTATTGTGGGTAATTATCCCAACAGTTTTATGCGGGTGGATGAACAGCAAATGGATGATTTTGTCAGCCGTGTGCAAAAATTGGATTCGGAGGAAGACTATAAAGTCTTGCGCGATATTTACGGCGTGCGCCGCAGCCATTCGGAATTCTGGCCGTTTAGCGATAAAGTCCATCAACTTTATTATTTGAACGAACCGGAAGAGGCGGCGTTACTGGATTACAACCGCCTCGAAAATCGCTAGTGGATAATTAGATGCGTTTAGCCGTGGCCGGGCGACCGGTCACGGAATCACAAGTGTGCTCTTTGCTCACCCGCTTCACTTTCTTAACCAGCACGTGAGCAGCCGCTGTACCCGTATCAGCGGTTGGTCGCTCCACGATGTTAACTTTCAAACTCACCAGTAAAGGCGAACCCGGTGTTTTTGTTTTTTTGCCGTAGGATTTTTCCAGGTTTGCATTTTTACCCTCGTGAGCAACCGGCCAGCGCTGCCCGGTGATGCAATCGGTAAACTGCCCTGCACCGGCGGTATGGGTATAAAGCCCTTTCATACTCAGGCTGGGATTAAAGGGTTTTTCTGTGCTCTCCAGCAAGCTGTAATTGAGATTGGAAACAATATCCTGCCCCTGCACATCCAGCTTGCGCAACTGGCGGTTGTCGACAATGCGGAATTGCTGGTTATCGCCTTTATCGGTTGCCTGATCCAACAACAAACGGTTGCGGTCGACAATCAACCAACGGCCAACCTCATCTTCAGGAACCTTGCGTTTACCGGCATATTTGGTGCGCAAGAAGTAAAAATTTCCTGGCAATAATTGCAGCTGATAGTTAATGCCCTCGCAATCGGCACAGGGCAAGACACCGGTATAATAAGCGGGCAATTTTTCCAGCGGCTGCTCGATGGCAATCGCCTCACTACCGACGCCACGCATCGCCAGCTCGACGCTATTGCCGCGATCTTTGGTCAGCACCAGATAGGCTTTGTCTGTCGTCATGTAGAGTTTCCCATCCACGCGAATAGTCGCGCGCACGGCGTAATCATTTTTCGCATCAATTTTTTCCGGATCAACATTAATCCTGAATTTAACCGGCGATGAAAACGGTCCATAAATCTGGGTGGTGCCAACAATCGATGCCGGGGCATCTGCCCGCGAAATATCGACCAGACTCACTTCCAGCAGAGCACCTGCTGGCATGGCAATCCGCTGCAGATAGGTGACGCTACCTTTTACCGATTCAGCTGCACTTGAAGCCTGAGCTAACGCCAGCAATCCGAAAATCAATACACAGAGTTTTTTCATTCTTTTCATCCTCGTTAAAACGGGCTACTGATGAATATCGACAGCCAAATTCCCGATTAAATCACTGCTAAAAAGGATAGCAGGCAAATACCAGTCAGACCGATTCTCTTAACGAACCTCAGGAAGTGTTAACAAGGACCGAGTAAATTGCGACATGGCGGTAAATACAGTATTCTTCCTAATAATCACTCTCATTTACACATAAGACGTGCTAATTATGAATACTGCCGTGCAAGCTGATGCCACATCCCCCACACTCCGCCTCGATCAATGCCGCAAAGGCGCGTCAGTGCGGGTAACGAGCCTGATTGCCCAACCGCTATTTGGCACACAGGATGAGCGCGTAAGCCTGCGCCTGAAAGAATTAGGCTTTTTGCCCGGCGCCCAGTTAAAAGTCATCGGTTTTGGCCTATTGGGATCAGATCCACTGGCAGTACAAGTCAACGGTACCAAGTTCGCGCTGCGCCGCGCCGAAGCAGCCAAAATCTGCGTGGAACCCGTACTACTCGCCGCTTCCTAAGCATTCACCCTTATATCAGCACAAACCTCTAATCAGGTAGCAATAATGTCCACCCCTATTCGCTTCGCGTTAATTGGAAATCCCAATTGCGGCAAAACGTCTTTATTTAACCGCCTGACCGGCTCCCGCGCCAAAGTTGCCAACTATCCGGGTGTGACTGTTGAACGCCGCTCCGGCATGGTAGGCGGTCTGTCAAAACCGGCCGAACTGGTCGATCTCCCCGGAACCTATAGCCTGTTTGTGACCTCACCCGATGAGCAGGTCGCGCGCGATGTGATCCTCGGTAAACTCGCCGGTGAGCGTAAGCCTGATCTGCTGGTAGCGGTAATCGATGCCTGTAACCTACGCCTTGGTTTGCGTCTGGTGATGGAGCTCAAAAGCCTCAACCGCCCACTGATCCTCGCTCTCAACCAAATGGATGAGGCCAAGCGCCGCGGCATCAGCATTGATACCGCCGCCCTTTCCAAAGCGATTGGTATTCCGATTGTCGAAACTGTCGCGGTTAATAGCCAAGGTGTAAATGACCTGCGCAAGGTGTTGGACGGCTACGCCCAGCAACCTGTTGCAGCAGACGGTGAGCAGGCGCTCACTATCAGCGACCGTCAGGAATCGGTGGAAGCGCTCTACGCTGAAATTGAAAGCATCATGAGCCAGCACGTAATCCAGCCGCCGCATCTGCCGCGCTGGCAAGATCGCCTTGACGCAATGGTGATGCACCCCGTAATTGGTCTGATTGCGCTTTTCGCTATTTTGCTGGTGATCTTCCAAGCGGTATTTGCCTGGGCGTCACCCGTCGTGGACTTGATTGATGGCGGCTTTAGTAGCTTGGGTGAGTTCGTCGGTGCCACACTGCCCGATGGCATCCTGAAAGACTTTATTGTCGATGGCCTGATTGCCGGTGTGGGCGGTGTATTGGTATTCCTGCCGCAAATTATTATTTTGTTCTTCTTCATTCTGGTTCTGGAAGATACCGGCTACCTCACTCGCGCCGCGTTTTTGCTAGATCGCCCGATGCGCGGACTGGGTTTATCTGGCCGCTCATTCATCCCACTGCTGTCCAGCTTTGCCTGCGCCGTTCCCGGTATTATGGCGACGCGGACTATCGCTGATCCGCGCGAGCGCTTTATCACTATTATGGTTGCACCGCTGATGACCTGTTCAGCGCGTCTGCCTGTGTATGCATTGATTATCGCCGCATTCATTCCCGAGCAAACCGTGTGGGGGATTTTCAACCTGCAAGGTCTGACGCTGTTTGCGCTCTACTTTGCAGGTGTTGTCAGCGCGGCAGTGATCGCTTGGTTGATGCGCCGCCGTGCCAGTGGTCGCGAAGAGTTTCCGCTGCTGCTCGAATTACCAACCTATCGCTGGCCAATGATGTACCACCTGCTGATCGGCCTGCGTGAACGCGCATGGATCTTTATCCGTCGCGTAGGTACGATCATTCTTGCGCTCTCAATTGTGCTCTGGTTTTTGGCGACATTCCCCGGCGCACCGGAAGGCGCCACCCAACCAGCGATCGACTACAGCTTTGCCGGCCAACTCGGCCACTTTATGCAACCCCTGTTTGCACCGCTCGGATTCAACTGGCAAATGTGTATTGCGCTGATTCCAGCAATGGGCGCACGTGAAGTTGCCGTGAGCGCGCTGGCAACGGTGTATGCGGTAGGTGAAGAATCAATCGATGTAGCACTTGGCTCGGCGCTAGCCGCCAGCTGGTCGATTCCGGTGGCCTATGCTTATCTTGCGTGGTTTGTGTATGCACCCCAGTGCATTTCCACCATTGCTGTTGTCAAACGTGAGACTAACTCGGCCAAAGCAACGGCGTTCTTCACTATTTATTTGTTTGCGCTGGCTTATTTTGCCGCTTGGGCGACCTACCAAATCGCCAGCGCAATCGTAGGTTGAGATAGATTAATTCTGGAATCGGGAGGCATTTATGTTGCAAAACATTCCCTGGCAAGAAGTGATTGTTGGAGCCTGTGTGGTAGCAGCGGCGCTATTTTTAGCGCGCCGCTGGATATTCCCGGGCAAGAAAGCAGCTAGTTGCGGCGGCTGTAGCGGCTGTGCCAAAACCACGGATTCCAGCTGCTCAACCCCTTCCGAAAAAACACCGAATTAATACTTCGGGTTCTCCGCAAAAAACGAATCGATTCATAAGGGCGCCGCTTGCTGCGCCCTTCTCTTTTCCGCATTGAGTTATTCGCGCTTCAAATCAATCCAATAACGCGGATTATTCACCGGTGTTTCCGGTGGTAGCGATGGATTTTGCAAATAAATAATCCGCCGGTTTTTCAATTTTTCCATGCCCGAACTAAAGCGGGGATGATTGTAAAAAAACTGATCGAACTGGCCGTTATCAATAAGAATTTCCATTCCTTTTTCGATTCGCTGTGCGAGCGCTTCGTTTTCTTTATTCACGAAAAAATAAATCGCTGCGGGATAATACAGCAGCAAGTTTTCTTCCACCGCCAGATCCGGCTCGTCACGCTGCAATAATTCAAACCAGGCCTCTGAAATTCCACGCGGAAAATAATCGAAGCGCTTAGCGTTGAGCATGCGGAATAACAGCTCCGTAGTTTCCGCTGTGGTCATACGCAAACCGTTGGATTGCAAAATGGGAGTGTCCGGCCATTGTGTGCCTTGGCCGCCGATATATTTACCGAGATCATTCAGGGTTTTCACTTTATCGAAACGTACCTGATCTTGTTTACGAATCAGCAATACACGATAACCAAATAAACCTTTGAATAGCGGGACGCGAATCGGGCGCAATTGTTTTTCGCGCTCTTTGTCGGTCATGGTCCAGATTACAAAATTGCTTTTATCGTGCTGTAGCATATTGATCCAGCGCGCCTGTGCATAATCGCGCTCGGAAAAAACAATATCGATCACTTCGTTTTCAGCTTTGCTCGCGTTGAGCGCCATGATCAACAAAGTAGTGAAATAATCGCTGGGCTCCTCCAATTTGGTGCCCTGTACTTTGACGGCGATATGAGCCTGTTCTGTTTGGGCAGACGTCAAGGCAGATGCGAATAATCCGATACCAAACAGAGCGAGCAAAAACCGCTGACCACCAGAACGCAACCCCATATTCCTATCCATTTACAAGTGCCAATACTTTGGAAGAATAGTGGAAAACCAACCGACCTGCCGAAAACAGGCTATGAGATGCCAGTAGATGACACCTATAGGCAGCTGCCGTATAGTCAGCACCCGTCGACCATCATCGAGTAGGATCTAAACATGCAGCAAAATTTGCAAAACAGGACCTTTCTGCTTTTTCTTGTCATTGTATCGATTGGCTTTTTGATCGTACTCAAGCCTTTCTTTGGAACGATTTTCTGGGCCTGCGCAATTACGATTATTTTTTATCCGCTGCATCTTAAATTGATGGCACGCCTCAACGGCCGCCCTAACACCAGCGCATTGATCACACTGTTTGCCTGCATACTGATTGTGGTTATCCCGGTGACACTGCTGGTCAGCTCCGTTATTTCCGAGGGTGCGGGCTACTATAAAAAATTCGAAGAGGGACAAATCAAACCGGATCAATATATCGAGCAAGTACGCAACGCCTTCCCCACTTTGCCGCAAACACTCGACCGCTTTGGTATCGATACCGTCAAGATCAAAGACAGCGCGCTCAGCGCGTCCATGGCTGGCGGTAAGTGGTTAGCCCAAAATGCGATCAGTATCGGGCAGGATACGTTCAAGTTGCTGCTCAATATCTGCCTCATGTTGTATTTGATTTTCTTTTTGCTGCGCGATGGTAAATACCTGCTCGAACTCGGCATTCGCGCCCTGCCCATGGGCGATGCACGGGAACGTCTGCTGGCCGACAAATTTGGCCAAATCACCCGCGCGACCATCAAAGGCAATCTGGTCATTGCGATTATTCAGGGCACCTTGGGCGGTTTGATTTTCTGGGCACTGGGCATTCCCGGCGCATTGCTTTGGGGGGTGGTCATGGCCGCGATGTCGCTGATCCCGGCGGTTGGCCCTGCGATTATCTGGGCACCGGTTGCGCTTTATCTGTTTGCGACGGGAGCAAACGTGAAGGCGATTATCCTGATTGCCTTCGGTATGGGCGTTATCGGCTTGGTCGATAACATCCTTCGCCCGATTCTGGTCGGCCGCGATACTCGCATGCCCGATTACATCGTACTGCTCTCAACCCTCGGTGGATTGGCGATTTTCGGCCTCAACGGGTTTGTCATTGGGCCGCTGGTCGCAGGCTTGTTTATGGCCTTCTGGGGCATCTTTATCCGCGAGATCCACTTGTTCGCGCCCGAAGAGGCCAGAGCCATCCCGAAACAAAACCCCAAGGATTCCGAGTCCTGATCTGCTAGACTGCGCGACCTTTTCTTTTGCGGCCCTGGATTTAACAGGGCCTTAAACCTTCGAGAGATTTGTTTATGTCTAACCAATACAAAAGCGTTGAAGATCTTGTCAGCTACGGCATTGGCCGTCAGATGGGCCAACAATTAGCCGATAATCCATTTGAAGGTGTATCACCTGCTGCAGTTGCGCAGGGTGTGCTGGATTCATTGAATGGCGTTGAGATGCCGTACAGCAATGAGCAGATGCAGGATGCTTTCCAGGAAATCAACGCGCGCATGCAAGCGCAAGAAGCTGAGCAAAGCAAAACCCTGGCTGGCGCTGGCGAAGCGTTTTTGGCTGAGAATGCCAAGAAAGACGGCGTGACCGTGACTGCATCCGGCCTGCAATATGAAGTGATTACCCAGGGCACTGGCGCAATCCCGACTGCAACCTCTAAAGTAAAAACCCATTACCACGGTACTTTGATTGACGGTACTGTGTTCGACAGCTCGGTAAATCGCGGTCAACCTATCGATTTCCCGGTAAACGGTGTTATCGCTGGCTGGACTGAAGCTCTGCAATTGATGCCTGTTGGATCCAAATACCGTTTGTACATCCCGCACAACCTTGCTTACGGCGAGCGCGGTGCCGGTGCGAGCATCAAACCATACTCAGCGCTGATTTTTGATGTTGAGTTGTTGGATATTGTTGGTTAATTATTTCGTTTGAATGACCACCAGCATGGGTTTCGGTGCGACCTTTTCGACTCGCCGTAAACCCATCCCTGGGGGCTCGGATGCGACCGCCGCAGTTGTTCCATACATATTGCGGCACTTCCCACATCCATGTGGGTCGTCCATGCCGCATACGGTCTCAAAGACCGCACCGAACCCCATGCTTTATCGCAACCGTCCAGTCATATTTTCTCCCTCTAAATAAAACCTATTCTGTTGTTGGATTTTCCATGTGGTTTAAAAATTTACGTTTGTATCGCCTGACCGAACAGTGGACTATTTCCACTGAAGAATTGAATGAAAAACTCGCCGAATTTTGTTTTAACCCTTGCGGCAGTCTCGACCCGATGCGCTACGGTTTTGAGTTTCCGCTTGGCCGTCACGGCAGCGAGTTTGTGCATGTGACCAATGGCTACATCATGATTTGCGCTAAAAAGCAGGAAAAACTCCTGCCCGGTGGTGTGATCAAAGAACAACTGGAAGAAAAAGTCCTCGCCATCAGCGAAGCTGAATCACGCCCGGTTGGCCGCAAAGAGCGCGATACGTTAAAAGATGAAATTATCTTTTCGCTGCTGCCAAAAGCCTTCACCCGCTCAACGCTTGATTACGCCTACATCGCACCGCAAGACAATATGATTGTGGTGAACTCATCCTCTGCCAAACGCGCAGAAGATTTGCTGAGTAAATTGCGCGAAGCATTGGGCAGTTTGCGGTGTATACCCATCGCACCGAAAAATATTCCCACACAAGTGATGACCCACTGGTTGCGCGAAAGCGAAGCGCCGCATCAATTTGAATTGGGTGAAGAAGTGGAGCTGCAAGCTGCAAAAGACGGCCGCGTAATCCGCTGCAAAAAGCAGGACTTAACCGCAAGCGAAATCCGCAATCACCTCGAAAGCGGAATGCACGTCAGCAAAATTGCACTGGTATGGAAAGAGTCGATCTCGTGCATTATCGACGACCAAGTCGCGATTAAACGGTTGAAGTTTGAAGATGTCATCAGCGATAAAGCCAACGAGCGCAACCCCGAAAGTAAAGCAGAACAATTTGATGCTGACTTTGCGATTATGGCGCTTGAATTAAAGAACTTCATTCAGGCATTATTAGCGGGCTTCGGCGGCGAGGATGATTCGCAGCTGGACAACTGATTACGGGATAATACTAATAAGAAAACCTTTACCGGCCTTTTAGTTTCACAAGGGATTGAGGCTTCACCTTGAAGCCCGATAGCGTAACGCAACGTAACATCACCCTTGTGGATAATAATAATGCGATTCCCCATTTTGTTAAGCCAGCGGCAAGTGTCGCTGGCGTTAAGCGCTTACGTCGGTGTCATCCTCAACGCTGCCTGCCTGTTTCGTAACGGCACCGCTGGCGGTTGGCTTGAAGCTGTTTCAGCGCTGCTATCGGCGGCTGCATTATTTGCATTCTCATACCTGCTTTTCAGCTTTTTTAGTCTCTTCGGCAAAATGTTTTATAAGGTCGCCGCGAGTCTGGTTATATTGATATCCTCGTCTGCCAGTTATTACATGACGTTCTTTAATGTGGTAATTGGTTACGGCGTTATCGCATCCACACTCACACTGGATACCGATCTCAATAGTGAATCCCTCGGCCATGAATGTATCTTCTGGTTTTTATTCACCGGTCTACTCCCCTGCGTACTACTCTGGCGCACTCGTCTGACCCAATCCCTGCACATCAAAAACTGGAGTGGTATAGGCAGATTTGCCAAAAGTTTGGTGCCTGTCGTATGTGCATCGCTGGTATTGAGCTTGAGCATAAAAACGATTGTGAAATTGCAAGAAAACCAGGCTCGCCAGAATAATCAGTACACGGCAAGCATCGGCGGAATAATCGCTCACTCGTATTTGCCAACCAATTGGATCGCCAGTCTCGCAATTTATGCGCATCAACTCGGGAAAGAAGAAAACAGTTCCAAGCAATTGTTTGATCCGAGCAAAGAGTTCGTCTATCAATCCAATGTATCAATGGACAATCTGTACGTAGTCTTTGTGATTGGCGAAACCACGCGCTGGGATCATATGGGCTTGTTCGGTTATGAGCGCGATACCACTCCGCTGCTCGCGCAAGAGCCTAATTTGATTGCACTGCGCGGAACCTCGTGCGATACCGCAACAAAATTATCACTGCGCTGCATGTTTGTACGCGAGAACGGTACTGAAGATGATGATCAACGCACATTAAAAGAGCGCAATGTATTTTCTGTAATGCGCAAGCTGGGATTCACGTCGGAATTATATGGCATGCAAAGCGAAGCCTGGTTTTACTCCAGCCTTGATGCCAACAGTTACGAGATCCGCGAAATTATTGCTTCGGAATACGCCCACAGCAAACGTCCAATTGACGATATGTTGCTGGTAGACCAACTGGAAAAATCTGTTAAAAAATATCAGCAGGGAAAACATTTGGTTGTACTCCACACCAAGGGTTCACATCACATGTACAGTCAGCGTTACACGCGTGAATTTGCCCGCTTTACGCCTGAGTGTATGGACATAGACGATACCTGTAGCAAAGAGCAGTTGATCAACTCCTTTGATAACTCGGTGCTCTACATTGATTACATGTTGAAAAGTGTATTCGATAAACTGCGCGATAAAAATGCGCTGGTTTTTTATGTTCCCGATCACGGTGAATCCATCGACGAAAATCGCCACTTCCATGCCACCCCCAAAGAAATGGCACCACCAGAGCAATTCCGCGTACCTTTTATGGTATGGGCCTCGGATAAATTTATCGCCCAGCCGCACAACCAGCAACTCTTTAGCAATCTCAAGAATCGTGAAGAAAAAAACTTTAATCCACATCACGAACAAATTTTTGATAGCGTTCTGGGCTGTATTGGCTTCGCCTCTCCCGACGGTGGAATTAACGCGCACAACAACTGGTGTAGCGAAAATCCGCGCTCAATGGCGTTCGACAACCACACGCTAACACCCGCGAAGCGCGTGCAATAAGTTCAGGTACATCTGCACTACAAGATTATTGGCGTATAATGATCCGTCACTTACAAGTGCAGCAGGCATTACTGCTGCACTCATTGCAGGATATTGAATATGCCTCTATCGTCCCGCTCACTACTGCTTACTCCACTCCTACTTTTACTCGGCTGCAGCCCCGCTCCCGAACTCAGTAAAATCGAAGGTTATGCCCAAGGCACAACCTATCAATTCAGTTTTGAATTACCGTCTGAGTCAACTACCGAACTGGCGACCATCGAAAAAGCAGTTAACGAGGAATTCGCCCGCCTTGATCTTGCGCTATCCAATTACCGCGATGATTCACGCATCGAACAATTGAATGCGCAAAAAACTACCGATGTATTAGCTGCTGATGACGAATTGATAATGCTCATAGAGCAAGCGCGTAAGGTGTATCACGCGAGCCAGGGTTGTTATGACCTTACGGTAAAACCCTTATTTGATTTATGGGGTTTCAAAAAAGATGTGTTTAGTCCACCTACCGAAGAAGCCCTCGCGCAAACACTCACCACGATTGGTATGGATAAATTGGAAACTGTCGATGCCACCCATTTGCGTAAACAAATTCCTGAATTACGTATCGATTTATCCTCCATCGGCCAAGCTTACAGCGTCGAGCGAATGGGGAAATTGCTGGAAAATTTTGGGGTACACAATTACATGATTGAAATCGGCGGCGAATTGCAAGTCAAAGGCAAAAAGCCCGGCAATCAAGCATGGCGTATCGCGCTGGAAAAACCGCTACCCAATGAACGTAAATTGCAGAAAGTGGTGAGTTTCGATTCAGGCGAATCTATGGGGCTGATCGCATCGGGCACCTATCGCCACTTTTTTGATAGCAACGGCAAACGCTATAGCCACATCCTTGATGCGCGCTCCGGAAAACCTGTGGAACACAATACGGTGTCCGTCACCGTACTGCACAGCAATCCCACCATCGCCGGCACCTGGGCGACAGCCCTGACCTGCCTGGGCAGCGCTGATGGAATAAAAATAGCGAACGAAAATCACATCGCGGCACTGTTTATTGATCAACAGGATGAGCAATTAATTGAAACGCAAAGCGATGCGATGAACGAGCTGAAAGGCATCAGCTTTGCGCCAAAATGAATTCGCGCTTTTACCAACCAGATCACAGGCTTTAACCAGCGCCACGGCGAACATCGACTATGCTTGTAGGACTTACTCATAGGGATTTTCGCCATGAAACTCGTCTACACCCACGAAAACCGTTTTTTAGTGGCCAATGCACACAATATTCTTGAGCAGCACGACATAAGCACTATTTGGAAAAATGAATATGCTTCCAGTGCTATCGGTGAAGTTGCCTCATTGGATACCTGGCCAGAACTCTGGGTGGTAGACGATGCGGATTACGATCAAGCTGTGCACATCATCTCGACTGCACTGAGCGCAAAAAATGCACCGGAATGGGTCTGCAGCAACTGCGACGAAAAAAACGATGCCGCTTTTGAACTTTGCTGGAATTGCCAATCAGAACCAGAAACAGTGGAAGTAAAATAATGATGAAAATTTTTGCAGGCATAGCGCTCCTTTTTTTATCGACCAGCATTTTTGCCAATACATTTACCGTGATGAGCTACAACGTGCGCTGCGGTTTATGCGAACCCGCCGATAGTGTGAACAATTGGTCCAAGCGCAAATACCTCGTTGCGCATTTAATCAAAATGCACAACCCGGATATTATCGGTTTACAAGAAGCTGAACTTTTTCAAGTGCAAGACTTGGCCGATATGTTGAAAGACTATTCGTGGATGGGTGTTGGCCGCGAAGACGGTAAAGACAAAGGCGAAACCACCGCTATTTTATTTCGTCACGGGCGCTTCGCATTGCAGGGGCAACAAACACTGTGGCTTTCCGAAACACCGCTGCAAGCATCGCGCGGATGGGACGCCGCTTATCGCCGCACATTAAGCATCGCCAAATTGCTTGATGTTCCAACTAAAAAGCCGGTGTATATCTTTAACACCCATTTGGATAATGAAGGCGAAAATGCGCGGCAAGAAGGTGCAAAATTATTGTTGCGCGAAATTGAAAAGATCGATCCGGCTACCACTGTAGTCGTCACTGGTGATTTTAATCTCACTGCAGCCGCAGCGAGCTATAACATCCTCACCCAAGCGCTCAGCGATGCAGAGAAAATCTCCGCAACACCTGCTACTGGTGGAAATAAGACTTATAACGCCTTCGGTGAAGATAAAGAGCCGAATAACAAAATTGATTTTGTGTTTGTGAGAAAACCGGTGAAAGTGCTGAGTCATCAAATTGATGCAACTACCTACAATGCACTCTATCCATCCGATCATTATCCGGTTATCGTAAAGCTGGATACATCACCAGAAACCACCTCAGCGGCTGCCCAATAGCACAGCCAATTCATTGCGGATGTATTTTTCTTCCACCCACTCCGCCAGATGGGCATTCATAAATTCGATAAAATTATGCGCAGCGATAGGCAAACGCCTATCGCCATGTCGCACTAAATACCAGTGACTGGTGAGTGGAAAGTCGCGCACCTTAATGATCGCTACTTTACTATCCGCACGCTGCGCCAGAGTGTGTTCCGATATAATCGCCAGCCCCAGCCCAGTCTCTACACTTAACCGGATCACTTCATTACTTTCAATCTGCAAGGTTTTATGCAATTGGAAATTCTGCTCGCGCAGCCAGTTTTCAAATACCATGCGCGTGGCGCTGCCGGGCTCGCGCATTAAAAAACGTTCGTTTACCAACTCGATAAATTCCACTTCCTGTCCCTGCGCGGCCCAATGTTGCAGCGGCGCAATCAATACCAAAGGATTACGCAAAAAACGCCCGCTAATTACATGGTCGCCAGTCGGAGGATGACTAAACAAATACAAATCATCCATTTGGTTTTGGAATCGCTGCAACACACTGCCGCGATTGCCGATATTAAAAGTCACATCCACACCGGGATATTGTTGCGCGTAGGGGCTAAGCAAACGCGGTAATACATACTGCGCCGTGGTCACTACCCCGATACTGAAATGTCCCTTATTACCCTGCGCGGCATCGCTAAGAAAACCATTAAAGTCATCAAAACGGGTGAGCGCATCAAGCGCTGCGTGGTACAACTCGCGCCCGACAAACGTCGGTTGATACTGACCATCACGCACTTCCAACAACTGATCGCCCACTGCCTCAGTCAGGCGTTTGATCTGCAGCGAAACCGTTGGCTGGGTGAGATGCAATTGCACCGCCGCTTGAGAAATTGACCCCGTACGGACAACCGCAATGTAGACCTGCAAGAGCCGAAAGGTCAGGTGGCGAATGTTCATAGCGACCTCGCAAAAGCCAAAACATAGATAATTATAAATACAGTTAAGTATAAACATTAATTATCTTCTATTGATGTTCAGGGCGACAATAAGCACAAGCAAGATCGCTCACTGGAGAACCACCATGCCCGATATCGTAATCATGTTTTTCCTGCTCGGCGTATTAGCCGGACTGGCCAAATCCGACCTAAAAGTCCCGCAAGCGGCTTACGACACCCTGAGCATCCTGCTCATGCTCACCCTCGGCCTGAAAGGCGGCTTAGCGCTCCATGGACAATTGCACTGGAATCTGGTGCCCGAAGTCATCACCGTCATCCTGCTCGGCGTAGCCATCCCGCTGCTGCTCTATCCGATCTTACGCAACCTCATCCAACTAAACGCTGCCAACGCCGCCAGCATCGCCGCGCACTACGGCTCAGCAAGCGCAGGTACATTTGCGGTCGCCCTCGCCTATGCCGAAGCAAACCATTTGGTGATCTCCCCACAAACCACGCTTTATCTGGTGCTGTTGGAATTACCGGCGATAGTGGTTGCGATTTTGCTGCACAGAAAAGCCACCAACAGCAGCGGTTCCATGGCAGGAATATGGCACGAAGCCCTGACCAGTCGCGGAGTGGTATTACTCGCAGGCGGCGTAGTGATCGGCTACTACTGCGGCCCAGAGGGCAGCAAAGATGTTGCGCCACTTTTCATCGGTGCCTTTAAAGCCTTGCTCGCACTTTTCTTGCTCGAAATGGGCCGTTGCGCATCACAATATCTCTCGCCCTTCCCCATCCAACATTGGCGGTTAATGGCATTCGGATTAGTCGCACCCTTCGCTCTCGCATTAGTCGGCATAGTGACCGGAATAGTATTGGATTTGCCGGAAGGCACCACGCTCATTCTCGCATCACTCACCGCCAGCGCCTCTTACATAGCTGCACCCGCCGCCATTCGCGCCGCAATTAAAGATGCCGATGTCGGCCTCGCGATTTTCGCCGCACTCGGTGTGACATTTCCGTTGAATGTGCTGGTGGGAATTCCGATTTATTACGAGATGATGCAGTGGATTTAGTAATTGAGCATCTGAAAGGTTAAACCAAATTTTTGCAGATACTGCTTTACCCTGTGAGAGTCATTTGCGGAAGATTTTTTTTCACGGCTCGCATTAAATAAAACACGACCCGCCTCAGCCAGGGATCGACTGTTACGACAGACCTTAATCACTTCGTTTAATTGCAAGCGATCAAATAAATCCAATTCGCTTAACTGTTCTGGTGAAAGTACGTCAGCGACCAGATCAGCGTGTAATTGCAGCGATGCTTGAAACCCACTCCATGCTTGCTGCAAACGAACAATTTCACCATCCACTAGTGCTTCAGTAATTCGCCCGCCCACTGCAAGCGTTGCCATACGGGTAATGCTGGAGTTTAAATCGCGAAAGTTTGCTCGCCAAAGCGCCTGCGATGAATTAGCAAATTGCAAATACTGGTCGCGCGCGCCTTTATTGAAATTGACTTTATAGCCGGCGTTGCGGGTGAATTTTTGCAATTCGTGTTCGATGTTAGGCTCAAGGTCTTCGATACGCTCTTTTAATGAAGGCAATTCATATGTCCATAAATTAATCCGCGCGAGCAAGTCTTCACGAAATAATCCCTGCCGAACTTGATCAAACAAATTACGGTGAGTACCAGCAATTAACTGAAAATTACTGGAAACCGGCTGATCACCACCAAAAGGCATAAATATTTTTTCTTCGATTGCGCGCAGCAACATTGCCTGCTCATCCAAACCCAGCTCGCCGATTTCATCTAGAAACAATAAACCTTTATCAGCTTCGCGCAACAACCCCATGCGCGCATTCAGCGCACCGGTAAATGCACCTTTAACATGACCAAATAAAGCCGACATCGCGTTATCGCCACGCAAGGTTGCGCAGTTCACTTCAACTAATTCACCGGTAAGCTGCCCGCGCAGTTTTTTTAATTCGTAAATACGCTTGGCTAATTGCGATTTTCCCGCACCGGTTGGGCCATTTAATAAAATCGGTGCAGTCGATTTAATCGAAACTTGCTCAAGTTGTTCGATCAAACTATTAAATGCTTTATTGCGCGTATGAATTCCGCTTTTAAGATGAATGACTGCGTCGGATGATTCTTTTGCAAAGCGTGAAGCAATTTGGTCGTAGCGTGAAAGGTCAAGATCGATAACGTGATAAACACCTGGAGCACCTTCTTTGCTGGGTGACGACTGCAATAACTTGCCCGGTAAATAATGCGCCTCCGTAAGCAAATACAAACAAATTTGCGCTACGTGCGTACCGGTCGTGATGTTAATGAAATAGTTATTTTGCTCAACATCGAATGATTGGTTAATGGCCACATCGTGAATCTGGCTATAAACCTGCTCGAAATCCCAAGGATCGTCACAATGAATAGGAACCGCTGTAACTTTGGTCTGCGGTGAAACCTGAGCCATATCATGGATAGTCAAATCCAGCAGCACCTGATCTTCCGGCAGATACATCAATAAAAATTCGTCCACCGGAAATTCAGAGTGCATCAACAGAGCAACACTGGGTCGCCAGCGCTCCCAGCGCCGCTTACCCAAGCCACCATGATCAAGCCTTGAACCTAAAATCCCGACAATGACATTACCCATATAGATATATTCCTATCTATTTTGATATATAAATTAATATCAACCATCCTACCCAAATACGGACAAACAGCCAATTAAAAAATAAAACACAATAAAATCAATACCTTAAAAATTAATTAAACCTCCAATTCAAAGTTGGCAACGCGCTTGCAATTACCTATGTGTAAACAAAACGAAAGGATAAGAGAAAGATCATGAGCAACTACGAAGTCATGCATAACAAAGGGCAAGTGCCGGTGAAATCCTGGACCAAGGGCGTAAGTTTCGATGAAAACGCACGGGCGCAGGTGAACAACATGGCGAGCATGCCCTTTATCCATAAGTGGATTGCAGTAATGCCAGACGTTCATTTAGGTAAGGGGGCAACTATCGGCAGCGTGATCCCAACTATCGGCGCAGTGATACCTGCGGCAGTAGGTGTGGACTTGGGATGCGGAATGATGGCTGCGAAAACCACATTGAATGCATCACAGCTACCCGATTCCTTAACTGCATTGCGTAGCGAGATAGAGAAAAAAGTACCGCACGGAATGAGCCCGAAAATGCGTGGTATGCGAGACAAAGGAAGCTGGGCAAATGTGCCGGATGATGTACTCAATGCATGGAGCCCACTAAGCGATGGTTACGCAAAGTTGGTAGAGAAGCATCCGTTTTTGAAAAACACGAACAATTTTAACCAGCTCGGAACACTGGGAAGCGGGAATCACTTCATCGAAATTTGTATCGATGAAAGCAATAAAGTCTGGGTAATACTGCATAGCGGATCGCGCGGTGTAGGTAACCGTATCGGGACGCATTTTATCGAGCAAGCTAAAAAAGATATGGAGCGCTGGTTTATTAATTTGCCCGATAAAGATTTGGCTTACATTCCCGAAGGGAGCGATAAATTTCGCGATTATGTAGAAGCGGTTGCCTGGGCACAGGATTTTGCCAAAACCAATCGTGAAGTGATGATGGCCAGAACACTGCAAGCTATGCGCGATATTTTAAAAATTTCGTTCGAGGCGCACGTGGAAGCAGTGAATTGTCACCACAACTATATCAGCCGCGAAAACCATTACGGGCAAAATGTATGGGTAACGCGTAAAGGTGCGGTGAGCGCGAAAAAAGGCGAGATGGGAATTATCCCCGGAAGCATGGGTGCAAAATCCTTCATCGTGCGCGGACTAGGTAACGAAGAAAGTTTTTGTAGCTGTAGCCACGGTGCGGGACGAGTGATGTCGCGCGCAGAAGCAAAACGTCGCGTATCCATGAGTGAACATTTACTCGCGACGGCAGGTGTTGAATGCCGAAAAGATGAAGATGTGATTGATGAAACACCTTCAGCCTATAAGCCCATCGAAAAAGTGATGAGCGCACAATCTGATTTGGTGGAAATTGTCCACACACTGAAGCAAGTACTGTGTGTTAAAGGCTAGGTATTTAAACCTTAAATAATTAACTAAAGATAAATCCGCACAAGGATGTGCGCGATAAACAGAATTTGGCAGGTTGTTATTGATGGAAAAATTAACAACGCTGAATGATCACAGCGGTTCCGGTTTTTTCGGGCTGACACAACCATCATTGATGACTTGTGTATCGGGATCAGGCAGTTGCCAGATAGTGCCTTGTAGCTCAGCGGTAGAGCAACGAACTTGTATTCGTAGGTCGCTGGTTCGACTCCAGCCAAGGCTCCAATGCTATAGCTCATTTGGTAGAGCATCTCACTGTTAATGAGACGGTTGCCGGTTCAATTCCGGCTAGCAAACTGGTCTTCCAACCAGCTTAAAAGTAATACCGCAGACCTCCTTGGAATTTATTGTGCTGCTATAAACGGTTTTCAAAAGGTAAAGGATTTCACCAGCACAAAAAATCCAAACAGAGAGCTGCCACAAGGAACAAATTGATTAGCGCGCAAAGGCGATCATTGCAATTGATTGCACAACATGGAGCAAAAGACATGGATTGTAATGCAATGGAGCGCATTTGATTTGCCAATGCCCGTTAATGACCCCCCTTGTGCCCGCCTTCTGTGGAGGTTCTGCACTCACAACAAAAAGCCAGGAATGGCAAAGGATGAAAAAAATGAAATTCAAGAAAAAGTATGTCATCAGCGATAGCCAATTAGGCTTGTTATTCAAGGACCAACAATTCCAGCAAGTATTAACCACTGGAACCCATGAATTTTGGGATTGGAAAAATAAACTGACCATGCAGTCAATCACTGTGACTAATACATTGGCTGATGGTGTAAGCAAAGACATTTTATATCTTGCTGACCTGTACCCTGCTGCGTTTGCAGATTATTTGCAGCAATGGGAAACCAACGAAAACGAAGTTGGACTGGTGTATCAACAAGGTATTTTGCGCGATATTAAAGGCCCCAGCCAACGCGGTGCTTATTGGAAACAGAAAAACCTGATCAGCCTGGAAAAACTGGACATCAGCGAACATTTTTCAATTTCCGACAAGCTGGTACGTGTTCTCTCTGGTGTTCGCGATCCTTTACTGAGCAAAGCTGCAATGACCGCTATCGCATTGAGCAACGTAGCCGAAGGTCATGTTGGCTTCTTAATGGTAGATGGAACCACCCAGCGCAGCCTGCAACCTGGTTTACATATGTGGTGGAAATACAACCGCACCATTGAAGTAAAACAGTTCGATTTGCGTTTGCAAAACATGGAGGTCAATGGTCAGGAAATTTTGACCAAAGATCGCGTTAGCCTGCGCATCAATTTGTCAGCGGTATGGCAAATTGTGGATGCAGAAATCGTGAAGCGCGAATTGGCAGACAGCAAAGATTATTTGTATCGCGAATTGCAATTGGCACTGCGCACTATTGTAAGCACCCAGACACTGGATGAATTACTGGCCGATAAAAACTCACTTAACCAGCAAGTGCTGGCGATAGTGAGCGAAAAATCAGTGCAATACGGTATTTCACTCAAGTCAGTGGGCGCGCGGGATATAATTCTGCCCGGTGAAATGAAAGCAATTTTGACTCAGGTAGTAGAAGCGCAAAAACTTGCCGAAGCTAACCTGATCAAACGCCAGGAAGAAACCCAGGCAACACGCTCATTGCACAACACCGCAAAAGTGATGGAAGGCAACCCAGTACTATTGCGTTTGAAAGAACTGGAAGTGCTGGAAAAAATCACCGGCAAAATTAACACCCTGAACGTCTACGGCGGCTTGGATGGTGTCATGAATGATCTGGTGAGGATTACCGATAGAACGGCGAAAGCTTAATTAAGTGGCCAGCTATGCTGGCCACATTTTATGGGAATAAAAAAATGGAAAGCCCGACATCTCAACAACAAAGCAATTTGCTTGATCTCGGTGAAGCCCGCATACAGAAATTAATCAGTCAAGCCAGTAGCCCCAATGGTTACGAACGTGAAGCAGCAGTCACCGCCATTAAGCGATTAAACGCACCGCAATTGCTGCCCACGCTTATTCGCAGAGCGAATGACTGGGTTAGCAGCGTAAGCATGCGTGCAACTGAAGCTTTGACGTGCTTGCTTAGAACTGAGAATCAGGCATTCTTCATTGAAGTCCTGCCAGATATTTTTCACTTAGCCCAGTGCGGTAGAAGAGATCACTCACAGCTAATAGCAGCAGTCCTTGAGTTTTTATTGGGGGAGAGTCAAAAACACTCACTAATTGGTGCCATCAGCCATCCCAATCCAAAAATTAGCAGCATTGCTTTTCACTTATCCACTAAGCACAGCCTGGTATCGAAAAAAGAACTGTTATCACTCGCTATTAAAAGCGAAAACATTGCCGTTGTTCGCGCTGCTGCACAACTGATCAATGAAGTAGACGATGAAGGATTTTTGCTTTTATCTCAAGAGTTGATCTGGCACAAATGCAGTGCAGTGTCATCAAGAGCAATCAAACGATTAAACCTTCTCACTCCTAAAGAAATTGAGAAGCTATCAGCTGATTTGATTTTTAACCGCAGCGCCGAAATCCGGACAATTGCAAGGAGTCATCTAGCTCAATGCGGCGTTGATGTGCTAAGCCTCTACCGAAACGAATTAAATTATTCCGCAGCACCGCTTTATAAACGTCGCGTAGCGTTAATTGGTATTTGCGAAACAGCTAGTGAAAAATCTCTCAATGATTTAACGCAGGCATCAATATCTCCCGAGCCAAGCCTTCGCTCGCTAGCAATTACACGCTTGGTTAAACTATTGGGAGACAAAGGAAGATATATCGCAATTGTTGGCATTTTTGATGAAAGCCCAAAGGTTGCAAGAGAATCTGCAATAGCATTCATCAAACAAGGGCTTCAATGCTCGGTAGAAGAGCTGCTACAACTCACGCGCCTCGGCAAATCGCCAAATCGGTTTGACGTAGCAATGTTTCTTGCAGAGAAAGGCAACAAATGGGATCACATTATATTTTTGCTTGAGCTTATTCAAAGACAGATTGGAGAGGATGATCTGATCAGAGAAAACTACACCCGGTGGCATACGAACTACAATCGCAGGCAGACTCAACCAACTAAACAACAATTAGTACAACTGCAAGATATCCAATTAAAAGATGAAACCTTAACTAACGAACTGGCACAAATATTAAAGATTTTTTGATGCTATTCCAGTGTTGGGCATCACCGCCCAACCTGGATCAAGTCACCACACAATTTTCAGGCACAACCGGCGGCGAGCCAATTTCTTCACCCAACATTTCACGCAGTGCCGATTCAATCATATTGGTCATTGCATCCAATGCGAGGTCATTTGGCTCAGTGCCGAATGGATCTTGCAGCTCTTCTGCCAGTGCCTCCAATGCCAAGAAGGTGTAGGCAACGAACACGACAATCAGCGGGGTCATAAAGCCCAGTGTCGCAACTAATCCCAAGGGCAGCAAAAAGCTATAGGTGTATACGGTGCGGTGAAGAATGACCGAATAGGCAAAAGGCACGGGGGTGCTGGCAATTCGTTCGCATCCGCCCAGGCAGGCACTTAATTGGGATAGATGCTGATCCATCCGCGCAAATAAAATCGGGCACAGCTGCTCTTGTTTACGCATAGTGCGCAGCTGTTGCGCGAGATCCAGCACCACCAACTCCGGTTTAAAACGACCTTTGATGACTTGAGTCACCGCTTCAGGTCTTAATAACTGCTGCAATGCTGGAGTCGCATCTGTGTGGCGGAGCTGGGCACGCAGCGCATGGACAAAGGCAATCAGGCTATATACAAATTGACGGTTCTGTTCGTCCGACGCATCGGCCGCGGTCAATTGCTGGCGAGTCAGCGTCCGGGTCTCGTTGAGCACTGCACCCCATAATTTGCGCGCTTCCCAAAACCGATCGTAGCTCACCGAGTTGCGAAAACTCAGGAAGATAGCCAAGGCAATCCCCAGCAGGGTGAACGGTAGCGGCGTAAGATCCGGTAGCAGACCGGGATAATAGTGGTGCACAACCACCACCAGCGTGGCCAATGAAACGAGCAAGAATAACTGCGGCAAAATACGGTTAAGCAAGGAGCCACGCCAAACAAACAACATACGAAGCCAGTGCAATTTCGGCCGGATAATCATAGAAAGGAGGTCACGTAACAGGAGGGAAGAAACTGGCGCCATGGTAAGACCTGATCCGCGAAATGCCCAGCGCTTGAGCAGCTAAAATGAAAAATATAATTGGATAGAGCAGGTTAAAGGGGCATTCAGGAAATCATTGTCGGCATCTCATCTCCAGCGTGCTAAGATGCGCGCCTTTTTTCTGTTTCCGGCCCGTTTTGACGGGCTAAACTAATGATTTCACGCAATCAGGCACGAGATATGGCAAGAAAAGTGGCAGTGATTATGGGTTCCAAGAGCGATTGGGCCACCATGCAAGCGGCAGTAGAAATACTGGAGCAGATGGGTGTTGAGTATCACACCGAGGTAGTTTCTGCCCATCGCACCCCGCAAAAGCTCACTGAATTTGCTGAAACCGCAGTGGATAACGGTTATGCAGTGATTATCGCCGGCGCCGGTGGTGCTGCGCATTTGCCCGGTATGGTCGCCGCACACACCCGCTTGCCAGTACTGGGCGTGCCCGTACAAAGCAAAGCACTGAGCGGTGTTGATAGCCTCTATTCTATTGTACAGATGCCCAAAGGCGTTGCGGTTGGCACTTTGGCGATTGGTGTTGCCGGTGCATTTAATGCCGGTTTGTTGGCCTGCCAGATTCTGGCGGTAACTGATCCGGCGTTAGCCACCAAAATCGACCAATTCCGCCATGACCAAACCCAATCGGTTTTGGATAATCCAGATCCAAGAGATCAATAGATCGCGATCAACAATCGTGATTGGTAATCCCCTTTGCAGTCAGTAAGCGCGTTTCGAGGTTAGGCATGAGTCAACGAATTTGGGTTTTAGGTGCAGGCCAATTGGGCGCGATGCTCAAGCATGCCGGTATGCCATTGGCGCTGGACGTGTGCCCGGTGGATATTAATGAAGGCACAGCGCCTGCACTCGCGCCTAATGACCTGGTTACCGCCGAGCGCGAGCAATGGCCGGAAACCTTGGTGACCCATGCGCTAGCGCAGCATCCACGCTTTATTAACCAAGCTATTTTTGGCCGTTTGGCTGACCGTAAAACCCAAAAAGAATTAATCGACTCACTCGGTATTGCCACCGCACCTTGGCGCAATGTGGCAAACGATATCACCGCCAACGAATTGCGCGATCAACTCGGCGAGCGCGTTTTATTGAAGCGTCGCACCGGTGGTTATGATGGCCGCGGCCAACACTGGCTGCGCACCGATGACGATGAAGTCCCTACAGATTGGCAAGGCGAAGCAATTGCCGAACAGGCGATCAACTTCGACGAAGAAGTTTCATTAGTTGGTGTGCGCAACCAGCAAGGCGAGTGCGTGTTTTATCCACTCACCTTGAACTTGCATTTAAACGGAATTCTCTACGCCTCGATTGCACCACTCGACCGCTTGCAACCGCTGCAAGCACAAGCGGAAACCATGTTGGGGAAAATCCTTAACGCGCTCGATTACGTCGGCGTAATGGCGATGGAAACTTTCCGAGTAGGCGATCAATTATTAATTAACGAATTGGCACCGCGCGTTCACAACTCCGGTCACTGGACCCAAGCGGGTGCCAGCATCAGCCAGTTTGAATATCACTTGCGCGCCGTTGCCGGTATGGCGACGCCGCAACCACAAGTGACCGGCCAGAATGTGATGATCAATCTCATCGGCACTGACTACAATCCCGAGTGGCGCAACCTCTCCTGCGCACGCACTTACTGGTACGGCAAAGACGTCCGCGCTGGCCGCAAAGTTGGCCACATCAATATTGTCAGCAACAACATCACCGAGATCCGCGAAACGCTGGTATTGCTCGGTGACCTCTTACCCGAGCACTGCTACCGCGAAGCAATCGACTGGAGTTTGCGCGGATTAGCCCCGCTTTAAGAATGCCTCTCATCACGCCTGCCTAACCCGCGGGCGTTTTGTTAATTTGGTTAATGTTTGCAGCTTGTTTGTCGAGAAGTGTGATAGGTTTTGCATTTATCCCGTGTTGAATCATCAAGGAGCTGCCGGATGTTTACTTTGCATATCGCCAACAAGAATTATTCCTCCTGGTCACTGCGCCCCTGGGTGCTGATGCGCACACTGGACATCCCCTTTACCGAACAAATTCATCCACTGGGCACATCAGGCAGCAGTTACGATGCCTACCGGACATTCTCCCCCAGCGGTCGCGTCCCCTGTTTACAAGATGGCGCGCAAACCGTGTGGGACTCGCTCGCGATTGTTGAATACCTTGCCGAAACCTATCCGCAAGTTTGGCCAACCGATAAGGCTGCGCGCGCTTGGGCACGTTCCGCCAGTGCAGAAATGCATTCGGGCTTTCAGGCACTGCGTAATACTTGCGGTATGAGTTGCGGTCATCGCATTGAGATGAAAGAAATCTCCCCCGCGCTGCAAAAAGATATAGCGCGCATCAACGAACTCTGGAACCAAGGTCTTAGCGAATTTGGCGGTGCGTTTTTAGCGGGCGATAAATTTACGGCTGTCGATGCGTTTTTTGCGCCGGTTGTTTTTCGCTTCCAAACTTATGGCTTGCCATTGACCGGCGCAGCCAAAGATTATCATGCGCGCTTGCTACAACTACCGGCACTGCAAGAATGGTATGCGAGCGGCCTTGCGGAAACCTGGCGCGAACCAGACCATGAAACAGAAATTCTTGCAGCCGGAAAACTTATCGCCGATTTGCGCGCGAGCAATTAATCACAACAGCTCTGTTAACCCGGAGTTTATTCAACAGACACAATCGCTTTAACGGAAGCAAGAAGTAATGATGGAAAACACAGTAACTATTACCCCGCACCTGCAAGAAAATTATTTGCATGTCGATGTAAAAGGCGTGGGCAATTATGAAAATGCGTTGACCTTGTGGACCAGCGTTGCGCAAGCTTGCGAGCAATATCAATGTTTTAATGTGCTGGGTGAACAATTCTTGATGGATACCGTCACCACCACCGAAGCCTTCGATCACCCGGCACTCTTTAAAAAAGCCGGAATCAATACCAAACACCGCATCGCCTGGGTTGATAAAAATCCCCGCACCCGCGAAACCACGGCATTTATCCGCGATGTATTAACCAGCCGCTCTGTTGGTTATGGCAAACTCTTTAACGATGTCGATACAGCCAAACGCTGGCTGCTCGGAACTAACTGATCACCAATCCCACCACTCTCTTCGCTACCAACCCATTCATCCCTTTTTAATCAAGCGCACATTAGTAGTGCAGCAATCGATTACATTTAATCCTTTTTGACAAAGACCTACCCCCTTACTAAGGTTCATACAAGCGCCACACAAACAGCTTGGCCTCAACTTAACACCATAATAATTCTTATAACCAACCGACAATATAACTGTGCCTTTCTGTGCTGATTTTTATTAGTGCGCGGGTGATAGAGGAGTTTTCCATGTTTAACGATATGAAAGTCGCTGTACGCCTTGCCGTACTGGCGGGCATGCTGGTTGTACTTATGATTATCATCGGTGTCATGGGTATTAAAGGCATGCGCGATGCAAACCGGGGTATGCAAACTGTTTATGCCGATCGCGTGGTACCCATGCGCGATCTGAAAGATGTTATCGATAATTACGCGTTAATCATGGTCGATGTACCGCAAAAAACAGTAAAAGGAATTATCACACCGCAAGAAGCACTCAAGATCACTCAGGAAACCCTGCCTGCAACTGAAAAGATATGGGAAACCTATTTAGGTACATTCTTGATTGACGAAGAAAAAGCGCTGATACAAAAAGCAACGCCGCTGATTACTAAATCCCAACAACAATTGCGCGATCTGCAAAACTGGTATGCAAACAATAATATCGATGCAGTAAACGTTTTTACCCAAACGGGTATCTACCCCATTTTTGATCCGCTCAATGAAGTGTTCACCGAGCTCAATAAATTGCAGGTGCGAGTGGCCGAGCAAGAATTTATTCGCTCAACCGAACGCTACGAAAGCACCCTGATGACAAATAGCATAATTATTATCATCAGTATTGTGATCGCCATTATTTTAAGTTTTATTATCGCCCGCAGCCTGCTGAAACAATTAGGTGGTGAACCAAACTACACCGCAACTGTAATCCACCATATTGCACAAGGCGATCTCTCTGTCACCGTTGACCTTAAACACAATGACAACAGCAGCATCCTGTTTGCCATTCGCCAAATGGTTTCCAAACTGTCAGAAATTATTGGCGATGTACGCTCCACTGCTGACTCGCTTTCTTCCGCATCAGAAGAGCTGAGTGCAACAGCGCAATCGCTGAGTCAGGCAGCAACACAACAAGCCGCCAGTATCGAAGAAACCAGCGCATCCATGGAGGAGATCACCGCTTCTATCGGGCAAAATAATGACAACGCCAAAGTGACCGACAGCATCGCTAGCAAAAGTGCGCAAGAAGCTACCCAAGGTGGCGACGCGGTAAAAAATACGGTTGATGCCATGCGCAAAATTGCGCAAAAAATTAGCGTGATTGATGACATCGCTTATCAAACCAATTTACTCGCATTGAATGCGGCGATTGAAGCGGGCCGCGCTGGTGAACACGGGCGCGGTTTTGCGGTAGTGGCAAGTGAGGTACGCAAGCTCGCCGGACGCAGCCAAACAGCAGCAAAAGAAATTGGCGAACTTGCAGGAGGCTCGGTAAAACTGGCCGAAAGCGCCGGGCAATTATTGGATGAAATTGTTCCCGCCATTCGCAAGACGGCGGATTTAGTACAGGAAATTTCTGCCGCAAGCGATGAACAAACCATGGGTGCCAACCAAATCACCACGGCAATCTCGCAAATCAGCGTGGCTACCCAACAAAATTCTTCATCAGCCGAGGAGCTTTACTCAACTTCAGAAGAACTCACCAGCCAAGCCTTGCAACTGCAACAAATGATGGAGTTCTTTAAACTCAAAAGCGCACGCAACGCCTAGCGCTTTATCACTCCAAATAAAAAAGCCCGGTGGAATAATATTCCACCGGGCTTTTTTATTAACTCTATGTTACGCAGTAAAAATTCGTCAGCTTAAAGAATCCAGACTTCAACACGGCGATTCATCCGCCGTCCCTCTTCTGAATTACTGCTAGCCAGCGGAGCCTCCTCACCCATACCACGCGCAACCAATGGATAAATACCCCGTGCGATTAGTTGTTGCTCTACCACTTTAGCGCGACGCAACGACAACTCACTATTTTGTGCTTTGTCGCCTTCGCTATCGGAGAAACCAAACAATTGCACACGCTTGGGTGAATTGATCTCTACATACTTAACTAAACGTTCAAGATCGCTAATACCCTTGGTATCCAATTCGTCGCTACCATCCTTAAAGCGGAAGTTAATCGACAAACGCTGCGAACGGACTGTCAGGTTGCGCATATCTTCCGGATAAAAATTATTGGCAAAAGGCTGTCCGGTTTTAATATTTTGCGATACCAAGCCGATATCCTCTACGATACTTTGGCCGCGCTCGGTTTCACTGAAGTTAACAAATTCTTCAGCATCACCATTAATATTCTTCTGCGGCAAATAAAAGAATAAGCGGCGAGCTAAAGGATAATCCTCAGTGCTCACTGTAAAGTGAGTAGGCAGAATAGGCTTTGCATTATCGGTGCTGGAAATTGCCATTAGCTTCGCACGGCGCACATAGGGTAAACCGATAAAACCAATCGCGCCCTCATCTTTCGCCACCGTATCCGATAGTTCAGTGCTCGATTCAAAACGTTTCGCAGTAGGTGCCAAAGATGTTTTAGCTGGGTCTAACACCATACTTTTAAATGAATCCCAGGTACCGGAATTTTCATCGCGTGCATAAAGGGTAATAGGTAAATTTTTCCCACCCACTTGCGACCAGTTATTTACTTCACCGGAAAATATTTTTACCAATTGCGGAATGGATAAATCAGCCAACGGATTATTGGTGTGGGTAATAATTGCCAAGCCATCCAAACCGATAATATGTTCACTGGCTGCCTCGGTCAGGTCGCCACTGGATTCCAACAACTGCTCGCGCTCTTGACCTTTGATCTTGCGCGACGACATGCCTAGTTCCGCTTTGTTCTGCTGCAAATCGGTAAAGGCAGTACTGGAACCGTGTGCATGAATCTCAACAAATTCGATGCGACCATTCAGCTCGGCGCTCACCGCTTTTTCAACCGCGTTTTTACCCTGCTCGGTTTTAATATTCGCCGCGCCCCGCGCCATAAAATAGGATTCAACTAAACGCGGCGCTAATTTTTCACCCAGGGTATTGGAGCCGTGCACACGGAACAAAGGTTTACTCGCACGTGTAACCGGGCCACCCGGAACATAGGCAGGCTGTTGCACGGCGGATTTAATCTGCGCACCGGTAACCGCCTCAAGCACAAATACTTCGCCAGCATCTAGCGGCAAAAAAGAACGCAACAAATAACCGCCAAGTACCAATAATAAAGAGCAAGAAAAAGCAGCAAGAAAACCTAGCCTGATACTGCCACGACCTTTTTTCTTCGGTTTAAATTCATTGCCTGTATGGGTGGCAGTAACAACATTATCCTCCATCTGGCGCACATCCCACACCAGTTGAGTTAACTCATCGTTGTTTGCGGCCAGGGCTTTTTCCAATAATTCTGCGCGGTACTCTTCGTCCTTTAACACCATATTTAACGGAATGTGCATCTTTAAATGAGCTTCGCACAAGCGTTTTAAATTCCATAATTTATCGACCAACGCCACGTTGTAATGCATATGTTTGTGGGACTTGGGGGACATAGTAGCTCTCTGCTAATCGACAAAACCGGATTGGCAGATTTGGATATTTTCCCAACCGCCAACCAATGAAGCCCAGTACTATATGACGGCATTGTGACAGCAGGGTTACATCTACATACAGCCTACTATTGCAGTAGTAATCAGATTGCTATGATGGATTCTCTTAATTACCAGCACTAACTCTTATGGAAACAATTCCACCGCGCAAACCAGGATTTTGGGAAGCAACCAAATTTTGGCTCAAATTGGGGTTCATCAGCTTTGGTGGGCCAGCGGGGCAAATTGCCATCATGCATCAGGAATTGGTGGAACAGCGCCGCTGGATTTCCGAGAAGCGTTTTCTGCACGCACTGAACTACTGCATGCTCCTGCCAGGCCCCGAAGCGCAGCAACTAGCAACCTACATCGGTTGGTTAATGCACCGCACCTGGGGCGGTGTTATTGCCGGTGCGCTCTTTGTTTTGCCGTCCCTGTTTATTTTGATTGTGTTGTCATGGCTGTATATCGCCTACGGCCATTTAACATTCATTGCCGGGATTTTTTATGGGATTAAACCCGCGGTAGCCGCGATTGTCGTGCAAGCGGCACAACGTATTGGTTCGCGCACACTAAAGAACAATTGGTTGTGGGGCATTGCGATCGTAGCCTTTGTCGCCATTTTTGCATTGCATCTACCCTTCCCGATAATTGTATTGTGCGCGGGAATTGTCGGTTGGCTCGGCGGAAAGTTTTCGCCACAGCTATTCAATGCCAGTGCCAAACATCAAGCCAACCAAAAAAATTATGGCCCGGCAATTATTGATGACGCAACGCCCACACCAGAACATGCAACGTTTCGCACAAAAAATTTGCTGCTCATTATTGTGTGCGGATTATTACTGTGGGTACTGCCCATGTTATTGCTCGGCGGAACTTTTGGTTGGAACCATGGCTTCACACAAATGGCCTGGTTTTTTACCACCGCTGCACTACTGACATTCGGCGGCGCTTATGCGGTTTTACCTTATGTGTACCAAGGTGCAGTTGTTAACTACCAGTGGGTAACTCCGGCACAAATGATAGATGGGTTGGCACTGGGTGAAACAACTCCCGGGCCATTAATTATGGTGGTCGCTTTTGTCGGATTCGTCGGTGCTTATACACAACAATTTCTAGGTGCCGATCACTTATTTTTAGCCGGCGCTATAGCCGCTACATTAGTGACCTGGTTTACTTTTTTGCCGTCATTTATTTTTATTCTCGCCGGCGGCCCTTTAGTTGAATCCACCCAAAGCAATTTACACTTTACTTCACCACTAACGGCAATCACCGCAGCAGTTGTGGGAGTGATTGTAAACCTCGCATTATTTTTTGCATATCACACACTTTGGCCAGAAGGGACTGAATTAAGTTGGCTGTCACAATTAGATTTGGTCGCATTGGCAATAGGTGTTGTCGCTAGCGTTTTATTATTTTATTGGAAGGTTGGAATTATTCGCGTGTTAGGAATTTGTGCACTACTGGGGATTGCGGTAAAAACATTTGTTTAATAACAATAAGGCGCCGATGGGCGCCTTATTTAATGAACTCACTGTTTGGCACCCCACGCATAGTCTTGCCCTGCCGTGGTAACAACATCAACCAGATAGGTATTATCCAGGGATATTCTTGGTAGAACTTTGGTTGTATTTTTCAGCGGTTGTTTAATCGATGGCAGACGATAAAACAGATTGGGATTATCACCCCGTGCCTTTTTAACTTTAAATCCATTCGCATCAGGCAAAACTGAATAGGTACGCAAGCGTAAATTACCACCCAAACGAGAATGGATTTTTAGCGCGCTTATCTCGCCATTGCTCCAGCGCATATCCACAACAAAACCACCACGCATTACCAGCCCTTTAATTTCACCGTCCGGCCATGCATGCGGAAGTGCCGGTAGCAGATGCACCGCGCCATCATGACTTTGCGCTAACATTTCAGCCATGCCCGAGGTGAAACCAAAATTACCATCAATCTGAAACGGTGGATGCGCATCAAACATATTGGGATAAGTGCCACCATTTTCATTAACGCTACCATCAACTGTCAGCGCCGGCTTAATTTGATCACGCATTAATTTAAGCGCACGATCACCATCCAAAAGACGCGCCCACATATTAATTTTCCAATTCATCGACCAACCAGTCGAGGGATCGCCACGCTGTTCCATAGTCACCCGCGCCGCACTGAATAATTCCGGTGTCTGCAATGGTGAAATTTGGTTGCTTGGATAGAGGCCATACAAGTGCGATATATGGCGATGTTTATCTTGAGGATAATCCCAGTCTTGTAGCCATTCCTGCACTTGATGGTACTTTCCAATTTGCATTGGCGGTAAGCGCGAACGCATTTTTTCCCAAGCAGGAACCCGTGTTTTATCTTCACCCAAAATTTTAGCGGCCGCGATAGTATTGCTGAATAAATCAAACAAGAGTTGATTATCCATAGTCACACCCGCTGCGATCTTTGTACCCGTAGCTTTAGGTACATTCTCGGGTGACATTGAGGGAGAAACAATCAGCCACTTTTTATCCGGTGATTCAATTAAAAAATCTTCAAAAAAAGTAACCGCTGATTTCATGACCGGATAAACTTCCGCCAGGTATTTTTTATCGCCACTGTATAAATATTTTTCCCATAAATGTTGACTGAGCCAGGCACTACTGGTGGGCCAAGGTCCCCAAGAGCGATCAACACCTCCGGTTATGCGCCATATATCCGTATTGTGGTGTGCCATCCAGCCGCGCGCGCCATACATGGTTTTAGCGCTCTCTTGCCCGGTTGCAGACAACTCTTTCGTCATAGTAATCAGCGGCTCGTGCAACTCACTTAAATTAGTGATTTCCGCCGGCCAGTAATTCATTTCAGCATTAATGTTGAGCGTGTATTTGCTATCCCAAGGAGGATCTTGGCGATGATTCCATAGGCCTTGCAAATTTGCGGGCTGACTGCCGGGTTGCGATGATGAAATCAATAAATAACGGCCAAACTGAAAATATAAGCTAGCCATTTGCGGATCATGCCGCGTTGCAAATAAACGAATGCGTTTATCCGTCGGCTCTTGGGAAAATTCATTATCGCCAAGATCTAATGAAACACGTGAAAAATAGTGATTATAAAAATCGCTGTGCGCTTTCTTGCGCGCAGAATAGTTATCGCCAGAAAAATTGGTTACCGCTTTTTGCAGTAAGGATTGTGAACCTGCGAGTGCATCACCGCTAATATCGCGATAATTAATAAAGTTCGTCGCCATGGAGACCAAAATAAGGGCTGAATCTGCGTTGGTAATCTGCAGCCGATTATCGGTAACGCTTAACTTCCCACCTTGCGGAATCACTTTCACCAACGAGGCCAATTTAACTTGGCCTTTAATACCTTCGTGATCTTTCGATAATCCCTGCATCATCAAGGTTGAGCCATCACTCCCGACTGAAAAATTCATTGGCGATGGATGCGAAAGTTGGGCAGAAAAAGTCAGTGCACCCGCTTTGCTCGCCGTTAATTTGATGGCAACTACCTGATCGACAAATGAGGTAAATACTTCGCGCTGATAAGTCACTCCATCAACTTGATAACGGGTTGTGGCTACAGCATTCTCGATATTTAAATCGCGATAATACTGCTGGTAATTTTTGTGATCAGGAAAAGTGAGGTGTAAGTTGCCAGCAGTCTGGTATGGCATGCCATTGGCGCCTTGGCTGGTTATCGCTTTCTCGCCCAGTTTTTCAGCAGCTTCATATTGGCCCGCAGCGATTAATTGGCGAATCTCCGGTAACGCCTTCAATGCGGCGGGATTGAGATTATTGTGCGGCCCACCCGCCCAGAAAGTATTCTCATTGAGCTGGATATTTTCATTCACAGGATCACCATAAACCATAGCACCCAAACGCCCATTCCCCAGTGGCAAAGCTTCTTCCCACAAAGTTGCAGGCTGGGCATACCAAATTTTGTGAGGTTCAGCGGCAAAAACCGTAAAGGACAGACAGTGGAGCATACAGAAGACGAATATTTTTCGCATAGTGGTAGATCCCTGATAATTTTTATTTGAGCTTCAGTCTATGCTCATCCCTTAGCGCTTGAAATTTGTTTATCCTAAAAAAACATTTTTTAACACGCAGTAATCACTACTGATAAGTAGAAATAAAATCGGCGCTATATAGCGCCGATGGTCAAAAGCTTTATTAAAACAACATAACTATTTTAATAGCTTTTTCAGCTGCGGCTCCAACGATTTAGCCCAGAGTTCATAGCCTTTTTCGTTAGGGTGTAATAAATCCGGCATTATTTCTTTACTTAGCACACCCTCTTTGGTCAAAAACGTTTGATTGATATCGGCAAAATATACTGTCTTGTTGTCAGCGTAGCCTTTAATAATTGCATTAACGCCATCATTAATTTGGCGTAACTTTCCATCAGGTTTTTCGTCGCGTGGGAACACTGCCAGTAACAAAACTTTGGTATTAGGCAAACGCTGCTGCAATTCACCGAGCAAGTTTTTAATTCCTGCTGCGGTGGTCGCCGGGTTCTCATGGCGATGACCGGTATTATTAGTGCCGATCATCATCACCACCAATTTGGGAGACATATTTTCAACTGCGCCGTGCTGCAAACGCCATAACACGTTCTCGGTACGGTCGCCGCCAAAACCTATCGCAAATGCATTGCGCTTGGCGTAGTGTTTTTCCCACACTGGCGCGCCTTCTTTTTCCCAACCCTGGGTAATGGAATCGCCGATAAACAACAAATCAATTTTTCCTCCCTTAGCAGCAATCGCTTTAGCATCAGCCAATTTTTGTTGGTGGCGAGGTAGCCACCAATCAATCGACCACCACTCGTTTAATAAATCCGGCGTTACCGACACTGTTTTGTAATCAGGGCAACTGACGAGAGCAACATCTTTCGGGGTTTGAATCAGCAGTTGCATATTGGCCACCGCCACTTCACCCGCACCGCCCACCTCCAATGCAAACGGCATAGTGGTCGCATTGAAATTATCTTGCTCTTGTTTAAAGCAGCTCAGCGGCACATACACTTTTTGCCAGCCTTTACCCACCAAATCACGCGCAGGTAAAGTAAAGGGAACTACGCGATCACAATTTTCTTTTTGGCATTCCATCTTGAATGAAACACCACCTTTCGCCAGCTCATTGATTTTAATATCAACAGCCAACACACCAGTTTTCATATGCGTAGTTAAATCCAGTGGCTCGCCACTTTCCAGTGTCAGGCCCGCGCGCCAGGTATCTTTCCACGTGAAGGTCAATGCATCTTCCTGCACATCTTTATCAGCGGTTTGAACTTTGACATCACCTTTTGGTAACGCGGAAAACGCACCACTCAGGATTTGTTGACGCTCGTAGTTTTCAATAAAGATATGCCAGGGCTGTAATGGACGACGCACATACAAATTAATATCTTGCGGTTCACCATTGGCAACACCTGCAACATTCTCTGGCAATTGCTTAGCAGAAGATTTACCGGATTTGTAAGTCAAACCGTAACCCAATTTAAATAATGGGTCGTAACCTTTGTGCTGCTTATTCAACACATCTTGCAGCGGCAGCTTTGGCCAGGAGAATGAAAGCTTGCCAGTAAAATCAAAATTCGCTTTACCATCGGTTTTTGCAATTAACACATCAGCAATACCGGCGCCTTCCGAACCGGGCAGCCAAGCAGCAACAAATGCATCGGAAGCATTAATTTCCGGATTAACCCACATAGGTCGGCCGGATAAAAATACCGATACTGTCGGGATACCCTGTGCTTTTAATTTTTTCAGCAGCTCCAGACTTTTCTTTTTCGCTGGCTCAAATTCCAATGTATCGCGATCACCACTGCCTTCTGCATAAGGATTCTCACCAAACACAACAATTGCTACATCCGGTTTTTGCGTCGCAGAATGTTGTGCAAGGGAACCATCAACTGACAGGATTGTTTTGCCACCAGCAGCTTCAACTGCGGTTTTGATTCCGCTGTAAATAGAGGTCGCGCCGGGGAAACGGAAATTTTCTTTGGCATCAGCCACGCCTTGCCACCAGATACTCCAGCCACCTGCTTGTTTACCGATATTGTCGGCACCATCACCGGCAACCAAAATTGTTTTGGTTGGATTAATGGGCAAAACTTTGTTGGTATTTTTTAATAACACCAAGCTTTCACGCACAGCTTGACGCGCAACCGCGCGATGCTCTGCACTACCGACTACCGATTTATCGCCCGCATAGGCGCGCTCGGATGGTTTTTTATCCCACAAATGTGCGCGCATTTTTACGCGCAGAATCCGGCGCACAGCATCATCAAGACGCGCTTGTGATATCTCGCCCGACTTCACTTGCTTTAAAGTGTTTTCGATCATGGCTTTCCAATCGTAGGTCACCATCAGCAAATCAATACCGGCGTTGATCGCCTGCGCACAGGAATCGTTGGTGCAGCCAGGAACTTGACCGTGGCCATTCCAATCACCCACCACCAAACCATCAAAGCCCATACGGTTTTTTAATACATCGGTGAGCAAATATTTATTGCCATGCATTTTCTCGCCGTTCCATTCACTGAAACTGGCCATCACGGTTTGCACACCGGCATCTAACGCAGGCACATAACCGGCGTTGTGAATTTTGACTAATTCTTTTTCAGAAATACGTGCATTACCTTGGTCGTCGCCGCCTTCAGTACCACCGTCTGCGAGGAAATGTTTTGCGGTGGCGATAACGCGATCACTCGCCAAAAATTCATTGGTATTTGGTTTGCCCTGCAAACCTTCCACCATTGCGGTGGCATATTTGGCAACCAATGCGGGATCTTCTGAATAGCTTTCGTATGTGCGCCCCCAGCGATCATTTTGCGCAACCGCTAATGTGGGAGCAAAAACCCATTCCGTACCCGTTGCGCGCACTTCTTTTGCGGTAGCTGCTCCAATCTGGCGAATCAAATCCGCATTGTGCATTGCACCCAAACCGATGTTATGCGGAAACAGCGTCGCACCGGTTAAATTGTTGTGACCATGAACAGCATCTGTGCCCCAGAAAATTGGAATAGCTTGTTTGCCATCACTGGTATCCATGGAAGCAACATACAACGCATCGAGAAAATCCACCCAATCTTTCGGTTGTGCATTATCGATACGGTTGGGCATAGAGCCGCCGCCATTGAGCACTGAACCTAAATGGTATTTTTTAATATCATCCGGCGTAACCGTTTGGATTTCAGCTTGCATAATTTGCCCGACTTTTTCTTCGAGCGTCATTTTTTGCAAGATGCTTTCTAATTTCGCATTGAACTCAGCGGAATCTTTAATGGGCGATTCGGCTTTTGGCCAAAGATTGATATTGGTTTTTTGTTCGGCGTGAACGGAATAGTTAGCCGATAAAATTGCGGCGGCCATAAGACCGAGTGCCGCTAGTTTTTGAAGTTTTTTCATTTCGCATTCACCACAACTTGTCTCTGCACACCCATTCCTTCAATACCCAATTCCATTACATCGCCTTCATTTAAATAGAGCGGTGGTTTTTGGCCGAGGCCCACACCCGGAGGAGTTCCGGTGCTGATAACATCGCCGGGTTGCAGGCTCATAAATTGCGAAAGGTAATGCACTAAAAATGCAGGGCCAAAAACCATTTGGTCAGTAGAGCCATTTTGGAATGTTTTGCCGTTTACTTTTAACCACAAATTTAAATTAAGTGGATCAGGCACTTCTTTTTTCGTTACCAGATAAGGGCCAATTGGACCGAAGCTATCGCAACCTTTGCCCTTGTCCCATTGACCACCCGGACGCTCTAATTGGAAATTACGTTCCGACACATCGTTAATTACGCAATAACCCGCGATATGATCCAAAGCGTCGGCTTCAGACACATAGCTCGCGTGCTTGCCAATCACGATACCTAATTCAACTTCCCAATCCAGTTTGGATGAATTGCGCGGTTTAATGACATTGTCATTCGGGCCGGTAATCGCGCTGGTTGCCTTCATAAAAACCACAGGTTCCGATGGCACAGCAACGCCAGATTCTGCAGCGTGGTCAGCGTAGTTCAAACCGATGCAAATAAATTTACCTACGCCATTTACGCAAGGACCAAAACGACCCGGCTCATCAACCAGTGGCAGGGAATTGATATCCAATTGCGCAATTTTTTTCAGCGACTCTTCACTCAGTGCAGCACCATTAATATCAGGTACAACTGAGCTTAAATCGCGCACCTTGCCATTGCTGTCCAAAATTCCGGGGCGTTCTTGACCTGAGTTTCCGTAACGAAGTAATTTCATATATAAGCTTCCAAAAAAATTAATTGCTCCAACCACCATCAATGATATTGATGGTGCCAGTGGTAAATGCCGATGCGTCGCTCGCCAGATAAAGTGCCAGCTCTGCCATTTCACGGGCAGTGCCTAAACGCCCCATAGGTTGGCGTGCGACAAAATTTTTATAGGCGGTTTCGTAATCGCCAGTTGCATGCAAACGCTGCTCAAGCGACGGCGTTTGCACTGTGCCCGGACAAATTGCATTGCAGCGAATGCCTTGGGTAACAAAATCCGCAGCGATTGCTTTCGTCATGCCGATAACCGCTGCTTTTGTCATGCCGTAAGCAAAACGATTGGGCGCACCTTTAATGGAACTGGCAACCGATGACATATTGATAATAGAGCCGCCGCCACGCTCAACCATCCCGGGCAAAAACGTGCGGATCATGCGATACATGGAACTTACATTTAAATCGAATGAAAAATTCCAATCATTTTCATCGCAATCCAAAATAGTTCCGCTGTGCACAAAGCCGGCGCAGTTAAATAAAATATCGATGCCGCCAAGCTCTTTGCTGAGCGCGATAACTTCATCGTTCTTTAATACGTCCAGCTTGCGCGTCTCGCAAGCAACCAATTCGCTAAGCGCATTGATATTAATATCCGTTGCAATAACGCGCGCGCCTTCAGCGGCAAATAGCTCTGCGCTTGCGCGCCCTATGCCTTGCGCGGCAGCGGTAATTAATGCGGTTTTACCTTCCAGTCGTTTCATAATTATTTATTTTTGTAAGACGGCTCGCATAACAATCAGCCGCACAGTGGTTATAAAAATCAGGCGATTCTGCGCACCGGCAAACAACTGGGGCCGATGGGTTCAAATGCCTTGTATGTCAGGATAAATTCCTGGTGGCCTAACTCTTCTGAAACACTGCGTTTGCCGGAGGCAACATCGATTACGTTTTGTAAAATTTCTTCGCCAACCTCATCCAGTGTTGCTTCACCTTCCAGTATGCGGCCTGCGTTGACATCCATATCGCCGGCGAGGCGACGATAGGTTTCCGGATTGGCGCAAACTTTTATCACTGGCGATATAGCGGAACCCACAACGGAGCCGCGTCCGGTGGTAAATAGAATGACGTGAGAACCACAGGCAATTAATTCGATGATTTCGGCGTTGTCGGAAATATTCGGGAAACCAAAACGCGGCTCGCCATCGGGCACTACATCCAATAAATACAAACCACCTGCGGGTGGAATATCGCCAGGTTTAATCAAACCGCTAATGGGTGATGAACCGGACTTTGAATAAGCGCCCATGGATTTTTCTTCGAGCGTCGTTAATCCGCCATCGGCATTGCCCGGTGCGAAACTGCCGAAGCCCATTACGCGATAATAGTGCTCGGCCTTGGCAACACAGGCTTCAATTTCCTCGCCCAACTCTGGCGTGATGGCGCGATCCGCCATAATGGTTTCGCAGCCAATTAATTCGCCGGTCTCTTCAAAAATACAAATTGCATCGGCTGCGACTAAGGCATCGAAGCAACGACCAACGGCAGGGTTAGCACTGATGCCGCTGGTACCGTCGGAGCCGCCGCATATAGTCCCAACAATTAATTCATGTAAATACATGGGCACGCGCGCCACTTTTTCGGCTTCGCTTTGCAAACGTTTTACGGCTGCGATACCCGCATCGATTGTTGCTTTGGTTCCGCCTGTTTCCTGAATAACCAATAATTCAGCGGGGCGATTAGTGGCGAGAATATCGCGCAATAATTTTTCGCGATTCATACTTTCGCAACCGAGCGATACTAAAAGCGCACCACCGATATTGGGATGCGTGCACACAGCGCGCATCATGTCGTAGGCGTATTGATTGGGATAACAACCGGGGAAACCAATTAAATGCACATCAATGTCATCGATAAGATTCACGATGCGGCGCGTAACGTGATGAGCGCATTCAACCAAATAGGCCACCACAATCACGTTGCGGATGCCCTTGCGACCATCGGCGCGCAACCAGCCATTGAAACTCACATTATTATTCACGACTCACTCCTGTCTTTATTCTGGCGAGTGCGGGTGTGACTCGGAATGTAATCACTTTTCATATTGTGCATATGTACATGCGCACCTTTTGCAACGGCTTCAGTCATGGAGCCAATGGGCGCGCCGTAGCGATAAACTTTATCGCCCTGCTGCAAATTCACGCGCGCAATTTTGTGACCGACAGCGATGTCAATTTCGCTGATAAGTTTTTCACCATCGATACTGATTTCATCACCCGGATGAAATTGTTTTACGCACACCAGAATATTGTCATCCGGGTGCAGCAAGATCACCGGCGCTATGGCTGGTTTTTGTTGCGCCCCGGAATCGGCAGATTGCGTCATACGTAATCCTGAAAAATAAAAGAAACAAAAAATTAGGCCGGTGTCGGCGCAGCTGGATGTAACAACTCACGCTCACGCAATTGCTGCCAGAGTTCCCCGGGAATCGGTGTATTCATCCATTCCAATGCTTGTTGCACCTGGGTATCGGTAGCGAGGCCAGCCAACACTGAACAAATTTGTGGATGGGCGATGGGAAATTGCAACGCAGCTGCGGCGAGCGGCACGGCAAATTCTTCGCACACGGTTTCCAATTGCGCGACCCGATCAATGATCGCTTGCGGCGCTGGTTCATAGTTGTAATGCAACGGGATTTTGCCGCTCGCGATATCGGTACTTTTAACGCCCGTTGCCAAAATGCCGGAATTAAACGGGCCACCGAGAATCACCGATGCACCGCGCCGCGCGCATAGCGGCAGAAAACTTTCCCAGGCGCTTTGCTCCAGCAAGGTGTAGCGGCCAGCCAACAAGAAGCCATCAAAATCGCCATGCTTTAACGCCGCCTCACAGATCTGCCATTCATTGGTGCCAAGGCCAATCGCCGTCACCTGCCCCGCCGCTTTTAATTCATTCATCGCGCGGTAGCCGCCATCCATAAATTCGCGAAAGCGCGCGGGATGATCAGCGCCATGAGTGAGTGGCCCTAAATCATGGGCGAGCAAAATATCGATGTGTTTGCGGCGCAAGCGTTTCAAGCTCGATTCAAACGAGCGCATTACGCCGTCGTAGCTGTAATCAAAACGCGGTTCCAATGGTGGCGCATCGGCAAAACCATGACGCACCGACGCAGTTGAACTGCTCGGCACCAACAAGCGCCCGACTTTGGTGGAGATGATTACCGGCTCAGCTACCGGATTCTTGGCAAGCGCAGCCCCGAGCCGGGATTCACTCAAACCAAAACCGTAGTGGGGCGCGGTATCGAAATAACGGATGCCAGAATCCAGCGCCGACTTCACCGCGCTAGCGGCTTGTGCATCACTTAAGGGTTGGTAAAGGTTGCCAATCGGTGCTGCGCCGAAGCCCAGCAAGGACATAGGCAGGGTGCTACGTCCAAAAGTACGCGTTGGAAGAAGTTTGAACTTATCCACACAGCCTCTTTTTATAATCAGGTTTTTATTTTTAACTTTTATTATTGAAACAAGAACTGCCAGTAAAAAATCATTCTAGCCGAAGGCCGTCAGGATTCACATATAGTTATTTAGACTTTTTGTAAAAAGATCGTCAATTGTTAGTTTGTTTTTTTGTCTGTTTTTTGAACGCCCACAAAAAAGCCGACTGCTTGAGTCGGCCTCTTGCGAAAAGCGAGGGAAAAACCTTAGTCGATCAACCCGTGGGAGATTTTGTCTGCGGCTTGCAGCAAGCGCTCCAACACGCGATCAGTACTAATCGCCTGGGATTTGATGTGGATAAACGGAATTATCAATACGGCAGATGCGCCATGCACACCAATAATCGGCACGCAGAAATCCGTCACACCATCCACGAAGTCACTGGCGAGCTGGATATAGCCCAGATCAACCCCTTTGCGCGCCTTGGCGAGGAAGCGCTCAATACGCTCCAGATCCACAGTCGCCGACAGCAGTGGCAACCAGCCAGCTTGTACATCCGGCGTGGCAAAACCGTAGAGCAGCGCACCGGAGTTGGTGTCGATCAAGCGACGGCGATAGCCAACGCGGACGGAGAAACCAAGGTCCATCGGGCTTTCGAGACGGGCGACAACCACTATCTGGTCGCCAGACGGAACCACCAAGTGGCAGGACTGGCCCAGTTCGCGGGTCAATTCCTTCATCACCGGCAAAGCAACTTCCAGCAGGGTTTTGGCGGTGCCCTGTGAAATACCGAGGGTGAAGAGTTTGTTGGTGAGCATGTAGCCATCGCGGCCATCGGGCATCTGGGTGATAAAGCCGCGGTATTCGAGCGCGAGTACCATACGGAACAATTCACTCACAGAGCGCCCGAGTGCGGTGGCCATTTGTGAAGTAGTCATGGGGGATGAGTTGCGCGCGAGCAATTCGAGAATATCCAGGCCTTTTTCTAACGCGGGGGCACGGTATTTACGCTCGGATTCCTCGGCAGTTTCCAGTTGGGCATTGTCGAGTTCTTTCGTCATCATAGAAGTCATAGTGTCTTTCTCATTATTAGTATTTTAGTGGTCGTCATTCCGTTGTTGTTTTATGAAGCCTTGCAGATGCAGCGGAACATCACTCGGGGCTAAACTTTATCCAAGTCACGGCCGGATTTTACCCATAGAATTTTTCAGAAGGCGTTCCACTTTACGTAATTCGATAAAAACGTAAACTTGTACCTATAAAAACCTTTTCATTTTTGATTGATCCATACCCACTAAGTACATGATCAACAAGATTAAGCCAATTTTTATAGGTAGCGAGCTGCTTGTTTGGCGCCAAACCCATGACAGGCCAGTCGCTACCCCACATCAACCGCTCTGCCCCAAAAATATCGACCAAATATTTTATATAGGGCGCCAATGCCAGCTCGCCTTGATCCTTCCCCGCTTCGGTAGATAAACCAGAAATCTTGCAATAAATAGAAGGGAGTGCAGCGATGCGCGCAAGTGCGGCGCACCAATCATCCGCCGGTTGATCATTGCCGATAATCGCCGGCTTGGCCGCGTGATCAATCACAATCGGTAAATCAGGATGACGGCGCGCGAAAGTTTCCAGATACGGTAAATGGCGGGTGTAAACCAGTGCATCAAAACTTAATTGATGGCGCTTCATCGCCGCGATAGCAGGTTCAAGTTCCGGGCGTAAAATCCAATCGTCTTCCGGCAGGCATTGCAGCATCGGGCGCAGGCCGCGCATTTTGGGATGCTGCGCCAAATGTGCGATACGCTCAGGCGCATCTGGTGAAGCGAGATCAACCCAGCCGACAACCGCTTTAACAAAATCAGATTGCTCAGACAACGCCAACAAATAATCAGTATCCGCATCGCTTTGTTGGGTTTGCACCAACACCGAACCGGTTACGCCGTTGGCAATTGCAATGGGCGTTAAATCCTCCAATGCAAAATCACGGTAGATCGCGTTCAGATCCGGCGTCGGCCAGCAGCAACCGTGTTGCCCAATTTGCCAGCAATGTTGATGGGCATCGATCACGATAAACCCGCTTCAGCCTTATCGCGGCTGCGCGCGTAAATCGCAATCACCACAAAACTCACCAGCGGCACAGCGACCGCGAGGTGGATCGAACTCATGTCCGACACCAATCCCATAATCGCCGTGAGCACCGCGCCGCCGATAATCGCCATCACCACCAGCGCCGAACCGGCTTTTGCCAAAGATCCGAGGTTTTTCACACTCAGGGCAAAAATAGTGGGGAACATCAGCGACATAAAAAAGCTGGTCGCTGCCAAGGCCAGCAGGCCGGAATGACTGGGAACGAGAATCGCAAACGCACAGAGAGCAACATTGGCGAGGGCGTAAATCCACATCAGCCAAGCGGCGCGGAAGCGCACCATCAATGCCGTCGCCACAAACCGGCCAATCATAAAGACGACCAATGACCCCATCAGATAATTCGCGAGGGTTTTCTCGCCCGTACCCGGCACCGCTTCTTGTCCGTAACGGATCAGGAAACTCCAAATGCACACCTGCGCGCCCACATAAAAGAACTGCGCCATTACGCCAAACATAAATTCGCGGTTGCGCAGCAGGGTTTTGTAATCGCGCCAGCTGCCGGTTTCATCCGTCGCAGCTTGAGTGGCGATGCGCGGAAACTTCACCGCCAGCACCAACAACGCCCAGGCGAGCACCACCAAACCAATCACCAGATAAGGCCCCTGCACCGCTTGGGATTCAAACTGATAAAACTGCTCCAGCTGCTCAGCGTTCATCACCGCCAGCTCTTCAACTGTCGGTTCATTGCCGGAGAGAATAAATTCGCGCCCAATCAAAATCCCCGCAATGCAACCAAAGGGATTAAACGATTGCGCAAAGTTGAGCCGACGCTCGGCAGTAGCCGGATCCCCCATGGCCACAATCAGCGGATTGGCGGAGGTCTCCAAAAATGCGAGGCCGCTGGCGATCACAAAAAGCGCGCCGAGGAACAACACATATTCGCGCTCTACCGCAGCGGGATAAAACAGAAATGCGCCCGCCGCATACAACAGCAGGCCGAACACCACAGCGGCTTTGTAGCCGTAGCGTTTCATCCAGAGCGCAGCGGGAATCGAGAACACAAAATAGCCGGTATAAAAGGCGGACTGCACCAACCCGGCCTTGAAGTCCGAGAGGGTGAATACCTTTTTGAACTGGGTAATCAAAATATCGTTGAGGTTATTGGCCATGCCCCACAAAAAGAACAGGCTGATAATCAGGATTAACGGCAACAGCAGGCTTACAGGTTTATCGTTATTGTTCATTACAGCTCCATTGGGTACGCCCGCGATCAAGCCGCGTAAGTCACTACCACATTGTCATTATTAGGATGGAGAGCGCTCATTCGAGTGAGCTTCTAGTCAGTATAAAAACGCCTTACGGATTCATGCGTAAAAGCAGGTTTATACATAAAAGATGCTAACATAGAGTCATAGCAACTATAACAATTTTTATGCGAGTTTATCCCTATGATCCTGGCCAGTATCGACGACTACCGCACCCTTGCGCGCAAACGCCTGCCCCACTTCCTGTTTGAGTACATCGACGGCGGCGCTTTCAGCGAAACAACACTGCGCAATAACCAGCTCGATTTGCAACAAATCGCTCTGCGCCAACGAGTGTTGCGCGATGTTTCCAACATATCTACTAATACCCATTTATTCGGCCAGGATTTTTCGCTGCCGCTGGGATTATCGCCCGTAGGGATTGCCGGTTTGAATGCGCGACGCGGCGAAGTACAAGCGGCGCAAGCAGCAGAGGAAGCAGGCATTCCTTTTTGTTTGTCGACGGTATCGGCCTGCTCCATTGATGAAGTGCGCGCGGGCGTTAACAACCCGATCTGGTTTCAGCTGTATATGATCCGCGACCGCGGCTTCCTGCGCGAAATGCTCGCGCGCGCCAAAGCCGCTGGCACAAACACCTTGTTATTCACCGTTGATATGCCGGTGCCCGCCACACGCTATCGCGATATGCGCTCGGGTTTATCAGGCGGCAGTCTGTGGCAACGCAAACTCACCCGCGTCGGACAAGTCCTGACCAAACCTCACTGGGCGTGGGATGTCGGCCTGCTCGGTCGCCCGCACTGCTTGGGCAACATAGTGCCGGTGCTGGGTGAGAAAGCGGGTATCGATGATTTCTGGGCGTGGCTGGGCGCGAACTTTGACCCTACGGTAACTTGGGATGATATCGACCGCATCCGGGCCGAATGGGACGGCCAGTTTATTATCAAAGGTATTCTCGATGCCGATGATGCCAAACAAGCCAAAGCCATCGGTTGCGATGGTTTGATCGTCTCCAACCACGGCGGCCGCCAATTGGACGGTGCACTCTCCTCGATCAAAGCCCTGCCGCGCATCGCCGATGCCGTTGGCGATGACCTAAGCCTGATTCTCGATTCCGGCGTGCGCTCCGGCTTGGATATCGTCCGCGCTATGGCGCTGGGCGCAAAAATGGTGATGATCGGCCGCCCTTGGGTGTACGCATTGGCGGCGCGACAAAAACGCGGCGTGAAAGAAATTATCGAACTCTTTGCCAAAGAAATGCGTGTAGCCATGGCGTTATCCGGCTGCACCAAAGTCGCCGATATTAATGCCAGTATGTTGGCTACTACCGAAAAACTTCTGCGCGAGACTGTTTAAAAATCCCACCAAAAGCGCGATGAAAAATTCCGGCGAAAGTGGTGCATACTGACAACCTCTATTCGCCGGATGTGAACCTGATGCGCGACATAAAAAACATCGACCTGAATTTATTGAAAGCACTGGACGCATTGCTGGATGAGCGCAGCGTAACGCGCGCGGCCGAGCGCTTATCGCTCACCCAACCAGCGATGAGCGGCATGCTGACGCGCTTGCGCGAGAGCTTTAACGATCCACTGTTTGTGCGCTCACAGCGCGGGGTTGTGCCCACCCAACGTGCGTTGGAATTAGCTGCACCGGTCAAGCAAGTTTTGGCGGAAATTGCTGTGCTGCTTACGCCCGCTGAATTCGATCCGCTTACGGCAAAAACGACCTTATCCATCGCCGCAACCGACTACGCATTGCAAGCGGTGGCTGTACCTTTTGTGCTGGAATTAAAAAAGCGCGCGCCGAATATTCGCGTGGCATTGCTGCCAATTGAAAATGAAAGTTTGCATGCGCAATTGGAGCGCGGTGATATCCAATTGGTGCTATTAAGCCCCGCAAATAGTCCACCCGATTTACATGCGCGCCGCTTGTTCGATGAAGAATACGTGTGCGTGATGCGCGACCAACATCCCGCGGCAAAAGCACCTTTAACGCTCGATGAATTCTGCAATCTTGAGCACGCACTTTTCTCTTACAACGGTGGTTGTTTTAGCGGCGCGACCGATGAAGCCCTCGCAAAAATCGGGCGCGAACGGCAAGTGATGCTTTCGGTAAAATCTTTTTTAGTGATGACCAATATCGTCCGCGCCAGCGACTTGATTTCCGTTGTGCCCAAACGTCTGGTTGAACATCTCGACGGATTGGTAATGCAAGAAACTCCCTTGAAGGTTGAAGGTTATGCGCTAGTGGCTGCGTGGCACGAACGCACCCATAAAGATCCCGCCCACCGCTGGGTGCGCGATCTGCTGTTTGAATTATTTATAACCGACTAGTCAGATCAGGATTCACTCAAACATCTTCAGATATAAAATTTCCTGATGGCAACCATAAGAAAATAAGAATTTTTATATACCTGAGGAGAGGTTAATCTGCACTCCATGAATTCGATTCTACAAACCTCATTACGAATCTTGCAGTAAAACCTGTTTTCCTCTGGAGACTCTCATGTCCGCACTTTTTACCCGTTTCAAACTCAAGGATGTTGAATTACGCAATCGCATCGCCGTGCCGCCCATGTGCCAATACATGGCGACCGACGGTTTCAGCAACGACTGGCATCTTGCGCACTACAGCAGCATTGCGCGCGGTGGTGCAGGCTTGGTGATTGTCGAAGCCACCGCAGTATCACCAGAAGGCCGCATCTCTCCCGGCTGCTTAGGTTTGTGGAGCGACGAACACGCCGCCGGTCTCGCACAAATCGCCAGCGCGATTAAAAAAGCCGGTGCCGTTCCCGGCATCCAGATCGCACACGCCGGCCGCAAAGCCAGCGCCAATCGCCCATGGGAAGGCGACGACCACATCCCTGCGAATGATCCACGCGGCTGGGAAACCATTTCACCATCAGCCGTTGCCTTCGGTGGCGATTTGGATAAAACACCGCACGAAATGAGCATCGACGATATCAAACGCGTCTGCGCTGATTTTGCCGCTGCAGCACAACGCGCACGCGATGCTGGATTTGAATGGTTGGAATTGCATTTTGCGCACGGTTATCTAGCGCAAAGTTTTTTCTCCACTCACGCCAATAAGCGCACCGACGAATACGGCGGCAGCCTTGAAAACCGCAGCCGCTTTTTATTGGAAACACTCGCAGCAGTGCGCGGTGTGTGGCCAGAAAATTTGCCGCTAACGGCACGCTTCGGTGTGATTGAATATGATGGCCGCGATGAAGAAACACTCGCCGAATCCATCGAGCTAACCAAACAATTGCGCAAGAACGGTCTGGATATGTTGAGCGTGAGCGTCGGCTTCTCCACACCCGATGCAAACATCCCATGGGCACCCGCATTCCTCGCACCTATTGCCGAAAAAGTTCGCAACACTGCCGACCTACCCGTTTCATCCGCATGGGGCTTCAGCACGCCTGCATTAGCAGAACAAGCCGTAGCAAATAAGCAACTGGATATTGTGATGATTGGCCGCCCACATCTCGCCAATCCACACTGGCCTTATCAAGCCGCACGCGAATTAGGCGTGGACAAACCATCATGGACTTTACCTGCACCTTACGCACACTGGCTTGAACGTTACAGAACCTGATTAATCAACAGCATTTGATTGATCAGAAGCACAACTAAAAATCCCGCAGGCTAAATACCTGCGGGATTTTTAGTTTATCGCTATCAAATGGCTGCGGACTTAACATCACCTCTCCTGCGCGTTATAGTCGCACTCATCTTGGTCGGGGAGCATTACAGTGAAATATTGGACAATTAGCTTAGCGTTTCTTTTATCAATACTATTAACAGCTTGCGCACCGTCAACAACCGTTGAAAAAAATCGTGCACCATTTTCTATTTCCGATTCACTGTTTGATAAATCCCAAACCGATAATTTAGGCTTGCAAAAACCAAAATCGGCCAGCCACCATTTGGTGTTCAAAGCCGAAGCAGGCACTGCACAATACAACCACGGCGCAGTGTTGTTTCCGTTCAAGAATGAATTATTTATCCAATGGCAAAGTTCGCAGAAAGATGAAGATGCGCCCGAAACAAAAATTCTTTACAGCCGTAGCATTGATGGCAATACATGGAGCGAACCACAAACGCTAGTCGTCGCGCGCAAAGATGCGCTGGTCACTAACGGCGGTTGGTGGAGTTATGGCAATACGTTGATTGCATTTATTAATGTCTGGCCCACCAACATGCAACCAAAAGGCGGATACGTGGAATACATCACCAGCGAAGACGGTATTCACTGGTCTCAACCCGCGCACCTGCTGGATCATCAAAGCAAACCTGTTGATGGTGTTATCGAACAAGATTTAAAAACCTTGCCCAACGGTAGAATCCTCACCGCTATTCATCATCAACCCGGTTTAATCGCAAAACCGTTTTACACCGATGACAAAACCGGACTGCGTGGTTGGACTCAAGGCATCATGGAAAACCTGCCACATCAGCCCGGTATCAGCCGCGAACTGGAACCCAGTTGGTTCCTAACTAAAAAATCACAACCAGTGATGGTATTTCGCGATCAAGGCAGCAGCTTCACTGTGTTGGCAGCCCGCAGCAATGACAACGGAAAAACCTGGTCAACACCAACTGCAACCAATATGCCCGACTCCCGCGCAAAACAAAGCGCAGGTAACTTGCCAAATGGAAATGCATTTTTAATTAACAATCCCAGCGGGAATAAAAATCGCGCACCGCTAACAATCACACTCAGCAAAGACGGCGAATTATTTGATAGAGCATTTTTATTGCGCGCCGAATCCGAATTACCACCTATGCTCTATCAAGGCAAATACAAACGCACCGGCTACAGTTATCCCAAAAGTATTGTTTGGAATGATCGGGTATGGACTAGCTACGCAGTAAACAAAGAAGATATCGAAGTGACCTCAGTCGAGATCGGAGATCTATAACATGATTAGCTGCAACCAACACGACTATATCGAAATTGTCTGCATGTACCACTATCCGCTAAAACTCACGCTTAAATCCGGCGACGTTATCGAAGGTGTCGCGCAAGACACTCAACGAAATGATAATCGCGATGAGTGCATAAAAATCACAACCGAAGCCGGAGAACAGCTAGTGGTGTTAAGTGATTTAAAGAAAATGGAAGTGCAAGTTGAGAATCCACACCTTAAGGCTGTGGAGTTTAGCTAAAGCTTATTATTGTCAATCTAATATCAGTAATTACAGCTTACTACGCCGCTAATCTTCCTGACATCATCTCGGCTGCGCCGGAAAAATAGCCTACGCGATAGGTAGACGGGTCATCTGGGCCTTTAAACTTGTAGTTATTGCCACTACTTTTGAATGATTTCAAATAAGCACCAAAGTCACCAAATCGTTGATCAAAATCATTTAAGCTTAAGGGCGCTTTGCGGCCAGCTTCTGTGTATTTATTGTAGTGATTAACCGATTCTTCTCTGATAGAGAACATGACATCTTTTAATTCTTTTCCTTCTTTCCCATTCGCTAACGTTTCAATTTGGGATAGTTCTTTGGGTGATAGGTCTACGCCATTAATTTTCCCACCAGTAATGACTATCTTATCTCCCTTTAACGTGAACTCAAAATCTACGTCTTTAAGGTGCGGATGTTCCTTCTCAATCAGCTCAGAAAACTTTGACTTTGCATCAAAAAGATCGGATGTTTTATAAATGGAATTACCTATGGATGCATCTCTTTCATCCATTGCCATGGTTTGTAATTTCATACCTATTTCATTTAAATCTTTTTCCAATGTTATAACAATCTTATTTTTTTCAGACTGCCCCATTTGATCATAAAGTAATAGCGCATCAGGAACATTCTGTAGCTGATCTAAATAGGCCTTATTAAATCGCCTAAATACAAGATCTCCATTTTCACTTTGAACCTCTTTAAATGCCTCATTGAAATCAGCATCAGTTTCAAATATTTTTGATGGTTCTTCCCAGGTTTCCCTATTTAATTCAGCCAGTTGATGGGCTTCGCTCAACATCACGCCAACAGGAGATAAAGTCACTTTATCTTTATAACTTAACTGTTCGCTAAACCCTTTTTTTAAGCCATATATATCATAAATTGATATCATTTCAGCAGGTGGTGTATTTACCGCATTGTTGTTTGCAACACCTTGGAGGCTAGTATTTTCTGAAGATTTAGCCGTTTGATTATTAATATTTAGGCTGCTGATTGTAATTGTGCTCATATGATCATCCTGATATATCAATCTTCATCAAACAATTTCGATATTTAGTAGTTGAATACTTTCAGCTACGCCTTACTGCCTACATATCTAGTAGTTTTATCGGCAGGACTGCATTGAACTTTAGGTTCTCTTCACAAAAGGTCAAGCGCATAGACAACCACAAAACAGGTAATATTGCGTAATACAATCCGAATCCAGGCACAAATGCGGGTCTGTTTTAAGTGAAAATTAATAGTTTGTGGCTTTAAGAGTCTAACGATATCATTCACTTTTTAAACATGCGATTCAGCTAAGCAGCGCTCCGCTCACTCGTTATATGCTCAACTCTTCATTCGGGATTTTATGCAACTCATTGATATTGATAAAGCGCGTTATCGCAAGCATTTAAAAATAGTATTTATTAGCTGTGCGGTTAGCTTGGCAGTAGGTAGTCTGGCGTTGTCGCAAACCCTGATTGCTATTTTCCCCAATGAAAGTGGCAGCCATTTTCATTGGAACTTATTGGGCGTAGTAGTCAGTGCAGTTACTATTGGTTGGCTACTCAATAAATATCGCAAGCACGATTATATGCGTGAGGTTACTTACGTTTGGGAACTGAAGCAGGCGTTGAATAAGATAACCCGAAAAATACGAAAGATCGAAGCGGCAGCACTTGAGGGTGATAGAAATGCGTTATTGGCGATGCAATTCAGTTATGCCGGTTCGCGATTGGTGTGGCAACTAGACGACAATACACTCACGCTGGATGCACTGGTAATTAAGCAACATGAGCTTGATCGTCTGGCCGAAAAATTCCACCTAACCTTATCGGTAGATGATTACGACGAGAAAATATTAGCTGCGTTTTAGCGTTTTCTATCACTACCTTAATTAAGTAAATATGACCATGCAATCAGACGCCAAAAAACTGGTAGAGAAACATAACAATCTCAATCACTCCGACCTATTGAAAGTCGTATCCCATATTCAACGAGAGCAAGGCGAATGGATTTTGCACACGTTAATGATAGAGGGTTGCGATACACCTTTTAAATTCAAGCGCAAAGGCAATTACCAAAGTTTAAAAGGTGCCAGAGTGAACATTACCTACTACCCTGAACAGCAAGTTGTCGCGGGCATTACATTTGAAGTTATGAAAGTCGTACGTATTAAAAAAGGATGACGCGTTGTTCTATTCACATACTTAGGTGAACCTAACGATAAGAGGGGGGCAGGATGTTAATTCGATTTTTCATAATCCAATCGACTTTACTTGGAACACTTGCTTTTATAATTTGGGCGATTCTCATGTCACCTAATATATGGCCTTTCGCTTTATCTCTGGATACATTGGTAGCAACAGCTGCTGGCATCATTCTCACAGCCATGTTCTTGCTCGTGGTTGCTTGGCCTTTCCAAATTGCTCTGCGCAGAAGATATTCATTGCTTCTTCGAATTTTTGTGGGGGCAATATCAGGTCCAATCGAAGTTTGGCTTGGCCTCCTTGTACTTTCCAGCTACCCAATCAATTTGGAGTGGTACGTGTCAAGGGCTTGGGCACTACATAGTGTTTACACTGCTGTAGGAACAGCCTTCGCCATAGCATGGTATTTCCATCTGCGCTCTAAAGGTTGTTCCAAGCCAACATAGCCTTGCAGTGCGGCTTAATTTAAGTGTTAAGGTGTCAATTTTTCCACCAAAAAAATAGGCGTTGAACTTCTGTTTATGGTCAAATAGCTAACACTAATTTAGACGAATCATCCCCAACCAATCGACAATAACTTTTGTCATCACTTCAGGCTGCTCAAGCGGAATCATATGTCCGGTTCCTTCGATGATTTCAATTTGTGATTCTGGAATAGCATTGCTTAGCTCGTAGGATTCTTCAAGGCTACGCAATTGATCTTGTGCAGCGGCGATCACTAATGTCGGGCATTGAATTGGGTGTTGTGCGAGCGAATCACGGCCTAGCATTGATTGTTTGGAGAACTCTTCATAGCCTAATTGAATTCCCATGTTGCGAATTCGGTTAATCAGCACCTTATCACCAGCGCTGTCCGGATGAAGTGACTTCGTGATTGCTAGCGTGCTCAAGCCTTTAAATCGACTTTGTGAAGATGCTTTGACTGCAGCCTCTTTTAACTTTTTTTGTTCTGGTGTATCAGAGCGGAGCGAGCTGGCGATTAGTATTAGTGCGGCTACGCGATCAGGAAACTGCTCTACTAGGGATCTTGCGATGTAACCACCCAAAGAAAATCCGACTAGTACAAATTGCTTGGGTGCGCCTTGCGCAATATGTTCTGCTATTTGAGAAATGCTTTGCCCTACACGCAAATTGGCGCGGTGAATCTCCCTGCCTGCAGGAAGCAGTTCGATGAACTCATCCCACAATGATTCATCGAGCATAAATCCGGGAATGAGCACTAGCGGTGTTGTATTGCTAACAGGCATCGAATCCTTCTTATCAATTTTCGCAGGCACATTATTTGCTGCCTTTTGTTTTCTTAGAGAAAGTGTTGGGTTTTAAAATTCTTCGCCCACGCTACTGTTGCTTTATCACCAAGGAGAACCAATGAAAAAAACATTATGCGCCTTTGTGGTAATTGCAACAGTTTACGGCTGTACGACTACTCCCGCAAACAAAGCCACACAAACTTATAACAAAGACTATAAGGCTCACGCCCAGCAAGGGCTCCAGTACATGCAATCAGGTTTTGTAAACGAAGCTGCAATAGAACTTGATGAGGCAATAAAACAGTGCGAGAACAAATATCTGATTAACGGCAAAAAGATATATACATCGAGGACGACAGCTGAAAGCCTGATGTATTCCGTACTGTCTACCAATAAAAATGAAGCAGCCGAAGTGGGCGATATAGTTTGCTCCGATGCTTATTACTTGCGCGGCTCAATCGCCCTAAATACCGGAAGAATTCGCGATGCAGAATTCCTGCTAAAAAAGGCAGTTGGAATGGGGCCGATGAATGCAATGTATTTATCCGCACTTGGTCATATCTACCAAGTAAGGCGCGACTGGAATCAGGCGGTTTATTATTTCACCCAAGCTGAAGAGGCTGCTCCCACCTACTCTCCCGATGTATTAAAAGCCAGTGAGTTTGTGCGAGCCAAACAAGGTATTGGCTTCAACCTGATTCAATTGGGAAAATTAAATGAAGCGGAGGAAAAATATAAAGAATGCCTGGCACTAAACTCAGGCGACAAACGCGCAAAGGATGAACTTGAATACATCAATATAATTCGAGGCAAACGTAATCTTTAAAAAAGCCCGCCTGTTTTGCAACAGGCGGGCTTTTTCAGCAACCGAGAGAAATTATTTAGTTAACTTCACTTCAACCGCTTTACCATCATAGTCAATTGTTTGCATAGGTTTCGCATCAAAGTTGGCAGCATCTTTTGACGCGCCAGCGATAACGCGAACACTAATTTTGCGTTTTTCAGCCATGCCGGTGAATTTACCAATACGCTCACCGATGGTAACTGTAGCGGCTGCATCATCGTAGCTGACAGGAATTCGCGTCCACTCACCTTGCTCGTATTTCACTGAGCGGCCATCATCTTCGTAAATTTCAAAGTTGCCGTTAGCGCCTGCGTAAATATTCAAAGTCAATGGCGTTTTCAAGCCTTCGTCCACATGCTGGATTGCTGCACCGGTTGGCACAATCGAACCGGCTTTAACGAACAATGGCATTTGCGAGAGTGGAGCATCTACCTTGATAGTTTGGCCGCCTGCGGTTTTCTCACCAGTGTAGAAGTTGTACCAATCTGCGCCTGCAGGTAAGTACACATCGCGTGAACGCGCATTGTTTTCATACACAGGATTGACCAAAAATGCCGGGCCAAACATGTATTGGGTATTGATATTCCACCCGGCTTTATCGTTCGGGAAATCCATTACCAGCGGACGCATAATGGTGCCATCTTTGTGGTAAGTATCTCCGGCCAAGGTATAGATGTAAGGCATCAAGCGATAGCGTAATTTGATGTAGGATTCGAGCGTGCTGTATACCTCAGTACCTTCATCCGCCAGGCTGAAAATTTCACGGTACGGATATTGGCCATGCGAGCGGAATAGCGGAACGAAAGCACCGAATTGGAACCAACGCACGTTCAACTCTTGCCAATCTTTTACCAGCTCTGGTTTTAAATCGTGAATATTAAATACTTCACCGCTGCCGCTTTTGTGGCCCCAACGATATTTATCTTCCGGTGTAAAGCCACCAATATCAAAACTCCAGTTAGGCACACCGGCAATACCGGTGCTTACACCTGCAGCAACTTGCTCGCGTAAATTATTCCAATCCGCTGAGGTATCGCCGCTCCAAATCGCCGCACCAGTACGTTGGATTCCGCCAAAACCGGAGCGAGTTAAAATGAAAGAGCGTTTTTCCGGATCAGTTGCACGCTCACCGTTATAAACTGCGGACGCATTTGGAATCGCGTAGGAGTTGAAATATTCCGCACCTGAACCAATACCACCTTCACGGCTCATTAATTCTTTGCGCTTGGTGAACGACAAGTTTGAATGGATATCCGGTTCGGCCGCATCCAACCACCAGGCATCAAAACCTTTGCTGTTTAATTTCTGGTTGATTTGCTTCCAGAAAATGTCTTGTGCTTCTTTGGTGTAAGGATCGTAAAACGCATTCAAATAACCTTTGCCAATCCAATCCAAATTACCTTCTTCGATATTTTTGTTGAACATGTAGCCTTTCGCGTTCAACACTTTGTAGTTATCGGTAGTCGGATAAAACTTGGGCCAAACGGAAATCATAATGTTGCCGTTCATTGAATGGATTTTATCGGTCATGGCTTTTGGATCGGGGAAAAATTTCGCATCAAAATCATGGCTACCCCAGGCATCTACTGGCCAATAGGACCAATCCAATACGATATTATCAATCGGGATTTTTTTATCGCGATAGTATTTGAAGGTGTTGACGATTTCGTCCTGATTTTTATAGCGCTCGCGGCTTTGCCAGAAACCATAAACCCATTTTGGCAACATCACCGCTTTACCGGTCAGCTCGCGATAACCACTCACCACTTCGTCTTTGTTATTACCTGCAACAAAGTAGTAATCAATTGCCTTACCTGTATCAGACGCCAAGGATAATTCTTTTTGCTCTTCAATCGGCATTGGATCGAGATGAGTCAAACGAAAGAAACCACCACTCACCGTCCAGTCAACTTTAATCGCTTTTTTCTCACCTGCTACCATGTCCATATTGTAGGTGTGGTACCAGGGGTTCCAGTTCAAACGCCAGCGATCAAGTGCAACTTTTCCATCAACAAATAATTTTGCATAACCGGAGTTATACATTTTGAAATGGTGGGTGCCAGATTCATCAGTTTGAATACTGCCTTCCCACTCGATGCGCAAGTTTTTTGCATCTTTCACTTCATCAGGAAAGGGGACTTCACGCACGCTGTTATTGCTGAAGAACTGATAATTCAGATCAGCTTCTACACGAGTTAGCTTTAACTGATCACCGTCGTAGTAACGTGCAGTCAAGCCGCCCTCTTTGCCTTCAGCATCAAATAATTTCAACGAGGCATTTAAAGGCTGGGTTTCGCGTGGGTCGCCAAAGCGGGTTACGGAGTTGTTGTCCCACAAGACACCGTAGTTGCGACTGGACACTACGTAAGGAACAGAAATCACCAGATTGTAGGTAGTGAGCTCTACATTCTCGCCTGCGTAATTGACCTGGCCATTTTGGTGCTGCCCAAGACCAAAGAAACCTTCATCGCTACCGCGATTGAATTCCTGACGAATTGCAAATGAATCAGCATCTGGCTTAATCGGATCAGCAGTCACGGCAGAAAATGTACCGCGATTTTCTTCTTGTAAAAGCACCTTGCCTTGGGCATCGAGGAAGCTAACAGTTCCATCGACTAAAGATACTTGTGCCGATACTTGTGCTGTTTTTAAAACGAGGTTATTACCCACTTGATCAACGGTGAACGGAACACTGGTGGATGGTTTAGCAACTACCTGAATTGATTCGGGTATAACGCCAAAGTCAGTGCCTGGCAAAGCAGTCACACGGATAATTTTTTCCGACATCACTTGCAAACGCACTTTTTTAACTGCGCCTTCTGCGAGAGTAAGTACTACGCCTTCAGCGGTTCTCTCCACTTGGGCCAGCGCCTTAACTTGTGCAGCGGGTGTTGTAGTTTCATTGTCTGATTTTGAGCAGCCTTGCAGCAGTGCAACTGATGCCACACCGAGAAGGCAATGCCTAATCATGGTTTTTTTAGAAAACCTTGTTAGTGCAGATAGCATTTTATTGTTCTCCTTTGCGGTTTGAAATTTTTATATTGATAATGTACGTGGAAAATAAAGGAACAGAAATAAAAAAGGGCGCTGCTTGCTGCGCCCTACTTTTAATTAATTGGTGGTATACGCAGCCATTTTGACTTTGAGCATGACACCGCGATCACTAAAATTCATGCCCCAATCGGTTTGATCACCATTCCAAACGCGATCTAATACCCATACACCTTTCTCAAAATGACCTTCTTCGATACGGTCAATCATGTATTTTTTACCAGCCAATTCTGCGGAGGGTTTAAATTCCACACGCGCTTTGTAAGCTGTTACCAGATATTCGTTGTCACTCAATTGCGTTACCAATGCACCGCCCGATGCTGGGGTATTACCTTCCGGTGGTGCAATCCAGAACATGGGGCGACCATAAGTGACTTCGATATCCCATAAACCAGCATCAACAACTTGCGTCAATGCGGCAGCTCTGTCTTTAGCGTGCTGTTCTTTTTCTGCCGGGGTAGCTTCAGCATTCCAGATTTTTTGCGTCTCACCTGTTGTATCCAATGGTTCGGCAAAACCCCAACTGTTATTTTCAAATAACATTTTCGCCCACTCGCGCATCGCAGGTGCAATTGCGCGATAGTGTCGCGCGAAGTTTTCGATCACTTCATCGTTATATTCTTTTGCACCTAATGGATAATTGGTGTAGCCGGTGTCATCCATACCGAATGGAGAAAAGCCGATACCACCTTTACCCAGAGTCGGGAAAAAATAACGTGCGAATGGCTGGTCGTTGCCTATCTCTGCGACAAACAAAGCATTGTCAGGGCGCGTGTAAAGTTCCAATACCTTGCTAACGGTTTTGTGATCGCGGAAATAAATATCCGGTGCAATCAAATCAATATCTGGCCCCGCGGCTTTCCAGATATGCAGCACGTTATCGGTACCACCGCCGCTGGAATATTGACCCGGTAAGCCAGGGTTGTAGGGATTACGCAACGCCACATTCACATACATCGGCAGATTTTTTATCGCCTTACCTGCAGCGGTAATTTCGTTGCAATATTTGGCGATGTAATAGGCATGGAAAAATTCATCTGCATCTTTACCAAATACTTGCGCCCAATTGCCGGATTTTAGATTCAGCTTTTTGACAAGATCGTCCGGTACCGGTGTATTAAACACTTGCTGCGCCATAGGAGAAAAATCGCGCACGGCACCGTAAGTGCCTACTTCATTTTCAACTTGCACCATAATAACGGTGTGGTCTTTATCCACTTTTTTGAGATGCTTCATTAATTCAACGAAGGCTTTTTTATCCGCTTCAAGGGTATTTTTACCCAAGGGGGACATAGAGTTTTGTGTATCGCCATCCGGCTTAACAACACGCGGGAAACGCTTGTTATCCAGCTTCACCCACGCCGGCGCATAATGTGGTGCATTATTTTTCCAGGTTGCAAACCACAAGAGCACTACTTTTACATCGCGTTCACGCGCCTGTTTTAACAATACATCAACGAAAGAGAAATCGAATTTTCCTTCCACTGGTTCAACCTGTTCCCAGGCAACCGGGATACTCAGGGTATTAGCATGCATTTTTTCAACGGATGGCCAAACATCCTTCAATGCTGCAGCGTAATTACTCGAGTTATTGGTTTGAGCCCCCAACATTAAAAATGGTGCACCATCAACCATAAGGGCGTGCTTGCCATTTTTACTTACCAGTTCAGGTAGTGGCGCGGCTAGCGCCGGCAATGTAGCAGCAGCGAGACAGCAGATCGCAAATATGCGCTGCACTTTTGACGTTAATTGACGAGCAATAATCATAAGACCTCAATACAGAATTGTTTTCCCAGGAATAATTTTTTGGATTTTTAGTAGAACACCAATTATTTTTTCATAAAAGTAATTCTTATTTGGCCTTTTTACTCTTGTTAACAAAATCACAACCACGGTTTTACTAATGAACAAAAACGAAAAAACCTTGCCCTCGTTAGAGGGCAAGGTTTAACACAGACTAATTAAAACTTGGCGCGTAAGCCAATAGCGAAACGAGCATCTTGTGCATAAGAGTATGCCACGTGATCGCCAGCTGAGTTTTGATCCATGATACCAACGGTTTTCTCTTCCAGGAGATTTGATGCCTCAGCGGTGATGGTGTAGTTATCAAGGAAGGTATAACTGATCGATGCATCCAGCTGACCATAATCATCGTTATAAATTGGCAAACGAGCTTTACCTGCATCACCAAAGTTGAAGTCCGGGTCAAATCCGTTACTTCCCCAAGTAATCAGGTACTTGCTACGCCATGAGTATGCTAAACGCGCAGAAAGGCCGCCTTTTTCATACATACCGATGATGTTGTATGCATTTTTAGAAAGCTGGTCAATTGGCATTTGGCCATACAACGAACGATCAGTATCAACAGGACTAACACCTAACGCATTCGCAGGAATTTTTGCCTTACTATCAATGTATGTATAACTCGCTTGAATACCCAAACCATCGAAAGGAGCGGGTAAGGCATCAAAGAATTTACTTACACCAATCTCCGCACCATTGATCTCACCAGAACCGATATTTTTGTACAACGTGGAGTTTACTGGAACTACGGTACCATTCGGATTTTCTACATCACTAACAACATTGTCTCTACGGAAGAAATCGTCAATTTCTTTGCGGAATAAAGCAGCGTGCGCCATTCCTCCATTCTCGTCGAAATACCATTCAGCGGAAATATCAAACTGAGTTGCTGTCATAGGTGCAAGATCAGGGTTGGTGTACTGATCTTGAGCGAACTTAACATCATTCAAACTGGTTACAGTATCTATGCCTTCTTTTTTGCTATTGGTGATAATCCGCTTGGCTTGCAAATCAGAAAAGCTTGGAGCCCAGATTGCTTCAGATGCAGCAAAACGAATGAATAAATCTTCCGTCGCTTTTAATCTGAGGTTTAAGCTCGGCAATACGTAACTACGACTATGCTTGACTGAATAAGGACTGGTCGATGTCGCAAATCCCACACCAGGTGGCGCGTCTAAATTATTCCAACCTTCATAACCATGCGCTTCGTTATCGATCTGTACTACGCGAACACCCACATTACCATCGATCGGCATAGCCAAGTCATCAAAACCAAAATTAGCCATCATGTAAGCGGCAAAATTTGTTTCACTTTGTTGGTTGCGATACTGAGGATCATTCAAACGATTCCAATCAAGATAAATCGAATCACAGATCCATGATTGATACGCAGCACAAGTTGTCTCACGATCACCATTGATAGCATCAGTAGTATTTCTAAAATCCTTTACTGCCGCACTGGAATACAAATAACCTGCCGCTGGAACATTAATATCACCACGCTGGAAGTTATCAAATGAATACAAGTTTAAATACTTTGATGCCTCATCTTCTGTAACTTTTGGCAGAGTATTTTTGTCATAGCCATTCCAATCCAGCTTGGTAAACCAAGTGGCGTAACGAGTATTCCAATCATATTCAGTGTTGATGTTATCAGCAGTTTTTTCTGAGTATCTGAAACCAGCTTTTACCGATTTGATAACAGAGTCATCAAAATTATATTCCGCATCAAAACGTCCAGTTTTAGCTTCTGCATCATTACGCTCGAAGTGTGTCATTTGCTGACCCAGGCTATAATTACGATAATCGCCCATATAACTGGAATCTAAAGCTATAGATGGAGTTTTGGTACCAACGCCATCCAGAACAGCTTCCGTAGGAATTACCTTCAAACCCAGTGTGTAGTCATCAGCGGTTGCTTCTGCAGTTACAAATTGGAAATCTGCTGAGAATTTCCAATGCTCGTCTGGAGACCATTTGATGCCAGCAGAATAATCAGTTGTTTCAGAAACTTTATTTGCCCAACGAGTACTGGTACCAAAATCTAGCCCCCACTGTGCAGGGTTAGCAACAGTTACAGTACCCGACTCAAGTGCACCGTTTTCGCTGTACACCCAATCATTATCAGCAGTAGGGAGGAGTGCTTGATCACCATTTGCACCTTCAAGGAAGAAAGCGTTTTCATCATAAACGGTATCGTGTTTACTTTGGAAAGCTGTGAAATAAACCTCAGTGTCATCGTTTGGAGCCCACTGCAATGCAAGGTATCCACCTTGACGTTTGCTTTCGTGATCGTTGCGCCGCCAATCGACACCTTTAGAAATCCACACATCGTCGCCGTCAATAGTTCTTGGCAAAAAGGCACGGGTATATACTTGGTCTGAGCGGCTTGAAAGCTCAGAGGAGGAAGCATTCACCAAAATACCAAACTCACCAATATCGGTACTCCAACGATTGCTGTACAAGCCTGAGTATTCACCATTGGTTTCTTTTATTTGATCGCCATAGTTAGCTTTTACAGACACACTTGCTACCTGCCCTTCAGAATCAAGTGGCATGCGCGTACGAAGGTTAACGGTACCACCCAAGCCGCCTTCGATCATATCGGCAGATGGACTTTTATAAGTGTCTACTGCATACATCAATTCTGCAGGAACATCTTCAAAACTTAATCCACGGCCACTTGCCGCAGAGAAAACATCGCGACCGTTCAACTCTGAACGTACTTGCGACAGACCGCGCACAGCTACACCACTACCTTCGGCAGCCGGATGCTCAGCATCGTTATTGGTATAACGACCAATAGTTACACCAGGTACACGTTGCAATGCTTCGGTAACACTGCGATCCGGCAATTTACCAATATCTTCAGCAACGATTGAATCTACCACTACTGCAGAATTCTTTTTAACGTCTTGTGCCGATTGAATACTGGCGCGCTGGCCGGTAACAATTACTTCTTCAACGGCACCTTCCGCTTGCGCGAATACGGGTGTAGCTACACTCATCACTCCCATTGCCAGTGATAGGCCGGATGCAAATTTAATGTAGGCTGGTAACTTTTTCTTCAAAAACTGTTTGTTGTTAGATGTCATGACATTCTCCAATTAGAATTATTAAAATGGGTACCCCTAAAGCTATCTCCCGCTGCTGGATAAGAGATATGTGCTTCCTCCTTGAGCGTTAAAACTTCCACTTGTATCCTTATTTTTTACTACTATGGATTTATTGTTCGCCGTCGAAACCAAAGAATATTTTTCTGTAAACAACGACGTTCTTAATTGAATTTTCCCGCTGTTAGCGGCATAGATTTTTGCTTTGGTAAGCTGATTATTTTTCCACTCCAGATCCAGAGTAATTCCACCGCGCGCGCGCAAACCTGTGACTGAGCCGTTTTTCCAGGCAGCAGGTAGTGCGGGCAATAAATGCAGTTCACCGTTGTGGCTTTGCACTAACATTTCCACTACGCCCGTGGTTGCGCCGAAGTTTCCATCAATTTGGAATGGTGGATGGTTGTCCCACAAATTACTCAGTGTGCTCCGCTGCAATTGTTCACCCAATACTTTGTGCGCACGATTACCATCAAGCAGGCGCGCCCACATATTGACCTTCCAGGCTTGCGACCAACCGGTGCCACCGTCGCCACGCGCATTCAGCGTTGTTCTCGCTGCGGCTAATAATTGAGGATTTTTGTGCGCATCGATTTGGCGGCCAGGATGCAACGCAAACAAATGGGAGATATGGCGATGTTCGTTTTTAGGATCATCGAGATCCTCTTTCCATTCCTGCAACTGCCCCCATGAGCCAATACGTATGCCATCATCCATGCCAGCGAGTTTTGTTTTTAGCTGCTGTGCAAATTTTTTATCGCCGATGGCAGTAGCGGCTTCATGGGTGTTGCGCAACAAATCAAACACGATTTGCTGGGACATTGCTGCACCCTTGGTAAAAGGCCCCTGCTCCGGTGAGAAGCTGGGCGATACAATCCATTTACCATCGCGCGGATCTTTAATCAGAAATGCCAACCAAAATTCCGCTGCGCTTTTCATTACGGGATAAGCGCGCTCGCGCAGGAATTTTTTATCGGCAGAAAATAAATAATGTTCGTAATAATGTTGCGCAAGCCAGGCAGATGCTTCCGGCTGCCAGAATGCGGTGGGCCAATCGATAACACCGGTAAAGCCCCAGATATTGGTATTTAAAAATACTGTCCACCCTTGGTTAACACCAGCCACTTTTTGCGCAGAAATTTTTCCAGGCTCAACCAGGCTATCGACAAAATCAAAATAGGGAGCCATCAACTCTGGCATATTGGCGGTTTCTGCCAGCCAGTAATTCATTTGCAAATTGATGTTGACGTGGTAGTCGTCGTTCCAGGGCGGAGTGATGGAATTGTTCCAAACGCCTTGCAGGTTCGCAGGCAATGAACCCGGGCGCGACGAGGCAATCAACAAGTAGCGACCGAATTGGAAATAGGTTGACTCCAAGGTGCGATCCAACACTGCATCGCCTTTTTTATAACCCGCGAGTAATTTATCAGTGGGGGTATTTTGCGGTTGCTGGCCAATATCCAACGCAACGCGACCAAACAGTGATTGATAATCGCGACGATGATCTTGCTGCAATTGTGCAAATGTTTTTTCGCTCGCACGCGACACTGTTTTTTGCAAACGCGCATGCGGATGTTCACCGCGATATTTTGGAAAGCGCTGCGCGTAATCAGTACCCGCCGCCAATAAAATCACCACCGAGTCAGCGTTTTTAATCGCCACTTGTTTGCTATCAATTGCAGTGAGCTCACCGCCCTGATGTGAAAACTGAATGCGGGTTTCAAACTGCAAGCCATTGCTGTGCAATTTCCCACTTCCGCTCAACACACCATTTTCGATTGTGGTCGCAAGGCTGCGGTTATCTGGTACTTGTAGATCTGCAGTAAATGAAATTTTGCCCGGTTGATCGGCACTGAGCTTTATCGCAATTACACCATCTGGATAACTGGCTAAATATTCGCGGCGATACTGAACACCTGCTTGCGAATAAGTCACCGTTACCTGTGCATCATCCAGCGATAACTCACGGCGGTATTTGGTGACACCGCTGTCATTTTTATTGAAGTGTAAATTCAAATCGCCGAAGGTCTGGTAATCGCCATAGGCAGTGATTTTGCGACCAAGAAGACCCGCTGCCTTCTCAGGAGTAATCGAGCCTTCGCGCTGGATTGTCTCGCGAACTTGCGCAACTGCTGCTGTCTGCGGTTGGTCGGGCCACCCAAAATCGTAGCCTTTGGCACCCGGTCCACCGGTCCAAAGCGTTTTTTCATTGAACTGAATTTGATCATTGGCAACACCGCCAGCAATCACCGCCCCCATAGCGCCATTGCCAATCGGCAAGCCTTCGGTCTCCCAATTGGTGGAGGGATGATCGAACCAAATGTTAGTAGGTACGGATGCATAAGCCGGCGCAGCACAGAGCGCGGCCACAAGACCTGACACAGGGAGACAACGTATCGCCACTAGCTGAAAGCGCAGCTGGATATTGCGGTAGATCGTGATCATTAAGTGTTATTGCTCTTATATGGTAAATATGACTATATGATGCAATATTAAGCCAATGTTTTTATACGTGCAAGATTTATTACCTATGACAAAAAACTCGCCAAAACGGTGATACTAAAAGAAACAAAGCAGGATTAAAGCGTCACGCTCGCGCCCTTCAACTCAGAAATTAACGGGACAAAAGCGCTGTCAGCTGCCGACAGATCGCATACATCAGAGGGTAGAAAATTCAAGCGGAAAAGCCTGCGGCTGCCGCAGGCTTTGGGAGAGATGACGCAATTAGTTATCGATAGATTGGAGAAACTCGGCATGACTGGCGGCCAAGGCAGTCCCCTTGCCGATGGCACTTTTCATTTTGTTCATCACCAACGGAATAGCGGCAGGATCACTGAGAGGTAAAAGTGCCTCAGGCGCCATCCCGAAACCATAGAACATGCTTACCCAGCTCTCCTCAACGAAAGACTCCTGAGCCAGCAGTTTGATATCACCACCAGCTTTGTAGGCCGCAATTTTTTCCTCAAGGGTAAGCGGAATCGACATGGCCCGCACATGTTCCCAGAAAGGATTTGAGCGGCCATTCAACTTGTAATGCAGGATGATGAAATCCCGAATGCGCTCGTACTCCAGCCGGTTCAGGCGGTTGGCCTCCGCAACCTGCTTTTCATCGATAATAAAATTCACCAGAAAGCCGGTCATTTTGGCGATCCCGGTCTGGATAAGGGAAATGCTTGTGGACTCCAGTGGTTCCAGAAAGCCGCTCGATAATCCGATAGCCACACAGTTTTTATGCCAGAAATCCGGCCGCATACCAGTGGTGAAGCGAATTAACTTTGGCTCCGTCAAGGGCTCACCGGCCAAATTGGCCAGCAACTCTGCGCGCGCCTGCTCATGGGAAATAAACGGGCTTGAGTAGACATAACCATTACCAACGCGATGCTGCAATGGAATGTGCCATTGCCAACCCGCAGTACGAGCCGATGAGCGAGTGTAAGGATCAGGCTCAGTCACACTGTTGGTCTGCACCGCCAACGCACTGTCGCACGGCAACCAATGACTCCAATCCTCGTAGCCAACACCCATGGTTTTATTAATGAGCAGCGCCGGGATGCCGGTGCAATCAACAAATAAATCGCCATCAATTATCTGGCCGGATTCAAGCGAAAGATGCTGGATGAAGCCATTCGCCGTATCCAACTGGATATGGTTAACCTTGCCCTCTGTGCGAATAACGCCTCGCCTTTCAGCGTAGTTGCGCAGGTAGCGGGCGAAAGCCGATGCATCAAAATGGTAGGCATAGTTGTACCAGGCGAGACGGCTCTTATCCTCGAAGCTGGGCTGGGCGAACTTGCCGGCTTTAGCGAGTTGGGTGCAAAGGCAAAACTCCTCCAATCCATCGGTATATCCGGCCTGCCTCGCGGCCCACCAGGTTTTGTGGAACGAACGATCTTCGAGGCGAGCGCCGTAGCCGCCGAAGGGATGAAAAAAATTCTTGCCCTCCCCGGCCCAATGTTCGAATTCAATACCTAATTTAAAGGTCGCATTGGTCGCGTTGATAAATTCGCTTTCGCTGATTTCCAGGGTTTTAATGAACTGACGAATTCCCGGAACAGTCGCCTCACCAACACCGATAGTTCCAATCTGATCTGACTCGACCAGAGTAACCTGGATATCAACTCCATCCAGCCAATGTGCCAAATAGGCCGCCGTCATCCATCCGGCGGTGCCGCCGCCGACAATTACAATTTTTTTTATAGGTTCCGCTGTCATAGCCACTCCAGATGCCGTATCGGCTCCGCAATATTATTAAAATAAAATAACTAGCTTATAAATCATATATTAAGCATGCCCGCCCTACCACGGTTACGGCTTTCGGGAGCTGGCATAGCTGTTGCTGTACTTTGTCCATTACAAATCCATCGCCCAATTGGGGGCACTGAAAGCGGTAACTTCAGGTTTTCCAGGCTATTGGAGTAAAGCAAAGAATGTCAGCAAGCACCATCAACAGACAGGGGCAAGCCCCCAATGCACCATTGCGCGGCACAAATCCAAGTGAATTTGCACACTTCTGCGACCTTTATCACCAGCGGTTGGACGCACTAACCCTCGCAAAACAGCTGATTCATATGATTAAAGCGGTGCAGCGCCATCGCGGTATGACTATGGGTGCGCTGGGCGGCAACCAATTGTTCCGCGATGAACTCTCCCATCTACAAGTTCAGCTGGAGCGCCGACTGGAGCTACTCCAAGCGTTCTCTGCGCGCAGTTCCGCACTGCTCAGCCAGCGCGATCAGGAAAACCTGAGCAATGCCTGGCTGACGATTAGCCGCAACTGGCAAGAAGATGCGGTGATAGATAATTACGAACTGCACTGTCATCTGATCGAGCAATTGCTCAGTATGGTGGCGGCTTTAGGTAAACAGTTGGAGCAGCCGACATCGCAATCCATGCCGGCGATGCTTGAGCCTAAAGTGATCCATGCGGATGAAACGCTTTACCCCAATCGCTTCAAGTATCTTGAAGTGCTGCACTTCTCCACGCGCCTGATGCCTTCTGTCGCAGAGCAAATCGGTCGCATCCGCGCGCTGGCCACTTACGCTTCGGCGCTGGGTTATTGCGATAAAGATTTTGCCGGTAAATTGCGTTATGTCATCCAGTGCACGCGGGTAAATAACGAGAAGTTACGCCATCAAGCCAAACGCCTTGAGGGTTTACTCGATAGCGATTTGAGTTTGTTAAGCCAACTTAAAAGCTACGAAATCAAACTGGAGTTTTTGCTTTCCATGGTGGAAAGCGATGTGGTGAATGCGCATCAGATCAATACTGACAGTAGCCGTTTATTCAGTCTCGCTACCGATATTATTGATGTGTACCTGAAAGTCGTCGACGAAGGTGTGCAACTGTTAACCCAATGGCACGAGCAGGATATTGAGGTCTGGGTGCAATCTTATTGAGTGAATATGAGGCGCAGGACTTGCCTCATCCTGAGTAATCCCTACAATTGCTGAAAGCCACTTCAGGGATCAGCTTCCATGCGTCGTATCTGGCCACTCAGCTTTACTGTTCTTGCCTCCACGGTTATCGCCACCACAGCACGCGCCGAATTATTTACCGCGACCGATGAATTCATTTCCAAACCCGAGTTAACGGCAGAGGCCATGAATACCTGCCTACAGGCTTCTGTTGTCGGCGCTGCGGAAAACATGACCATCCGCCAGCTGAAAGAAGCTTGCCAAATGCTGCATGATCAGCAAAAAAGCGAAGCACAACAGGCTGAAATAAAAGAGACAACACCGGCAGTAGCGCAAGTGCGTGAAACACCGCTGCTAAAAAAACGCATGACGCTGGAAGCACTCAATCGCTCCAATCGTTTTATGCTGACGCCGCACAAACGCAATTACTTTTTCCCGGTGAGTTATACACGCAATCCCAATACCGTGCCCTATCGCAACACCAATACGGAATCGCTCAGCACATTGAGCAAAACGGAAGCCGAGTTTCAGCTAAGTATTAAAATCCTGATTCACGAAGATTTGTTTGGTAACAACGGCCATCTCTATCTCGGCTACACCAACCATTCGCTCTGGCAGGTGTACAACGATACTGATTCAGCGCCCTTTCGCGAAACCGATCATCAACCGGAATTTATCCTGAGTTTTACCAACGATTGGGAAATTTTAGGTTTCAATAACCGCATCAATGAATTCTCGTTAACGCATCAATCCAACGGCTTGGGCGGCGAGCTTTCGCGCAGTTGGAATCGCATCATGTTCAATTCGGTTTTTGAGCGAGGAAATTTTGCGTTTGCGTTTAACCCCTGGTATCGCATCCCCGAGCCGGAACAAGATTTTCCTGGCGACCCACACGGCGATGACAATCCGGATATCACCCACTATATGGGTCACTTTGAATTGAATGCAGCCTATCAACACAAACAAAATATTTTTAACGCAATGCTGCGCAACAATCTTGATGCCGATAATAAAGGAGCATTGGAATTAGGCTGGAGTTTTCCGATCAGCTCGAATTTGCGCGGGCAATTTAAGTATTTCAAAGGCTATGGACACAGCTTGATTGACTACAATACCGACATGGAAATTTTTGCGTTAGGTATTGTGTTTACTGATTTGTTTTAAGCGGGGAAAGCGAAGCCGCTAGTAGGCTTCGCCCAATAACTCGACCAGAGTCCGAATAGATTCTGCAGCTTGCGGCGACACATCAATAATTGAAAAACCAATCCAATGTTTGCCAGATAAATCAGCCTCTCTCGTCCATAAACAATCCACACCTAACTGAATAACCATTTGCCCATTCACTGGTTCGGGCACATGCAAATCCAGGGTGTAAAGACGATCCTCTTCCATCGCAACATCGCCCACAATCATTAACCCCTGAGTGTGGATATTCACCAAACGACCAACGTATTGATCGCGCATGTTGTCATAAACATCCACGTCGCCGTTGATCGTGTGGCGCTCCAACTCCCGGTCATGTTCGCGTGAGCAATTGTGCGTCATGATGCATTACTCGCTTTGGCATTATCTGCGCGCGCATTGAGCGTGTGATAAATATTTTCCAGCGCACGTTCGAAGAAAGGTTTGGTACTGCCCGCAATAATACGTGCACGACCCGAAAGCATATCGCGTGCGAGTTGTAACCCTGATGTGAGTGAAACCTTGCGCCCTTGCTGATCAACCAACATGTAGTGCTGGGTTTTCTTGTTGTACCAGGCCACCTTCAAACGTCTGCCACCTTCAAACTCAAACCAGGTTCCAAACTCGACCATTTTCAGGCTATCAACAATTTTCGCCTCTTCCGGCAATACCGGTTGCTGTTCCGCAACTACATGACCCGCTTTTTCTGCCGCAAGGGATTCAAGTTTGCTGCGCATAGGCGCTGGTGCAGGTTCCGCCTGGCGACTCAAGAGCGCCATGCGCTGCAGAGATATCACCGCATCCAATAATTTGCGCCCCTTCGCCTGTTCGTAACCAATAGTTTCAAAACCGCGTTCCAATGCAGCCAGCAATCCATCTTGCAGCTCCATTTGTTTTACTTTGTCTGCCTGCTTGGTTTTTGGCTCCAAGGACCACAGTAAATCATCAATCACTTGCAGCGCACGGGTCCAACTATCGGACTTATCACCGTAGCGCAGCAACACAAACGACAAATAATCTGACCAGGGTTGCAACAACAGCAACAATATTGCCGATGGCATATCGCGATTATCAGTGCGGCTACGAACTTCATTATTCACCTGAATTTTCGCTTCACGCAGTTTTTCTTCGCCTTGGGCTTTTTCCAGAGCGCGACGCTCCATCAATTCCTGACGACGGGCAACGTTGTGCGTGTATGCATTAAATTCAATTAATAATTCAGCATAAATGCGCACATCGTTTTTGAATTCTTGCAACAAGCGGAACACGGTGGTTTTGATCTTGGTAAAAATATCGTATTGATCGCTGCCATCATTACTAACCCAGCGCACACCGGATTCAGCCAAACTATTAAGCAGAACTCTTGCAGGGTGTTCCGGCTGCTCGAAAAAACCTTTGTCGAGAAAAGCGATTTTCAAAAATGGCGTATGTAAATAACTGAGTAATGCTTTCACCGAATCCGGAAGATGATCATCTGACAGCATGTAGTCAAACAACATACCCACCAGATCAATGGTCTGCATATCGCCCGCTTCTACTGCACCATTTTCATTTTCGCTGGCAATCTGCTCCATCATTTTCCGACTAACGTCGGCAACTGTCTGCACCTGGATGGTCGCAACACCAGATTCAAGACCGGCAAGAACTTGTTGGCTCATGCTATACGCATGATTTTGCATATTCTCAAGCACACCAACCAACTGGTTCTGGCTGTAGATTTGCAAATCCGCAGGCTGTGCAGACACACGTGCAGGTGTTGCATTCAAGACCGGATCTGAAGAGATAGGACTGTTAGCGGCATGCGCTGCAGTAAGTGCTGCAGAGGTCGATGTAAAATTCGCAGCCTGAATAGCAGGCAACTGCTGCGTAACGTGGGTTTGCAACAAGCGAATCGCATTCAGCAAGCTATTTTGATATTGAATATCGTTGGGATTAAGTGCACCACTTAATAATTTGTCGCTCGCACGACGCTGGTGTAACTGCTCATCCTCTTCTTGCTGTTGTTCGACAACTGCTTGCTCACGCTCAAAGGGATCATCCTGCACGGGTTCGTCCACTTTGCTCGCTGCGGACTTGTCACTAGCAGGAACAAAACGTAAGTTCGGCAACAAGTTTTGGCGAATCAAATAATCATTCAGCTCAAGGTATAAACTGTCGAGCATCCCAATGACATCTTGATCAAATAATTTGTAACCGATAATTTTGGTCTTAACATCAACATCGAGATTGGCAAGCAACTTTCGGAGCGCTTCGCAAAACTGCACCGGGCTTACCGGGTTGGCGCGCTCATCGATTTTTTCACCATCATTCAATAGCGCCAGACGCTGCTGGAAGGCCCACAATTGTTCAGCGAAAAAATTATCCGCACGATGAGTAATTGACGTAATTGCGATAGTTTCTTCAAGATCAGAATTCTCAACTAATGACAGTATGTCGCCACTAAAGCGCTCTTCACCAGTCAAGGTATTGAGAGATTTATTTTTGAATTTCACAAAACCATTTGCCAGATGCTGGCAGAACTCCTGCTCAGCAGCTTGTTGCACTGCCGATAAAAGATTTTGTGTTTCGTAGAGGGCAACTTGTTCTTTGTTGGTTTTCGCCTGCTCGGCAATTTCTAAAACTTGTTTGGACCACTGCCGCCAGAAATTAGGAAAAACACGATAGGCAAAGCCCCGAGTTAAATCGCGGCACTGTTTGAGATATTGAATAACCAGTTGCTCTGACATGGCTACCGCGGAGTACGGTGATGACTTATTTGGATCAGAGCCTGGCAAGCCTGAGTTGTGCATAGTTATTCCGTGTTTTTCCATGACTTTCATAATTCCCTAGCACCTCATCACTGGGTTGGACAGCATCACCACATGTGAAAAAGGGGCCTCTAAACCTACAGACTAGAAGAATGCATCTTTTATATAGGTTGTCCTGAGCGACAATCTTACCAGCTTGTGAAAATTCTTCCAGACAATAAGACCACTGGTTCACAGTTAGATTAAAAATAGCACGATCCATGCAAATTAGCCGCAAGTCGCGTCATTAGGCTACGGAAAGTTATGTAAATCGGGCCAGTTAGCTAATTAGAGCACGTCGCAAACACCTTTCCTCTAAGACCACCATCGTGCGCACCAAAATAAACCGCCATGCACGCCATCGCGCCACAAAAAAGAGCATGACATCTGATGCCCATATCACCTAAAAACAGAAAATAATCATATAAATCAAATGGTTGAATAATTGGCACCTATATTGCGATATGGAAAATCGTAATAACTGATTCGCACTCTGGGTGGTTTTAGCTATTCAACAAATCTGTAAATACAATTTGTTAATAGGAGGCTAGGGTTCCGGTCACTTGAGCAATCAAGTTGATGTCTGGTCCGAGAGCTTCCGACCTCCCAAGGTTGGCACGAGGCAATACGCCCAGTTGCTGCCTTGAGGTTACACGGCGGGATAAAAGCCCGGGAGATGGAATGGCCTAACCGCCAGAGTGCTCCCATATGCTGCGCCGATGTCACCAAAACCGCTGGAGGTTGTTCATGTTGCGTCATTCCCGCCTTACCAAAGTATTACTGGCTCTTACACTCTCCCTGTCTGCCGCTGCTGCCAGTGCTGCTGAACCCTTTAAAGTTTGCTGGTCTATTTATGTTGGCTGGATGCCTTGGGGCTACGGCGCCGAGCAAAAAATTGTCGATAAATGGGCGAAGAAATACGGCATCGAAATCGAAGTAGTACAAATCAATGACTACGTAGAATCCATCAACCAATACACCGCCGGCCAATTCGATGGCTGCGTGATGACCAATATGGATGCGCTCACTATTCCTGCTGCGGGCGGTGTGGATTCAACCGCGCTGATTGTCGGCGACTTCTCCAACGGCAACGACGGCATAGTGCTTAAAGGTGCAAAAAGCCTGAAAGATATTAAAGGGCAAAACGTTAACCTGGTTGAACTCAGCGTTTCCCATTACCTGCTTGCACGCGGATTGGAAACCGTCGGCTTGAAAGAGTCCGATGTAAAAGTGGTAAACACCTCAGATGCCGATATGGTTGCCGTTTACGGTACCAAAGATGTCACCGCTGTCACCACCTGGAATCCTTTGCTGAGCGAAGTTCTCTCTCAACCCAACAGCAACAAAGTATTCGACTCATCACAAATCCCCGGTGAAATTATGGATTTGATGATCGTGAATACTGCGACCCTGAAAAAGAATCCCGCATTGGGCAAAGCACTCGTCGGCGCCTGGTATGAAATTATGGGCGTGATGAGCGGATCAGACAAAGCTGCCGCTACCGCAAAAACTGCAATGGCCGCTGCATCAGGCACCGATCTCGCCGGTTTTGAATCACAACTCGCCAGCACCAAAATGTTTTACACCCCCGCTGCTGCACTCGCACTGGTTAATAGTGATGAGCTGTTAAAAACCATGCAAAAAGTTGCCGAGTTTTCGTTTGATCACGGCCTGCTGGGTGATGGCGCTCCGGATGCTGAATTTATCGGTGTAGAAGGCCCCAAAGGTGTTTACGGTGATAAGAAAAACGTGAAGCTGCGTTTTGATACCACTTATATGCAATTGGCCGCCGACAAAAAACTGTAATCCCGTTATCTGACGATAAACAACATCCGGAAATTGTTCCCAAGCTTTGCTTGGGAACACATAACGAAAAAAGCGCTGAGTGCCCATGAAAAAATTGATCAATCTTACGCCGTCAAAATCCATCAATCTTTTATTGGGAATTCTGCCGTTTGCGTTGATATTTGTTATTTATTTAATCGCTTCTGATGCGCGCCTTGCTGAAAACGCCAGCGACAAACTCTTGCCCAGCTTCGCACAAATGGGCGATGCAATTCAGGGGCTCGCATTTGAGCCTAGTAAGCGCAGCGGCGAATATTTATTTTGGCAAGATACGCTCAGCAGTTTGTATCGTTTGTCATTGGGCATTTTCATCGCAGCAATCCTTGGCTTCACCATCGGTTTGTTAACTGGTGCCATTCCCACTATTTATTCGCCGATCGCACCGCTGCTTACCGTTATTTCACTAGTGCCACCAATGGCATTGCTACCTGTTCTATTTATCGTATTCGGTTTGGGTGAGCTTTCAAAAGTAGCCTTGATTGTTATCGGTGTCGCACCATTTATTGCGCGCGATATCCAACGCTGCACACAAGAAATTCCGCTCGAACAATTAGTAAAAGCACAAACACTGGGTGCATCTACTTGGCAAATTTTAGTGCGGGTTTTAATTCCGCAATTGCTGCCAAGACTAATTAATGCTGTGCGCTTATCGCTCGGCGCGGGCTGGCTCTTTTTGATCGCCGCCGAAGCGATTGCCTCTACCGATGGTTTGGGCTACCGCATATTCCTCGTGCGCCGCTATATGTCGATGGATGTCATTCTTCCTTATGTAGCATGGATTACCTTGCTTGCCTTTTTGGTGGATTGGTTATTGGTCAAACTCAGCACCAAATGCTTTCCTTGGCACTATCAACTACCAAGTAAATAGGCAATTACCAAGCAAATAAGATCCTGGGATAGCAGAGATGACCATTCTTCCTTTTGATAAAACTATTCTTAATGAGAAAAGAGCGAAAGCTATGCCGATGATTCAGGCAAAAAATCTGTGGAAAAAATACGGCGATAACGTCGTATTGGAGCGCATGAATGTCAGTGTGACAGCCGGTGAATTTATCACCATGGTAGGAACATCCGGTTGCGGTAAAAGTACCTTTTTAAAAATGCTGCTGGGAATGGAATCGCCAACCTCGGGCGAGTTATTGCTGGATGGAAAGCCAATCCGTAACGAACCCGATCAATCACGCGGAATTGTATTCCAGCAGTATTCCGTATTCCCACATTTGAGCGTTTTGGAAAATGTAATTATCGCGCGCGAGTTTGAACATTCACCCTTGTTCGGAAAATTATTCGGCAGCAAAAAGCGTTTGGTAATTGAGGAAGCAAAAGCATTACTCGAATCCGTTGGCTTGACAGCCGCAATGAATCGTTACCCGCATGAATTATCCGGCGGCATGAAACAGCGTTTGGCGATCGCGCAAGCACTGATTCGCCAACCGCGCATTTTATTACTCGACGAACCTTTCGGTGCGCTTGATCCAGGTATCCGTGCCGATATGCACCAATTAATCCTGAATCTATGGCGTACACATAACCTCACCGTTTTTATGGTGACGCACGATTTAAGTGAAGGATTTTATTTGGGTACCCGCCTTTGGGTATTCGATAAATTGCGCCGCGACCAACAAGCACCCGGCGCCTACGGAGCCAACATAACTTACGATCTCCCGGTAACCCGTCGCAAAAGTGAAGTGCCTTACGAATTACAAACTATTGCGCAAGAATCACAGGAACGTTAACCCATGAGCAAGATGTTTTATACCACCACTTTACCGGGCAATGGTCACTGGTCGCTTGAGCTGCGCCGCGGCAGCCTGATGAAAATTACTGACATCGAAGGTGGTGCCAATGTCGGCATGCTGTTTTATAACCCACGCAATTTGCTAGAGCGTTATAACGCGCCCGACACACTCAAATGCCAACACACATTTAAATTGCAACGCGGCAATTGTTTGTATTCCGACATGGGAAGAATTTTTGCATCAATTGTTGAAGACTATTCAGCCAATGGACAAGGCAATTGGCACGATACTGTGTGCGGCAATAGCAATGCGGAAACCATTGAAAAAAAATGGGGCAAGCGCGACTACCAAACCCATCGCAACCAATGGCTGCAAAATGGTTACGATGCGTTCCTTGTTGAGTTATCCAAATACGGTCTTGGTCGTGCCGACATGTCAGCCAACATTAATTGGTTTAGCAAAGTGATTGCTGATGATCACGGCAATATCAAACTCGACACCAAAAACCAATCTGCCGACAACAGCATTACGCTGCGTTTTGAAATGGATACGCTGGTCATCATGCATGCATGTCCGCATCCGTTAAATGCATCTGAACGCTACCCTTTTACGTCCGTGAAAATAGAGCTGGGTGAAGCAGACCCCGTCACAGATGACGACTACTGCAGAAATTTCCGCGAAGAAAATCAACGCGGATTCCAAAACAATGCACTCTACTACTTATCAAGTAAATAGTTCAGCAGCGAAATAGCTTACAGAGGTTTTAAGATGTCACACCTGCCAAGCCACTTGCATCCAGAAACAGCATTTTCAACCCATTATGTTCCTGCCGGGGATTATTTTCTTGGCGAGATAAAACAGGGCCAGACTTTTCGTATTGTCGACTTAAAAGGAAATCAAGCCGCGGACGTTTTATTTTACAACGCCAAAGATCCCAGCGAGCGTTACAGCGCAATGGACACCATCCGCAACCAAGGTAATTTATACCTGACTGCGGGTACAAAATTAATGTCCAACGCCAATCGCGAATTATTGGAAATTGTTGCCGATACTTGCGGCCGTCACGACACACTCGGCGGCGCCTGTGCCACTGAAAGCAACGCGGTACGTTATAGCTTGGAAAAACGCTGCATGCACGCTTGCCGCGACAGCTGGATGCTGGCGATTGCCGAGCACCCGGAGTTTGGTATTAGCAAACGCGATATCACCCACAACATAAATTTCTTTATGAACGTGCCTGTGACAGCCGATGGTGGACTCACATTTGAAGATGGCATTTCGGCACCGGGAAAATATGTCGAACTGAAAGCAAAAATGGATATCGTCATGCTGATTTCCAACTGCCCACAACTCAACAATCCGTGCAATGGTTATAACCCAACGCCAATTGAAGTAGTGGTGTGGAATTAATTTTACAAGATCGCGGCTTGGTGTGGATCCCGCCAAGCCGCACAACTATATAAATCAAAATATCTTCAGTGGACGACCACTGTCGTAATAAATCCCAGCAGGACGGCCTGCCGGAGCCGAGCATGTTTACCAAAGTCCTGATCGCTAACCGCGGCGCTATTGCCACTCGCATTATTCGCACCTTAAAAAAACTCAATATCAAATCCGTCGCTGTCTATGCAGAATCAGATGCAGATTCCCTGCATGTACGCATTGCCGACGAAGCCTATTCATTAGGTGAAGGTGCAGCGGCGACCACTTATCTTGATCGCAAAAAAATTATCGCTATTGCGCAACAAACCGGCGCGCAGGCTATTCATCCTGGCTACGGTTTTTTAAGTGAGAATTCCAGTTTTGTAGCCGAGTGTGAAATGGTGGGACTGGTTTTTATCGGCCCGACTGCGGAGCAAATGATAACCTTTGGTTTAAAACATAAAGCGCGTGAATTAGCGCAAGCAGCTGATGTCCCACTTTGCCCCGGCACAGATTTATTAAAAAGCCTTGAGGATGCCAAAACCGCTGCGAGTTCCATCGGTTATCCGGTTATGCTGAAAAGCACTGCCGGTGGTGGCGGAATTGGAATGCAGCTGTGCAACAGTGAAGCCGATCTGGTTTCCGCGTTCGATTCAGTAAAACGCCTCGGCAAAAACAATTTTGCTGACGATGGCGTCTTTCTGGAAAAATTTATTGCGGCCGCCCGTCATATTGAAGTACAGGTATTTGGTGATGGCAAAGGCACAGCAGTAGCGATTGGTGAGCGTGATTGCTCCAGCCAAAGACGCAATCAAAAAGTCGTTGAAGAATGCCCTGCGCCAAACCTGCCAGAATCCCAGCGCCAAGCCATGCAACGCACCGCAGAACAATTACTCTCTTCCGTCAGCTATCGCAACGCAGGAACCGTAGAGTTTATTTATGATTCTATTGATGAGAAATTTTATTTCCTGGAAGTAAATACCCGCTTACAAGTGGAACACGGCGTTACTGAAGAGGTTTATGGTGTAGATTTAGTCGAGTGGATGCTGCGCCAAGCAGCGGGCGATCTCGGCGATATCAAATTATTGCGCGATCAGCTTTCCCCCAAAGGCCACGCCATTCAAGTGCGGGTTTATGCAGAAGATCCGGCATTAAACTTTCAACCCTGTGCCGGTTTGCTCAGCAAAGTAGACTTCCCACCACTGCATGAAAATTTGCGTATCGATCACTGGATTGAAAGCGGTATTGAAGTACCTGCATTTTTTGATCCGATGCTGGCAAAAATTATTGTGCGCGGCGCTGATCGCACGCAAGCAATGGCCGAGCTATCCTCCACGCTCGCCAACACCTATCTCTATGGGATAGAAACCAATATCGGTTATTTACGCGCGCTGCTGCAAGATCAAACCTTATTGCAAGGCCGCATGACTACTCGTTATTTAAATAGTTTTGTTTACCAACCTGCACGCATTGATGTTATTCAAGGCGGAACCCAAACCACAATTCAGGATTATCCAGGACGCTCAGGTTACTGGCATGTTGGTGTACCCACCTCTGGTCCTTTTGATAGCTATTCTTTTCGCTTGGGCAACCGCTTGCTTAACAATAACGATGACGCCGCGGGATTGGAAATCACCCTGCAAGGCCCAACCTTAAAATTTGGCCAGGCTGCAAAAATTATCTTAACCGGTGCAACGATTGATGCGAAGCTTGATGGCAAAGCAATTTCATCTTATGAAATTATTTCCATCGCCGCAGGACAACAATTGCAACTCGGGCGTATTGTCGACCAGGGCGCGCGCGCCTACTTATCTGTAGCCGGCGGCATACAATGCCCGGATTATTTAAATTCCAAATCCACATTTACGCTCGGACAATTTGGTGGTCACAACGGTCGCGCATTGCGTGCAGGTGATGTGCTCGCATTAAATCCGGAAGCTTGCAATGCCGATATCACTGCGAAAGAAATAGCCGCCGAATTAAAACCACAGATTAGTAACCAATGGGAATTCAGAGTTATTTATGGCCCCCATGGTGCACCGGACTTTTTTACCACAAACGATATCAGCACCTTTTTCAATACTGACTGGGAAGTGCATTACAACTCAAGCCGCACCGGTGTACGTTTGATCGGCCCCAAACCGGAATGGGCACGCAGCTCTGGCGGTGAAGCGGGAATGCACCCTTCAAATATTCACGATAACGCTTACGCATTCGGCACTGTCGATTTTACCGGTGATATGCCGGTTATTCTCGGCCCGGATGGTCCGTCACTGGGCGGATTCGTTTGCCCTGCAACGGTTATCAGCGCAGATTTATGGAAGCTCGGGCAAGTTCGCGCAGGCGATAAAATTCGCTTTTTGCCCGTTACCATCAACGATGCAGTTGCAATCGAGCGCGCACAAAACCAATCACTGCACTCACTGGAAAAAACGCATCATAGTTACAGCGCGGGCGAATTAACATCACCCATTGTGAAAACACTTTCGTCGACCGAGTTTGGTGAGGACATTGTTTATCGCGCAGCAGGTGATCACTTTTTGCTGGTCGAATACGGCGCACTCGAACTCGATATTAAATTGCGCTTTCGTGCCCATGCGCTAATGCAATGGTTGCAACAAAATACCCTGCCCGGCCTGCATGAGTTAACACCGGGAATTCGCTCATTACAAGTTCACTACAATAGCCAGCAATTATCACTCACTGATTTATTGGCGCATCTTGAACGCGGCGAACGCGAATTGATTGTGCAGTTAGCGGAGCTGAGCGTGCCATCGCGCATAGTGCATATTCCGCTCAGCTGGGATGATGAAGCTTGCCAATTGGCGATTCAAAAATACGTGCAGTCGGTGCGCGCGAATGCACCTTGGTGCCCAAGCAATTTGGAATTTATTCGCCGTATTAATGGATTGGATTCAATTGCCGATGTTAAAGATATTCTTTTCAGCGCATCCTATTTGGTGATGGGCTTGGGCGACGTGTACTTGGGCGCGCCCGTTGCAACACCGATAGACCCACGCCATCGCTTGGTAACGACAAAATACAATCCAGCGCGCACTTGGACGGCAGAAAACTCCGTCGGTATCGGCGGCTCTTATCTGTGCGTTTATGGCATGGAAGGGCCTGGCGGTTATCAGTTTGTTGGGCGCACACTGCAAATGTGGAATCGTTATCGCCAAACCAAAGAATTTAAACAGCCATGGCTACTGAATTTCTTTGACCAAATCCGTTTTTACGAAGTCAGTGCAGCGGAGCTACAAAAAATTCGCCGCGATTTTCCACAGGGTCGCTACCCGATTAAAATTGAAGAAAGCCATTTCAGCTTAAGTGAATATCAGGAATTTATTGCTGAAAACCAGGATTCAATCGCCACTTTTACCGCACAACGTGAACAAGCATTTGAAGAAGAGCTGGCGCGCTGGCATGCGAATGGCCAGTTCAATTACGTGCAAGAAGAAATAGCAGAGGACAGCGAAGAAGCGGAGTTACCTGACGATGCGATTCGCGTAGATAGTTCGGTATCCGGCAGCGTTTGGCAAACCCAAGTCAAAGTCGGCCAAACCGTTAAAGCCGGCGATGTGCTACTGATATTGGAATCGATGAAAATGGAGATCAATATCACTGCGAGCTGTGCAGGCAAAGTAACCCATCTGCTAAAAGCCGATGGCGCACGGGTTCAAGCAGGGCAAACGTTGGTGGTAATGGAAGAGTGCTAATTATTTTAGATGCGCATTGATGCAAATATCAACGCGCTACACATTTAAATAAAAACCCGGCACTTGGCCGGGTTTTTATTTAATAAAGAGTGAATTAATTACTCAAGCGCTGCTCACGCAAAGTTCCAATAACCGCCTCAAGTGCACGATCAAACAACATTCCGTCATCCAAAATAGTCAGACGTTTGGTTTGCAATGCGATCGCCAAACTTTCACGACTTTCTTCCGCGACCTTCATTCCGGAACGGTTAACAAAGATATATTTTCCTACCGAGCGGATAATGGCCGCTAAACGACAGCGATATTTTTCACCCGCCTCGCCCTGCATTTCAAACCAGGTACCTTGGGTAATATTATTTACCAGCGCCAAATGTTGCGGATCAGCCTTAAGAGTTTCACTAATCGGCGCTTCAACAACTTGAGTTTCGTCCAGCAGCTCAACTACATCTGATACTTCCAATACAGCGTCAGCTGACACAACTTCAACATGCTCAGTTGTCAGGACACCCGCCGGCGCCACTTCAACAACTTCACTTATTTCCGCTACCACCTCAACAATAGGAGCATCGTTTTCAACAACGATATCTATCGCTTGGGTTTTGGCTTGTTCTGCTGTGTTTGCAGCTTGTTGCGCGCGGGCTTGGGCTTCTGCCATAGCTGCTTTCATGCTTGCATTTTTAGCAGCTAAGGCAGCAGCTTTTGCTTCCAGGTCGACAGCAGATACAGATGGAGCTTCAACTTGTGGTTTTGCTTCACCACGCAAACGCGCCAAATGTACCGTTTCCAATTGTTTAAACAAATTGGTCGTTTCAAATGGGCTGAAAGAAATACTTTCCAAACCTGTGCGCAACTTCTGCAACAGCTCTGGCACTAACTTTAACAAAGCCTGACGATTATCTTTATCCATCGGGGCCGTAACACTCCACACCAACTGCTGTGCAGTGATGGAGCAATTACGCCATTCATCACTCTCCACACCTTGTTTGAGCGAAGTAATAAACATCACATTTGCCCAAGCTTCACGCAGCAATTTGGTTACTGCCAAAGGCAACTCTTTACCGACACAAATACGACTTAACTCAGTATCCACTTGCGCACGAGCACGTTCAGATTTGGCTTTACCGTCCTCAGCATCAATGGTGCGCTGCTCAAGAATTTGTGCGCGGCGTTTTTCTTTATCGAGGAATGAACGGAAATCCACGAGCAGCCGTTCAAAGATGCTCATGTCAGTATCGAATTCGGTCAGAATCGAACGCACAGTCTCTTCCATTTTATTAAAGAGACTGTCTTTACGTTGATTTTCTTCACTGGACTCTTGCCAGCCCAAACACGCCATCGCCATTTCATTTAATAAGCGACGTGCAGGATGTCCGCCTTTGCTAAAGAAAGTTTTATCGGCGATCGCCACTTTAACCATTGGAATTTGCAAGCGCCCGATCAATGCTTTCATTGGTGCCGCGAGATTACGGTCATCCAAAATAAACTCAAACATCATGCTCACGAGGTTAATAACGTCGTCATCAACCTGATTAATCGCAGCTGCAGTTTGAGTTTCGTTATGCAACAACTCGCCTAATAAACTACGCAAATTAACTGGCGCAGCTACTGAAGAAGTAGTACTGATAGTGTTTTGCTGTTGGGCCATCGACAGGATTTTTATCAAATCCTGTGTGGTAATTTCCTCGCCCGGCAACTGCACTCTAGGTGCACTGCGGTTAGCGCCTAACAAATCACGTAACTGATGCAGAACTTGATTGGTTTGGTCGTCATAACTTTGTACCAAACCGCCAGTTTCAGCACCGGCTTTCTGCGCACCTAATCCATATTGCGCACTAATTCCCTGACCAAAGTGATCTGCCGTCGACGCAGTAGATGAAGGCTTTTTCGCACGCACATCCTGCTTCAATGACGGAAGGATATTGGCATCAATCAAGGTTTGATTGAGCACATCAAACAGCTTACCCAGCTTGGTCATTACAATGTTGTCGAACAACTTGAACAACACTAATTTTGCCTTCACATCCACATTCAGCGTTTTAGTGGCATCGGTAAATGCATTGCAAATGACATCCACGCCAAGTGGATTATTTTTCTGGTAAACCTTGGTGGGCACTAAATGATCAATACGAAGGGTCAGGTGTTGAATTGGTTCGGCAAACAGCTCATTGGCTTTATTCACCATGCCATCAACTGCAACCATTTCTTCCAGCTCGTCATTCTTCACTAACGATAAATCATCAAGCGATACGGATTTATCACCAGCCTGCTTTTCGTCACGATAAGCACTTGGATCAAGTAATTGAGCGAAACTGATATCAATAGTACGGAAAAATGAGGTTTCCATGGCGCGGCGACGGATACGCACTTCACGCATGGAATCAAAAAAGATGTTCTGGTCGTGGTTATTATTGGCTTTGTCCGCCAACTCAAACATGGCATCATCAACTTTATCGAACAACTCACGCAGAAATAGCTGCAATTGCTGCCGCGCCTTATCACGCAGGGTATGCATAGCAGCAGGCAAACGTGCCAATGCAACTTGCGAATTAGCGACGGAATTGCGCTCTACATTCAATTGAACGACCTTTTTGGGGTCAGATTTCATATGTTCGGTCATGGTTGATTACCATTGGTGAAAACTTGCGTAATTGAAGTATAACCAAGGGTGAGACACCTTAAGTAATCAAATGATAGGTTCGAGAGACATATCACAAAAGGCTATAACCAATACACCATCTTATGGTTTTTTAAGTATATTTTGGAATTAGACGAAGACTATAACGCCAAAACAACCCACTTTTAACCTCATAATGTTTAATTATTCGACATCTGACATGAATACCTTATATAGCAAGAACCTGCCAACCTTGGCACAAGATATAACCAAATCCGTATCGCTGGCACTGGCCGAAGACATAGATTCAGGTGACATTACCGCTCAGCTTATCCCGGCAGAACAGACTGCCGAAGCCACCATTATCACGCGGGAAAATTGCATTTTTTGTGGCAAAGCCTGGGTAAAGGAAGTATTTCGCCAACTCGATCCTCAAGTACAAATCATCTGGCATGTAGAAGACGGACAAGAAGCGGCAGCCAACAGCACACTATTCACTCTGAAAGGCAGCGCCCGCAGTCTGCTAACCGGTGAACGTACCGCATTAAACTTTGTGCAAACGCTTTCCGGTACGGCAACCATCAGTCGCCACTATGCCTCACAAGTTGCGCACACAAAGGTGAAATTACTCGACACCCGCAAAACTATCCCTGGCCTGCGCACAGCCCAGAAATACGCGGTTGCGTGCGGTGGCTGCCATAATCACCGCATTGGTTTGTACGATGCATTCCTGATCAAAGAAAATCACATCGCGGCTAGCGGTGGAATTGCCAAGGCGGTTGCAGCAGCACGAATTATTGCGTCCGGAAAACCAGTTGAGGTGGAGGTGGAGACCTTTGCTGAGTTTGACCAAGCCCTGGAAGCCAAAGCCGATATCATCATGCTGGATAATTTTAGTATCAATGACATGAAACAGGCGGTAGCCATTAATGCCGGACGCGCAAAGCTAGAAGCATCAGGAAACATTAATGAACAAACACTAGCTCGAACTGCTGAGACAGGCGTTGATTTTATTTCTATTGGAGGGCTGACTAAGCATTGTCAGGCGATAGATTTGTCGATGCGTCTAAACTCCTTTTTTTAGCTAAAACATCCACCAATCAATTATTATGACACTCACTCCGCGAAAACCCAGGAGCATCAAATTAAATGAATAAAAGAGTCACAAACAGACAAAAAAATTTCAAATACTATCGAAGCAACACACCATAATTACACGAAAGTTCACTTTACACGAAGTTACACAGAGAACAGCAAAACAAATATATAGCTCATATACTCAAAATTACTAATGCCAAGGATTCAATTCTACAATAGCAATTACACTTGCTGATTTTTTATTGATTAAAACAGTCATAGCTCTTGCTGGGGCCATCATCGGCACAAATCCATCCGCTTCTGGCCACCGAGCCAAAACCTCATTAACTTGATGATGATCATTAAACTCAGACAAGATAGCCAAGGGTCGAACTTGATTTTTAAGCTGATCCGCAACATCCTGAAGAGGTAGATACAAATCCGGGCGCTGAGGCAAATCTATCCCGAGACTCACCGCTTCTGTTAATAAAGCATAACGCGCAGCACTATCCGCTGGCGGACGCGCAGCAACCCAAACTGGCCCAAGAAAACTAAGCTGGCGATAATTCACTGAAGCCCGTTCACGATATGGATTCTGCAGCTCGTACGCTCTCACAATATCGAAGCGATCCTTGTTAAACACTAACCACACAGGCCTACCTTCAGCAACCACAACAAAACCATATATAAAAGCGCTAATCTGCAAAAAAGCAACAAAGCTTAAGTCAAACACCAACCCTTTTTTACCTTTTTTAGCCAATAAAAGTGTAAGCAACGGCCCTAATGTTACATCAACCCCCAACAGCAGCAGCACTACAGATGAAACACCTATCGCAGTGTGTAAAGGTGATGGATACCAGATAAAAAAAATCACCGCTAAAGCAGAGCCAGCTAACACCAATGAGACCAAAAAATGCAAAAAAAATGCACGAAGTCTAAAGGCCATAAAACCTCTTACAATTTGCCATTAAAGAATCACTTATAACAATTTTGATAAATAAAAAAGGGCGTTAAAAAACGCCCTTTTTTATTTATCAATTAATTTATTAACGACATTCAGCTGGAAGATACTTAGGAATGATGGTAGTTTGATCGTCATTGGAATCTGGCTTACATACCCAATCAATTGTGCCAGTTGAGTTGGTATCGCTAATTACGGCACCATTAATTTTCGGCTGAAAAGCCAACACGTTCTCGCCACCGAGCTGAGCCATTCCCAATGTCAGCAAAATAGTTCCATCATCTGCAATTTCAGCAGCTGTAATGCGATCAGTTTTAATGTTATCCTGATCGTTTTCAATCTCAGTTGCATAATCTGCAACACCAGACATACCTCTATTAGCAAACAACTCAGTAACTCCAATCTTGAGAGAGCTTGCTGATACCAAACCTTCAGAAACTTGAGCACGCACGGTGTAATCTTGATATGCAGGCAATGCAACTGCAGCCAAAATACCGATAATTGCAACTACGATCATCAATTCGATCAGGGTAAAACCTTTTTGGATAGCTTTTTTCATAATAGGACTCCGGTAGGATTAGTAATAAGCAAACAACACTCAAAGTTGGTTTTGCAAGTGGTATGCCAAAAACATTGAATTGTATCTAATCGCTGTCAATACCTACATTAATGGGAAAATTGCTGCCCCGTTCAAAGCTCAGCCCCCCATTCACATCCCGAAAAGCGACAACAACTGACATTTTTTGTCACGTGGGATTTAATTTCCGAGCAATAGATCCCCCTAATCCAACGATTTTCTAGCAAGCTGCTAAAGTTGTTGTACTATTGTCGTCAATCATTTCTTTTAACCAAATCAAAAACATTACTGGCACAAACCAATGAATAACCCCAATCCAGTATCGCTTAATGGCCTGGCACGTCGCCTCGTTGCAGATAACATTCTAGATGGAGCCTTGGCTGCAAAGTCGGTTGCGCAAGCAAAAAAAGACAAGGTTCCGTTTGCCCACCACTTGGTTGCCAATGGCATTTTGGATGCACGCACTCTTGCACGAATAGCATCTGAAGAGTTCGGTTCCCCGGTATTTGATCTGGATGCACTTAATAAAGATACGATTCCGCAAAAACTAGTGGATGACAAGCTAATCCGCAAACACCACACCCTCCCCATCGCTCGTCGCGGCAATCGTCTATTTCTAGCTGTAACCGATCCAACAGATCTGCACGCATTAGATGAAATTAAATTTAATACCGGCATCAACACAGAAGCTGTATTAGTTGAGGCTGACAAACTACAGATTGCTATTGATAAGTATCTGAACTCGCAGGAAGAATCGCTGGGAGATGCACTTGGCGGGCTTGATGAAGACTTCAATGATTTAGATGTGCAATCTGTTGGTGATGCTGCTGCAAGCGAAGATACACCGAGCGAAGCTGATGAAGCCCCTATCGTTAAGTACATCAATAAAGTGCTGCTGGATGCAATTAAAGGAGGAGCATCCGATATTCACTTTGAGCCATATGAAAAAACTTATCGAATCCGCTTCCGCACTGATGGAGTTCTTCATGAAGTTTCTCGTCCACCAGTAAACCTTGCATTTCGTATGGCGGCCCGCCTGAAAGTGATGTCACAGATGGACATCTCAGAGCGCCGCATGCCGCAAGATGGACGTATTAAGTTAAAGGTTTCTAAAACGAGAGCGATCGATTTCCGTGTAAATACGCTTCCAACTCTATTTGGAGAAAAGATAGTTCTGCGTATTCTTGACCCCAGCTCCGCAAAACTGGGGATTGATGCATTAGGTTACGAAGATATTCAGAAAAAGTTATACATGGATGCACTTGCCCAATCCCAAGGGATGATTTTGGTAACGGGCCCCACTGGTAGCGGTAAAACCGTGTCACTTTATACAGGCCTAAATATTCTAAATACCTCAGAGGTAAATATTTCCACAGCAGAAGATCCAGTGGAAATTAACCTTGAGGGGATTAATCAGGTGCAGATGAACTCACGTGTTGGCCTCACCTTTGCGGAAGCACTTCGCTCCTTCTTACGTCAAGACCCAGACGTTATTATGGTGGGTGAGATTCGTGACCTCGAAACAGCTGAGATAGCCATCAAGGCATCACAAACCGGTCACTTGGTTTTATCAACATTACATACCAACTCTGCACCTGAAACATTAACCCGTCTTTTAAATATGGGAGTCCCAGCTTTTAACGTAGCCACCAGTGTGAGCCTGATTATCGCCCAACGGTTAGCACGCCGACTGTGTAGTGTATGTAAAAAGCCAGCAACAGATATTCCTGCAGACATACTTACAGAAGAAGGATTTAATGATATTGGAATTCCCAGAGAGGAATTCCAACTCTTTCATCCAGGTGGATGTGAAAAGTGCAATGGTGGTTATAAGGGGCGCGTAGGCGTATATGAAGTAGTTCGCATCACACCTTTAATTGCCAACCTTATAATGGAGGGGGGTAATTCGTTGCAAATCGCACGAGCTGCCAATGAAGCAGGCTTTAATAACTTAAGAATCTCCGCATTGCGTAAAGTCGCGATGGGATTAACCAGCCTTGAAGAGGCCAACCGAGTCACCAAGGATTAACCCATGGCATTAGCATCCACCACAAAATCAGCTACAACAAAGTCTAAACCAGCCGCAGCCAAATCGAAGCAGGTGCCCACAACCAATACTTATGCATATAAAGGTGTCGATAAAAAGGGCAATAAAATCCAAGGCGAAATGAATGGTGGTAGCCCTACTATTGTTAAAACGCTTCTTGCAAAACAAGGCATTACTGTTAGGTCGGTATCAAAAAAAGGCAAGCCTATTTTTGGCTCTAGCGGAAAAGCTATTAAACCAGCTGATATTGCTGTTTTTTCTCGCCAAATGGCAACAATGATGAAAGCGGGAGTTCCTCTAGTACAAGCTTTCGATATAGTTGCAGATGGGCTTGAAAATCCGAATCTTCGCAAAATGGTTCTACAAATACGCGATAGCGTTGCAGCGGGGGGTGGTTTCGCCAACTCATTAAAAGAACACCCAAAATACTTTGATGAACTGTTTTGTAGTTTGGTTGATGCAGGGGAGCAATCCGGCGCCTTAGAAACAATGCTCGATAGAATTGCAACCTATAAGGAAAAAACAGAAGCACTGAAAGCAAAAATTAAAAAAGCAATGACGTATCCTATTGCGGTAGTAGTAGTTGCCATTGTAGTTACCGGGATTCTATTGGTAAAAGTAGTTCCTCAGTTCGCAGAGACTTTTAGTAGCTTTGGAGCGAACTTACCCGCATTTACATTATTCGTACTTGGACTATCTGAACTAGCCCAAGAGTATTGGTTTATTATTTTAGTAGCAATTGCAGGAGGTGTATTTGCTTTCAGGGAAGCAATTAAAAGATCGCCAGCGCTGGCATATGCCAAAGACAAATATATATTAAAGGTACCAATTATTGGTCAAATCATTTATTTATCCGTAATGGCAAGATTTGCCAGAACCTTAGCCACAACGTTTGCTGCTGGCGTACCGCTTATTGATGCACTTACATCTGTAGCAGGTGCAGCAGGCAATAAAGTTTATACTGAGGCAATTATTAAAGTGCGCGAGGATGTATCCACAGGTATACAGCTGAATACCGCACTCAAATCAAAAACTATTTTCCCAACCTTGCTTGTCCAAATGTCAGCGATTGGTGAAGAGTCAGGTGCATTAGATGCAATGCTTGATAAAGTTGCAGTTTACTATGAAGAGGCCGTTGATAACATGGTGGACAGCCTTACATCATTACTTGAACCAATGATTATGTCTGTGCTCGGAATTTTAGTTGGCGGCCTAATGATCGCAATGTATCTTCCAATATTCCAATTAGGTCAGGTTGTATAAGCGTGGATTTTATTTCGGCCCTACAAACTTATCCTTCATTTTGCTTCACAGTTACTTTAATTTTGGGACTGCTTGTTGGCAGCTTTCTAAATGTAGTTATCTATCGACTTCCAAAAATGATGGAACGCGATTGGCAGGAACAATGCCGTGATTTTCTAAACAGCGATGAAAGCATAACCCGTCTCCCCCCTAATGACTCAAAGCAGGAACCATTTAACTTAATGGTTCCTGCTTCAACTTGCCCTCATTGCGGACATAAAATCAGGCCATGGGAAAATATTCCTGTTGCGAGTTATTTATTTCTCAGGGGTAAATGCTCAAGTTGCAAATCCGGTATATCCCTCCGCTATCCAATTATTGAATTAGTAACAGGCTTATTGTCTGTTGCCGTTATTTATTATGTGGGCATTAATTGGAATGGTTTAGCTGCGCTTGTTTTTACCTGGTCATTAATTGCGTTGACCATGATTGATTTCGACACCTATTTACTGCCCGATGACATCACCCTTCCATTGTTATGGCTGGGCTTGATAGTGAATAGTTTTAGTGGGTTTACCGATTTACCCAGCGCGCTTTGGGGGGCGATAGCGGGCTATCTGTCTCTTTGGTCGGTGTACAAATTATTTAAGCTCATCACCGGCAAAGAGGGCATGGGTTACGGTGACTTCAAATTACTTGCTGCGCTCGGTGCGTGGATGGGCTGGCAAATGTTGCCGCAGATTATTTTGCTGTCTTCACTTGTCGGGGCGGTAATTGGCATTTCCATGATCGTGATTCGCGGTCGCGATAAGAACATCCCTATTCCGTTCGGCCCTTATCTTGCAATTGCGGGCTGGATAGCATTTGTATGGGGTGATGTAATTAATCAAAGCTATTTAAAGCTGTTTATTGGCAGCTAACCAGATGGAAACAACGAAACTAATCGTTGGACTCACTGGCGGAATCGGCAGTGGTAAATCGGTGGTTTGTAGTCGCTTTGCAAACCTTGGTATTTTTGTGGTTGATGCAGATATTGTCGCTCGCCAGGTTGTTGAGCCAGGATGTGCAGCGCTGCAGCAAATCCAAAGCCATTTTGGTAAAGATATACTGGAGCAAAATGGAGCCTTAAACCGCAGCAAGCTCCGCGATATTATTTTTAGCCAACCCACAGAAAAAGAATGGCTAGAATCGCTTTTACACCCAATCATAAATCTTGAGATTCGCCGACAGTTATCGCAAGCAGAAAGTGCTTACACAATTTTGGCCTCCCCGCTCCTACTTGAAACAAAACAATTCCAACTTGTTGATCGTATCTTGGTTATAGATACGAGCGAGCAACTACAAATAGAACGGGCCAGTAATCGCGACGGCAAGAATGAAGCGCAAATAATCTCTATAATGCGAACTCAACTTTCAAGACAAGATCGCTGCGCTCGCGCCAACGACATCATTCAAAATCATGGTGATATTAGTGAGCTAGATGAGCAGGTCGAAAAACTGCATCAGCTTTATCTTGAACTCGCAGACTCCATGAAACAATCAAAGCAGTAACAAGTTATGCAAAACTCATCATCAGCTCCAGAGTTAACTACCCTCAAACTTACTTGTCCGACCTGCAAGAAAATAGTGCTGTGGAATGACGAATTTCCGCATCGACCTTTTTGTAGCGACCGCTGCAGACTAATTGATTTGGGAGATTGGGCAAACGAAAGTCACCGTATTGCAGGAGACAATTTAGATATCAATTCTGAAGACGAAGAAAATCGCTAACCAGATTAGCTTTTAAAAAACTAAACCTCTACCACCAAGCGCTAATACCTGCGACACCTTGGGCACCACAACGTTGGGCAATTTGAATCTGCTCCTCACCTACCCCACCCAATGCATAAACCGGCACATTGGCCAACTCAACTAATTTGGAAAATGAATTCCACCCAAGCGGAGCAGCATGCGGGTGAGAGGTGGTGGGCAAAACAGGTGAAAGGAGTAAATAATCTGCACCAATCTTCTGTGCGTGAACAATCTCTTCAGCAGTGTGACATGAGACCCCAAATAAAACTCCGCGATCAACTGGACGCGAATCAATTTGAGCAGCGTTTAAGCTATTTAGATGCAGCCCCACTCTGAAATTTGGATAAATTTCACCGATCTGAATAAATTGAGCGGGAGAACAATTAATAACGACATCTGCGGATGATCCATTCACAGCGGAGAACAGGATATCAAGAAGCCCCTGATGCAAAGTCAAATCAAAGTTATCAACACGCAACTGCACCAAACGAACACCAGCATTTAGTGCGCCCGTTAATCGCTCGGAAAAATCAGAATGACTCTGAAAACCACCAGTAATTAAATATCTAGAAGGCAAACTGATAGCTGCAATAATGGGGCGGTTCGCAGCAGGAAATTCGAATTTATGTAGATCCCTCACCTCAACCCACTGCACTGGCTGCCCCTCATTACCACAAGGTTCACCGGAAAATTGAGTGATTTTATGGACATCAAGTAACACAGATTTGTCGGGGTAATGATGGCGAATCTGGATCAGAGGTTCGCTTGCGAGCACTTCAATTGCAAGCTCTTCTCGCAACTCACGTACTAACGCCTGTTGAATCGTTTCATTAGCATCCACTTTACCGCCAGGAAACTCCCACAAGCCACCTTGATGTGTATCAAGCGGACGCTTGGCGATAAAAATTTTGCCGTCGTTATCCATAATGACGCCGACGGTAACATGAACTAATTTAGCCACGATATAGAATGGAAATTAAGAGCGATAATCAGCATTGATACGGACATACTCGTACGACAAGTCAGTAGTCCATACCGTTTCCGCAACATCACCGCGACCAAGATTAATATTAATTGCAATCTCAGCCTGACTCATTACCGCTTGACCTTGCTCTTCTGTGTAGGTTTTTGCGCGGCCGCCATGCTCAACAATTAATGTTTCATTCAAATGAACACGTACTTTTGTAGCATCCAGATCAGGCACCCCGGCATAACCAATCGCCGCAACAATTCGCCCCCAATTTGGATCTGAAGCAAAGAGTGCAGTTTTGATTAAGGGTGAGTGGGCAACAGCGTAAGCCACATCAAGGCACTCATCGCGGTTAGCACCGCCACTAACAGCCACAGTTACAAATTTAGTAGCGCCTTCGCCATCACTCACAATACTTTTAGCGAGATGCACATGGGCTGCAAAAATAACCTCACGTAATTTCTCATACAAGTCGCCGCTTGCTGAGCTAACTTCTGGCAAATCTACTTGCCCCGTTGCGATTAAAATACATGAGTCGTTTGTGGATGTATCACCGTCAATGGTGATTCGATTGAAAGATTTATCTGCAGCTTCGCGCGATAAATGTTGCAACACATCCCGAGCAACTTTTGCGTCGGTAGCGATGTAACCCAACATGGTCGCCATATTAGGTTTGATCATACCAGCACCCTTGGAGATGCCATTAACGGTGATGGTTTTGCCTTGATATTCAAATTGTTGGCTAAAACCTTTAGCGCGAGTATCAGTAGTCATAATGCCCGCACCAGCATCATCCCATCCGTTTTCATTAACCTTTGCTAATGCTTCAGGAATAACAGCAACAATCTTTTGCACAGGCAATGGCTCACCGATGACGCCAGTGGAAAATGGCAACACCTGCTCTGGCTTTACACCTTTTAATTCTGCAATTGCCGCACAGGTAGCTTTTGCATCCAACAACCCTTGATCACCTGTGCATGCGTTGGCATTGCCAGAGTTGATTAGCAAGAAACGAATAGGCGCTGCTGCGAGATGCTCTTTACATACAGTTACTGGTGCAGCACAGAATGCATTTTTGGTAAAAACACCAGCAACATTACTACCTTCAGCCAGCTCAAAAAGAACCAGATCGCGGCGGCCGACTTTTTTAATGCCCGCACTCACTGCAGTTAATTTCACACCTTTTACAGGGTGCATATGCGGAAAAGGATAATCACCAACAGCCATAATTTAAATCTCAATATATTCCCAAACTAAATTTGCCATCCCAAGAGTAAATACAAAACTTACTCTAACGCGCCATGACAACTTTTATATTTCTTGCCAGAACCGCAAGGGCATGGATCATTACGACCAATTTTACGTCCCTCACGCACAACAGGTGATTGCGAACGCGGAGCTGCTTGAGGCTGCTCTTCTGGTTGTCCCATAGCGGACAACTCATCGTGGCGTAATTGCATTTTCTGACGTGCCAACTCTTCGCGACGCTGATTTTCCATCTCTTCCATTTGCTCACGCGAAACAGGCTCAACACGTGCGATCAAATGCACAGTCTCACGCTTAACAGTAAGCAATAAGCTTTGGAATAATTCGAAGGCTTCACGCTTGTATTCTTGTTTTGGATTTTTCTGTGCGTATGAACGCAGGTTAATTCCCTGACGCAAATGATCCATAGTTGCCAAGTGGTCTTTCCACGCATTGTCCAATACTTGCAACATCACTTGCTTTTCAATCTCAAGCATTATGTCGCCAACACGCTCGCACTTAGCATCATATGCACCTTGAATTTCAGTGAGGATACGCTCACGCAGAGTTTCCTCATGCAAACGGGTATCTTCTTCCAGCCATTTAGCTAGCGGTAAACGCAAACCAAAATCCGATTCAATTTGTTTTTCCAATCCTGGAACATCCCACTGATCTTCAATTGAATTAGGTGGAATAAACCCGTTAATCAAATCTTCAACAACTTCTACACGAACGGCAGTTACCGTTTCTCTAATCGAATCAGCATCAAGCAGCTCATTCCGTTGATGATAGATAATTTGACGCTGGTCATTTGAAACATCGTCAAACTCAAGCAGTTGTTTACGAATATCAAAGTTGCGCCCTTCAACTTTACGCTGTGCTTTTTCGATAGCATTATTAACCATGCGATGCTCAATTGCTTCGCCCTTTTCCATCCCCAGCGCCTGCATAAAATTACGCACACGTTCGGAGGCAAAAATACGCATCAAATTATCTTCTAATGATAAATAGAAGCGAGTTAACCCAGGGTCACCTTGACGACCCGCACGGCCGCGTAACTGGTTATCAATACGACGAGATTCGTGGCGCTCAGTACCGATGATATGCAACCCGCCCGCTGCCAATACAGCTTCATGACGAACTTTCCATTCCGCTTTAATCGTTTGGATTTGCTCTTCTGTCGGATTTTCGAGCTTGGCAACATCCGATTCCCAACGACCACCCAATACGATATCGGTACCACGGCCCGCCATATTGGTTGCAATTGTCACGGCTGCCGGACGCCCGGCTTGCGCAATAATTTCCGCTTCTTGCACGTGGAACTTAGCATTCAAAACCTGATGCTTAATGCCTGCTTTTGTAAGGCGTCGCGACATTTCTTCCGAGGTTTCAATCGATGCAGTACCTACCAGAATAGGAGCATTCTTTGCCTGAAATAATTTAATGTCTTCAACAATTGCCAAGTATTTTTCTTCCAAAGATAAAAATACTTTGTCGTTCATATCCAAACGCTGGATGGTTTTATTGGTAGGGATTACCACCACATCCAACTTATAAATTTCACGGAATTCGTAAGCTTCCGTATCGGCTGTACCAGTCATACCGGACAGAGTTGGATACAAACGGAAGTAGTTTTGGAAAGTAGTTGATGCAAGAGTTTGGCTCTCACTTTGGATTGCAACACCTTCTTTCGCTTCGATTGCTTGATGAAGACCTTCAGACAATCGACGACCTGGCATGGTACGACCAGTGTGCTCATCGATTAATACGACCTGCCCCTCTTGCACAATGTATTCAACATCAAGATGGAACAATGCATGTGCGCGCAACGCGGAATTAACATGATGCAGAAGAGAAAGATTGTTGGCGGCATAAAGGTTTTGATCTGGCTGCAACAACCCCGCCTGAATCAATAAGTCCTCTACGGTTTGATGACCATCTTCAGTTAATTCAACCTGACGCGATTTTTCATCAACAGTGAAATGGCCGGGCTCTGAAATTACGCGACGATCACCGTCTTCACCGTTATCAATTTGGCGTTTCAGTTTTAACACCAATTGATTAACGCGTTTGTACATTTCTGCACTATTTTCTGTCGCACCAGAAATAATAAGTGGAGTACGCGCTTCATCGATAAGGATCGAATCCACTTCATCGATTACCGCAAAATTTAAATCGCGCTGAACTTTATCGCGCTTACTCAGCGCCATGTTATCGCGCAGATAATCAAAACCATATTCGTTGTTGGTGCCGTAAGTTACGTCAGCAGCATAGGCTGCACGCTTTACCGCCTGAGGTTGCATCGACTGGATTACGCCCACAGTCATGCCCAAAAATTCATACAGTGGCATCATCCAATTCGCATCGCGACTTGCAAGATAATCATTCACTGTTACAACGTGTACACCCTTGCCAGCCAAGGCGTGAAGATAGCTTGGCAAAGTAGATACCAGCGTTTTACCTTCACCAGTGCGCATTTCTGCAATACGGCCTTCGTGAAGGGTCATACCACCGATCATTTGCACATCAAAATGGCGCATTCCCAACACGCGGCGGCCTGCCTCACGCACGGTAGCAAACGCTTCCGGCAATAATTGGTCGAGGGTCTCACCTTTTTGATAGCGCTCACGGAACTCGATTGTTTTTGCTTTAAGTTGCTCATCTGTGAGCTTTTGCATTTCTGGCTCAAGTGCATTAATCCGTAGCACCGCCTTATTCATGCGCTTTAATTCGCGTTCATTTTTTGAGCCAAAAACTGCCTTAATTAACTTACCGATCATTTTTATATACCGTAAAATCCAATAACTGAATAAATTTTGCGCAGCAAACACAGGCGAAAAAGCCTAAATATACCCGAAGGCAAGGCTGGCAAGTAAATAGGAAGGTGCCGACTAAAGCAAGTGTGAAATCTGCTGTCAGCTTAAGATGTGAACTTAGCGGTTGGTGCGGCGAATGTAGCTTGCTGGGTCAACTACGCGACCGTTTTTATAAACTTCAAAGTGAACATGAGGAGCAGTTGATCTTCCAGTCGATCCCGACAGGGCAATCACCTGACCTTTTTTTACAACCTCACCTGCTTTTACAAGGTTAGATGTATTGTGTGCATAACGGGTAACCAATCCATCGCCATGCTTGATCTCGACCATATTGCCATATTCAGGATGGCGACCAGACCAATTAACGATCCCTGCGGCAACAGTACTGACTTTACTACCCTGACGGGCGGTGAAATCAATACCAGAGTGAAATTCAGTTTTACCAGTGAACGGATCTTTTCGATAGCCGTAGTGTGAAGAAACCCATGCGTTGGCAACCGGAGCGCCAGAGACAAGAGTTTCGAGCTGCAAGCTACGATTATTTAATAATGCATCAATAGTATTTAGTTGCTGTTCACGGCTATCGACTTGATTTGATAGCTGATCCACAGCAGCGAAGAAATCGGGGGTGGCATAGACAGTATCAGGGCTTGCTTTAGATGGTCCGCCAAGCGCAGGAACCTGACTAAAATCGAACTCACCCTGTTCTAAATTTGCTGCTGAAGTAAGCTTTTCACCCAAGGCATCAAGGCGCATCAGTCGAGCTTGAAGCTCACCCATCTTGCTGGTTAGCGCTGCAATTTGCGCCTCAGAGGCTTCGCGCTCTTGTTCAATTTCAGTTTCACGGGCGGACAGAATATCCATCCAAGCTTTGGAGTCGGTATCAAAGAAACCATCACGCTGGTCTGATACCAACCAGCTGTAACCCCATGCGCCAACAAAAGTGGGAATTCCCAACAGACACACAGACAGGAACGCGCGAGTCCACCCGCCAAGGGTAAAACTACGAGCCTGCGCATGATCTTTGTTGACGATAATAATCTTCATTCAGAAATCTACTTTTTTATGGTTAAAAAAACCGTTCTCTTCGGATTAATCCGATGGGATTTTAGATAAAAATTTCGACTTTCAGAGCGCGACTTAACATCCTGCCAAGACGCATGTAGACATCCATTGCAAACGCTTTCTGGTTATTGAAACACTATATAAAAGCGTTACAAAACAATCAGTTACAAAAATTTCACAAGGGAAATTTTACAGTGCGGAGATTCCTTGCATAGCACCCAAACGGGTACATGCCCGAAATATCGCACAGATAGGAAGGTTTTAACAAGTAGAAATTTAGGCAGCGTTCACAAAACGAACACTGCGGCAAATAAAGGTCACGCGGCAGCGATAGGTTTGATGTAAGTAATAGGCAACTCCTGACTTTCCTCAAAAGTGACGATTTCCCATGCATCAGGTTGCTCAAGTAACTGACGCAAAACACGATTATTAAGCGAGTGACCTGACTTATGTGCGCGATATTCACAGATCAAACTATTGCCCAGCATGTACAGATCGCCGATGGCATCCAACACTTTGTGCTTCACAAACTCGTCTTCAAAACGCAGGCCATCCTCGTTAAGAATCCGGTATTGATCCACCACAATCGCATTATCCATGCTGCCACCGCGCGCTAAACCTTTGGAGCGCAGATACTCAATTTCGTGCATAAAACCAAAAGTGCGCGCACGACTAATATCCTTCACAAAGGTTGAACTGGAGAACTCCAGCTCCGTTTGTGGACGTCGATCTTTAAACACAGGATGATCAAACTCGATGGAAAACGACACTTTGAAGCCATCAAAAGGGATAAAACTGGCGAATTTGTCGCCATCCCTCAGAGTTACCTCTTTTTTAATGCGGACGAATTTTTTGGGCGCATCTTGTTCCTGGACACCGGCAGATTGAATCAAAAACACAAAGGGACCGGCGCTGCCATCCATGATCGGAATTTCAGGCGCATTTAACTCGACAATCGCATTATCAATACCTAAACCAGCCATAGCCGACATCAAATGCTCAACCGTAGAAACACGGACGTCGTCTTTGATCAGGCAGGTAGAAAGCGTCGTTTCACCTACATTTTTAGCAGTCGCTTTAATCTCGACCGGTGGGTTCAAATCCACCCGCCGAAACACTATGCCGCTATCCACTGGCGCAGGCAAAAGGGTTAGGTGAATCTGATCACCTGTGTGCAACCCCACACCAGAAGTGCGTATCGCGTTTTTAAGCGTTCGCTGTTTGATCATTTCAATACCCCTTACTAGTCCAACCGCGTGGCTGTGTTCAGCAATCTAAAAACAAACATCTGTTCAACACAGTTGCTTATCACACATACCGTACAAGTATTACGGCCTGATTTTCATGGGCATGTTACCAATCGGAGGGGGTGCCAACCAGTTGAAACTGGCAATCCCCCCTATAGCAAAGAACCTATTAACAAAGGCGATATAACAGAATCTATCAATCAGCCTGACGACGCAGGAATGCTGGAATATCCAGATATTCCAATTCCTTATCACCCAAAGGTGCAGCCAAGGCCGCAGCATTCGATGAATGCGCATTCGCGCGCAGGTGCGCAGGACGATCAAGCGCAGCGTAGTCCACCGGTGCAGCAGCGCGACGAGCAGTGTTATCAACCACTACTTTAGTTGGCGCAGGCTTGGTTTCTTTTACTGGAGCAATCATCTTCTCGACCACGCCCAGACCAGTAGCAACCACAGTTACACGCAATTCGTTGGTCAACTCTGGATCAATTACTGTACCCACTACAACAGTCGCATCACCTGAAGCGAACTCTTCAATGATGCTACCTACTTCAGAGTATTCCCCCAGAGACAAATCAATACCAGCAGTGATGTTAACCAGAATACCGCGCGCACCTTGCAGATTTACATCTTCCAGCAGCGGACTGCGGATTGCAGCTTCAGCAGCTTCACGAGCACGATTCTCACCAGTAGCGCGACCAGTCCCCATCATCGCCATACCCATTTCTGACATAACCGTTCTTACGTCAGCAAAGTCCACGTTGATCATACCTGGACGGATAATCAGATCAGCGATACCTTGTACTGCACCGAGCAACACGTTGTTTGCCGCTTTGAATGCGTCAAGCAAGCTGGTTGATTTTCCCAGTACCGACAACAATTTTTCGTTCGGAATTGTAATCAGCGAGTCAACACGCTCGCCCAATTCCTTGATACCTGCATCCGCAATTACCATGCGCTTTTTGCCTTCGAAAGGAAACGGCTTGGTCACTACCGCAACAGTCAGAATGCCAAGATCGCGCGCGACTTCAGCAACAACCGGAGCTGCACCAGTACCGGTACCACCACCCATACCTGCGGCAATGAATACCATATCGGCGCCGCGCAACACTTCTGCGATACGCTCGCGATCTTCCATCGCCGCTTGACGACCGATTTCAGGATTCGCTCCAGCACCCAGACCTTTAGTCATGGAATTGCCGAGCTGCAACACTGTGCGCGCATCAATATCTTTCAATGCTTGCGAGTCGGTGTTAGCGCAAATAAATTCTACGCCCTCAATTTTGCTTGCGATCATGTGCTTGACTGCGTTACCGCCGCCACCGCCTACACCGATCACTTTAATTACCGCGTTTTGATGAATGCTATCAACTAGTTCAAACATGGCCACACCCCTTTTGTTTCCCTTGACTCAATCTGTGAAATTTAATTTGGTTAGAAGTTGCTTTGGAATATTTTTTTGATTTTGCTAAAAATAGAACCTTGCGACTCTTTGGTTGTAGTTGATGAGCGACTACTACCTTGTTGTTGTTTCATGGCGTAAATCAATAAACCTACACCAGTCGAATAAATCGGGTTATTCACTATGTCAGACAGGCCGCGAATGTTCTGTGGGGCACCGAGCCTTACCGGCATGTGGAAAATTTCCTCCGCCAACTCGATAACACCTTCCATTTTGGAAGTACCGCCCGTTAACACTATCCCTGCTGCAATTAAATCTTCATAACCACTGCGGCGAAGCTCCGCCTGAATTAATGTAAATAATTCGTCGTAACGCGGCTCGACAACTTCCGCAAGCGCCTGACGAGACAAGTCACGCGGCTGGCGATCGCCAACACTTGGCACTTTGATGGTTTCATCCGGGCTGGTTAATTTCGCCAGCGCACAGGCATATTTGATTTTAATTTCTTCTGCATTCGGTGTCGGAGTACGCAATGCCATGGCGATATCATTGGTCACTTGATCGCCTGCAATCGGAATCACACCGGTATGGCGAATCGCGCCATCTTTAAAAATCGCGATATCTGTTGTACCACCACCGATATCCACAACACACACACCCAACTCTTTCTCATCATCGGTCAACACCGAATAACTCGAAGCCAACTGCTCTAGAATGATGTCTTCTACTTCCAGACCACAGCGACGGATACATTTTTCGATGTTCTGTGCAGCATTTACCGCACAAGTAACCAAATGCACTTTTGCTTCAAGACGCACACCCGACATTCCCAATGGCTCTTTTACGCCGTCCTGGTCATCGATCAAAAATTCTTGCGGCAAAATGTGCAGGATTTTCTGATCTGCCGGAATCGCTACCGCTTGTGCAGCATCAATTACCCGTTCCAAATCCTGGGAAAAAACTTCGCGGTCGCGAATCGCCACAATACCGTGAGAGTTCAAACTGCGAATATGGCTGCCCGCGATACCGGCATAGACAGAATGAATCTGGCAACCGGCCATCAATTCAGCTTCTTCTACCGCGCGCTGAATCGATAAAACAGTCGACTCGATATTTACCACTACGCCTTTTTTCAAACCATTGGAACGATGCGAGCCAATCCCGACAATTTCCAACTGACCTTCTGGCGTAATAGCACCAACGATAGCCACAACCTTGGATGTGCCTATATCCAGGCCTACAATCATTTTGTTGTCGCTAGCGTTTGCCATTCAATAAACCTCATTTGCCAGTTGTGAGCCAATCATGCAGTAACTGGCGAATTTCCAAATCAATTTAGCTGTGGTGCAGTTCGTGGAGCAGGAACCGGAACACTCGTTTTCGTTTGGCCCTTAATGTATTTTTTTGCCATTTCCGAGTCAGTTACCCAACGCACCGCCACTCCGTTGGTATACCTCACATCAATCGCTTTTACATCCATCCAAACATTACTTAAATGCGTGTCGTATACAGTAACAAATCTACGTATTTTTTCCATCACTTGATCGCGTCCAAGTGCGATTTCTACGTGATTTTTTATCGTTAATCGCCATGATTTTTTGTTATCGCACTTTAACGCGATAACTTCCAACCCACGCGAGCGCAAAATCTGGGATAAATCCTGATATTGCTGCAAAATTTCTGGCGCATCTGCTTCACTTCCTTGCAACCATGGCAAGCCTGAAAGCTTACTTGCCTCTTCAACGCGAACGATTTCTCCACGCTGATTTAAAAATCCGTCACCCCAACGAGCAATCGGTTTTTGCTCGGTAATTTTGACCACTAAGGTATCGGGCCAACGGCGATTCAGAGTCACTTTTTCCACCCAGGGATCACTGAGCAATGCATTTTTAAGTTGCATCAGATCCAGCTGCAAAAAATCACCATCAATTTCATCGCTGATCAGTTCGGTAGCGCGCTGTTTGGTAATTAAATTGAAGTCGCCTTCCACAACAACGCTTTTTATCGGCCGCTCAAACACTTTGGCAACGGGTCCGCTTACCCAATAAAGCCCAAACGCCAAAGCAATCACAAAAAGCACCGCACCTAATTTGCGATTAACCCAGGAAAAATTCCACGATTGCCAAAAAAGCTTTCCCGTTTTTGCAGCTTGCTTTCGCTCACCACCACTTCGGCGTCCTTGAGGCGATATTTTCGCGTAACCCCGTTCACGTTTTGCAGATACATCCTGCCGGGCAATAGGTAAATCTGGTGCAACATAACGCGATGAAGGATTTTCCAATAACACATCCCGCACAACACGCGTTTCAGCAGCTGACTCTTTACGACTTTCACGTTCAGCTTCGGCAGCCCGCGCGCGACGCGCGGCTTTTGCTGCTTCCGCATTTGCGCGCTCAGAACCAATGCTGGGTTCGATGCGCTCTCCCTTCATATCACGCATGTTGAATACACATCATGATTTACGCTTTTACCGCGAGACTTGCTTGCAAAATCGTAAGCACCAATTCTGCAAATGAAAGCCCTACCGCCTCTGCTGCCATAGGCACCAGACTATGACCTGTCATCCCCGGAGCAGTATTCACTTCCAGCAAATAAAAATTTTGCTGTGCATCGGACATTACATCGACGCGTCCCCAACCACGACAACCAACGGTATTAAATGCGTTAAGGGCCAGTGTTTTTAGTTCCTGTTCTTTTTCAAGCGATAAACCACAGGGGCAAATGTAGCGAGTATCATCAGCGAGGTATTTCGCATTGAAATCATAAAAGCTGTGGTTGGTTTCCAATTTGATGGGAGGCAAGGCCTCACCATCAACAATCGCGATAGTGTATTCAGCACCCACGATCAACCGCTCAACCAAAACACTGCCTTGGTATTGCGCCGCCGTTTGAAATGCAGCTTCAAGTGCAGCAGCATTATTTACTCGCGACATGCCGATGCTTGAACCTTCATTCGCCGGCTTTACCATTACCTCGCCACCAAGTGTTTCCAACACTTTGGCAAAATCAGATCCATGACCAAGCACCGCGAATTCCGGCGTAGGCAAACCTTGTTGGCCATTTATATCCACACCACGCCACAATTGTTTGGTGCGCAATTTGTCCATTGCCAAGGCAGAAGATGCAACATCGCTTCCGGTATAAGGGATATTTAAAAACTCCAGCAGCGCTTGCATGCGGCCATCTTCACCGCCAGGACCGTGCAGGATGAGAAATGCACGATCAATTTTTGCTGCTTGAATATCTGCAATGATGTTGTCGCCTACATCAATTGCCACATGATCAACTCCAGCTTCTTCTAATGCCGCAATTACAGCAGCACCACTTTGCAGGGAAATTTCGCGCTCAGCCGATAGACCACCATAGAGCACACCCACGCGCCCCAATTGTTTTTTCAATGTTTCACTGATCGGCAGTGTTACTGCTTGCATCACTTATTAACCTCTAACGCAATTGTCGTTTTGCTAATTCAGGGGAAAGAACACCCACATTACCCGCGCCTTGCGTAATGACGATATCACCCGCGCGCACTATGTCTTTTACAATGGTTGGAACGCCGTCGACTGTCTCGACAAAAATGGGCTCGATCACACCACGCGCACGAATACTGCGGCAAAGATGACGACTGTCTGCACCGGGAATAGAATCCTCACCTGCGCTGTACACTTCCAACATAATTAATGCATCTGCAGTTGAAAGTACTTCTACAAAGTCCTCATACAAATCACGCGTACGGGTGTATCTGTGCGGTTGATAAATCATGACTAAACGGCGATCCGGCCATCCGTCACGCACCGCTTTAATAACGGCAGCGACCTCGCGCGGGTGATGACCGTAATCATCAACCAACATGGCCTCTCCATCACCTACTGGAAAATTGCCATACACTTGAAAGCGACGACCAACGCCCTGGAAATTTTCCAAACCGGATTGGATAGCCTCATCACTAATGCCTTCATCTGTTGCAACTGCAATTACCGCTGTTGCATTCAATACATTGTGAATGCCAGGAATATTGATACGGATATGTAATGGCTTGTCGTGACCAGGACGGATCACATCAAATTCAGAATGCATTTTGTCTTGCTTGATGTTCACAGCTCTGAAGTCGCAATGATCGGAAAAGCCATAAGTCAGAATTGGACGAGCCACTTCCGGAATAATGTCGCGAATCACCGGATCTTCACCG
>NZ_JBCECX010000010.1:144067-162430 GCF_039207905.1 Cellvibrio sp.
GGCACGGGGAAACGTTCGATAATAGCAAGGAAATCGCGGATGACCGGGTCTTCGCCGCAGAGCACAGCCAATCCATAAAATGGCAAGTTATGCAAAAACTCGACAAACGTCTTTTTCAATTTGGAAAAGTCGCCACCGTAAGTCTCCATATGATCGGCATCGATGTTGGTCACAATCGCAACCATGGGTTGCAAATGCAAAAACGATGCATCACTTTCGTCAGCTTCTGCGACTAAATAGCGGCTTGCACCTAACTGCGCATTGGTACCGGTGCTATTTACCAAGCCACCAATAATAAATGTTGGATCTTGTTTTGCTGCCGCGAGAATAGACGCAAGCAAACTGGTCGTTGTCGTTTTTCCGTGAGTCCCCGCGACCGCAATACCGTGGCGATAACGCATCAACTCACCCAACATTTCCGCGCGACGCACAATCGGGATACGCAACTCACGCGCACCAATCATTTCCGGGTTACTTGCATGCACCGCGCTGGAATTCACCACCACATCGGCAGCGCGTACGTTGTCGGCGGAGTGCCCAATAAAAACAGTTGCACCTTTTGATACCAAGCGCTCAGTCACACTGGATTCTTTTATATCCGAACCAGAAATTTCATAACCCTGATTCAACAACACTTCGGCGATACCACTCATACCGGCACCACCAATCCCAATAAAATGAATGCGGCGAATACGGCGCATTTCGGGGACACAATGACCGCTAGCCCCTTTAGCTATGGATTGTTGCGTAGAATTATCCATTGGCTACCTCCTCACAAATATCAGCCACTTGTGCAGCAGCAAAAGGCTTGGCCAATTGGTGCGCTTTTTCCGCCATCGACATCAAGTGATCGCGGTCAGCCAATTCGGTTAACAATAAAGCAGCTAATTTTGCTGCCGTTAAATCTCTTTGGACGAGCGCGATACCTGCGCCAACATCCGCTAAATTTTTTGCATTAAAAGTTTGGTGATCATCAATCGCACTCGGTAGCGGGATCAACACTGAAGCAACCCCCGCCATCATCAACTCGGATACAGTCAATGCGCCTGCGCGACAAATCACCACATCAGCCCATGCATAAGCTGCTGCCATATCATCGATAAATTCTGCAACCTTGGCGTTTACTTGATGCTGCATATATAAAGCGGTAGTCGCAGCAGCATGACCTTTGCCGGTTTGATGCCAAATAGATGGGCGCGATGCAAGCGGCAATTCTGCAAAAGCTTGCGGAACTAGCTCATTAATTGCTTTGGCTCCCAAACTTCCACCAACAACCAAAATTTGCAGCGGCAACTTCTGCTGCGTACGAGTGCTATAACGAACCTGTACTGCGTTGAGATTTTTTATTTGTTCACGCACAGGGTTACCAACAACCAGATTGCTAACCGTCTCATCAAACGCATGCGGAAATGCAGCCAACACTTTATTCGCTACTTTTGCCAACAACCGATTTGTTGTACCTGCTACTGCATTTTGTTCGTGTACAACCAGTGGTCGACCAGATAATTTCGCCGCTAAACCGCCAGGCCCGGACGCAAAACCACCAAAGCCCAGCACCACATCAGGTTTAACCTGACGGATGACGCTCAATGCTTGCAGCAACGCATACACGATCAAAAATGGTGCTTTCACTAAACCCATCAGACCGCGGCCGCGCACACCTTCTACTTTAATAAGATGTAATTGAATATTTGCTGAAGGCACCAAACGATTTTCAATACCGCGTGCAGTTCCCAACCAATTAATAGTCGCACCGCGCGCGCGCAATTCATCGGCAACAGCAAGCGCAGGAAATACATGCCCGCCAGTACCGCCCGCCATAATCAATATCGATAAAGTTTTGGTAGCAGAGGCACTCATGCTGTTGCCTCCAATAAACTTCTGCGTGGTGGTTTGGCAATCTCCGGGACAGATGGAGTGAAACCAGCTAGCTCCCATTGCACGCGCATAACAAACGCCATAAGCACACAACACATCAATAAACTACTGCCGCCGTAACTGATAAAAGGCAAGGTCAAACCTTTAGTGGGCAATAATCCGGAAGACACGCCCATATTGATGAAAACCTGAAATGAAAACAGAATCGCAATACCAAAGGTCGCCAAGGCAGCAAACATTTTTCCAGCTGCAAGATTTTGTTTAGCGACATTAAAGATACGCAGGATCAATGCAGTAAAAATACCCAACAACACAATCGCACCAATCAAACCGAACTCTTCCGCAATGATGGCAAAAATAAAATCAGTATGAGCCTCAGGAAGAAAGAAGAGTTTTTGCAAGCTGTTACCCAAGCCCAAACCAAACCACTCACCGCGACCAAAACCAATTAGCGATTGGGTAAGCTGATAACCGGTATTAAACTGATCAGCCCAAGGATCAAGGAAAGTAATCAAACGCTGCATACGATAAGGCGAAAGAATCGCCACTGATGCCAAACCGCCCACGCCGATAATGATTAGCAAGAAGAAGTGCAGCATACGCACGCCGGCAATAAACATCATCGCAAACACAGTTGCACTCAGCACCACCGAACTACCAAAGTCGGGCTCCAACAATAACAAGCCAACAAACACACCCACGACCATTAATGGCTTAAGGAAACCTTGCCAACCAAAATGCAGCTCCTGATAGCGGCGTGCAAAGAAACTGGCAAAAAATACTACTGCGCAAAATTTGGCAATTTCCGAAACTTGGATAGAGATAACACCGAGACTAAACCAGCGCTGACTACCGTTAACTTTTTTACCAATGCCAGGAATCAATACAATAACTAACAAGAAAAAGGTAATTAACAACAAATGTCCGGAATACTTTTGCCACACGCTCATAGGCACGCAAACAACAAACATCGCCAACACAATACCGAGCAACATATAAACCGCGTGGCGTTTGGCAAAAAACCAAGCGTCGTCGTAAGTTAATGCAGCAAAAGAAACAGATGCAGAAGCCACCATAATCAAACCAATTGACATCAGTGCCATCCACAGGCACAACAAAGGCCAGTCGATGCGCTGGCTTAATGGCAATTGGGTTACTGGAGTGGCTGAATTAATCATGATGCGATTAACTCCTGCACTGCAGCGCAGAATTTTTCGCCGCGATCTTCGTAGTTTTTAAACATATCGAAGCTCGCGCATGCAGGTGACAACAATACTGCATCACCATTATTAGCAACTGCGAAAGCTTTATTGACGGCGTCTTGCATAGAATCCGCATTAACCACAGTTGCTGCATCGCCAATCGCAGCAGCGATAACGGGTGCATCGCGACCAATTAATACAACGGTGCTATTAATTGCGCGCAGTGCGGGCGTCAACTCGGTGAAATCTTGCCCTTTGCCTTCACCACCCAAAATAACGATCAATTGTTTTGGATCGCGTGCCAACCCCTGAATTGCCGCAAGAGTTGAACCTATATTGGTACCTTTGGAATCGTTATAGAATTCCACTCCATTTTTCTCGGCAACAAATTCACAGCGGTGGCGCAAACCGGCGAAAGATTTTAATGCACTTAACATTGCATCCATCGGAATGCCTGCAGCATCACCCAACGCCAAGGCAGCGAGCGCATTATCAACATTGTGCCGACCGCGAATTTTCAGTTCAGCAGCAGCCATTAACGGCGTCAGGTTTTTGGCAAGAAACTCTTTACCTTCATGTTCGATCAAACCAAAACTGCCAAAATCCGCATTGCCACCAAAATAAATCGGTTTGACGCCCGCAGCGAACGGCGGATGCGTAAGGATATCCTTGCGATTTACAACAATATGCTCAGCACCGAAATAAACACGCAACTTGGCGAGAATATAGGCACGCATATTCTCGTAACGATCCAGATGATCGGCACTGATATTTAAAATGGTTGCGACTTTTGCGTTGAGTTTGGTAACCGTTTCCAACTGGAAACTGGAAAGCTCCATTACATAAAGTTCAACTGCATCATCCAATAATTCCAGCGCTGGAGTACCCAAATTACCACCAACAGCAACGTTGATTCCCGCTGCTTTTGCCATTTCTCCAACCAGAGTGGTAACAGTGCTTTTTGCGTTGGAACCTGTGATGGCAACAATCGGGGCTTTGGCGTAACGAACAAATAATTCGATATCGCCAACAACTGGAATACCAGCCGCACTCGCCTGCTCAATAGCCGGTGTTGCTACAGCAACACCGGGGCTTACAATAATTTCATCGCAAGAAAGCAATGTATTTGCATCCAACTCCCCACAAACAATGGAAACATTGGGAAATTCTTGTTGAACCTTTTCAAGATTTGGAGGATTGGTGCGAGTATCCAACAGGATAAATGCTTGACCTTGCGCCGCCAGAAAGCGTGCAACCGACAAACCGGTAATACCTGTGCCGATAACTGCTTTAACTTTACTGGTGGCAATCATTTGGGACACAGTGTTCTCTCTCTGGAAGAATATTTAATAAAGTCTGAAAATAATTTTCGTTAGCGCAACTTCAGCGTGGCCAAACCAATCAACACCAACACCAACGTGATAATCCAAAAGCGCACGATTACACGAGGCTCCGGCCAACCTTTCAATTCAAAATGGTGATGGATAGGCGCCATACGGAAAATGCGGCGCCCTGTTAACTTGAACGAAGCAACCTGCAAAATAACCGATACCGTTTCCAGCACAAAAATACCGCCCATAATAAACAGGACGATTTCATGGCGAACGATAACGGCAATTAGACCCAGTGCTGCACCGAGCGCCAAAGCCCCCACATCACCCATAAATACTTGCGCGGGATAAGTGTTGAACCATAAAAAGCCCAAGCCAGCACCGACCAAAGCGCAACAGAAAATCGCCAATTCACCTGCGCCCTGAATGTAGGCGATATTTAAATATTGGGAGAATTGCGAGTGCCCAGATAGATAAGCAATCAATGCCAATGCACCGGCAACCATCACACTCGGCATGATTGCCAATCCATCCAAACCATCGGTCAGGTTTACCGCATTACTGGTGCCCACAATGACAAAATAGGTGAAGACGATGTAGAACAAACCTAAATCAAGCGCGACGTTTTTAAAGAAAGGAATAAATAATTGTGTTTCAGCCGGACTCTGCGCGGTGTAATACAAAAATATCGCTGCACCAAATCCGGCGATAGATTGCCAAAAATATTTCCAGCGCGCAGGCAATCCACGCGAGTCTTTTTTAGCAACCTTACGATAATCATCAACCCAACCTACCGCACCGAAAATAGCCGTTACGATCAACACTACCCACACGTAACGATTGGATAAATCGGCCCACAACAATGTGGTAGCAAATATTGCCGATAGAATTAATGCACCGCCCATTGTCGGTGTGCCGGATTTACTTAAATGGCTTTGCGGCCCATCAGTACGTACCGCTTGGCCAATACGCAGCTCAGTCAAACGGCGGATAAACCATGGGCCAAGCAACAGCGAAATACCGAGCGCAGTGAGCACACCCAAAATCGCACGCACGGTGATGTATTGAAATACTGCAAAGCTGCGCAGATATTCTTGTAAGTATTCTGATAGCCAGTACAGCATTAGTGTAAGTCTCCCGCTGAATCACAAAGCTGGCGCACGACTAAATCCATAGCGGCGCTGCGCGAGCCTTTTATTAAGAAAGTAGTGTCCTTATCTGCAATAGTTTTTAAATGAGCGACCAGACTGGCTTGATCAGCAAAATGCAGTGCATCCAAACCAAAAGCGCGGGTAGCGTTTTCACTGAGTTTTCCAACGGTAAATAAATGGGCGATTTTTTTTGCGCGAGCATATTCACCCAGCTCTGCATGTAGCTGTGGGGCTTCAGGCCCCAACTCGCCCAAATCACCCAACACCAAGATGCCCTGCTTTGTTTGTGCAAGCACATCAATTGCCGCACGCACTGATCCCGGATTTGCGTTGTAACTGTCGTCGATAATGTGCGCCTGGTTAATACCAATATGACGACTCATTCGACCAGCAACCGGAGAAAAGCCTGCAAGACCTTGTTTAATTTTCTGTAAATCCGCACCTACTGCTGATGCACAGGCAGCAGCCATTAATGCATTGCGCACATTATGCTCACCTTGGGCATTAACGCTGAGTTGTGTAGATTCACCCTGCAAATTAATTGTGAATTCAATGTTGTTTGCACCATGCTCAATGTTTTGAGCAAAACAATCTGCTTCATTATTTTGCAATGAAACACGAATTACGCGGCGGTTTCCCAAATGTGCGAGCCACTCAGGAGCAAAGCGGTCATCAATATTAACTACTGCAGTCCCTGTGCTGGGCAAGGCCGCATAAATCTCACCTTTTGCTTGGGCAACACCCTGCAATGATCCGAAGCCTTGAATATGGGCCGCCATTACATTGTTGATCATGGTTATTTGCGGTTTGGCGAGCGAACACAAATATTCGATTTCATTAGGCCCACTAGCGCCCATCTCAATGACCGCAAATTCGTGATGCGCTTCCAGCTGCAATAAGGTGAGAGGAACGCCGATGTGATTGTTGAAATTGCCTTTGGTTGCATGAACCGAACCGCACTCAGCAAGAATGCCCGCGAGCAATGTTTTTACTGTTGTTTTGCCACTGCTACCGGTGATAGCAATAATTGGACGCAAAAACAAACTGCGGTTCAACGCGGCAATTTGCCCCAGCGCGAGCAATGAGTCGCTTACAACCAGTTGCGGCAATTGAATATCAGGAAAGAAACGCTCTACTACTAAGGCGCATGGTTTTTTGGCAACCACATCCTGAATAAAATCGTGCGCATCAAAACGCTCACCGCGTAATGCAATAAATAATTCGCCTTCTGCGAGGGTGCGCGAATCGGTATTCACGCGCGTAAATTCCACATCACCTTGCTGGGCATCACCGCATTTAAGCTGTGCAGTGACTGCGCGCAAAGGTTTACTTGCAGAAATAAATTCTTCAACCCACTTTAATGTAAGAGGCTTGATCATGAGTGAGCCTCTGATGACTGATTGTCAGTGTCGCGTTTGGCGATGCGGCGCTGCAGCGACAAACGTGCATGCTTGCTATCGCTAAACGGTAATGTTTGATTGGCAAAAATCTGGTAATCCTCATGGCCTTTGCCTGCGATCAATACTATGTCGCCCGCTTTGGCTTGCTGCACAGCAAAATCAATTGCCTGCGCACGGTCAGCAATAACTAAACATCCACTGGGATGATTCATGCCGCGCACAATTTCAGCGGCGATACTGGCAGGATCTTCCGAGCGTGGATTGTCATTAGTAACAATAATGTAATCGCTCAACCGCTCGGCAATTTTGCCCATTTGTGGACGCTTGGTTTTATCTCGATCACCACCACAACCAAATACAGTCCACACACGTCCAGCTTTATGTTGGTGAATCGCATTGAGGGTATTTTCCAACGCATCAGGTGTGTGGGCATAATCCACTATCACCTGGATTTCCTGTTCAGCTTGATCAACAGTAACCAATTGCATGCGCCCGGGGGCAGGCTCAAGTTGAGAAATAAATGGCAACATTTGCTGCAGACTAAATCCTTGTTCACCCACTGCCGCAATTACCGCCAGTAAATTACCGAGATTAAATTGTCCCAATAGCGGTGAATCAATATCTGCCTCACCCCAAGGGGTAAATACATGCGCGCGAATACCTTGAGCATGTAGTTCGATATCAGTTGCGTAAACATCAGCAATCTTTTGGGTGGAATAACCAATCACAGTGGCACCGGCGGGTGCTTTTTGCGCGAGACTGCTCGCCCACTCATCATCGAGATTAATAATTGCCGTGCGCAGTCCCGGCATTTGCAAAAGCTGCGCTTTGGCATTGCCGTAACTGTGCAAATCGCCGTGATAATCCAAATGATCTTGCGTGAGATTCGTAAAAATTGCGCTGGAGAATTGCAAGCCCGCCACGCGTTTTTGCTGCAGGCTATGCGAAGACACTTCAATTGCCGCAGAAGTAGCGCCATTAACAACCAACTCAGCAAGAATGCGCTGCAGGGTAATTGGGTCTGGCGTAGTTAAACCTGTCGAGGTCAACAAATTAATTTGTTGCGCGAGCGGAGCAAGGGAAGATGAATCCAACAAGCCGTAACCGATAGTCCCGACCACTGCAGATTTTTGTTGCAACTGCGCCAGTAACTGCGCGGCCAACAAACTGCAAGTCGTTTTACCATTAGTGCCGGTAATTCCAACAAGCTGGAGTTTTTTGCTTGGCTCGCCGAAAAAATGCCCTGCAATTTCACTGACGCGTGCAGGTAAATTATCTATCGCTATAACTGGTACCGCACCAAGCCAATCAAGACCCTGCCAGTTTTTATCTGCTTCTACCAAAATTGCAGCTGCACCTAATTCAATTGCTTTGGCAATAAAATTACGGCCATCCACTTTTATACCGGCAAGCGCAATAAATGCATCGCCGGTTTTTAGATTGCGCGTATCAAGGCACAAATTGCGCACAACAAGATTCGCCGCATTATCTAACTCAAGATCAGGAAGCAAATCTGCAAGTGCAACATGGCGATTTTGGTAGAGAGAAGTCATCAGGTTTCTGACCTCTCACTTGCAAGGGCGTTTTTCGGTGCTGGATTTTTAGGGACAGACTTAATCGCGGGCTCAGCGATCAGGGATTTTTCATCTTTACCACGAATATTATCCGGCGGAACTTGCAACATACGCAGCGCATCTTCCGCTACTTTTGAAAACGCAGGCGCAGCAACAATACCGCCATTACCGGTAATGCCACCACCTTTTGGTTCATCAATTACCACCATCGCAACAATGCGCGGATTTTTAACCGGCGCCATACCGATAAATGAACTGAGCTGCAAACTGGAATATTTTCCGTTAACTGCTTTAAACGCGGTTCCCGTTTTACCTGCAACTGAATAAGAAATCGCTTGCGCTTTACTACCAGTACCTTCAGCAGATACCACGCGCTTAAGCATTTCTTTTACTTGATCAGTGTATTTTTTCTCAACAACACGCTCACCTTCTGGCGGTGTATCAACGCGTAGCAAAGAAACCGGACGCTTGATTCCGCCCGTCGCAATAACACCGTAGGCTTGTACCGTTTGTAACACGGTGCTATTAAGTGCGTAACCGTAGGAAAAGTTGGCGCGTTCAATTTTTTGCGCAGGCTTTAACACCGGCAAACGTCCGGGGGACTCCCCAGGAAAACCGGTGCCGATTGGTTTGCCAACACCCAGGCGCTCATACATATCGCGCACGGTGTTGGTATCCAATGCAAAGGTAATTTTTGTCATCGCAATGTTGGACGATTTTGCAATCGCCATTGCCAAATCCATTGCGCCATAATTGCGGTGATCTTTAATGGATTTGCTACCAACCATAAAATAACCGGGGTTGGTATCAATCACATCATCAGGTTTGAATTTTCCACTCTCTAACGCAGCGAGAATCACCCAGGGTTTTACTGCTGAACCAGGTTCATACAAATCCGTAATCGCGCGATTGCGCAAACCGGCACCACGCGCACGGCTGCGATCATTCGGGTTATAGGTTGGCAAATTGGACATCGCGAGCACTTCGCCCGTCAGCACATCCAGAATCACAATTGAGCCTGCAACAGCACCAGCATCTTCTACTGCTTTTTTTAATTCGCGATGCGCGAGATATTGCAAACGCAGATCAATACTCAGGGTAAGGTTTTGGCCAGGGCGCGCTGACTTCACCAAGCGCAACTCTTTAACTGTGCGACCACGCAAATCTTTTAAAACTTCTTTTGCACCATTCTCACCGGTGAGCCACGCATCGTACGCCAGCTCCATACCTTCCTGACCGCGATCATCAACGTCAGTCATACCAACTAGATGCGCAGCTACTTCTGCTGCGGGATAGTAGCGGTGATATTCAATATGTTCGTAAACGCCGGGAATATCTAACGCCAAAACCGCTTGCGCGGCTTCTGGAGATAATTGACGTTGCAGATACATAAACTCTTTAGTCCCGTAACGGGCAAGGCGAGTTTCCAGCTCAGCTTTATTGAGCTTAAGCGCTTGCGCCAACTCACCCCAGCGATGCGGCGCTTGCAGCAATACTTTTGGATTTGCCCAGAGAGTAGATACGGGAGTGCTCACCGCCAATGGATCACCATTGCGATCAGTGATTACACCGCGATAAGCCGGAATAACTTCAGTGCGCAGCGTGCGCGACTCACCTTGGCCTTGCAGGAATTCGTAACCTTTATCAGCATTAGGAAGTACCTGCAGACTGGCAACATGAACAATCAGTACAACAACCAAGACAGCAAGCAAAATACCGACGCCGTAAAAACGCCAGTGCGCCACTTTCAATGGTTTGCGGGGAGGCTGCACAGGAGGACGCGCGGTGCGCGGTTCGAAGGCGGATTGACGACTCATTGTCCACCTGCCGCTGGCTCAACCGGAGCCTGATTTTCGATAATGTTGTTACCGGAAATCATCACAATTTCTTCCGGTGTGGGCGCCATCATATTCAGTTCAGAGACGGCTGCATTTTCTACGCGACCGTATGCAGCCCAAGTGCTTTGCTCCAGCAGATATTGCCCCCACTGCACTTGCAGCTGGGAGGCTTCGCGACGCAGGGTTTCAAGACTATTCACATCGCGACGCACAACCTGGGTAGTCGCCACCACCCCCATTGCCGATGCAATGGTCGCCACCCACAACACAGCCACAACCAGCATCACGGCTGGCGAGATCGGCTTTTGTTGTGATGGATGGCTTCTGTTCATGGAATCCCTGGAGCTTATTAATTTATCGAATTGATCTGGTAAAGGGTCGATTCAGGTACAGCTGGTGACGCAAAACCGGGATTTACAACTTTTCCGCCACACGCATAACGGCGCTACGCGAGCGCACATTGGCATTTACCTCTTCATCGCTCGCCTTGATCGCCTTACCGAGCGAACGCATACGTTTGTTTAATTGGTCTTCGCGGATCGGCAGGCCTTTGGGTACGGGATCACCCAATTCTTGCCGGCGGATAAACCGCTTTACCGCACGATCTTCCAGCGAGTGAAAGCTAATCACCACCAGTCGCCCACCCGGAGCAAGTACGGTCAATGCCTGCTCCAACACCGAATCAAGATCAGTCAATTCATTGTTGACCTGGATACGAATCGCCTGAAATGCGCGGGTCGCTGGATGCTTGCCCTTTTCCCACGCCGGATTCGCCTCTTTAATCACTTCTGCCAAATGCTTGGTGCGTGTAAATGGCGTCTTTTGGCGCTCAGCGATGATGGCGCGTGCCATACGCTTGGCGAAACGCTCCTCGCCATACTCTTTAAACACCCAGGTGATATCGTCTTCGCTTGCGCTGTTGACCCAATCTGCCGCGCTCTGGCCACGGGTCTGGTCCATACGCATATCGAGTGGACCATCCTGCATAAAACTGAAACCGCGTTCAGCCTCATCCAACTGCGGCGACGAAACGCCCAAATCCAGCAATACCCCGGCAACCTTGCCTGTCATACCGCGCTCATCGACCAGCTGCGCCAACTCTGCAAAAGAGCCGTGAGCAATGGCAAAGCGTGAATCATCGGCAAAACGGGCGTTTGCAGTGGCGATTGCAGCCAAATCTTTATCAATCCCCAGTAAGCGGCCATCTGCCGACAACTGCTGCATCACCAAAGCGCTGTGACCACCGCGCCCGAAGGTGCCATCTACGTAAAAGCCGGAGGCATCCGTAACTAGCGCTGTTACCGCCTCGTTCAAGAGCACGGTTATATGTTGCGATTCAGTCACGCCATTACCTAGAAAGAGAGGTTTTGCAGATCGGCGGACAGCGCGCCATCAACCGGTAAGTCCATCAGAGCATTCCAGCTGTCTTCATCCCACAGCTCTAATTTATTGCCCAGACCAACCAATATGAGTTTTTTATCAAGGTGCGCGAATTCGCGCAGAGTGGGGGGAACGAGAACACGACCGTTCGCATCCATTTCAAGATTCACCGCCTGCCCAATAAAGCGCCGTTGAATCCGGCGAACTTGCTCGTTACCAGCGGGAAGAGCTTGAATTTTGGCAAGAACAGGCTGCCATTCGGCTTCGGAGTAGACCAATAAACAGCGCTCATACATGTGAGCAGTCACCCATAACCGCGCAGCACCAGACGCCGCCAGCGAATCGCGAATGCGCGCTGGTATCGCCATGCGACCCTTGAGGTCCATGCTGATGGAATGACTACCTGTTAAATCGGACACTTTTCACCACTTGCTGGGTTTATTTTCCACAAAAATCCACAATTACCCACTTTTCCCCACGACGCTCACTATAAATCGGGGCGATGCAAAGTCAAGCAAGCAATTGCCAAAAGGCGCATAAAATCACGGGAAAAATCGGGAAACGTCGGCAAACAGGAAGGGAAAATACAGAACCAGACAGACACAAAAACCAACTTAAACAACAAAAACAAAACGATAGAAGACAAACCTAATGTAATACATTAAGTGTGGAATTATTTTGCAGTGATAATTGGGGATTTATAGAAGGATTAGATCTATACAGATCAAAAACACGCATGAACAAATCGTAAACTGCAGAAAATCGGAGTCGGCCTGTAAGCCGGGTTCTGTCGTGGACAGTCATTCATCTGGGACTAACGTCACCGTTAGCCTCAAGCAACCTACCCGAATCCGATGCGGGCCGCACCAATGGATTCCTATTTGGTCTTGCTCCGAGTGGGGTTTACCATGCCGCAGCCTGTTACCAGTTGCGCGGTGCGCTCTTACCGCACCCTTTCACCCTTACCGGCACTCTTGCGAATGCTTAGGCGGTCTCCTCTCTGTTGCACTTTCCGTAGGCTCGCGCCTCCCAGGCGTTACCTGGCACTCTGCCCTATGGAGCCCGGACTTTCCTCCCCGATGCACCAAACAACACTCAAGAGAGTCATGCAGTTAACACCAGAGCGACTGCCGGGCCGACTCCGAGGCGGCACCTTAACCGCCACTTCATCCGAACGCAAGCTCAAGCTTTGTACAACCAAAGATTTTTTTGTCAACTTCGTCACCAAAAGTGGCAGCCTTATTTCCGTTTTGGAGCAATATTTAGCATTAACTGGTATTTTTGCCGCCTTAAGCTATTAATTAACAATTATTTATTGCACTAATTTCGATCAGATAGTTTATCTACACTCCAATACACACAATAAAAGTTCAGGAGATGCCCTCGTGAAAGTTCACAAACACAACCTTCTTGCCTTGGCTGTAGCACTGAATCTGGCAACACCGGCAATTGCCCAGGAAGCAGTTAATGATGGCCCAGTTCTCGATGAAATTCTGGTAACAGCACAAAAGCGCTCGCAAAGCCTGCGCGATGTTCCACTCTCGGTAAATGCGCTGTCGGGCGAAAAGATTGAAAGCTCGGGGATCACCAATATTGAAACCATGGCGGACTACATTCCCAGCTTCAATATGACCCAAACAGGGATTGGCACCAATATCGCCATCCGCGGCATTAGCTCTGGCGTGAACCAGGGTTTCGAGCAATCTGCTGCACAATTTATTGATGGTATCCATTACGGTCGCGCGCAATTATCACGCGCACCATTTCTCGATATCGAACGCGTTGAAGTCTTACGCGGCCCGCAAAGTATTTTATTCGGCAAAAACTCCACTGCCGGTGCAATCAGCATCACCACCGCCAAACCGGGCGACAAATTGGAAGCAAAGCTGAGTGCACTTTATGAACCCGACTTCGGTGAACAAGATGTCCGTTTAGTAATGTCAGGCCCCATTACCGATACGTTCGGTGGTCGCCTTGCAATAATGGAAAGCAGCAACGATGGCTACATGGAAAACACAACTCTTGGACGCGATGAATCGGGTGATAAAAATCGTGTGGTGCGTGCGACCTTTCAATGGCAACCAAACGAGCTGTGGGACATTATCCTGAAAGCGGAAGACGGCTCTTTTGATAGCAATGGCCGCAACATTGAAGTCGTAAAACCTATAGGTGGCTCCTACGCGAATGCCTTGTCATTTTTCACCCAAGGCGCCTATCAGTTAGATACAACCCATGATTGGAAACGCCAATCCAACGGTGACTACAGCTACAACGATACCGAAAACGTCACTCTGAGTATTGAGCGCGAATTTAATGATCTCACCTTCACGTCAGTGACTGGATACAACGCTTACACCTACGAAGAGTTGTGTGATTGCGACTTTACCGGCGCATCAGGCTTTAACATTCTCTCTGATGAAGATTACAGCCAAGTCAGCCAGGAGCTTCGTATCACCTCCGATGAAGATAAAACCGTCAGTTACATCGGCGGCCTGTTCTTCCAAAGCAGCTCACTGAAATTCCACGACACCGTACGTGTACCGAAAGACAGTTTTATCCCCACTGCATTTTCTACCAGACTCGGCGCAACCCTCGCCAACTTGTTACGTGATGCGACTACCCAGCGTGATTTTGAGCAAGACACCGATTTAGCATCGATCTTTGCCCAGGCAACCTGGAACTTCACCGACTCTGCCCGTGTAATTGTAGGGGCTCGCTATACCGAAGAAACCAAAGAGGCGAGCAGACACCAGTATCATGTGAGCAATACCGGTGTTGAATTGCCGCAAGGCACGGTTAACGATCCTTATAACTTTATTTGGAGTCAGTTTAAAATTGATCCCCATAAAGTAGACGGGAAGCGTGATGAGTCAGGGTTCACTCCACTCGTTACCATTCAATATGACTTGAACGAAACCGACATGCTCTATGCGAGCTTCACCACCGGATTTAAATCTGGCGGCTTTGATGTCCGCGCCAACTCAGCCTCGAATGAGCAAGGCGGTATCTACAATGGACAAACAATACCACCCAGCGCATTTTTCCCAACCGGTAAAGTGACAGATATTGAAGGTACTTGGGAATTTGGCGAAGAGCGTGTAAAAAATCTCGAACTTGGGGGCAAATTTGTTTTCGGTAACGGCGCAGCGGAATTGAATGTAGCCGCCTTCCGCTCCGAGTTCGAAGATATGCAAACCAGCCAGTTTGACGGCAGCCTCAGCTTTAACGTTACCAACGCTGGTGAAGCAGTTGTGCAAGGTCTTGAAGTCGACGGACGCTGGGCACTTACTGACAGCGTTTTAGTTCGCGGCGGCGCAGCCTATATCGATTTCGAATACACTGACTTCCCCAATTCACAGTGCTATTTCGGCCAACCTGATGCTGAGCGAAATCCGCTCAACCCAACCGTGTGCGATGCAACCGGCAAACGCCGTGAATTCGTTCCTGAGTTCCAGGGTAATGTGGGCGTCGACTACACAATCAATTTCAGCAATGGTTTAAAACTGGTCAACACGCTGGATGCAATCTATAGCTCAAGCTACTTAACCACACCATCGCTCGATCCTAAGTTCGAGCAGCCGTCTTACACTAAGATCAACGCGCGCATTGCATTGAGCGGCTCGAATGATATGTGGGAACTTGCCTTGATCGGCAGAAACCTGACTGATGAATCTGTTGTCACTTACGCCAACGGTTTACCCGTCGCCACCACCGTTTCAAGCGGTAGCGGCTACTACGCGTTTTACGAGCGCCCAAGAAGCGTTGCCGTGCAGGGGACAATTCGTTTCTAAACCAGAAACATCACCCAATAAAAAAGGCGCTCATATGAGCGCCTTTTTTATTTTCAGATTTTTGTAATCGCCTTATTTGTTCGGGCGATTGTCGATCAGCTCATTTACTACTGCCGGGTCAGCAAGCGTTGAAGTGTCGCCGAGTGAATCCAATTCATTGGCGGCGATCTTGCGCAGGATGCGACGCATGATCTTGCCCGAGCGGGTTTTTGGCAAACCCGGTGCCCACTGGATGATGTCAGGACGCGCAATTGCGCCGATTTCTTTTACTACCAACGCCAGCAATTCTTTTTTCAGTTCATCGCTCGGCTGCTCGCCAGTCATCAAGGTCACATAGGCGTAAATGCCTTGGCCTTTGATGTCGTGCGGATAACCAACTACCGCCGCCTCAGCAACCTTATCGTGTAATACCAAGGCGCTTTCCACTTCAGCAGTACCCATGCGGTGGCCGGATACGTTCAATACGTCATCCACGCGACCGGTGATCCAGTAGTAGCCATCGGCGTCACGACGGGCGCCGTCGCCAGTGAAGTAGTAGCCAGGATAGGTGCTGTAGTAGGTGTCGATACAGCGTTGGTGATCACCGTAAACCGTGCGGATCTGGCTTGGCCAAGCTGATTTGATGCAGAGGTTACCCTCGCCTGCACCCAGCACTTCTTTGCCCTCCGGATCAAGCAATACAGGCTGCACTCCAAAGAAGGGCACAGTCGCCGAACCAGGCTTAAGATCAATTGCACCGGGCAATGGGGTGAGCATGTGCGCGCCGGTTTCGGTTTGCCACCAGGTATCCATAATCGGGCAGCGGCTGTCGCCGATCACGCGGTAGTACCACTCCCAGGCTTCAGGGTTGATCGGCTCGCCCACACTACCGAGGATCTTCAAACTTGCACGCGAGGTTTTGGTAACGAAGTCATCACCCGCGCCCATCAGCGCACGAATCGCGGTTGGGGCGGTATAGAAACTGTTAACGCCGTGCTTGTCGATCACTTGCCAGCAGCGGGAAGCATCCGGATAAGTCGGCACACCCTCAAACATCAGGGTAGTCGCGCCGTTGGTCAGCGGACCATAAACGATATAGCTGTGGCCAGTTACCCAACCCACATCTGCAGTACACCAGTAAATATCGCCTTCCTGATAATCGAACACGTATTTGTGGGTCATCGCCGCTTGCAGCAAATAGCCGCCAGTGGTGTGCAATACGCCTTTCGGTTTACCGGTCGAGCCTGAGGTGTAAAGAATAAATAGTGGATCTTCAGAATCCATCACTTCCGGTTCACATTGGCTGGCTTGGCGTTCAACCAGATCCTCATACCAGAAATCGCGTTTTTCATCCCAAGCGATATCGCCACCAGTGCGCTTGACCACGATGCAGGTATGCACGCCGGGACATTGGGCGAGTGCGATATCGGTATTCTTTTTCAGTGGTACGCGCTTACCGCCGCGCAGGCCCTCGTCGGAAGTAATGACTACTTGGCATTCCGCATCCTGAATACGGTCTTTCAAGGCTTCAGGAGAAAAGCCGCCGAACACGATTGAATGGATCGCGCCAATGCGGGTACAGGCGAGCATCGCATAAGCCGCCTCAGGAATCATCGGCATGTAGATGCATACACGATCACCCTTTTTCACGCCACGCTCACGCAAGGCATTAGCCAAGCGACAAACCTGATCGTGCAATTCCTGATAGGTAATAAATTGGTCTTCGGAAGGATCATCGCCCTCCCAGATGATAGCGGTTTGGTTAGCGCGGGCAGGCAGATGGCGGTCGATACAGTTAACGCTGACATTTAGTTTGCCATCGACAAACCAGGATACTTCGCCTTTGCGCAGATCGCTCTTGGTCACTTGCGACCAGGGCTTTTGCCAAGTCAGGAAGGTTTTTGCCTGCTCGGCCCAGAAGGTATCAGGCGAGTTAATCGATTGGTCGTACATTTCCTTATAGCGCGCCAGATTGATCGCCGCCTTGGATTTGAAACTTTCAGGAACCGGATACAGGTGTACTTCTGACATGGTTTTATCTCACTACCGTTACTTGTTATTAAACCGAGAAGGGGCGACGGATGAAATGAATGACGCGCAGCATCCGCGCTTTTGGATTAGGCCAAGCTTAACAGGATTAGCGCGTAAAGCTCAATGACAACGTTGTCCAAAGCAGCGCAAAAAATGTAAAGCCGCACCGGCATGAGGCGTTATCGCAAAGGGGAATTTATTAGCGGCTATAAAAAATGAGCATAAAAAAGGGCCGCAGTGCGGCCCTTTTTAAAAACGGATATCCAGCCATCAAGCTGGAAATTGCAACGCTTAGGCAACCTGCATTGGAATCGTGTTGGTAGTGCGATTCACGCTGTTGTCTTCATTCAAATACACCAGCTTCGGCCTGTGGTTGATCAGCTCTGCTTCGGTGAAGTGACCGTAAGTTGCGATAATCACGCGATCACCCACCGCCACCTTACGCGCGGCTGCACCGTTCATCGAGAAAGTACCTGAACCCGGCTCAGCGAGGATGATGTAGGTGTGAAAACGCTCGCCGTTGTTCACGTTATAAATATCGATTTGCTCGAATTCGCGCATGCCAGCGAGGGCAACCAAATTCGCATCGATTGCACAGGAACCGTCGTACCACAGCTCTGCCTGGGTAACTTTGGCCATGTGCAGCTTGGCTTTAAGCATATGTGAAAGCATGGAATCCTCCGGGGAATCACTTGTGTAATGCGGGAAAATCAGCCCAGCACTACAGAAACGTTGTCAATTAGTCGCGCGCCCTGGGTATACATGGCGCCGAGTATAGTGATCTCCCGATCATCGTGTGCCGCCATTT
>NZ_JBCECX010000011.1:0-1763 GCF_039207905.1 Cellvibrio sp.
CTGTGTAACACACGCAAAGGCACCTTATATTTGCCAGCAAACTCTACAGAGCGAATTTGCAGGACTTTGGAACCCTGGCTGGCCATTTCCAGCATTTCTTCAAAGGTAATTTTTTCCAAGCGACGCGCGCGCTCACAAACACGTGGATCGGTTGTATATACGCCGTCTACGTCAGTATAGATCTGGCATTCATCCGCTTTTAATGCAGCAGCAAGCGCTACACCAGTAGTATCTGAACCACCACGACCAAGCGTTGTGATATTGCCATTCTCATCTACACCTTGGAAACCAGCGACTACGACTACGCGGCCAGCTTTGAGATCGGCGCGCATATTTTCTTCATCAATAGACTGAATGCGCGCCTTGGTGTGGGCATTGTCGGTGAGAATACGCACTTGGCCGCCAGTGTATGAACGGGCATCTACACCACGCTTTTTCAGCGCCATGCACAGGAGCGCAATAGTTACTTGCTCACCAGTAGCGACCAATACATCCAATTCACGCGGATCAGGAGTATCTTGAATTTGCTGAGCCAAACCAATCAAGCGATTAGTCTCGCCACTCATAGCAGAGAGCACCACGACCATATCGTGACCCTGTGCACGGAAACCAGCCACCTTGTCGGCAACTTGCTCGATACGCTCGATGGAACCAACTGAGGTGCCACCGTATTTCTGAACCAATAAGCTCATTACAGCCTATCCTTTATCAATTGACGATTGCTAATACTTACTAACCAGATCACAAAAAAGGCGCCAATTAAACACCAGATTGCGATAAAAGTTAACCCAAATGGGTGATTAAAAGCGGATTAATAACACTTCCTTCACCTTTCTGTACAGCTATTAACCGAGTTGGGATTTAACCCATGGCACAACTGATGCTAATGCAGCATCAAGGCCTGCAACATTGGTTCCGCCACCCTGCGCCATATCAGGGCGTCCGCCACCTTTGCCACCCAATTGTCCGGCAACAAAACCCATCAAGTCACCCGCTTTTACTTTACCGGTAGCATCCTGGGTAACACCGGCAATCAATGCAACCTTATCGCCTTCTACTGCAGCGAGCAGCACTACCGCCGAGCCCAACTTGTTTTTGAATTGATCTGCAGTATCTCTAAGGGATTTGGCATCGGCACCTTCAAGATTCAAGGCCAACACCTTAATTCCTTGAACATCTACTGCTTGCGACAACACATCACCGCTACCTGCAGTTGCCAATTTGGTTTTAAGTGCCGCCAGATCTTTTTCCAATTTGCGGTTTTGCGCCACCAAAGCATCCAGCTTTTCAATCAACGACTCGCGATTGGCCTTGAGGCTGCGGCCGGCGGTATCCACCAACGACTCAACGCGATCAAACAACTCTAATGCTTTAGTGCCAGTAATCGCCTCAATACGACGAATACCTGCAGCCACACCAGATTCAGAGGTAATGCGGAACAAACCTATATCACCTGTGCGATTGACATGGGTGCCGCCGCAAAGCTCAACGGAGAAACCATCACCCATCGTCAGGACACGCACGGTATCACCGTATTTTTCACCAAAGAGAGCCATTGCACCCTTGGCTTTGGCGGCATTCATATCGCACAGTTCGGTAGCCACTGAGGAATTGGCGCGAATCTGGTCATTCACCAGAGTTTCAATCGCTTTTAATTGATCGGCAGTAACGGCTTCAAAATGTGAGAAGTCAAAACGCAGGCGCTCTGAGTCTACCAAAGAGCCTTTTTGAGTCACGTGCTCACCCAGAATCTTGCGCAGTGC
>NZ_JBCECX010000011.1:1773-162266 GCF_039207905.1 Cellvibrio sp.
GCGCAGTGCAGCGTGCATCAAGTGAGTAGCAGAATGGTTTAACGCGGTCGCTTGACGCACATTAGCATCAACTTTAGAAGAAACAGTATCGCCAACAGAAATTGCACCCTGAAGAACACGGACAACATGCAAGCTAGATGCGCCTTGCTTCTGGCAATCACGCACCTCAAGACGATTCGCGCCCAGCTCGATATATCCGCAGTCGCCAGCTTGACCACCAGACTCAGCGTAGAAAGGGGTGCGATCCAGAACCACAGCACCATCTTCACCTTCAACCAAGCGCTCTACTTTTTTGCCATCTTTAACCAGAGCAAGCACTTTGCCCTGCTCTGCCAATGAGCTGTAGCCAAGAAACTCGCTAGCAGGCAATTCAAGACCGGCCGCATTGTAATCAACCTTAAAGCTGCCAGCTGCGCGAGCACGGGCACGCTGCTCCGCCATTGCCGCATCATAACCTTCCTGATCAATTGTCAGGCCGCGCTCACGCGCGATATCAGCGGTTAAATCGACCGGGAAACCGTAGGTATCATACAAAGTGAATACCACTTTACCGGGAACTTCAGTGCCCGAAAGCTTGCTCAATGCATCCTCAAGAACGGCGATACCTTTATCGAGGGTCTTTTCAAACTGCTCTTCTTCTTGCAGCAATACGCGTTCGATCTGCGCAAGGTTTTTATGTAACTCGGGATAAGCATCACCCATCACCTCAGCCAAAGACTTTGCCAGCTTGTGGAAGAAAGGTTGTTTTTGACCCAGTTGGTTGCCGTGACGAATCGCGCGGCGAATGATGCGGCGCAACACATAGCCACGCCCCTCATTGGATGGAGCAACGCCATCGCTGATCAGGAAAGAACAGGAACGGATATGATCGGCAATTACACGCAGGGATTTGTTTTCCATATCGCTGGTGCCAGTTGCCGCAGCAGCCGCATTCAATAGATGTTGGAACAAATCGATTTCGTAGTTGGAGTGTACGTGCTGCATAACGGCAGAAATACGTTCCAGCCCCATCCCGGTATCCACCGAAGGTGCAGGTAACGGATGCAAAACGCCATCAGCAGTGCGATTGAACTGCATGAACACGTTATTCCAGATTTCAATATAGCGGTCGCCATCTTCTTCCGGTGAACCCGGTGGGCCGCCCCAGATATCAGCGCCGTGATCGTAGAATATTTCGGTACAAGGGCCGCAAGGACCGGTATCACCCATCGCCCAGAAATTGTCCGATGCGTAAGGGGCGCCCTTATTGTCGCCGATGCGGATGATGCGCTCGACCGGAACACCTACTTCTTTATTCCAGATATCGTAGGCTTCGTCGTCTGATGCATAGACGGTCACCCAGAGTTTTTCTGCAGGAATACGCAATGTTACGGTTAAAAATTCCCACGCGAATTTGATAGCATCATGCTTGAAGTAATCGCCAAAACTGAAGTTGCCCAACATTTCAAAGAAAGTATGGTGGCGCGCAGTGTATCCAACATTTTCGAGATCGTTATGCTTGCCGCCAGCACGAACGCAGCGCTGGGAGCTGGTGGCACGATTGTAAGAACGCTTGTCGCCGCCCAGGAATACATCTTTGAATTGGTTCATGCCCGCATTGGTAAACAACAGGGTCGGGTCATTTTCAGGAACCAACGAACTACTGGCCACTATTGTGTGACCTTTACTTTCAAAGTATTTCAAAAAGGCGTCGCGAATTTCAGCGCTCTTCATAAGGTATCCACTAAATATTCAAATTTCTGCAAGGTTTAAAGAAGGCAACCGTCGGTTAGGCGTGATGCTCTTCTATCTCTTCGGCGCTGAGTTTGCGCGCTTCATGCTCCAGCATCACCGGGATGCCATCGCGGATGGGATAGGCCAAGCCACTTTCCCAACACACCAGCTCCTGTTGTTCAGGGCGATATTCAAGTTCGCCTTTGCTCACAGGGCACACCAAAATACTGAGTAACTTTTTATCTATCATGATCTTAGGTCGTGCTTAGTTAACCGGGGGCGGTATCTTACACTGCCTTTTGCAGCCCTGTCTCTAGAGCTGCGGGGCTATAGGTGCAATTAGGGATTTAAATCACCCGAAAGCCCTGCCGAAGGCTGAGCCTGCCAGCGTTTCACCTGTTTTAACACGCCAGGATTGGTAGCAATTTGCGGATTAGACTTGGTGATTTTTTGCTCTTTCTCCCAGCCTGCCACCAGTTCTTTTGCCTGATAAAAAGCCTGTTCAAAATCCACACCCGGCTTGAGCGATTCCTTAAAGTAAGCCTTGCCAAAATAGGTGAACAAGCTGTCATCGGCGCAACCAAATGATGTTTTATCCGCTGCCGCTGCAGTCATCACCATGGTGTTGGAATCTTTCAGATCATCAATAAAACCGCCGGAATAACATGCTGATAACACTACGACACGGTGCTTGATTCCCGTTTGCTTAAGTAGATCACCCAACCATTTTGCGTCTATGTCTTTAAATGCAAGACCATTGTGATTAAGCGATATGGTTTTGTTTTTTGAACCATGGCTGGTGATATATAAAAAGAAAATATCCTGCTCTTTATCCATTTTTTCTGCGAGGCGTTCGATAGCAGCGCTGATACTGGTGCGCGTTGCCAATGGATGTTGTGCCAGAGAGCGCTGACTATTAGCCAAATAAATAGCAGTCGCGCTATTTCCATATTGCGTATTAAAAAGCTTTTCGATAAAGGTACTCTCGCGATGAAACACTTCTTCAGTGCCGTAACCAGCGACCACCAAACTGTATAATTCTATTTTTTGCGGATCTGAAACTTTCACCGCATCCAGAGCACGCTGCAACTCGCCGGATTCTTTATAGAGTGCATGTTCAGCGACTTCCTCCGGCGAGAAAATTTTTACTGCATCGCCGCCATCCACCAAACGATCATAACGCCAACGACCATCAATACGATTCACACCATCAATAGGTGTTTTATAAATTAATATTCCTTTGCCATCTTTTCTTCCGTAAGAAAATTCCCCTTCGTAGATATCGCCATTACGATCAACTAATTTTCCGTTACCATTGTATTGACCATATTTGAACTCGCCGGAATATTGTTCGCCTTTTTTCGCGATGTAACTACCTTGCCCTTCAAGCTGGCCATCTTGATATTCACCTTCCCACTGATTGCCCTTCTCGTCTGTTTGTACACCCTTACCATTTAGTTGCCAGTTTTTAAATTCGCCGACATAGGTATATCCATCTTCACTTACATAAGTACCAGAGCCAGTAAAGCTATCTGATTGGAACTCACCGCTGTAGCGGTTACCTCTGCCATCATCAAATACACCTTGTCCATGCATCTTTCCTGCAACAAAATCGCCAGTGTATTTTTCACCTGAAACACGACGTAATTCGCCCTTACCCTGAATAACACCATCCACCAGTTGCCCGATATAGACAGACTTATCAGCAAAACTCAGTTTCCCTACACCATGCATTTTATTATTTTCAAAATCCCCCTCGTATGCATTGCCACCGGGATAAATAAGTTTGCCTTTGCCCTGAAATTGATTTGCTACAAACTCACCTTCATAGCGGGTGCCATCTACATACACCACAACACCGCGCCCCTCACTGTAACCACTAACAAAATCGCCTTTGTAATGACCGGAATATTTTGAGGAAAATTTTCCCTTGCCATGCATCAAGCCAGCATGAAACTCACCATCATACTCATCACCATTCGTCCAGGTCATACGTCCCTGCCCTTCAAGCTGTCCTTGAGCATTGAGATCGCCAATATAAGTAGCGCCATTTGCGAAACTTAATGACGGAGAGAATGCGAAGCGCAAATCGCGAAAAGAACCTTGCACCGCGATCAAGGTAAAAATAATACCCGCGACAAAAGCACCTACAACCAAAGAAACTCGTTTCATAAACAGTCCATTACAATTCTGAAAAAAGGATCAACAAAAATTCAATTTTTATTTTGCTGGCATAGGTTCAACAAGCAATTGCGGATCAACCCGCTCTTCAAACCAGTTCATTCTCCAATCCAAATGCGGCCCGGTAGCGCGCCCGGTCTTGCCTACTTTTGCGATAGTTTGTCCTTGGGTTATTGCGTCGCCTTTTTTCACTAGCACTTCACTCAAATGAATAAAAGTCGATGAAAGACCGTGGCCGTGATCGATAATTAATGTCCCACCAGAAAAAAACATATCGGGATGTACCAGCGTCACCACACCACCTGCTGGTGCCTTCACCAAGGTGCCAACAGGTTTGGCGATATCAACGCCATAATGCGGTGAATTGGGTACGCCGTTGTAAAAGCGTTGACTGCCGTATACACCAGTGATGGGGCCGATTAGCGGCCATTCAAATTTCTGCGCAAAAAAAGTCAGCGGCAAATCGCCTTTACGTGCATCTGCCGACATTTGCGCTTCGCGTTTGGCGCGCTCGACCTGCGCTGGATCCGGTTCGACTGTCTGTTGCGGTACACCGGTTACTTTCTGAATGTTGTAGCTACGCTTTTTAACCGCAAACTGATGTTCTTTGCGCTGACCATTGCTGTCAATCGTGATGAAGCTAGCCTTCTGAGCCGCATCGCGCCCGAGACCAATAACAAACTCGCCCGCTGGTGATATTTGCAACTTTTTACCACGGTATTCTACTTGGGTTCCCTGCGGCACCTTACCGAGAATCACTGCCCCCTGTTGCCATTCGCCTTTCAATTCAAGCGCGGTCGCTGCCATGCTCGATAGCGCGAATAAAATACCAATGACTGACTGAGATAACTTCACATTAGACTCCAGCTGCGGATACTAAATTTTGGACAAAAAAAACGGCAGACTAGCTGCCGTTTTTTTTGATTTTTTACGCTTAGGCAGTTTGATCGCCAACACGCAAAATCTTCATAGTGTTGGTACCACCCAGTAGGGTTGTATCACCACTTGATACGATTACGAGATCGCCATCAACCAAAGTACCTTGCGACTTCAACATATCAATTGCACGGACAAAATCATCTGCGCATGGAGCGCTGTTGGTATCGAATGCAATAGGTTGTACACCGCGGTACATTGCCACTTTACGCTGAGTGCTCACATGGCGGGAGAACGCAAAAATAGGTAATTGCGAACCAACACGAGACATCAAGCGTGGAGTACTACCTGATTCGGTAAAGCAAATAATCGCTTTAACACCATCAAGGTGGTTAGCAGTGAACATTGAAGCCAAGGCAATCGACTCATCAACAGTACTGAATGCTTGATCCATACGATAGTTATCAAAACTGGCCGTTGGATGTTTTTCAGCACCGAGAATAATGCGCACCATTGCTTCAACAGTTTCTACCGGGAAACTACCGGCAGCAGTTTCTGCAGACAACATTACCGCATCGGTGCCATCAAGTACGGCGTTAGCAACGTCGAATACTTCTGCACGAGTTGGCAACGGGCTGTTGATCATCGACTCCATCATTTGGGTCGCAGTGATTACCGCTTTGTTCAGTGCACGTGAACGCGCAATGATGCGCTTTTGCACACCGATCAGAGCCGCATCACCAATCTCAACGCCCAAGTCACCGCGTGCAACCATTACCGCGTCGCTGGCGAGAATAATGCCATCCAAAGTTTCGTCATCAGCAACCGCTTCTGCACGCTCAACTTTAGATACCAGACCAGCACGACCACCTGCAGCCAACATAAGTTTGCGCGCAAAGTTCATGTCTTCTGCAGAGCGAGGGAAAGATACCGCAAGGTAATCTACATCGATTTCTGCAGCAGTTTTGATATCAGCGATATCTTTTTCAGTCAGCGCAGGAGCAGTCAGACCACCACCTTGACGGTTGATACCCTTGTTGTTCGACAAGGGACCAGCCACTTTAGTGGTAGTGTAAATACGCGGACCTTCGATCTTATCGACGGTGAGAACAACACGGCCATCATCCAGCAGAAGCACATCGCCAGGCTTACAATCATTTGGCAATTCTTTGTAGTCGATACCCACTTGTTGTTGGTTACCGGCATCGCGCTCAAGTGATGCATCCAACACAAATTTATCACCCACTTTAAGATGGATTTTACCTTCGGCAAAACGTGCAACACGAATTTTTGGCCCTTGCAGATCGCCCAACACCGCAACAAAACGGTTGTGCTTGGCAGCAAGCGCGCGCACGGTTTCTGCACGACGCTTGTGATCTTCTGGTGAACCGTGGGAGAAGTTCAAACGAACCACATCCACACCGGCAAGGATCAATCTTTCCAATACTTCCGGGGACTCGGAAGCAGGGCCTAAAGTACTGACGATTTTAGTACGTCTTAACATGATGGCTGCTTCTCTTATTTGGCTGACATAAGTGCAATGGTGTTATCCAACATACGATTGGAGAAACCCCACTCGTTGTCGTACCAAGCCAATACTTTTACCCACTTGCCGTACACTTTGGTTTGCAGTGAGTCGTAGTTGGAAGAGTGTGGATTGTGATTGAAGTCGATAGAAACCAGCGGCTCATCAACATAAGCCAACACGCCTGGCATTTCTGTTTCAGCAGCTTTTTTCATCGCCGCATTTACAGATTCAACGCTTACGTCTTTTTCTACCAACACGTTCAGGTCAACCAAAGAAACGTTGATGGTTGGAACACGAACAGAAATACCGTCCATTTTGCCTTTCAATTCAGGCAATACCAAACCTACTGCTTTAGCAGCACCGGTAGTGGTTGGGATCATTGATTGAGTAGCTGAGCGCGCACGGTAAATGTCTTTGTGGAACACGTCAGACAACACTTGATCGTTAGTGTATGAGTGAATGGTGGTCATAGAACCTTGCACGATACCGAAGCTATCGTTCAACACTTTGGCAACTGGTGCCAAGCAGTTAGTGGTGCAAGATGCGTTAGAAATAATGGTGTCAGTTGCTTTCAATACTTTGTCGTTCACACCAAATACTACGGTTGCATCAACATCAGTACCTGGGGCAGAAATGATTACTTTCTTCGCGCCAGCAGCCAAATGCAAACCTGCTTTTTCTTTGTTGGTGAAAATACCGGTACATTCGTACACAACATCAACATTCAATTCGCCCCAGGGCAATTTAGCCGGGTCACGCTCAGAAGTAATGCGAATCGCATCGCCGTTAACGAACATGGTATCGCCTTCAAATTTAACAGTACCGTTAAATTGGCCATGCACTGAATCGTATTTGGTCAGGTGAGCATTGAGGTGGGCATCACCCAAATCATTGATACCAACGATCTGGATTTGGCTGCGCTTGCCTGATTCATACAAAGCACGCAGTACATTGCGACCGATACGACCGTAACCGTTAATTGCCACTCTAATAGTCATTACATTCTCCTAAATAAACTGTTCAATAATTCTTTGCTGTAGGGGCGCTTACTTGCTGCGCCCTGCTCTAATGCTTGTTCTATAGGGCGCTGCAAACGGCGCCCCTTGATTAACCGCGTGGCAGACTGGCCGCTTCGCGGGCCAAACGCTCAATCTCATCCCAACGTCCGGCTTTCATTAATTCTTTAGGAGCCATCCAGGTTCCGCCAACACAATGTACGTTTGGCAGAGCCAGATAGCTTGGCGCTTTTGCCAAATCAATTCCGCCAGTTGGACAGAAAGTAATTTGCGGCAACGGGCCAGCAATCGATTTCAGCATAGGTACGCCACCAGCCGCTTCCGCAGGGAAGAACTTCTGATGGGTAAAACCTTGCACATACAGATTCATTGCTTCAGTTGGGGTAGCAACACCAGCCAACAGCGGAACAGGTGATGCTTTAGCCGCTTCGATCAACGCTGGCGTGGTGCCCGGGCTTACCAAAAAGGTTGAGCCGGCTTTCACTGCTTTTTCCAAATCAGCTGGAGTGATGATAGTGCCAGCACCGATAACGGCGTCATCCGGCAAATCTTCTACCATTGCACTGATTGCATCCAACGCACAGGGAGTACGCAGGGTGATTTCCAATACCTTCAAGCCACCGTTGTAAAGCGCTCTGGCCAAAGGCACAGCATCTTCAATACGCTCTACCACCATAACGGGTACGACTGGCGCCACTCTGACAATTTGATCGATAGTTAAAGCCACTGTATATCCCTCGTTGTTCAAAAAAGTTCGACAATTAATTTGCACAAAAACTCACGCAAATCATTCGGAATTCGGTAAAAAATTACGGTGCCCAATAAACAATAACAGGCACTTTTTGCTGTTGTAATACAGCGCGAATCGGCATTTCTTTTACGTCAGTGCCAGCTTGAGCTGCGCGCAACACGGCGAGCTTTTCATCACCAGTAATGAGTAACACCAGCGATTTAGAGCGCAACAAGCCGGCGAGAGTTAAGGTCATACGCTCGGTAATTGCACCGGTAACTTCGCTTTGTTTCGCAATGATTGCAGCACACAATTGTGTAGATTCAGCGTTTAGCGACTCATCCAAACCCTGCGCATGCGGGAACAATGAAGCGGTATGTCCATCAGAACCCATACCCAGAATAGTCACATCAAACGGTTGTGCCAGTTGTTGATAGGCACTTTCGCAATCATCCAAGCCTTCTGCTGCTGTTTCAGCGGAATTTTTCATTCCAACCAAATTAGCAACGGCCGCTTTATTCTGGATTAAATGTTTTACCGTAAATGCTTCGTTGCTTTTGTCGTGCTCAAAATCAACCCAACGCTCATCAACCAAAGCGACGTAAACAGATTCCCAATCAAGATCTGAATTGCTCAGTGCTTTGTACAGCGGTTCCGGCGTACTACCACCGGACACCATAAAACTTGCTTCGCCACGATCTTCAATCGCTTCGCGCAATGATGTCTCACATTCCGCTTGCAGCGCAGCAATCATCTCTGCGCGGCTTTCGAATAAACGTTCAGTTACCATTCCTGATCAGCTCCTGACAGTACTTCGTCAATGGAGAACCAACGGCGGCGGTCACTGGCCAGCATTTGTGCAGATGCCTGTGGACCCCAGCTACCAGCCATATAGCCGTGCGGCTTGTTCTCGGGACGTTGCCAAGCTTCGATAATTGGATCGATCCAAGCCCATGCAGCATCAACTTCAGCGCGATGGATAAACAAACTGGCATCGCCAGCGGCGGCATCCAGCATCAAACGCTTGTAGGCGTCGGAGTAGAAATCTTTGTAGGTATCAGCAAAATTCAGGTTCAGCACAACGGGACGCAAATGAGTCTCGTGCTTCTCCAAATCTTTGGACACCATAATGATCTTGATACTCTCTTCCGGTTGCAGACGGATAATCAGGCGGTTAGGTGTAGATGCACCTGCCGATTCCGGATACACACGGTGCGCAACATCTTTGTATTGGATAACGATTTCGGCAAAACGTTGCTTCATGCGTTTACCGGTGCGCAAATAGAACGGCACGTTGGCCCAACGAGAGTTATCAATGTAAGCGCGGATGGCAACAAACGTCTCGGTGTTACTCGCTTGGCCCAACTCATCCAAATAACCTGGAACTTGTTTACCACCCATTTCACCGGCGACATATTGGCCACGTACGGTGTTGTACTTAACGGTATTGCCGGTCAGCGGACGCAGGTTTTCCAGCACTTTTAATTTTTCAGCGCGGATACGCTCGGCAGTCATTTTGTTTGGTGATTCCATCGCCACCAAACACAGCAACTGGAGAATGTGGTTTTGCACCATATCGCGCAATGCACCAGCGCCGTCATAGAAGCTCGCACGACCTTCAAGGCCTACGGTTTCAGAAATACTGATCTGTACGTGATCGATTGATTTGGCATCCCACAAATGCTCAAACATACCGTTGGCAAAACGCAACGCCAGCAGGTTTTGTACAGTTTCTTTACCGAGGTAATGGTCGATACGGAAAATTGCATCTTCTTTGAAATATTCAGCGATCTGGCTGTTAATTTCTTCCGCTGTTTTAGCGTCGTAACCCAATGGTTTTTCCACCACTACACGCGAGTGATCGGTGATCAAACCAGTCTCGTGCAAATGCTTACAGCAGATGCTGAATACAGACGGCGGAGTAGAGAGATAGAACACGCGCTGGCTGTTGCCACCGCTGTTAAGCAATTGTGCGAGAGCATCCCAGTGCTCATCCTTGGTGCCGATATCAACGAATACGGGGAACAAGCGTTTGGCAAAGTCATCCCAATCGGCAGCGACAAATTCATCCGCGTTCAAGTGCTTTTCAGCGGCTTCACGCACCTTGTCTTTGTATTCGGCAACCATTTGGGTATTGCGGCAGGTCGGAATAATGCGTGAACCGGCAGGCAATGAACCTTCGCGATGGGCGCGATAAAGACCGGGGATCAACTTGCGCAGGGCCAAATCGCCAGCGCCACCAAAGATGACAAAATCAAATGCTTCAAGCATGTGGGGTAATCCTGTTTGTGAATCTAGACAGTGGATTTACTTTTTTTAAAAACGAAGACCCCGAACACAAGTCCGGGGTCCGGGATTTAACGGGTTATTACCAGTTAAATACAGTAGCTCCTTCTTCAGCCAAGCCCACCGTGGCACGCAGTGGCGCAAATAATTCACGCCCCATACCATAGTGAACTGCTGATAAATCACATTGGGCAGGTTGGCGAGAGCTTAGCTCCTCCTCACTGACCAGCAGTTTTAATGTGCCGGATTCAGCATCCAATTCAATCATATCGCCATCGCGGATCAGGCCGATTGGGCCATTATCCAAGGCTTCCGGTGTCATGTGGATCGCAGCGGGAATCTTACCAGAGGCGCCAGACATGCGGCCATCGGTCAACAAAGCCACTTTGAAACCGCGATCTTGCAACACGCCCAGCGGCGGAGTCAGTTTATGCAACTCTGGCATACCGCACGCCTTCGGCCCTTGGAAACGCACAACAGCAATAAAATCTTTCTCCAGATCACCACGTTTGAAGGCGACCTGCAGCTCCTCTTGACTGTGGAACACTATAGCTGGCGCAACTACTTTGCGATGATCCGGTTTAACTGCAGAAATTTTGATCACCGAGCGACCAATATTACCTTTCAACAAGCGCATACCGCCTTCCGGTGCGAAAGGTTTGGCAACTGGACGCAATACTGCATCATCAAGACTCTCGGTCACTGATTCGCGCCACACCACTTCGCCATTCTCCAGGAACGGCTCTTTGGTATAAGCAGCCAAGCCATGTCCGCCCATCACAGTTTTCACATCGTCATGCAGCAGGCCAGCGTTGCGCAGTTCACGCATCAGGAAGCCCATACCACCAACGGCCTGGAAGCGGTTTACGTCAGCCAAACCGTTTGGATAAATACGGCACATAAGCGGGATTATATCCGAAATATCAGACAAATCCTGCCAATTAATCTCTACACCAGCGGCACGCGCAATCGCCACTATATGCATTGCATGGTTGGTTGAACCACCAGTAGCCATCAAACCAACGATACCGTTAACGATGGATTTTTCGGTCACTATGTCCGACAAAGTTACCAATTCATCGCGTGTGATACGCGCCAGCTGATGAACCGATGCACGAGTCAATGCCTCGCGCATTGGAGTGTAAGGGTTGATAAACGTACTGCCCGGCAGATGGATACCCATGATCTCCATCAACATCTGGTTGGTATTGGCAGTGCCGTAGAATGTGCAAGTACCAGCGCTGTGATAAGACGCGCTTTCAGCTGCCAGCAACTCTTTGCGCCCCACTTTACCCTCGGCAAACAATTGGCGCGCCTTGGCTTTTTCAGCATTCGGCAAACCTGGAGTCATTGGGCCCGCAGGGATAAAGATGATCGGTAATTGGCCAAATGACAACGCGCCCATCATCAAACCAGGAACGATCTTGTCGCACACACCAAGGCAGATAGCACCATCAAACATATCGTGCGAGAGGGCAATCGCAGTACTCATCGCGATTACATCGCGGCTGAACAACGACAGCTCCATACCCGGGAAGCCCTGAGTCACACCGTCACACATCGCCGGTACACCACCAGCCATTTGCGCGGTCATACCCATTTCTTTCGCGGCAGCCTTGATCGGCTCCAGATACTCACCGTAAGGAACGTGAGCGGAAAGCATCTCGTTGTAAGAGGAAACCACACCCAGATTAGGTGCCTGACCTTCGGCCAAGGCTTCTTTATCCGATGCGTTACAAGCAGCAAAACCATGGGCAAGGTTGGCACATCCCAGATGATGACGAGCAGGCCCTTTACTGCGGAATTTGTTGACCCGCGCCAGGTAGGCAGCGCGAGAGTCACGGCTGCGGGCGATAATTCGCTCGGTAATTTCAACCAGTCTTGGATCTGTGCTTAATACGTCAGTCATTGGGATACCATTGCTCTTGGGCTGCATCTATCGCAAACGCGGAGGTTTGCACACAATGCGCCGGATGCATTGCCCGGCGCTCTAGTTTGTTTATCTCTGCACTCTTTATGCTTCTGCACTCTACAGCTGCGCGACCTTAGACCGTTTTGGCGCGCTTGTAGAAATCGATCAAATTACGGGTAGAAGCGTCGTGCTTGGGATTGGTCTCTTTGGCCAGATCCAACTCAGGCTGGATACCAGCGGCAAGCACTTTGCCCAACTCAACGCCCCATTGATCGAATGAATGTATACGCCAAATGATACCTTGAACAAAAATTTTGTGCTCATAAAGCGCAATCAAGGCACCCAGCGAGCGCGCATCCACCTTATTCAGCAGGAAGGTATTGGTTGGACGATTGCCGCGATGTACCTTGTGCTCCACGATTTCTTCAATACGCGATGCACTCATACCTTTAGCTGACAGCTCACGACGCACTTGGTCGGCATCAATCCCCAGCATCAACGCTTGGGTTTGGGCAAAAAAGTTAGCCATCAAGGCATCGTGGTGACCTTCAACAGCTACAGTTGGAGCGATAGAGCCGATGAAATCAGCAGGGATAATATCGGTGCCCTGATGCAGCATTTGGTAGAACGCGTGCTGGCCATTGATCCCAACTTCACCCCATACCAGCGGCACACTGCCGTAGCTGACTTGCTCGCCAGCCCAATTCACTGACTTACCATTACTCTCCATCTCCGCCTGCTGCATATACGCAGGGAAACGGTGCAGGCACTGGTCATAAGGCAACAATGCGTGGGCAGGATAGCCAAGGAAATTGCGGTTCCAAATCCCCACCAAAGCCAACAGCACCGGCGCATTTTCAGCCAGAGGTGCGGTTTGGAAATGCTGATCCATTTCATAAGCGCCTTGCAGCAGCTCATCAAACAGCTCGTAGCCAAGGAACAACACAATCGGCAGACCAATCGCCGACCACAGTGAGAAACGGCCGCCGACCCAATCCCACATATCAAAGATGTTTTCTTCTGCAATACCAAAGGCAGTTACCAACTTACGGTTGGTCGACACCGCCACAAAATGCTTGGCGATAGCAGTCTTGTCTCCCGCCGCTGCCATAAACCATTGTTCCGCAGTACGCGCGTTGGTCATGGTCTCTTGCGTGGTAAAGGTCTTGGAGGAGATAACAAACAATGTGGTTTCAGGATTCAAACCTTCCAATACTTCGGCAATCTGTGCGCCGTCGATATTGGATACAAAATGCATGTTGAAGCGTTTATCGCTGTAAGACTTCAGCGCTTCACAGACCATCAATGGCCCGAGATTGGAGCCGCCAATGCCGATACTCACGATGTCGGTAATAGTCTTACCGGTAAAACCAACCCAGCCACCTGAACGCAGCTTCTCGCTCAGTTTACGCATACGCTCAAGTTCGGCATTAATGGCCGGACGAGCGTCAGCGCCATCTATCACGATTGGCTTGGAGGATTTATCGCGCAGGGCAACGTGCATAACAGCACGGTCTTCAGTGGCGTTGATGTGCTCTGCAGCAAACATCTTGCCGCGCCAGCTTTCAACATTGGATTCTTTTGCCAGCGCCAAGAGCGCAGCTTTGGTTTCATCAGTAATTAAATTTTTGGAGTAGTCAAACAGCAGGCTGGATAGTTGTAGCGAGAACTTATCAAAACGTTTGTCGTCAGCGGCGAACAAGTCTTTCAGATGTTGTGACTTCAGTTGGGCCGCATGGGCAGTCAGGGTTTTCCAGGAGGGCAAATCGGTAGGACGCACATCAGGATTAGTCATTTCTACTCCGCAAATAAAATGCGTAGGTGGTATACCTAAACAAAGTGGTTGATTTCTATTCTATTAAACTCGAGCCCGACCCGACTCAGACAACGCTTAAGACAACAAGCAGAAAGGATAAACTTCCTACCAGCTTCAAACTTGTATGCTCGCCATCCTAGGATTAAGCCTTTCAGCGCAAACCAAACTTGGAAGTTGCGAATGCACCGAAATTAATAAAAATGGCATCAGCAACCGGCATCAAGAAATCACACAAAATTTACCCAAAATCCGCGTGAATTGCGCTGCTCAAAAAGGCCGCTATGATAGGCAGATGGGTTTTGAGTGTCAATTAAAGCACAGTATTTGCCGATGGCGAATTCCCTGCGTGCTCACTACAAAAACCCGCTGACCCAACAGTAAAAACACTATCGCCATAATTGATCATCGAGCCAGTAATTTATTCATGCAAACAAATAACAACGATGTAACGCCCTGCGGAATTATAGAGGGCTTTTTTGGCCGCAGCTGGAGCTGGGATATTCGAAAAAACTATGCGCAGTTTCTTGCGCTAAATCAGTACAGCTTTTACATCTACGCACCAAAAAGCGACAAACATTTGCGCAAACACTGGCAAGACGATTGGCCGCTCGCTGAAAAAAAAGCACTACTGGAATTACGCCAAACCTATCACGCTGCCGGCGTTCAATTTGGTATCGGCCTCAGTCCCCATGAAATTTATCTCAATCAATCAAATAACCAACGCGCGCAATTGGATCAACGCATTCGGCAAATCAATCAACTTGAACCCGACATTCTCTGTATTTTATTTGACGATATGCGTGGCGATATTCCCGGCCTCGCGCAGATCCAAACCGACATCGCCCATCAAGCCGCAGCAATTAGCAACGCAAAAAAAATAATTTTCTGCCCAACCTATTACAGTTTTGATCCAGTACTGGAAAAAGTATTTGGTGCTATGCCGGAAAATTATTGGCGCACTTTTGCCCAACAATTGGATAAAGGTATAGACATATTCTGGACGGGAGAAAAAGTCTGCTCGCCAAACTACTCAACTGAGCATCTACTTCAAGTGACTGAGCTGATTGGCCGCAAGCCTTTTTTGTGGGACAACTACCCCGTTAACGACGGAGCAGTAAAATCCAACCTGCTGCAATTACGTGCATTCGACAAAGACCACAGCCAATTAACAGGCAAAGTAGCAGGGCACGCCGTAAACCCAATGAATCAAGCCTGGCTTTCACAAATTCCGCTAGCCAGCTTGCCGCTGGCGTATCGCGAAAAAGAAAACTATTCGCCTGCGTCCGCGTTTACCAACATTTGTAATGACCTTTGCGGCACCGCTCTCGCAAAGCAATTACAAAATGATATTGAGCAATTACAAGATTGCGGCTTAAAAAACCTGACGACAACTGAACGGCAAATATTGCGGGAAACCTATCAGCGCTTTGGCAGCAATCCTTACGCACAGGAAATTGTTGCCTGGCTGAACGATGAATACCTGTTTGATCCAGCCTGTTTGACTGAATAACAGCTTTAGCAACAATATTTATTTTAAAACAGCTTGAATCCAACGTGACATGGATTCAACTTGCTCCATGCAGACCGTGTGCTCCATCGGATAAGATTCATAATTTACACTGCAACCACGATCCTGCAAAAAGCGATAGGCGCGCTGACCCAAAGTTTCGTTAACAATTGGATCGCGCGTGCCATGCTGAATCAGTATTGGGGTTTTCTGGTTTGCGGGATGAATGCTGGCGGTCGCATGGGTAGCAAAATAGCTCGACAAAATTAACAACCCAGCTAAAGGTTTTTCATAGGTTAAACCTGCCTGATAGGCCACTGCCCCGCCCTGCGAAAATCCAACCAGAATAATTTTTTCACTGGGCACACCACGCGCAAGCTCGCGCTCGATCAAATTCTGCACTGCATCCGCACTGGCAACCAGTTGCGCTTCATCAACCTTGCGATCCAGATTCATTTCCAAAATATCGTACCAAGCCGGCATCACATAACCATTGTTGATGGTGACTGGAATATGCGGCGCATGAGGAAAAACAAAACGCACTGATAAATCCTTGGGCAACCGCAGTTCGGGCACCAGTGGCGCAAAATCGTTGCCATCTGCGCCCAAGCCATGCAACCAAATAACACTGGCAGTTACCGGTAATTGCGGTTGGTTCAGTTTTTCAACACAAGGTAAATATTCCATAAGGATTCTCTTCTACGGGAAACTTTGTTTAATTTTTGCTCAAAACTTTTATCGATATGCAATATTGCTGACAATTACTCAATTGGGCAAGCACCCCGATGCGCACAAACGGCAAAATAACACTACACTTGGTTTATGTAGCGACCTACCGGAACCACTGCATCAGTGATGCTAAGGAATACTAATGAGTAACTTGAACCCCGATCTACCCTTCCACCAAGAAGCTGGCGAATATCAAACCGTTAGCGCCATCATCGCCCCGATTGATCAATTAAATGTGTTATCCAAAGTTGAAGTTGCCAAACTGTTGGACTCCAGCCAAAGCGGCCTGTATAAATTATTCCGCAGCTGCGCGCTCGCTGTACTTAATACTGGCAATGACCTCGATGACGGCAAAGAATTGTTGGAGCGCTACAAAGATTTTGATATCAGCATCGTGCAGGAAGAACGCGGTATAAAACTCGCTGTTAAAAATGCACCTGCGAATGCATTTGTCGATGGCAAAATGATTCGCGGTATCAGCGAACATTTATTTACCGTATTGCGCGATGTGATTTACAACAACGATGAACTTAGCGGTAATCCAAAATTCAATGTCCGCAGCGCAGAAGGTATTACCGATGCCGTATTCCACATGCTGCGTAATGCCAATTTATTAAAAGCAGGATTAGACCCTAATCTGGTTGTGTGCTGGGGCGGCCACTCCATCAACCGCATCGAATACGACTACACCAAAGAAGTTGGTTATCAATTAGGTTTGCGTGGATTGGATATTTGCACCGGCTGCGGTCCGGGTGCGATGAAAGGGCCAATGAAAGGTGCAACGATCGGCCACGCCAAACAACGGATTAATAACGGTCGCTACATTGGTATTACTGAGCCGGGCATCATTGCGGCAGAAGCTCCCAATCCGATTGTTAATCAACTGAGCATCATGCCCGATATTGAAAAACGCCTTGAGGCATTTGTGCGTCTCGGCCACGGCATTATTGTTTTCCCCGGTGGTGCAGGTACTGCAGAAGAAATTCTTTATATCCTCGGCTTGTTATTGCACCCCGACAACAAAGATATCCCTTTCCCTCTCATTTTTACCGGCCCGGCAAGCTCGGCGGAATATTTCTCGCGCATCGATAAATTTATTGGCGATACCCTTGGAGTAGAGGCGCAATCGCACTACAAAATTATCGTCAATAATCCCGACGCCGTTGCACACGAGATGAAAGAGGGAATAAAAAAGGTCCGCGAATTCCGTAAGCACAGCGACGATGCCTACTACTTCAACTGGCAGTTAAAAATCAGCCCCGACTTGCAACAACCTTTTATCCCTACCCACGAGAATATGCGCAATCTGGAGCTACACAAAAACCAACCGGTTAACCAGCTCGCCGCCAATTTGCGCCGTGCGTTTTCCGGGATAGTTGCAGGTAATGTGAAGGAGGAAGGCATACTGGCCATCGAACAATTTGGTCACTTCGAACTGCATGGTGATCCCGAGATCATGCAACCAGTGGATGAATTGCTGGAATCTTTCGCACAGCAAAGCCGGATGAAACTGCCTGGGCGGGCATATATCCCTTGCTATAAGGTTATAAAATAGTCGATTACATATACTCAAGCGATCTAGATTGTAGTCAATGTCTCACAAAAACTAGCGACTTTAGCGACTATCTTGCCAGCAGCCATCACTAGATAATGGTCACATCAAGGAAGTAGACAATGATGTGTGCTGGCCAGGAAAGGTCAATGGATGCGCCCACCTGTTAGGGACGCGATGTCGGATGACATCAAAGGATTGCACTAGCGCAGGAGGAACGGCGGTCAGGGAATCGAAAGGAAAATCGACGCAAATTGACTACTTCTACTTAGGGATAGTATGTGTATGGGGCCGCTTATGCGGCCCCTACTCATTTTAGGGATCTTGATTATCAACTGATGCTTCGCGCCGCTCTTGTTTTTCCTTCCGCTTTTGCTCCCGCCGCGCCGCAAAAAAATCACTTAATTGATGCTGACACTGCTGCGCCATTAATCCACCGGCATAATCAACTTTGTGATTAAGGTAATCGCTATCCAACAACTGCGATTTACTCACTACCGCACCAGCTTTAGTTTCCGTAGTACCAAACACCAAACGCGCAATACGCGCATGTACCAACGCGCCGACACACATAGTGCAAGGCTCGAGTGTGACGTAGATTGTTGAGCCGATAAGGCGATAATTTTGTATCTGCTGCGCCGCGTTCCGCAATGCGATTATCTCGGCGTGCGCAGTTGGATCGTGACTGCTAATCGGTTGATTAAAACCTTCACCGATAATTTTCCCATCCTGAACAATCACCGCCCCCACCGGCACTTCACCTAATACTTCACCTTTTGCAGCAAGCACTATTGCATGGCGCATCCAGTGTTCGTCGTCCACAGAAAATACCGCGTGATCTTCAGGATTTATCTGCTCGCCATTACTCACGATTTTTTCACTTCCACCAACGGCGACAAATAATCAGCAAGCTCTTGCTCGGTTAGTGAGCGTACAAAACGAAAGCGCGGAATAGTTTCGCCCGCAAGTTCAACCGTTTCATTGAACATAGCCAAGGGTCGTACCCACCATGAGTAATCGCCGTACAAGCAGCGATAAAACACCAACGGTTCGCGCGTTTCACTGTGGGTCGCCACTTGAAAGACAAAATAATCATTGCCTTTGTAATGGCGATATAAACCGGGTTTTATAGTCATTGTATGTACCTTAATGAATGTACCTTAAATAACGCCCGTGGTTTTTAATTCATCAATACGGGCTTGCGATAGATTTAACACCGACTGCAAAATTTCTTGCGTGTGACTACCAATATCACCGCCGGGCCAATCTGTTTTGCCGGGTGTCTCTGATAGCTTGGGTAAAATCGCAGGAATTTTTAATGGTTTGCCACTAATTTCTACCTGTTCAAACATTCCGCGCGCATTAAAATGTGGATCGGCAAACATGTCCTGCACATTATAAATCGGACCGCCCGGTACACGCGCTCGCTCCAGCAATTGCAAAATATCATCCGCATCTTTGCTCATGCACCAGGCTGCTAGCGCATTATCAATTTCCACTTCGTGCTTAACACGCCCGGCATTATTTGCCATGCGTGGATCATTCGCCATTTCCGGATGCCCAGCCACTTCCATCAACCGCTGGAAAATGGAATCGCCGTTACCACCAATCACGACATACTTTCCATTTTTGCAGCGATAGGTATTGGTCGGCACAATGCCAGTGACGGTAGTACCCGAAGGTTCACGAATAACACCTGCACCAGAAAATTCCGGCACCACAGCCTCCATTAAATTAAACATGGATTCGTAGAGTGCAACATCCACTACTTGACCATCACCATCCTCATTTCGCTCACGCTCTAACAATGCCAATGCAATACCGAGCGCAGCATGAATACCGGAAATGGTATCGCCAATGCTTAAATTAGGCCGCACCGGCGCTTGGTCAGGAAAACCATTCACATAACGAAAACCACTCATACCTTCGCACACAGATGCAAAACCCGGCTTACTTGCATAAGGACCGGTTTGACCGTAACCGGAAATTCGCGCGTAAACTATTTTAGGATTCGATTTTTTTATTTCATCCGGGCCCAAGCCCCAGTTTTCCATTACACCAGGGCGAAAGTTTTCGATCACCACATCGGCGCTATCAATTAATTGCCGCGCAAGTTGTTGGCCTTCGGATTTTTTTAAATCCAGTGTGATACTTTTTTTATTGCGCCCGATACTCCGCCACCAGTGGGAAGTACCATTTTCCAATACACGCCATCCACGGATAGGATCCCCTTCAGGTGGCTCGATTTTTATTACTTCCGCCCCAAAATACGCGAGCATACAACCGGCGAAAGGGCCGGCGAGCAACTGCCCTATTTCAATGACGCGAATGCCATCCAGCGGACGACGATTTTTATTTGCCATATTTATTTTCACTGTAACGTAAAATCCAGGATAATTTTTCCCACGTGTTCGCTAGATTCCATACGTGTATGGGCAGCAGCAACTTGCGCAAAAGGAAATACCGAATCAATCACTGGCTCAATGGTTTTATTTTCGAGGAATGGCCAGACTTTTTGCTTCAACTCATTTGCAATGAGTGCTTTTGATTGCGCAGATTGAGCACGCAAGGTAGAACCGGTAAACGTCAGGCGTTTTAGCATCAGCGGCATAAAATCCACTTGGGTTTTACTGCCTTGTAAGAACGCGATATTCACTATGCGACCATCTTTTGCAGCAGCAGAAAAATTGCGCTGGATATAATCACCACCCACCATATCCAGAATCACATTCACGCCCTGCCCTTGGGTTTTCTCCTTGATAACTGCTACAAAATCCTGATCGCGATAATGAATCGCTGTCGCCCCCAAGGATTCAATAGCTTCACATTTATCTGCTGAACCCGCTGTGGCAAATACTTTGGCACCAAACGCGCGCGCCAATTGGATGGCCACAGTACCTATGCCACTCGAACCGCCGTGAATTAATACAATCTCGCCCGCTTTTAATTGCGCGCGTTGAAACAGGTTATGCCACACGGTAAAAAAAGTTTCTGGCAACGCAGCAGCTTGTACGTAAGAAAAGCTTTCAGGAATAGGCAGGCATTGGGTTGCAGGAGCCAGCGCATATTCAGCGTAGCCGCCACCATTCACCAAGGCGCAAACTTTATCACCAACGTTCCAATCATTTACTTCTGCACCACAGGCAACAATTTCGCCCGACACTTCCAAACCTAAAATAGGCGATGCATCCGCAGGCGGCGGATATAGACCTTGCCGCTGCATAATGTCGGGGCGATTAATCCCCGCAGCGTAAACACGGATCAATACCTCATCAGCAGCAGGTTCAGGAATCTCCATCGCCTGCAGCTGTAAATTTTCCACGCCGCCAGCGTTGGTTAAGGCAATAAATTTCATCATGGTTCAAGTCGCTGAATTGCCCAGCTACCCTCGGCTTGCAAATTATATTCAAAGCGATCATGCAGGCGCGCCGCACCGCCTTGCCAGAATTCGATCTGATGAGGTTTAACGCGGAAGCCACCCCAAAAATCCGGCAGCGGAATTTCACCCTTGGCGAATTTATTTTTCATCGCCTCAAATTGTTGCATCAACAAGGCACGCGATGAAATCGGCCGACTCTGGTGTGAAGCCCAAGCACCCAACTGGCTTTCACGCGGGCGCGAGATAAAATATTTCAACACATCGGCTGCCGACAACTGCTCAACAACACCGCAGACTTTTACTTGCCGCTCCAAAAAATACCAGGGAAAGTGCAAGCTAATTTTTGGATTCTGTTTCAGATCCTGCGCTTTACGACTATTCAAGTTGGTATAAAACACAAATCCTTTTTCATCAAGATGCTTTAACAACACGATCCGTTGCGAAGGCTGTCCGCTTGCATCAACCGTAGCGATGGTCATGGCGTTAGGATCTGGAATACCGGATTTGATGGTTTGCTCCATCCATTGATTGAATTGCTCAAACGGACTAGCCGCCAGATCCGCAAAATCCAACCCGCCCTGCGTATACTCGCGGCGAAAATCCTCAAGTTTTAATTCCATACCGTAACTCCGCCCAAATTAATCATTACCCGGAATGCAAAAAGGCACTGCAAGCAGTGCCTTTTACTTAGTGCATGCGATAAGGCTATTCTAACTCACAGAACCCCTAATACGACCTTCTTGCTAGCCATTTGTTCGTCATCAAACTCATAATCGACGCAGTCGAAACTCCACAAAAAACCCAGTTAGCCCGCCAAACGCTAAAAAAGCCCCAAGCACTGCGAGCCAATTGTTATAGCGCTCAAACACCCGATTAGTATCCGAATCAACACCCTGAAGCTGATAAATACGATAGCCTCCTGAAACCTCCTCTCTAAATTTCTGCCCTTTATTGATAATGCTCAGCTTATTGTCATTACTTAAGCGCTTACGGAATTCATCTCTTGCTGTATGAAAAGCCTGTTCAAAATCTGGTTCTAATAAACGGGTAGTTGCACTCATTTTTCTGCGCAGATTGAATTCCCATTGATCAAATAGGCCTTCGGGTTCGCCAGCCAATATCACCCCATCAGACACATACTTATACAAGCTTGTCTCCACCGGACTAAATAGCAACAGCTTCAACCCACCAAACACTAGTGCCAGCCCAACCGCACAACAGAGAGCCGATGCAAACAACCATCGCTTCACCGCACGAACTCTCAGGCGCGACTCCACATTACGATGCAAAGTAATTTCAGGTACTTGCATTAAGTGCCGCTCAATTACGCTTTCATCCAACCCTTGAAGAAAGGTCGGGATATCCACAGACAGTGCTCTTAAAACTGCCATTAAAATGTCTGCAGAGGGAACGGATTTATCGTTTTCCAACTTAGACAAGTATGACTGCTCGATATTTGCCAACTCAGCAAGTTGAGGCTGAGTCAGGTTTTTATCAGTTCGCAGCTGTTTGATGCGCTCTCCAATGTTCATTGAAATTCCTTATTGTAGTGGGGACGGGATTGGGCTATGCCCTTGGGATTTATGATTATTCTTGGTAATTCATGCAGGACTAGGAAGATGAATATTGATGAATCTACATGAATTTTGTAGTGGTCTCTCCTTACGGGATAAAAAGTATCTTCTGCTTCCAACAAACAACCTCAGTACCCACCAAACAACTACACTTTTCGTTAAGAAATGTCATGTCGATACAGCTTTTGTTAGGCAAACAAACCCGGCTATGCAGGAATCTGGCAGCAGTTATTGCTAGCCAATTTACATCACCAATACCTTATGTATATATTGACCATATGGTGCTTGAGTTAACCAAAGGACTCAACTGCCAGTCCAATTAAAAATAAAAAGACATCACCTACACAGGCAACCCCCATGAATAGACGAGAAGTTCTCAGGTATACCGCTTGGATTACCGGCACGGCTGTATCCGCATCATTAGCGAGTGCAATTTTGTCGGGATGTTCTGAGCAATCAGCTGAACAAAATCAGGCAAAAGGAACTGGCATCAGCGCCAACTCCAACCTTTTGCATTTTTTTACACCCGAGCAATTTGCGCTGGTTGGATTACTGGCGGATACGATTTTGCCGCGCACCGACAGCCCTTCCGCGACCGATGTAAAAGTTCACGTCACACTCGATTCCATGTTGGGACAGATTTTTGATTCCAACTACCAAGCCACATTCAAAACCCAGTGGTTAGCGTTGGAACGCTATCTAGGCCAGCAGAAATTTTTACAGCTCTCACCGACGGATCAAGTAGAAACACTAAAGTCACTTGAGCTGAGCCAGAGTGAAGATGTAACAAGTGCAAAAAAAGCCTTGGTAGAGTTCAAGCAACAAGTAATCGCCTATTACTTAACGACTGAAGAAATTGGTGAAAAGTTTTTAAATTATTTGCCGATTCCAGGATTTTACAAACCCTGTATTTCAGTCAATGAAGTTAACAATAAAGCGTGGGCACTATAAAAATGATTAGAACTACTGCAACCGATTTTGACGCAATTGTAATTGGCTCAGGCATTAGCGGCGGATTTGCCGCTATGGAGCTATGTACTAAAGGTTACAAAACCCTCGTACTTGAGCGCGGCCGCGACGTGGTACATGGAGATTATCCTACGGCGATGATGGACCCTTGGGATCTGCCGCATAACGATCGGGTTCCCCAAAAAGAAATCGCTACTCATTATCACAAACAAGATCGTTTGCCTTGGTGGGTTAGACAGGCAAATAAACATTGGGTCAATAAAGACGACGAATACCCTTACGAGGAAGTTGAACGCTTCGACTGGATTCGCGGCCATCATACTGGTGGGCGTTCACTTATGTGGGGACGTCAGTGTTACAGATGGAGCGATATTGATTTTGAAGCGAACAAAAAAGAAGGCATCGCCGTTGATTGGCCAATTCGTTACGCTGATATTGAAGCCTGGTACACCTACGTCGAAACATTTGTTGGCGTAAGTGGACAAGAAGAAAACTTGAAGCAAGTTCCTGACGGTGTATTTTTAAAACCATTTCCGCTCAATTGTGCTGAACAACATTTGCGTGAAAGTGTTGCGAAAAAATTTCCTGACCGCGTAGTTACTCCAGGTCGTGTCGCCAACCTGAGCGAGTACAAACCGGACAAACATAAAGGTAAACGCAGCCAATGTTTATCGCGCGACCGCTGCTGGCGCGGCTGCCCATTTGGTGCTTATTTCAGTAGTCAATCAGCCACACTGCCCGTTGCCGAGGAAACAGGAAACTTAACCCTGCGCGCCAACAGCATAGTGCAAGAAATTGTCTATGATGCAGCTAGTGGCCGGGCGACTGGTGTGCGAATTAAAGATGCGACAACGGGCGAACAGCAGGAAATTACCGCACGCATTATTTTTTGTAATGCCAGTACTGTGGGCACTACTGCGATTTTGCTTAACAGTCGCTCGGAAACGTTTCCAAATGGCTTAGGCAATAGTAGCGGCGAACTTGGCCATAATCTGATGGATCACCATTATGGAATGGGGGCGTCCGGCATTTTGCCCGGGCTTGAAGATACCTATTATTCCGGTCGTAAACCAACCGGCTTTTATATTCCGCGTTTTACTAACCTTGATGAGCAAAGTAAGAAGAAAGATTACTTGCGCGGTTTTGGTTATCAGGGGCAAGCACAACGCATTAATAATGCACCTGAAGGCGTAATCGGTAGCGCACTCAAAGACGTTATTTTTACACCGGGCGCTTATGGTGTGAGAATGACATGTTTTGGCGAAATGTTGCCTTATCACGAGAACCGTATGTTTCTCGATTTTAGCAAGACCGACAAACACGGAATGCCGCTCATCACCTTCGACGCAAAGCTGCGCGAGAACGAGCATAAGCTGCGTGAAGATGGCGTTAAGTGTGCGATAGAAATGTTAGAGGCCGCTGGTTGTACCAATATCACTTCGTACAATAACGCCACTGCACCAGGAGCCTGTATTCATGAAATGGGGACGGCGCGTATGGGGCGAGATCCAAAAACCAGCGTGCTAAACAAATGGAATCAAATGCATGATGTGCCCAATGTATTTGTGACTGATGGTGCGTGCATGACAAGTTCTGGAACACAAAATCCGAGTATCACTTACATGGCGTTAACCGCACGCGCTGTGGACTATGCACATAAGCAAATAGTGGCCGGCAAGCTTTAATCGAGCTACCTGTTAACGCAATACCCAGCACAAATAAAAAAGCCGCTGCATTAACAGCGGCGTTTTTATTTCTCTCGAACAATAATTACAAAAGTGCTTTTACCATGGTTGCATAAGTTGGATCAGCTTTATGCAGATAACCCAACATCCGCTCCTGAATCGATGCGTTTGCCTTCGACAAACCACCAGCAATATTGCGTGCGAGTTGTATTTTTTGATCATCACTCATCAAGCGGAATAAATCGCCCGCCTGCGAATAATAATCTTCACTCAATTGATCGTAGCGATCCACCACCGCATGACTCAAGGTCATTGGCGGTTCACGGTATGCCGGATTCGGAGCCGGATAACCCTGCGCTGCGCGATCATTTGGATAATAATTTGCACCACTATTTTGCGGCTGGCTGCCATTGCTAAATGGACAACCGGCAGCGGCACCATCGCGCTGGTAATGATTAACCGGACAACGCGGTGCATTCACCGGCAGCTGATTATGATTCACTCCTACGCGATAGCGATGTGCATCCTGATACGCAAGCAAACGCGCTTGCAGCATTTTGTCAGGCGATGCTCCCGTACCGGGAACCAAATTGCTCGGCGCAAATGCAGACTGTTCGGTCTCGGCAAAATAATTTTGTACGTTGCGATTTAATTCGAGCTGGCCGATTTCAATTAACGGGAAATCTTTGTGCGGCCAGACTTTGGTCAAATCAAATGGATTGATATGGTAAGTCTCCGCTTGCGCTTGAGTCATAATCTGGATTTTCACCGCCCAGCTCGGAAACTCATTGCGATTGATCGCATCTACCAAATCTTTTTGCGCACCGAACGGCGGCATTTTTGCAGCCTCTTCATCGGTCAGGGTTTTAATGCCCTGATTGGTTTTGAAATGCCACTTCACCCAATAGCGCTCGCCTTTATCGTTCCACAAACTCAAGGTGTGAGAACCAAAGCCGTGCACGTGGCGGTAGGACAGCGGAATACCGCGATCCGACATCAGGATTGTCATCTGGTGTAACGACTGTGGATGATTAGCCCAGAATTCAAAAGCCGCTGCAGGATCAGGCAAATTCGTTTGCGGATTTTTCTTTTGTGAGTGAATGAAATCCGGGAATTTAATCGGGTCATTTAAAAAGAAAACCGGCGTGTTATTGCCCACTACATCGTAATTGCCTTGGCGGGTATAAAACTTCACCGCAAAACCGCGTGGATCGCGCGCGTAATCACTGGAATCCTGCCCACCACCAACGGTAGAAAAACGCAAAAAGACTTCGGTTTTATCGCCCACTTTTTGCAAAAAATCTGCGATGGTGTAATCGCTTAAACTTTTGGTCAACGTGAAATGGCCATAGGCACCAGTACCGCGCGCATGCACTACGCGCTCAGGTATGCGTTCACGGTTGAAGTGCGCGAGCTTCTCAAACAGGTAATGGTTGTCGAACGTCAAGGGGCCGCGCGGACCAACACTGATACTGTTATTGTCGTCAGGCACCGGAGCACCGGCTGAGGTCGTTAAGTCAGTTTTGCTCATAATTACATCCATCCATTTATGGTTAACACGGTATTTGAATTTCAAAGCTATACTAGGTGACGACTAAAAATATAAAAAATCAATTATCTAAATTCAATTAATAGCTTTTTATAATTATCTAGGTGGGGAATCGTGACAGGCGGAAAGGAACCGTAAAATTCATGGTTGCGTCTTCTGTCAGCAGCTAAACTAAACTTTAAGCAGATATAATGAATGGCGCGCCAATTAATGGTTAGGCGCCCCACTAATCCTAGACCAAGATACTGACGCAGCAAAAATCTATGAGTACACCCGAATCCGTTGTCGGCATTATCCTGGCTGGCGGTTTAGCCCGCCGGATGGGCGGTGGCGATAAATGCCTATTACCATTGGTTGGTAAAACCCTGCTACAACGGACTATCGAGCGCGCCCAACCCCAAGTTAACCCGTTATTGTTAAATGCCAATGGCAATAGCCTGCGTTTTGCCCGCACCCGCTTGCCCGTTGTGCCCGATGTTTATCCGAATAACCTTGGCCCATTGGCGGGCATCCATGCTGGTTTGCAGTGGATGAAGAGCAATAGCCCGGATGCGGAATGGCTCGCCAGCTTCGCTTCGGATACGCCCTTCTTTCCAACCGATCTCGTCGCCCGTCTAGTTACCGCTGCAGCTACGCAACAAGCGCAATTGGCAGTGGCGACATCCAATCATCGCGCCCATCCTATTTTTGCGCTTTGGCATGCCTCGCTTATTGGTGTGATTGAAAAACAACTGGAGACAGGCGATGTACCGCGTCTACAAGATTGGATTAAAAAGCAAAAGCTGGTCGAGGTAGAATTTGCGGCAGATGGTTATGATCCGTTCTTCAACATCAATACACCGCAAGACCTCTACGCCGCTGAACCTATGGTCAGCCTGCTAAAATAACTGCGCCCGTCACAATCGCCTGAATAACGCCAAACTGTTATGCTCCCGCACTAATCATGAGGAGTTTGCGATGCTTTGGCGTTATCTATGTCTGCTGCAGTTTTACGTTTTATTGGTGATCTACACCTACCTCGGCCTTACCCCCCATCCGGAAAATTCCATTCCTGTTTTTAACGATTTATTAATGCATTTTGCAGGTTACAGCGTTGCCGCTATTTCAATTAGTTTTGCGCGCCCTACCTGGACTCTTTGGCGACGCGCAAGCTTCCTGGTTATTTTTTCCATTGGTATCGAAGTTGCGCAGCATTTCAATCCACCACGCACGTTCAGTGGAATGGATATAGTTGCTAACACGACTGGCGTAATCTTAGGGCTGATCATAGTTACGCTTTTAACAAAATACATTTCGCCTTTTGCAAAATTACTTTACTGGAAAACATCGATACAACAAGGTAATAACTAATTTTTTATGCGAAGGATGTAGATGATGGCAAGGTTATTCGTGAGAGGATTAGTAAGTGGGCTGCTATTATTTCTTGCTAACAGCAGTATTGCAGACATCAGTGTGGAAGCTGGCAAAACAAAAACGCTGGTCGCCGCCGCAATTACGCAGACCAACGACTCAGTTACATATAATGGTGCCTATTTTAAAATCGCTTATCCGATGGGTGATGTACCTGCGCAGTATGGTGTATGCACTGATGTGATCATTCGCGCGTATCGCAAACTCGATATCGATCTTCAACAATTAGTACATGAAGATATGCGCGCGAATTTCGCACTTTATCCAGCGAAGCGAAATTGGAACCAAACTAAAACCGATACCAATATCGATCATCGCCGTGTCCCTAACCTGCAAACATTTTTTACCCGTCACGGAAAAAAATTATCTGCGTCTAACAAGCCGGAACATTATCAAGCGGGTGACCTTGTGACCTGGATGCTGCCCGGTAATTTACCGCATATTGGTATAGTCACGGATCAACGCTCTGCTGATGGCCAACGCCCTTTAATTGTCCATAATATTGGCGCGGGTCCTAAACTCGAAGATATGCTGTTTGATTACGCCATTACCGGACACTATCGCTACTGATTATTTTTCTAATCACCAAAAACAAAAAAGGCCAGCAATTGCTGGCCTTTTTATTAACACTGATATACGCGTTTGATTACAACAGCAAACGTCTAACGTCAGCGATAACTGCAGTCAAATAAGTGAAGAAACGACCTGCATCAGCACCGTTAATTGCACGGTGATCGTAAGAAAGAGACAGCGGCAACATATTGCGCGGCAAGAACTCTTTACCATTCCATACTGGTTTCATTTGCGCACGGCTTACACCGAGGATCGCAACTTCCGGTGCATTAACGATTGGCGTAAAGCCGTTACCGCCAGATGCGCCCAAGCTGGAAATGGTGAAGCAACCGCCCTGCATATCAGCTGGCAACAACTTACCATCGCGTGCTTTTTTCGCGATTGCATTTATTTCGTCAGTCAATTCCCACAAGCCTTTTTTATCCACGTTACGAATAACTGGAACCATCAGACCATTAGGTGTATCTACCGCGATACCAATGTGCACGTATTTCTTCTGCACGATACTTTCGCCATCGTGATGCAAAGATACGTTGAAACTTGGCTCTGCAACCAACGCAGCCGCACAAGCTTTCATGATGAAAGGTAATGGAGTCAGTTTGCTGCCACGCTTTTCAGCTTCAGCTTTCAAACCGTTACGGAATGCTTCGAGATCAGTGATATCCGCGTCATCCCATTGAGTAACGTGTGGAACGTTCAACCAGTTGCGGGTCATGTTGTCCGCAGTGATCTTCTTCACTTTGCTCATTTTCACGGTTTCGATTTCACCAAACTTGGCAAAATCTACTGCCGGTACGCGAGGAATACCTGCACCGCCCACCGCTGCGCCAGATTGTGCAGCTTGAACGATTGGCTTCACGTAACCGCGAACGTCATCTTTCAACAAACGACCACGTGGGCCGGTGCCAGATACTTTGCCCATATCAACACCGAGTTGACGGGCAAGTTTGCGCACCGCTGGACCTGCGTACACATCACCAGTTTGCGCAACTTCAGCTGCTGGCGCAGGTGCTGCTTTTGGTGCTTCAACTTTTGGCACAGGAGCTGCTGCTGGAGAAGGTTCTGCTTTTGCAGGGGTGGCTGCAGGCGCAGCAACAGGTGCACCACCGCTAGTGGCCAACACACCAATCACTGAACCTTGGGAAAGCTTATCGCCCACTTTTACTGCGAGACTAACAATTTTACCCGCTGCTTCGGCAGGGATTTCCATTGATGCTTTGTCAGTTTCAAGCACGATCAATGAATCGCCAGCGGCAACTTCATCGCCTACTTTTACCGAAATCTCGATAACTTCAACGCCTTCTGCGCCGCCGATATCCGGTACAACCATTTGTACTTCCGCTGCGGCAGTCGTTGCTGCAACAGGTGCCGGCGCTGCGGCTGCTGGAGCAGCTGCAACAGGAGCAGCAGCTTCTGGTGCAGGAGCCGCACCACCTTCTGCTTCTACTTCCAGCAATAAACTGTCTTGAGAAACCTTATCACCCAAATTTACTTTGATAGCGACAACCTTGCCTGCTATATCGGCCGGGATTTCCATTGAAGCCTTGTCGGTTTCAAGCACGACAATTGAATCCCCTTCGGCGATCACATCGCCCACTTTTACAGAGATCTCGATAACTTCAACGCCTTCTGCGCCGCCAATATCAGGCACTTTAATAGTTTGAATTGCCACTGTAGTCGTTCCTCGCTAATTCAATTGTTTCTACATTTGATAAATGTTTTGGACGGATACAAACAACGTCGCCCTCTTTGTGGGAGGGCGACGGTTTTATACGCTCATTGGATCCGCTTTTTCCGGATCAATACCAAACTTCTTGATGGCCTTGGCTACCACATCGGCTTTAATCTTGCCTTGGTCTGCCAAAGATTTGAGTGCTGCAATTACCACGAAATAACGGTTCACTTCGAAGAAATGACGCAATTGGGTACGGGTGTCACTGCGACCGAAACCTTCTGTTCCCAACACTGTGTAATCGCCTGGAATATAAGCGCGCAACTGTTCGGAATAGGTTTTCAAATTGTCAGTGGAGATAATGAATGGGCCTTCGGCGCCTTCCAATACCTGGGTAATATAGGGCTTACGCGGTGCAGCAGTCGGGTTCAGCATGTTCCAGCGAGTAGCGCGCTGACCATCGCGGGTCAATTCGTTCACACTGGTCACACTCCACACATCTGCTTCAACATCGAAGTCTTTGCGCAGGATTTCTGCAGCAAAACGTACTTCGCGCAGGATTGTTCCAGCCCCCATCAATTGAACGCGGTTCTTGGCTTTGCCAGCACCTTTTTCCAATTGATAAATACCTTTAATGATTCCTTCTTCCGAGCCTTCTGGTAAGTCAGGATGCTGGTAGTTTTCGTTCATCAATGAAATGTAATAGAACACATTTTCATTGTCGTGATACATGCGCTTAATACCGTCCTGAATAATAACGGCCAGCTCATGTGCATAAGTCGGATCATAAGAACGGCAGTTCGGGATGGTATTGGCAAATACATGGCTGTGGCCATCCTGATGCTGTAAACCTTCGCCATTCAGGGTAGTACGGCCAGCAGTAGCACCCAACAGGAAGCCACGCGCTTGCGAATCACCCGCAGCCCACGCCAAGTCGCCAATACGTTGGAAACCAAACATGGAGTAGTAAATGTAGAACGGAATCATTGGCTTTTTGTAGTTGCTGTACGCAGTCGCCGCAGCAATCCATGAAGCCATAGAACCTGCTTCGTTAATGCCCTCCTCCAAAATCTGGCCAGTGGCAGATTCATGGTAAGACATCATTTGACCCGCATCATGCGGAGTATATTTTTGACCTTCGGATGAGTAGATACCGACGGTTTTGAACATACCTTCCATGCCGAAGGTACGCGCTTCATCTGGAACAATCGGTACGATTTGCTTGCCGATTTGTTTGTCTTTTACCAGCGAAGACAAGATACGCACAAAGCTCATAGTGGTGGAGATTTCACGCTCACCAGTGCTCTTCAATTGCGCCGCAAATGCATCCAGTGCTGGCACCAACAGTGGATCGAAACTTGGATCGCGCGATGGGACAAAGCCTTTCAGCTCTTTACGGCGCGATTTCATGTATTGCATTTCAGGACTGTCTTCTGCCGGACGGTAGTACGGCAGCTTCGGCAGATCTTCATCGCTGATTGGCAATTCAAAACGGTCGCGGAAAGCTTTCAAGCTATTAACATCCAACTCTTTCAATGAGTGGGTTTTGTTAACCGCTTGACCAGTACCCATGCCGTAACCTTTAACGGTTTGGGCCAGAATAACAGTTGGTTTACCTTTGGTATTAACGGCTTGATGGTAAGCGTTGTATACCTTGTGCGCGTCATGACCACCACGAGCCAAGCCCATAATGTCGTCATCAGACATATCTTTAACCAGCTCCAGCAACTCCGGATATTTACCGAAGAAGTGTTCACGGGTGTAAGCGCCGCCGTTAGCTTTGTAGTTTTGCATCTCGCCATCAACTACTTCATCCATACGCTTTTGCAGCAAGCCGGTTTTATCTTTAGCCAGCAGCTCGTCCCAACCACGACCCCATAGAACTTTAATTACGTTCCAGCCAGCACCGCGGAAGACGCCTTCCAACTCTTGTACGATTTTGCTGTTGCCGCGCACCGGACCGTCCAGACGCTGCAGGTTACAGTTGATTACAAAAATCAGATTGTCCAACTTCTCACGGGTTGCGAGAGAAATTGCGCCCAAGCTTTCCGGCTCATCACACTCACCGTCACCAAGGAATGCCCATACCTTGCGATCCGTTTTCGGGATCAAACCACGCGCTTCCATATAACGGTTAAAACGCGCTTGATAGATAGACTTAATTGGGCCCAAGCCCATAGATACGGTTGGGAACTGCCAGTAGTCTGGCATCAACCATGGGTGTGGGTAAGAAGACAAACCACCGCCATTCACTTCGCGACGGAAATTATCCAAATGGGCTTCGCTTAAACGGCCCTCAACATAAGAGCGGGCATACATACCGGGAGAAACGTGACCTTGGAAATAAATCAGGTCGCCAGGCGTGTCGCCATCGTTACCGCGGAAAAAATGGTTAAAACCTACATCGTATAAGGTTGCAGATGATGCAAATGAGGCGATATGGCCACCAAGGCCTTCATCGTTATCGTTGGCTTTCATGACCATTGCCATGGCATTCCAACGGATAATTGAGCGAATTTTGCGCTCCAGGGCGTTGTCACCGGGAGACTTGATTTCTTTTTCTACGGGAATGGTATTGCGGTAAGGAGTCTGGATAGATGAAGGCTGTTCAATGCCATGGTTAACAGCGGATTCAGACAAAGACTTCAATAACTCAGCAGCGCGGTCTTTACCTGCGTGACGAACAACTGACTTAAGGGCGTCCAGCCACTCTTTTGTTTCAATGGCATCAATATCTTGTAGCATTCAAATCTCCTCAGCTATGCGCACATGCGCACATCACGTAGCAGTAGTATCTAATACAGGAATTTGGATCTGGGCTTCGCACAAAATTCGCTCATTTAATAAAAAATGTGCAGAACTTTCATGGAGTTACAGGAGGAATATTCCTTTTACTTGTGTAAAAAATCCCCGAATTCTTGCATAAGTGGGAATTTTTTACCAGCCCTACCCTATTTGGTAACACTCCGGAGGGGCACAACTTTAGTGCACAAATTGCAGAACCCAAGGTTTTAAATAGAATCAAGCTATTAAAAAAACCGGTTCGCAACAGGGCTGGCATTATTACCCAAAGTTTTGGGATTCACCAAGCAGTAAACAGTAAAAATAATGATAATTTTCCTTTTTACCGCACCAAAAAAAAGCATAAGCGGGAGATCGATCCTACCAAAGGTCTATATTGCTCAAATACAAACCAAAATCAGGGTTGTGCGATGCTTTGCATTTGTTGTTTATGGATCGATAAGTCTTGCACTTGGAAAAAGTTTTCACGAGCTTGCATCGAATCGGAAGTCAGCCATAGGCGGCGATTTTTATCCATAAATACTGCGCGATAATATTTATCGAGCGATTCCGGTGTAATGCGCGAAACTGCTTCTGCAAGATCAAGGCGGCGAGAAAAACTTTCATCGTAATTAGTAATCGCATTCCAATAGCGTTCGCCCTGCTCTTGCAAGGAGCGCGCAGGTTCGCGCAATTTTCTAATTAATGATTGTTGATTGATTAAAAAATCTTCGCCCAGCTCTAAATGCTGCTCATCCAAAAATAAATCAATCTCGCGAATAATCTTTTCTTCTGATGTGGTTGGCGATTGCACCACTAACAAACTACCTTCGAGATTCAATATGGGCGCGGCTACAGCAGCAACTACGTAACCCAATTGTTTTTCTGTGCGTAAATGATTGTAGAAAGCCGGCTGCAATGTTTGTCGCACTAACATCATGTGAGCAGTATCATCTATTGACAACGATGGACTCTGGACAAGTAATTCAACAATATTGTCGCTATGCTCCAATGGATGCGAATACAGCCAAGGTTTTTCTGATCCCTTAGGCAACAGCAATAATTTTACCGGCGGCAGATCGCGTCCAGCCTGACGGCTCAGCAATTCATGCTCAACCAACACTGATAATTTCAACGCTTCTGCACGGAAATAGTTGCCGTAAAAAAGCGCGTCCATTTTGGCATCGATCAACTGGCGATTCGTAAATTGGGAAAACTGCTCGAAAGTTTTGTTTTCAAGAGCTGCAATTAACTGCGCTTTACTCCATGCAGGTTCAGACTGTAGCACCGGCACTTGTTTTGCCAAAACCTGATAAGGCAGGTCTTTATTCTGGTTACGCCAAGTGCGTAATAAATCGTCTTTGATAAGCTTAAAGCGCTCTTCTTTATATTTGCCGAGGCGCATCGCTTCCATAATTTTGTTCATCAATAACCCCTGGCGACTGGAGTAGCCAAAGATATTAATGTCGTATCCACGAGTATTGGCAATTGCATTGTAATCAATGCCCGCAAGGCGCGCCGGGTACGCAAACTCATTCAATTGGTCAGTTAGCAAGGCCGCAAAAAGCTGCGCTTGTGCTGCGCCATCTGCATTGGCAGAAATCAGCGGAGACTTGATACGCAAATTAATCAGCGCACGCGGTTGGGCAAATTTTTGATCCTGCGCGAACCATACACGCATATTTTTATTTTGTGTCAGCAGCTGCGGTTTACCACCTATCGACGCAGGATCTTCCAGCATGGAACCCGACTTGACAATCAGCCGCTTGGGAATGAACAAATTTTTCTCAGGCAGGAATAGCTCCTTACGCACAGCAGGCTTTAATTCCAGTATGCCGGAGACTCCAGTTCGAACGCTGTAGGGAGCTGAATAAAGTGGCGATACGCGATAAGGTTTTACATCGGGTGCAGTCAACACCAACAGCAAGTTTTTACTGTTTAAATAAGACAAACTTTTTTTGATTAATCTTTCATCGTAAGCGGAATAAAGATAATCACCACGCAAAATGTCATGCGGAAGATAGGTTTTCATCGACTCAGCCAATGCACTGACGGTTTGCATCGGCGCACGCTTTTCCTGAAAACGGAAACTCATATCGCCCAATTGTTGCAGCTCGGTATAGCGCCAAGCCGCGAGACCACGCTCTTGTACTTGTTCGATACAATAAAACACCAGCGAAACAATTTGATCGCGTGCTCGTACACCCTGCGGGGTCAGCTTGATCGTCAAACGGAATACCGCATCACCACGGCTTTGTAAATTGGTGTCGGCATACACGGCATCCGCCCAGCCCAATCGTTTCAATAACGACAACAAACTCCCTTCCGCCTCATGCCCCAGCAGGTTAGCAATATAGGCAAACGGTTTTTTGTCGTAAAACTGATCAGGATCAGGGATCGGAAAATTGAAGGTTAGTTGGCGCAACTCTTTTTCAGGTTTTATTTCGAGGCTGGCCGGTAAACGATCACCCGCAAATAACGGTGGATATTTATTACTAATACTAATGTCGCGTTTGGGCACAGCACTAAAACGTGTACGCACACTAGCTTCAAGTACGTCCAGGTTATCGCGCCCCAACACCACTAAATTCATCAAATGTGATGAATAGTGCTGCTCGTAGAACGCAACCATATCATCGCGAATAGAATGGCTATCATGATCAGCTAAAGTGGTTAAATTCCCTACCGAAAATTTAGCACTGGGATGGGCCGGATTCATCAACTCACGATAAACCTCCCACTCGCGGCGCGAATCATCTTTCAGCTTGGCGAGATATTCGGAATGCACCGCATTGCGCTCGCGATCAACATATTCAGCAGTAAATAAAGGGGCAACAAAAAATTGGGAAAACCGATCCAACGCAGCATCAAGTTGGTTATTGTCAATCTCAAAAAAGTAGTTGGTATTTTCTGCTGCGGTGTAGGCATTAAAGCTGCCGCCGTGCTGTGAGATAAATTCCTGATACTCACCGGCATGGGGATATTTTTTTGTACCCAAAAACAGCATGTGCTCCAGAAAGTGAGCAAGCCCCAAGCGATCGGCAGGATTTTGGTTTGCACCAACATTTACATCCAGCGCTGCAGCTGATTTTTCAGTGACCGGATCTGATATCAATAAAACGCGCAGTTGGTTATCTAATATAAGGTAGCGGTAGCTGCGCTTGTCGTTTTCGCTTTTGATAACACTGATAGCCGTGTTAAGCGGAAGGGTCGCATCAAATAAAGAATTGGTATTGCTGACAACATTGGTGCTTTGTGCAAACAGAGATTGATTGGACAGCAAACACACCAGCGCCAACAGCCAGGATGTACTCGAAGCCAAATTCATTCTGTAACACAATTTCACCATAACAAACTCACTTGGATATCAACATTTCCATAACGGGAAACCTTGATTGATCAATTTCCAGCCGCGCCCCTTTCAGGTCGCTGACTTTTTAAGCAAATAACAATAAACGGCATCCTGCTCGGCAAACGCCATCAATTCCTGCCCGCTCAATGTTGCGTAGGCCTGGAAATCGCGCACTGAACCGGCATCCGTAGCCAAAACCCGTAACACCTGCCCCGCGGCCAAATCGCGCAAAGCCTGTTTGGCTTTCAGCAATGGCATTGGGCAGCGCAAGCCGCGCGCATCCAGTTCACGGCTGACGGGATAGGTAAAACAATCGATAGTTTCACTCAAGGTTTGGTACCAATATCGAAAGGCACGCATTGTAAGGCGATGGCATGGCCGCTGCTCACAAAGCAATCACTCATAAAAGCACTGGCTGTGTAAATCCAGACACTCTGGCAATCCATCAAGCGGATATATTCGGGTACTGATCGAACCGGATATAAGGCTTATGGTCTTAAAAGGTTGCTAACCTAGTCTTTAAGCATCAAAAAGGCTAGAGTTACGCCCTATTTTTTTGCCCAACAGGCAAATTCGAGCGCGATCCCGCAGGAGTCAATCAGTACCGTGTCCATGTCTTTTCATCGCTGTATTTCAACCTTGACCCAGCGCCTGCTGGCGCCTGCCGGATTAGTGCTACTGCTCCTCGGCGGCCTTATCGCCAACCCTTACAGCAGTCATGCAGAGGTGGAATTGCCCAATCTTGGGGATACCAGTTCGATCATGATTTCACCGGTGCAAGAGAAGATCCTCGGTCAGCGCTGGCTAAGAGCCTATCGCAGCCAGGTTCCAACATCATCCGACCCGTTGATCATCAGCTATTTGGAAAACCTGTTTGGCCAATTAATACCCTACAGCCAATTGGATGAAAAGCGGGTGGATCTGGTTGTCGTCGAAAATAACACGCTTAACGCGTTTGCGGTACCCGGAAACATCATCGGGGTACATACCGGCCTACTGATGTACGCCAAAACCGAGAACCAACTGGCCGCCGTTCTCGCCCACGAAATGGGCCACTTGAGCCAGCGCCACTATGCGCGCCGGTTGGAACAGCAGAAGAAAATGATGATGCCGATGCTCGCCGGTATGCTCGCCGGTCTGGTATTGGCCGCCAATAGTAATAGTGATGCAGGTATGGCCGCGATTATGGGAACCCAGGCCGCCGCCCAGCAAGCGTCTTTGGCATTCAGCCGTCAAAACGAACAAGAAGCCGACCGGATCGGTATGCAGACCATGGTTCAAGCAGGACTCGACCCCCATGCCGCGGCCGATATGTTTGAGGAAATGGTTCGCGCGAATCGCCTGAACCGCCGCCCGCCGGAATACCTGCTTACCCACCCTGTGAGTGAAACTCGTGTGGCTGACGCCCGCAACCGCGCCCAGCAATACCCACGAGTACCTGCGGCAGACGATATGGAATTCCAACTGATGCGCACCCGCGTACGGGTAGAAGCGGAGGAAACACCCCAGATCGCCGCCAGAATGTTCAAAAGCGAGCTGGACAAGGACAGCAGTAATCCCGATGCCAGCCGCTACGGTTGGGCAATGGCATTATCTGAAGCGAGCCAATTTGATGCCGCCCGCGATGCCCTCGCCCCACTGCTGGAAAAAGAACCTGAGCGCATCACTTACCAAATCATGCGCGCCGATATTGAAATCTCTGCAGAGCGTTATAAAGCTGGCCTGGAGATTCTGGAAACACAATTAAAAGCGAATCCGGATAACTATCCATTGATCATCCGTCATGCAGAAGCCTTGATGAAGGCGGGAATTTACCAACAATGCGCCGACATTTTGGAGCGCTATTCGCGCAAACGCAGCAACGATGATTACGTGTGGTATTTGCTTGCAGAAGTGAATGGTTTGGCAGGAAATATTCTCGGTGTACATGAAGCGCGCGCTGAATATTTTATTTTGAACGGTATTTATGACCGCGCACAAATCCAGTTACGCAACGCATTAAAACTCACCAAGAATAACGCTTATCGCACCGCCTTGATTGAAGAGCGTTTGAAATATGTAGAAGCACAAATGCGCAACGAAGGTTTCTAATCGTTAAGGAGCGGCCATCATCAAGATGTCTGCTTGATCCACCCGGATTCAACAATCCACTCATCCGCATTAATCACCGCCATCGGCCGACCAATAAAATATCCCTGCGCCTCATCGCACCGCATTTCACTCAAGCGCGCGAGCAAGGCTTCGTTTTCTACGCCTTCGGCTACCACAGTTAAACCCAAATTGTGCGCAAGATGGATGGTGGAATTGACAATCAACTCGTCCTGCAGATCTTCCAGCATATTGCGCACAAACGAGTTATCAATCTTCAAGGTTTGCACTGGCAAGCGCTTGAGATACGCCAGCGACGAATACCCCGTACCGAAATCATCAATCGCCAAATGCACCCCCAATGCGTGCAGCGCATCGAGATTACGCAACGCGCGCGTTGGATCAGTCATGATCGAACTTTCAGTAATTTCCAGTTCGAGTCGCGATGCAGGCAATTGGTATTTGGTCAGCAATCGCTCCACCAATTTGGTGATATTGTCATCCATCAAATTACGCGCTGATAAATTCACCGCAATACTCAAAGACATACCTTGGTCTTGCCAGCGACGACACTGCTCAATTGCTTTTTCCAATACCCAGGCAGTGAGCTGGTGAATCAAACTGGTTAATTCGGCGATAGGAATAAAATCACCGGGCGGAACAAAACCTAACTCGGGATGAATCCAACGGATTAACGCCTCAAAACCGTAACAGCGTTTTTCGTTCAGCAATACTTTGGGTTGGTAATACAAACACAATTGGTTTTCGCGAATCGCACGCCCCAACTCACTCACAATTGCGAGTCGTTTAGTGGAGTGCGGATCATATTCAGGGCTGTAAATCGATAAGCCCAACATCTGCCCTTTTGCGTGGTACATGGCAATATCGGCATAGCGCATCAGCGCGTGATGATCCTGCGCTTGCTGTGGTGATATCGCAATCCCGATACTCGCGGAAATTTGTGTAGTAAAACCATCCAGATCAAATTCTTGTGCGAGCGCATCCAACAGCCGATGCCCAAACACCACCGCTTGATGCGTACTGCGGATGCGCGGCAAAAACACCGCAAATTCATCGCCACCTAAACGCGCCACCGTACCAGGCACTTCAGACATTTCATTCGCCAGTCGCGGGCCGATCAATTGCAATAAATGATCACCCACGTTGTGACCAAGGGTATCGTTAATTTCTTTAAAACGATCCAGATCAATTAATAACAGCGCACTGATTTGATCAGCACTGCGCTGCTCAAAGCAGGTTTCCATATCAAGATATAATTTCTCGCGATTGGGCAATGCCGTTAGTGAATCATGGAATGATTGGTAGCGGAGCTTTTCTTCGTAGCGTTTGCGTGCGGTAATATCTTTGGTGGTGCCCCACACACGTTTTAGATAGCCATCTTCCACTATGCCGGTACAGCAAATCTGGAAATAATAATTTTTGCCGCGATGATCCTGTCGCACTATATCGTGGTCGATCATTTCGTAATTGTTATTGATAAAATAATGGATATCGAACACATAATTGGTTGAGCCGCTTTCCATTAGCCCCATGCCCAATATGTCGTCCAGCGAGTCGGCACCCAGCATATTTAACAGGACTTTGTTTGCTTCAACCAGGCGCGCACTGCGGGCAATTTTTTTGACTTGCTCTTCCAACTCCAACTGCACCGGCACAGCAGGCAGCATGTCGTAACACCAAATGGCCTCCGAGCTATTGGTGATAAACGCTTTGTAACTCGCCTCGCTTTCTTGCAACGCATCGCGCGCACTTTTCTCACGCGACAAATCCTGCAGTTGAATCAACACCCGTTCAGTGTTGCCCTGCCGGTCGCGGATCGGCAAAAAACTTGCGCGGAAATATAAATTCTTATCGCAAATAAAACGGCTGCGATGAATATTACCCAGCGAGTAATTCATCTCAATAGTTTGAATTTCCCCACGATCATACACAGCACGTAGCACAGCCCCTAATTCCGGATCTGAACTGGCGCGCTTATCGCGCAGCACTGAATAAAAGCCTGCCGCGCTCTCTGCCTGGCGATGGGTTAAATGGAACAAACGTTCCATCGACTGATTCATATGCAGAATGATGCCGTGTTTATCCGTGATCACACTCGGGATCGGATTTTCGGCAAACAGGCCGGATAAAAATTGCAGCGCGTGCTCATCGCTGGTGTTTGCCAACCAGTGGCGCACACTGATCACCATACCTTCGAAACGACGAACAGATTTATCGGCTCCCGCTTGCAAACGCCCGACAAAACGCACACGCGGTTCGCCCGTCAGGCCAACCAAACGCACATCGCATGAACGCAACCGGTCAGTGTCTTGATCCAGATGATCGGAATTAAACGATTGGAGAAAAAGGTATTTATCGGCGTTTGGTAACAACGCCATCAAATCAGAAAGGGATGATAATTCAGGAGCAGGGTCAGCCAAAAATTCAAATAGCTCCGCAGAGATATTCATCTCTCCGGTTAAAACATCCATGTTCCAAGACGCAATGTTGGACGCACCCAACGCGCTTTCGATAGCGAGTTCACCCGACAATTGGCTTGTCGTTCCACTCGTTGAACTGGAGTGCTGCATAGTGAAAAGTAGCCCCATACCAAAAAAGACTTATCAAGCTCACAGTGTAGACAAGAATTTTTCAGCTGCGCCTGAATACGCACTTTGGCAGGTGTTATTCTGTTTAATGGTAATTGATGCGCCAATTTGTGGGGCAAAGACGTCAAAAAAATGGCCGGCCAGCTCGATAAAAAATCAGCCAACTACCTCCGTCAATAATGCGGCGGTCGTTCATTGGTGATTTCTGTATCCCCACCTTGCGCCGGATCGCGCGCCAATTCATCCAACCGTTGGGCCAGCAAACGTACTTGCTGTTTCAGCTGAACTATCTCGGCGTCCTGCTTCGTAATCACATCATTTAATTGCGCCAGCGTATCTTCCTGATAGGCAACGCGGGTTTGTACATCAATTAATTGTTCTTCAATGTCAGACATTTTCCTGCTCACCTTTTTTATTTAAGGACGGTATAAGCCGCATCGATCAAACGCACAGCACGCTCGTCGATCAATAAGCCCTGCCCCATTCGATGGGTCACGTAACCAAAACCCAATTGATGGTCGGGATCGGCAAAACCAAGGCAGCCGCCCGCGCCTGGATGGCCAAACCCGCGCGCACCGCGACCGTAGCGACAATCAGCGCGATCGTGCTGCGACAACATAAATCCGTGACTAATCCGCAAAGGCAGTCCGAGAGTGCGATCATCGGTAAAGGTTTGTTCTTGCCAGCACAATGGCAGCGCGGACGCCGCTAATAAATCTGTATCCACCTTTGCCAGTTCGCCATAGACAGTCGCTAACGCGCGCGCATCTGCATGGGCACCGGCCGCCGGGATTTGCGCCTGGCGCCATTCATGGGAATTAGTGGCGGTCATCAAACTAATGGGATTGGAAAACGCACGATTGGTGACGCCACGCGGATCGGCTTTCATTAATTTCCCCAGCGCGATGCTATCGGCTCCGGTTGAACTGGCAGCAGCACCCAACGGACGTTTTAGCGGGCCGGTATCAGCAATTGCATCCAGCAAATTATCAGGCACACCAAAGTGACAATTCACTCCCAACGGCTGGGCCACATGCGCTTGGAAATACTCGTTAAAACTATTGCTGCCGCTCGCGCGCTTGACCAGCTCACCGAGAATCCAACCAAACATAAATGGAGAATAACCTTGCGCGGTGCCCGGCTCCCACCAGGGAGATTCCGCCGCTGCCGCTTGCGTAATCGCCGCCCAGTCAAAAATCTGCTCATTCGCAATATGCTGGTGAAATGCCGACATACCGGCGCGATGACACAGCAATTGGCGCAGCGTGATTGCTTCTTTGTCAGCCTGTGCAAACTCCGGCCAGATAGCCGCGACTGGTTCATCCAGATGCAATTTTCCTGCAGCCACTAACTGCAAAACACACAGCGCGACCATACCTTTGCCGGCCGAAAAAATATTGACCAGTGTGTCTTCACTCCAATCAACGCGTTCAAGCCCAGCCAACTTATTACTGCGCTGACCCGCCCATGCATTCACCACCAATTCACCGCGATGAACCAGCGCAATACCCGCGCCCTCCTCACCCTGCGCGAAATTAGCGGCGAATGCATCGATAAGCGGTTGCCATTGCGGCGCCCATTGGCCATTCACTGTCATAGTTCGATCCCGTAAATTCACTGCTGTGAAAGATTGTCGAAAAAAGTTGCGCGCATTCTACCAGTGCCCGAGGTTAGAATTGGCAGCTTGTTTCCTGTGAGCTGCCACCATGAGCAAAGACAAAAACTCCCGCCTCGTTTATTCCACCGAAACCGGTCGGGTGAAAGAAGAAAAACCCGTTGCGAGCATCCCGCAGGGTGATGGCATAGTCCGCATCCGCCGCGAGACCGCTGGGCGCAATGGCAAGGGTGTGACCACAGTTACCGGTGTCCCGCTCGATGAAGCCAAATTAAAAGACCTCGCCAAAGCCTTGAAAGTTACCTGCGGTGTCGGTGGCTCGTTGAAAGATGGCGTGATTGAAATCCAGGGCGACCAACGCGACAAACTCAAGGCCGAGCTGGAAAAACGCGGCTTCACCGTGAAGTTGGCGGGCGGCTGATCATGGACGAATTCCCCTTTGATCCGCAGCTGCTAAAAGAGCTGGTCACTACTCCCATGCCTTACGGCAAATATGCCGGCCATGTAATTGCCGATATCCCCGAACATTATCTTATGTGGATGGGCCGCGAAGGCTTTCCTAAAGGCAAGCTCGGCCAATTGCTTGGGCTGATGTATGAAATTCGCTTGAATGGGTTGGAGCCACTGCTTAAACCTCTGCGTTAATCCGATGTATGCCGGTATGCAGTTCAAGACCCGCCGTAAATCCATCCATGGAGGCTCATCTTCGACATCCATGTCTCAGATGGTCTTGAACTGCATACCGGCACACATCTACCCTCACCGCAGGTCAATCACTGGCCTATTTTTTGCAAAACCCCTGTCAACGCATTTAAACCGCCGTTTTTCTGACAGAGGGGCATTACCAAATGGATAACGAGCTTTTTCTACAACTAACTGACACTTCCCTGAAAATTGGCTTGGGCGCCTTGATTGCCGCCGTTACTGCGTGGATTGTGCTGCGCAAAGGGAATAACCAGCCGGGCACCAGCGCGCGCGACAACCGCCGCCTGCAGATTCTGGAAGAGGTATCCACCCAGGTGGGAACCGTTACCCACATTTTCGCCAAATATTCGTCACTGGTGGTGGAGTCGATCCAATTCGGCGACCGCTGGCCGCAGGCGCGCCGTATCGAGCTGGATGCGGTAAATACCGAGTTGGTAGCCGAATTTAAGAAGCTGGCCGAAGCAGAAGCCAAATTGTTGATGCTGGGTGAGAAGAATCTGGAGCGCAGCCTGCGTTTGTACGGCGCCAAGATTGCCGTTTACCGCAAGCAGGTTTACATCGGCCGCAAAGATATTTCGCTGGAGCAAATTACCGCACTGAAAAACACCATCGTGCAAGTGCGTGAACAGTTCTACGATATGCTCAGCCGCAAATACGACAGATTATTGGCGAGCGCTTAATCGCTCCAGAGCCAAAATCCAACGCCCCTCCAACTACGCCCGCATTGCGGGCGTAGTTGTTTCTGATGGCTATAAACGTTATAAAACTGGAATACCTCAACGGGAGATTGCTATGCTGCGCAGCCTAAATTACTTACTCATTACAGGTTTATTGTTGATCATGTCCACCCTCGCCCACGCAAACGAAATTTGGATTGATGTCCGCACCGCCGACGAATTTAACGCTGGTCATCTTGAAGGTGCCGCCCATATTCCCTACGAGGAAATCGCTGCGCGCATCAGCGAAGTTACTACCGACAAAGATGCGACCATCCACCTTTACTGTCGCTCCGGCAACCGCTCGGGTATCGCCCAACAAACCCTGCAAGCCATGGGTTTTAAAAATGCAGTGAATGAAGGTGGATACGAGGCGCTGCTGCAACAGCAAGCAAAATAATCAATACACTGCGGCGCATACAATAATAAGCATCATCATAAGCGCCACAATAAGCACTAAAGGACAGCATGCTTACCTCGATTGATTTTTTTATTCGCTACGCCTGCATCGGCCAGCTATTTTTGCTGGCCATTTTATTTCTGCAGCAATCCCGAGGGCAAAAATTAGCGGCTATTGAGCGTATTGCACCCATCGTACTTCCTATTTGTTTTGCTGCCTTCCTGTTGCTTACCGCTCCCTTTTCTCCACGCCCTGAAGGGCTGACCCGCAATATCTTGCTAGTGCTGACGGATGCAACGCCCTTTTTTATTTGGTGGTATGGCCTGCATCTGTTTGATGACAATTTTCGGAACTCACATTGGCCGAGCTGGAGTAAGCTCGCTGTAGGTTTGCTCGCACTCTGGCACTGCTATTATTTTCTGGTATTGGATGGTTTTGGTCCTTATCACGATCTCAATCATTTGGTGGGACTAGTCCTGATGCTGCATTTGATCGTATCAGTGCTGCGCAGCTGGAGTGACGATTTAATTGAGCAGCGGCGTCATGCACGGGCGTGGTTAGTGTCACTGCTAGCACTGTATTTTGTGGTACTGGCGCTTGTTGAGTTGAGCAATAGTGGTTTGAATCGCAATCATGTATTTATGCTGATTACATCCATCTTGTGCCTGGTGATCAGCTCCGCAACGGTATTGATGATTTTTAATCACCAAACAGCATTTACCCTGCAACCCACTCATTCATTAACAGCAGAAAATCCCGAGCCACAGAATGCGAATCCAGCAGGGTCCGCACTTTATGCACGGTTGCAAGATTTCATCGCCGAACAAGGTTACCTGCAATCGGAGTTATCGATTACACAGCTCGCACAACAATTACATTGCCCCGAACATCATTTGCGCAAACTCATCAACCAACATCTGGGCTACACCAATTTTGCTGCATTCCTTCATCATTACCGCGTCGCCGAAGCACGTAAACGCCTCACAGAATCCGATTTGCCCGTGTTATCCATAGCGCTTGATTTGGGTTACGGTTCAATTGCGCCGTTTAATCGTGCATTTAAAGATATCACCGGTGAAACACCAACTGCATACCGCAGCAGCAAACAAGGATGAAATTCACTCAAACACTATAAGTTTCATAAAAACAGCTGCGCATTTTCAAAAATGATCAGCTTTTTTTGAATTCGATAAGATTTTCACCCGCGTTTTAGCCACTTTGTGCCAGTTCTAAAAACAACTCACAAGGTGTGTATCTATGCTTCGCAAAACAATAATCACGACGGGCGTTCTCGCTATATTTATTTGGTTTAGTTGGCCGATCTACCAATACTTCGCCTATGAAGGCAAAGTCCCTATGTTTTTTCCGACCGATTTTGTCTTGCCGGAATCGACACCCCAATCGACGAATTTCGCAGCTCACCCACAATCGCAAGCAGCATTGGATTTGCTCACGCAACATAAAACCAATATCCATGCTCCCGCGATTTCGGCAGCAGTCGCTATCGATGGACAGATCGTTTGGGCAGGAGCAGTAGGCTGGGCCAATATCGAGCAGAAAATACCGGCAACTGCAGATACCCAATTCCGCACCGGCAGCACCGCCAAAGCATTAACAGCAACACTGCTCGCTAAAATGGTTCAGGCAGGAAGAATCGATTTGGATAACCCCATCGCGAACTATCACGCGAATTTACCTAACGAAAGCTGGGGCAAACTCACACCCCGGCAACTCGCCTCACACACCAGCGGCATACCCGATTACATCGACAACACTGGCGACTGGTGGGGCTTTTATCATTTAGCAGCGCTGAAAAAACGCTACATATCGGTAGAGAAATCACTAGAGGTGTTTGACGGCAGCGACCTGCTATTTGAGCCAGGTAGTCAGTTTCACTACGCCACCTTTAACACAGTATTACTCAGCGCAATTCTGGAAGCGGTAGCAGGCGATACTTATCTGAAAACGATGCACAGGGAAATTTTTGCTCCCCTCAATATGAAGGCGACCGATGCAGAACACGAAGCCAACGGGAGCAGCAGGCTCGCTGATTTTTATTGGAATGACGATGGTCGCTACCCAAATTTTCGCCGCTGGCAAACGGTTGACTTGAGCCACCGCCTCGCGGGCGGAGGTTTCATCTCTACTCCATCCGACTTGGTAAAGCTCGGTTCAGCCTGGCTAGATGATGATTTTATCCTGCCAACCACTCGCGAGTTATTCTGGCAACCACAAACACTAAAAGATGGCAGCATCAATGAGAATAATTATGCGCTCGGCTGGCGCTGGGCCGATTACGAAGACGAACAAGGAAAACTCTACAATACCAATCACGGCGGCGTATCGCGCGGCTCACAATGCTGGCTGATGGTGATTCCAGCGCAGAATATGGCCGTGGCCGTTATGATCAATTCCAATGTCGAGGAGTTTTGGGACTTCGGGCGAGTGAGCATTCCGCTGGCACGATTGTTCTCACAGCAATAGATCGATACGAATCCGAGCGGCTATTTCCCAAAAAAGCCTACTGCCATTCCCCTATTTCTGGGACAATAGCCGCCTGATTCTTACCCAGCGCAGTACCCAAGCATGAGCAACACCGCCAAACACCTGTTTTCCTATACAAAACCCAACATCCACGCGCAGGCGAAGACCTATAAGCCCGCGCCTTTCCTGCCTATGAGCCGGCAGGAAATGGATAAATTGGGTTGGGATAGCTGCGACATCATCATCGTGTGTGGCGACGCCTATGTGGATCACCCTAGCTTCGGTATGGCGGTGATTGGCCGCTTTATGGAATCACTGGGCTTTCGTGTGGGTATCATTGCCCAGCCCGATTGGAAAAGCGCAGAGCCGTTTAAAGCACTGGGCAAGCCCAACCTGTTTTTTGGTGTAAGTGCGGGCAACATGGATTCCATGATCAACCGCTACACCGCCGACCTGCGTATGCGCTCGGACGACGCCTACACTCCCGGCGGCCAAGGTGGTAAACGCCCCGACCGCGCCGTGACTGTGTACAGCCAGCGCTGCAAAGAAGCTTACAAAGACGTGCCGATTGTGCTTGGCGGAATCGAGGCCAGTTTGCGCCGTATTGCGCAATACGATTACTGGAGCAATGAAGTTCGTCGTTCGGTATTGATCGATGCGACCGCTGACATTTTGCTGTACGGCAACGCCGAGCGCGCCATCGCCGAAATTGCGCATTCGCTGGCGGCAGGAAAAAGCATTAAAGAAATGACCAGCATTCGCGGCACAGTGGTTATCAAAAAAGAAGCGCCTGCTGGCTGGACGGAAATCGATTCAACCCGCATCGATTGGCCGGGCAATATCGATAAGCTGCCAAACCCTTACGAGTATCAACACAATTCAAAATCCGTTGTGGATGCAGCGCAAGCTGACATCAACAATTCGCAGATTGGTTTACGCCAGCTCGATCCGGACAAAATGGCCGAGCAAATTGCTGCATTAAATCCGGAAGCCGCAGATCAATTAAAAACGCAAGGCTGCCCTGCACAGGGAATCGAAAGCGAAAAAGTGCTCGATCCTAATGAGCCACAACCGATTCGCATTATTCCTATGCCACTGCAAAATCGGAGCGATCTGGTTGATAACGAAAAAGTCTACGTGCGTTTACCGTCGTTCGATAAAGTGCGCAAAGATCCGATTTTGTATGCACACGCCTCGCGGGTTTTGCATCAGGAAGCGAATCCGTATAACGCGCGCCCGATGATCCAGAAACATGAGAACCGCGAAGTTTGGATCAACCCACCACCGATTCCGTTGGAAACCGATGAACTCGATGGTGTATTTGATTTGCCTTACGCGCGCGTGCCACATCCGGTTTACGGCAAACAAAAAATTCCCGCGTACGACATGATTAAAACGTCAGTGAATATCATGCGCGGCTGTTTTGGCGGCTGCACATTCTGTTCAATCACCGAACATGAAGGGCGCATTATTCAAAGCCGTTCGCAAGAATCAATTCTGAAAGAAATTGAAGATATCCGCGAAAAAGTACCGGGCTTTACCGGACACATTTCTGATTTGGGCGGCCCGACGGCGAATATGTATCGCCTCACCTGCAAAGATATGCCGACGCTAAGTAAATGCCGTCGCTTATCGTGCGTACATCCGACAATTTGCAAAAACCTGACTACCGATCATAAACATACAACGAATTTGTATCGCGCTGCGCGCAAAGTTAAAGGTGTAAACCGGATTTCAATTGCATCAGGTTTGCGTTATGACTTAGCCGTGCGCGATCCCGAATATGTAAAAGAGCTAGTCACGCATCACGTTGGCGGTTATTTAAAAATCGCGCCTGAGCACACCGAAGATAATGTGCTCGCGCAGATGATGAAGCCCAAGATGACGAGCTACTACGACTTCAAACGTATGTTCGACAAGTTCTCGAAAGAAGCAGGCAAGGAACAATTTTTAATTCCGTATTTTATCGCCGCTCACCCCGGCACGCGCGATGAGGATATGCTCAACCTTGCGCTCTGGCTAAAGAAAAATAATTTTGAAGTGGATCAGGTACAAACCTTTTATCCATCGCCCATGTCGCTCGCGACTGCGATGTATGTGAGTGAGCGCAATCCGCTGAAAAAACTTACCTACAAGAGTGGCAAGATTAATATTCCGCGTGGATTAGAGCAGCGTCGTTTGCAAAAAGCGTTACTGCGTTATCACGATCCAGCTAACTGGCCGATTATCCGTGAAGCGCTGCGCAGCATGCGCAAGCCACACTTAATCGGCAACAGCGCTTCCGCGTTGATCCCGGATGAGAAAGCAGATGTACGCCCTAGCGGACGAGGACACAACCCCAATGCGCGCGGTGGCAAACCGACTGGCAAACCCGGTTCAGGTAAATTCACTAGCAAGTCCGGCAATAATCAGACGACCAGCACTGCGAGTAAACCTGCAGCAAAAGCCTTTGGTGATAAGTTTGAAAGCGCAAAAAAATTCAATGCGCAAACGACTGCTAGCAAGACAGCAACCAAGCCAGCAGGATCATCTGCGAAAAAAGAACTCACTGGTAGCAAAACCAGTAAACCGCAGCACAGCAATAATCGCCCTGCCGGAAAAAAACCGCTTGGTAAACCCGGCAGCCCGAAAAACCGTTAACACTCGAAGCAAGTGTTAGTTTAACTCGCCAGCAAATAGACACCGCGAGAAAAAATGAATGCAGCACAAAAGGATTTGTGCAACCCAGCCAGTTTATATTCAGCAATCTCCGTTAAAATCAATCCTACGATCATCTTCCCGCTTACCCGAAAAAATATGACTTACTGATTAAGATGCAAATTCCTGGCTACACCATCATCAAAAAGATTAACAGCGGCGGTATGGCGACTGTTTATCTTGCGACACAACACAGTGTCGGGCGTACAGTTGCATTGAAGGTGATGAAACCCGCCCTTGATAAAGACCCGGAATTCCATCAGCGTTTCCAACGCGAAGCTAATATCGTCGGGCAGTTATCCCACCCCAATATTATTCCTATCTACGACATAGGTCGGCACGAAGAATTAAATTACATCTCAATGGAGTTTTTGCCCAAGGGATCATTGGAAGAAAAAATTCGCAAAGGCATCAACATCGAGAGCGCACTCAAAGTGACTCTTGGAATTGCAGCAGCGTTGGAGTGGGCGCATAGCAAAGGCTATGTGCATCGTGATATCAAACCGGAAAATATTCTGTTTCGCGAAGATGATTCACCAGTGCTTACCGATTTTGGTATAGCACGAACGATCAAATCGAAAGTGAATATGACGCAGGTCGGAACTATAGTCGGCACGCCCAACTATATGAGTCCCGAACAAGCAAAAGGTGAGCAAAGCGATGGCCGTGCAGACTTATACAGCCTCGGTGTAGTCTTATTTGAAATGCTCACCGGTCAAAAACCCTTTCATGCCGATAGCTCACTCGCATTAGGGATAAAGCATATTCATGAACAAGCGCCTAAGTTGCCATCGAATTTATTTTTCCTGCAACCTGTGCTGGATAAATTGCTCGCCAAAAAACCGGAACAACGTTTTCAAAGCGCAAAAGAATTAATAACAGAATTGCAATTACTCGATGGCAATTCACTTTTGCTAGGAGGAGCGCCCGGAAAGACATCATCGCTACAGTGGCTAAAAACGTTAGGGCTTCTGCTTAAACAAGACGCAAGCTTACTCACTCACAAGTTGTCCAGACATTACAAAACAGCAAAGAATAAATTCAACACGAAAGCCAAAGAGCAACCAATCATTTCTGCTCCTGCTTCACAGCACACTCTCATCGCAACACGCATAGCGTCTGCACCGTTAATTGATAACGACGCATCAAGCAATACATCCAACCACGAGATTTTTGCTGACAACCGCCACAAGCGTTACTGGGTTTACAGCTCAATAGTCGTGCTATTTATTTTCATTATCGCCAATAATATTGTGCCTCCCGAATCGAATGCAGATACAGCATCGCGCTGGGAAACTTTGATGGGGAATAAAAAGACGCCAGCTAAGGATACGAGTACTACAGAAGAAGAATCACCACTGGCATTCACCGTAACGCCCTCACCTGCAAGTGCGCGCATCCGCATTCTCAACATTAAAGAAAAATACGCACCGGGAATAATGCTTCCGTCCGGAGCTTATCACATTGAAGTTAGCCACCCGGGTTATACAACCAAAACCAAATGGATCAGGTTAAATGAAAAAAACCAGATCCTGGATGTCGCTTTGCAAAAGGCGGTGCAAATAACTGACCAAGCTCAATTACCTCTTCCGGAGATGGTGCAATTAGCTGGCGGTAATTTTTTAATGGGAAACGCCAACAGTACCGACGAGAATACAACCAAGCCGGTTAGTATCGAAAGTGATTTTTTGATTAGTCGCTACGAAATTACCTTCAATGAATACGATTTTTTTGCGTTGGCAACCAATCGCGCCTTACCTGATGACATGGGTTGGGGACGCGGTGAACGCCCAGTTATTAATATCAGCTGGGATGATGCAATTGCCTACGCTAACTGGCTGAGTAAAACTACCGGGAAAAATTATCGCCTGCCCACTGCCGCCGAATGGGAATATGCCGCACGCGGCAATACTACTGGCAGCTATTGGTGGGGCAATAATAAAGATGACGCACCCGAGCGGGCAAACTGCCGTTACGGTTGTAAATCCTTGTGGGGAAGTTTTTTAAATAATGAAACACGTGTGGTGGGTAGTTTTCCGCCCAACGATTTTGGCATTCACGATACTGCGGGAAATATTGCCGAATGGATTAATGATTGTGCCGATAAAGTTGCAAGGCAAAGTTGTTTAAAACGCGCGGTGCGCGGCGGGTCATTTGTCAGTAATGTCGAATCAATTACCGCTTATTCACAGATAGCATTTACGGCAAGCAAATCGCGCAAATCCATTGGCTTTCGCTTGGCGCAAGATATTCCGCAACAGCAAATACGCGATGCAGTCCAAAGCGGACAAAAACCTCGTCGCCGCAGTATTTTCCGGGATATTTCCGACAGCATCTTTAATCGCGATTAATATGCACAACTCGCAGGCATAAAAAAACCGCTGATTTTCATCAGCGGTTTTTTTATGCTATTCGTATTTAATTACCGTAGCTCATCAAGCGCTGGTAGCGGCGCTCCAGCAGAGCATCAATCGGCTCTTTGCTCAGGCGATCAACCTGTGCAACCAAACGCTCTTGTAACTTTCTCGCCATTTCATCGGTATTGCGATGGGCACCACCCAATGGCTCAGGAATGGTTTCATCAACAATTCCCAACTCTTGCAAAATTTTAGAAGTAACACCCATCGCCTGCGCAGCCTCTGGCGCTTTGGCAACAGTCTTCCAAATAATATTGGCGCAACCTTCAGGAGAAATAACGAAATAAGTGGAGTATTGCAACATGTTCAAATGATCGCCTACACCAATCGCCAAAGCGCCGCCGGACGAACCTTCACCAATTACGGTACAAATAATCGGGGTGCGCAAACGCGACATCACGGCGAGATTTTGTGCGATAGATTCAGAGATCCCACGCTCTTCCGAGTCGATACCAGGATATGCACCGGGAGTGTCGATCAAAGTCAGGACTGGCAGCTTGAACCGCTCAGCCATTTCCATCAAACGCAAGGCTTTGCGATAGCCTTCAGGGCGCGGCATACCGAAGTTGCGCATCACTTTTTCATGAACAGTGCGGCCTTTCTCTTCGCCAATAACCATTACCGGCTTGCCATCCAAACGCGCTACACCACCAATAATTGCATGGTCGTCACCAAAGTGACGGTCGCCGTGCAGCTCATCAAATTCAGTGAAGATGCGCGAAATGTAATCCGAGGTGTAAGGGCGCAACGGATGACGGGCAACTTTTACGATATCCCAAGCAGTCAGCTTGGAGTAAATAGTTTCGGTCAGCTTGGTGCTTTTTTCGCGCAACTTGGCGACTTCATCGGCAAGGTTCACATCGGAACTATTGCCAACCAGTTGTAATTCTTCAATCTTGCCTTCGAGTTCGGCGATGGGCTGTTCAAAATCCAGATAATTCAGATTCATAGCTAGCTCTTGATCCGGGTAGGAAACTACCATTTTGACTTGTAGGGTGAGTGCAACAGTCTGGCTTTCGGCGACATTTTAGCCAAAATAGCAGGAGGCACAATTGGGTCGCTACCTTACGCGAAATAGGCGGTTTAGTCGATCTTTTCCAGTGAAAATGAGGGTATATGCCGCCTGATTTGCCCGTTGACAAGAGGCAAAATGACGGCTTTCACCCTACTCATCAATAGACCAACTTAACCTTGCTACTGCCGTAATTGTCGCGCAAACGCTGCAACAATTCGTCTTCCGGACGAATATTCCAATCGCTACCAAAGCGCAACTGGGCGCGGGAGTCGCTACGCAGGTAATCGACGACTATGGCACAACGAGCATCTTGCTGGGGCGATTGACGATAAGGATCAAGCATTTCACCCAGCTCCCGTGAAAAACTCGCGGGTAAAGCACCCGACTCCAACTCAAGCCAGAGTTCGCGCACCTTTTCCTGCCGCACATCAGCCAGCAGGCGGATGTTATCGGCACTCATTTTTAACATGCCGCTAAAGTCGTCGTAGCGCACTTGGCCGCTGATCACCAACAAGCCATCTTTCGATAATACATCGCGCGAATTATTGAAGGTCTCGGCAAACAAGGTGATATCCATGCGTCCAGTGCGATCATCAATAGTCAAAATTGCCATATTGTCGCCGCGCTTGGTTCGCACTACGCGCTGGGAAATTACCAGGCCAGAAATTGTCTGGGTGCCCTTGTCCGGCTTCAGGTTGGCAATGCGCGAACTAACCAAATGTGTTAACTCACTTTCATATTCATCAATCGGGTGACCGGTGAGATATAAACCAAGCGTCTCTTTCTCAGAGTTCAAGCGCTCTTTCATTGTCCAGGTGCGAACACGACGGAAATCGCTGTACACATCTGCGCTCGAATCATCGCTTGCAATCACAGAACCAAATAAATCCATCATGCCTGCATTAGTATTTGCCGTTGCTTGCTCAGCCGTTTTTACCGCCTCACTCATGGCAGCAAACATCACCGCGCGATCGTGATCAATATTGTGTTGTGGTGTATTGAATGTTGGCCCCAAATTATCGGCTGCACCTGAGCGGATAATGGCTTCCATTGCACGCTTATTTACTTTGCGTGAATCAACGCGCGCGCAGAAATCGAATAAATCTTTAAACGGACCGCCTTCACTGCGCGCAGCAATAATCGATTCAACTGGCCCTTCACCCAAGCCTTTAATCGCGCCCAATCCGTAAATAATTCGGCCTGCATCATCAACCGTAAAATGAAATTCACCGGAGTTAACATCGGGCGGTAACAACTTTAATTTCATCGTGCGACATTCTTCGATAAAGGTAACTACCTTATCGGTTTTATCCATGTCCGATGACATGGTTGCCGCCATAAAATGCGCAGGATAATGTGCTTTTAGCCAAGCAGTTTGATAAGAAACAATGGCGTAAGCCGCGGAGTGGGATTTGTTAAAGCCGTAACCCGCAAATTTTTCCACCAGATCGAAAATTTTAATCGCTAGCTCAGGATCAACACCCTGGTTTTTTGCGCCCTCTTCAAATACCGAGCGCTGCTTTGCCATTTCTTCCGGTTTTTTCTTACCCATCGCACGGCGCAACATGTCCGCGCCGCCCAAGGTGTAACCCGCCAGTACCTGCGCAATTTGCATTACCTGTTCCTGGTAAACAATTACACCGTAGGTAGGTTCTAACACTGGTTTTAATGTGTGATGTTGAAATTTTGCATCGGGATAGGCGACTTGCGCGCGACCGTGCTTACGGTTGATAAAGTCATCCACCATGCCCGACTCCAACGGACCGGGACGAAAAAGTGCCACCAATGCAATCAGGTCTTCAATATTGTCTGGTTGTAAGCGCTTAATCAGATCTTTCATGCCGCGGGATTCCAACTGGAATACCGCTGTTGTTTCTGCGCGTTTCAACAAACCAAATGTTTTTGAATCATCAAGTGGAATTGCACTGATATCGAGTGGGGCTTCGCCTTTTTTAACGCGCTGTTTATCAATCATAATGCGCGCCCAATCGATAATCGTGAGCGTGCGCAAACCAAGGAAGTCGAACTTCACCAAGCCCGCTTCTTCTACGTCACCTTTATCAAATTGAGTGACGAGGCCACTGCCCGTTTCATCGCAATACAATGGCGAGAAGTCAGTTAATTTGGTTGGCGCAATTACTACACCACCGGCATGCTTTCCAACGTTACGCGTTAGGCCTTCAAGCTGTACCGCCATCTCCCAGATTTCACCAGCATCACCATCTATCTCAATAAATTCTTTGAGCTGTGGTTCCTCTTGTAGTGCTTGCGCAAGTGTCATCCCCGGTGTGGGAGGAATCATTTTGGAAAGTTTATCGGCGAGGCCGTAAGATTTCCCTTGCACTCGCGCCACATCGCGCACTACCGCTTTTGCAGCCATGGTACCGAAAGTGATGATCTGGCTAACCGCATCGCGGCCGTAGTTATCCGCAACGTAGGAAATAACTTTATCGCGATTGTCCATGCAGAAATCGATATCGAAATCGGGCATGGAAACACGTTCAGGATTCAAGAAACGCTCAAACAGCAAGTCGTATTCAAGTGGATCAAGGTCGGTAATTTTTAGCGAATAAGCAACCAGCGAACCCGCACCCGATCCCCGCCCCGGGCCTACAGGAATGTCGTGATCCTTGGCCCACTGGATAAAGTCCATTACGATAAGGAAATAACCAGGGAATCCCATCTGGTTAATAATATCCAATTCAAAATTCAAGCGATCTTCGTATTCTTTGCGGCGCTCAGTGTAATTCGCGGCAGACTTATCCAGAATTCGCTCAAGTCGCAACTCCAAACCTTCATGGGAGATTTTGCGAAAAAATTCGGCTTCGGTAAGACCTTCGGGAACCGGATATTCAGGCAAAAAATATTTACCCATCTGAATATTGATGGTGCAGCGTTTGGCAATTTCAACTGTATTGGCAATTGCTTCAGGAATATCGCTAAACAACTCAGCCATCTCTTCCGCTGAGCGTAAATATTGTTGATCGCTGTAACGGCGCTCACGACGAGGGTCATCAAGTGTGCGCCCTTCACCGATACAAACCCGCGCCTCATGCACTTCAAATTCGCTCGCTTTTAAAAAGCGCACGTCATTGGTTGCCACTACCGGACAATGTAATTGTGATGCTAAATCGACTGCCGCGTGCAAATGATTTTCATCGTTCTCCCTGCCAGTGCGCTGCAACTCCAGATAAAAACGATCAGGGAAATCGCGCATCCACTCTTGCAATAACTCAGCAGCTTGCGGTGTTCTGCCGCCCAGCAAAGCCATACCCACATCACCCAGTTTTCCGCCAGACAATGCAATAACACCTTCACTGTGCTCACAAATCCATTCGCGCTGAATGTAAGCTGCGCCCTGCTGCTGCCCTTGTCGCCAGCCGCGCGAGATTAGCTCAATAATATTTTTATAACCCTTGTCATTCATCGCCAATAAAGTGATGAGAGTAGGCTTACCTTCACTGTCGTTACTTGCAATCCAAAAATCACTACCAGCTATAGGTTTTACACCCGCACCTTGTGCAGCCTTGTAAAATTTTATCAGGCCGTAAAAATTCGTTTGATCCGTGATCGCACAGGCAGGCATATTTAATTCTGCCACACGTTTAACCAACGACTTAATTCTCACCAAGCTATCGCTCAGCGAGAATTCGGTATGCAGACGCAGGTGCACAAAATTAGCAGCAGGCATAATAATTTCTTAAGATGATGTAAATTAAAACAGCGCGATTTGTTCGATCTTGGCTCGCACAGGTGCGTAGGATGTACGGTGTATTGGTGTGATTCCCAATCTATCCAGTGCATCCATATGCACCTTGGTCGGATAGCCTTTATGATCAGCAAAGCCATAACCTGGATACACTTTATCCAACTCAATCATTTCACGATCACGCGTGACTTTTGCGAGGATTGAGGCAGCGCTAATCGCTGCGACCCGACTATCACCTTTCACAACGGCCTCTGACGTGTATTTCCATTTTGGCAATTTATTGCCATCAACCAACACATGCTCCGGCTGAATATGCAGGCCTTGTACTGCGCGAGTCATTGCCAATAAACTGGCTTGTAAAATATTGATGCTATCGATCTCCGCCACTGACGCACGTGCGATGTACCAACTTTTTGCTTTCAATTGGATTTCGCCAAACAATTGCTCGCGTTTTTTCTCAGTAAGCTTTTTGGAGTCATCCAAACCCAAAATCGGATTTTCAGGATCGAGAATAACTGCGGCAGCGACCACGTCGCCAGCTAAGGGGCCTCGCCCTACCTCATCACAACCAGCAAAAAATACCCCTTGATAAACACTGACAAATGGTTCAAACACAGAAGCACCTACTAACATTAGTTTTTGTGGATTAATCGAGCTACAGCCTCTGCAGCACGTGCGCTAGCGTCACGCTTTAATTCAACGTGCATTTGCATGAAGGTTTCGCTCAATGCTGATGCTTCATCGGGATTTTCAAAATAATTCATCACTTCAGCACAAAGTGCTTCTGGTGTAGCTTTATGCTGGATCAACTCAGGCACAAGTGTTTTTTGTGCGAGCAGATTGGGAAGCGCAAGCCACGGAGTTTTCACTAACCAGGATAAAATTCTGTAGCTAATAGGTGCCACAATATAAGCAACAACCATTGGCTTTTTCAGCAACAATGCCTCTAAGGCTACAGTTCCCGATGCAAGTAACACCACATCCGCCGCTGCTATAGCGTCGTGGGAATGGCCATTAATCAATTCAATCGGAAAATCCACAAAATCATTTAATTCTATATGCAGCTGGCGGTAGCGATCAGGGCTAGCCGCTGGAATGATAAATTGCAGGCTTGGATCTTGTTCCAGACAGTGCACAGCTGTGCGCATGAATAATTCGCCCATGCGTTCAACTTCACTTGCGCGGCTACCCGGCAACAAAGCGACTATACGACCTTCTTCTGGCAAACCTAATATTTTGCGCGCGGCAAGCTTGTCTACCGCAAGTGGAATTTCATCCGCGAGATGATGACCAACAAACTCCACAGGTACATTGTGCTCATGATAAAACTTCGCCTCAAATGGCAATAGTGTGAGCATTAAATCTACTGCTTTTGCAATTTTAAAAATCCGTTTTTGTCTCCAAGCCCATACGGAGGGGCTGACGTAATGAACGGTTTTAATTCCTTTTTCTTTAAGGGATGCTTCCAAAGGAATAGTAAAGTCAGGCGAGTCAACGCCAATAAATACTGAGGGTGGATTGGCAATAAAGTGTTCGCGTAAAAATTTACGTATCCGCAATAACTCCGGGAGTCGTTTTAAAGGTTCAATCAACCCCATCACGGCCAAACGGTCTTGTGGAAAATAGGAATGAAAACCCTGCGCCAGCATACGTGGCCCACCAATCCCGGAAAATTCTGCGTTTGGAAAGTGTTTGCGCAGCTCTTGCATCAAGGCTGCGCCGAGAATATCTCCGGAGGCTTCTCCGACAACAATACCTATATGTATGTGATCAGACACTCAGCCCTCCGGTTGTTATTGCATTTTTAGTGAGAGACCTGTGCGGAGAAATCGCACAGTGGATCGAACGAATAATTAACGAACTATTCCGCGTGTAGATGTGTTTAAAGAATCAATTAATACCTGTAATGGCGGGCAATCTGCTGACTGTGGTTGCAATTCGATTAATGCTTCATCCAAGGTGAGGCCACGACGATAAATTGTTTTATAGGCCTTAGTCAGCACATTAATATCTTCTTTAGTAAAACCTCTGCGACGCAGGCCTTCCACATTGATATTTTTTGCTTCTGCCGGACTACCATTGACCATTACGTACGCGGGGACATCCTTACCAATCGCGGTTCCCATTCCAGAAAAACTGTGGGCGCCGATTTTGCAAAATTGATGAACCAAGGTGAATCCGCTGAGAATTGCCCAGTCACCAATATGGACATGACCTGCCAGCGCCACATTATTCACCAGAATGCAGTGGTTACCAATTACGCTGTCATGTCCCACATGTACATAAGCCATCAACAAATTATGATCACCAATAGTAGTCTCTGCACGATCTTGAACCGTACCACGATGGATAGTTACACCTTCGCGAATAATATTATGATCACCAATCACAAGCCGCGTTGGCTCACCTTTGTATTTCAGGTCAGGGGTATCTTCACCAACAGTTGAAAATTGGTAGATCTGATTGTGCTTACCGATAACAGTCGGACCTTTCAATACAACGTGCGACGCAATAACGGTTCCTTCACCGATCTCGACATCGGGTCCAATAATTGTCCATGGACCGACTTTCACATCCGCCGCAAGCTTGGCATTAGGATGAACAATTGCAGTGGGATCTATCAAAATAATTTCTCGCTAATTTAAGGCTAGTGCGAATTAAACTTTGCGATCAGCGCAGAGAATAGTGGCAGATGCTGCCAACACACCATCAACACTGGCTTTACATTCAAATTTCCAAATACCACGTTTCTCAGAAATAACACGAGACTCCAATTGCAAGCGATCACCCGGAATAACCTGACGCTTGAAACGAACATCATCTACCCCCGCAAAGAGATAAATAGAACCATCCTGTGGTTTTTTGTTCATGGTTTTAAAGCCCAAAATCCCTGAAGCTTGCGCCATAGCTTCAATAATCATTACACCGGGAAATACAGGACTCTGGGGAAAGTGACCATTAAACACTTCTTCGTTAACGGTAATATTTTTGTACGCAATAATTGACTCGCCCTCAATCAATTCCACAACACGATCCACCAACAAAAATGGATAGCGATGCGGAAGATATTCGCGAATTTCGTTAACGTCCATCATGGTACAAACCCCAAGCAATCAATGAAAATTTATTCCGCACCATAAGTGCGTTCAAGTTTTATTAAACGTGTAGCTAATGCATCTAATTGGCGAAAACGTGCTGCGTTTTTACGCCAATCTTTCGTCGGCGATATTGCTGTCCCAGACGAATAGGAGCCCGGTTCAGAAATAGACGCCGACACCAAAGACATAGCAGTGATATGCACGTTATCAGCTAAGACCAAATGTCCGGCAATACCCACTGCCCCGGCGATAGTACAACCAGCTCCAATTGTAGTACTGCCAGCGATGGCTGTATGTGCCGCTATCGCTGTATTTCGCCCAATGCGAACATTGTGGGCTATTTGAACCAGATTATCGATAATTACACCATCATCAATAACCGTATCATCCAATGCACCTCGATCTATACAGGCACACGAACCAATCTCCACCCTACTACCAATTTGTACGCTTCCCAGTTGATGGATTTTAATCCAGCTACCAGCATTGGGAGCGAAACCAAAACCGTCTGCTCCAATTACACAACCGCTGTGGAATAAGCAATCGGAACCAATGGTAATGCCATGATAAATACTGACATTAGCTGCCAGCTGGGTGCGCTCGCCAATAACACTATCGTTACCAACGTAGCAGCCAGGCCCAATGATCACACCATCACCCAAAGTTACGCCCTCACCCACTACTGCATTCGCACCGATAGAAACGTTTTTCCCAAGAATAGACTCACTCCCTACAACGGCAGTTGGATGCACACCTAAAGGAGTATCGCGACGAAATTCAAATAGCGCTGAGAGACGAGCATAGGCAAGGTAGGGATTTTTGACTATTAGCTTATTGCCTGGAAACTCGTCGGCGAGAGTAGCATTAATCAATACTGCGCCCGCTTTGGTCGATGACAAGTGCTTTTTATACGCTGGATTAGCGATAAAAGTCAGATCAGTAATATCAGCAGATTGTATAGAAGCAAGCGCTCTTATTTCCTGTTGTGAATTGCCATGTAGCTCAGCATCGAGCAGTTGTGCCAATTCTGACAGCAGATAAGAACGCTTCATTATGCAAAAAAACCTGAGCTTACTTGGCTTTGTTGAGCAGTTCTGTAACTTTTGGCGTCAAATCGTTTTCTGGTTTTGACATCATTACTGCTTTTGCATCAATAATCATGGTGATCTTTTCGGACTCAACGAGTTGCTTAACGGCAGCCTCCATTTTAGGTCCAAGCTCTTGCATGATTTGTTGCATCAATGCTTGTTGTTCAGTCTGCAATTTTTTGCCCTGAAATTGATAATCTTGTCCGAGGCTTTGCAGTTTCTTTTCTTTTTCTGCAACTTGCTCTTTGCTCCACACAGCACTGTTTTTCTGATACTCAGCTTGCAATGCCTTAATGTCGGCCGCCAAACCATCCAGCTTGGTTTTAGCTGCCGCAAATTCTGCACTTTTTTGCAGTTTTTCAAATTTAGCTTTTGCTGCAGTAGTACCCATTACTGCGCCAGTAGGATCGAGTACTACTACCTTACCCTGGGCCCAAGAGACAGCAGACATTAATGACAATGCAACTACTGCAAACATTTTTTGTGTAACAGTCACAATCTATTCCTCTTTAAATATGAGTTAAAACATTATTGTTAGAAGGTTTGCCCCAAGGAGAACTGGAACACTTCTGTTCGATCCGCCTCATTTTCATGCAGTGGCTCTGCAATACTAAAAGTCATCGGACCAAAACCGGAAATCCACGTTAAACCAAAACCAACTGATGTATTAATACGACTAAGATCGACTCCGTAACAATTCACTTGAGTCGCACCACAATCTGTATCAAACACATTACCTGCATCAAAGAAGAAGGTAGTCTGTAAGGAACGTTGATCTTTAATAAACGGTAGAGGGAATAAAATTTCCGCACCACCTTGAATTAATACATTGCCACCGAAAGCTCCGCGCGTACGGCTGGTGTAAGTACTGCCCACGATTAAATCACTGATTAACTCACCAGGATTACAGATACGCGGATAACCTTGAGAGTTAGCGCCAACGCCAGCAGCTTCCGGATCTTCACATAATACATAAGCGGCACCGCCAGTTTCACCTGCGCTAATAATCCCGTCACCATTTAAGTCATCCCAAATAGTGGGAGTGCTAACCGCACTACGCTGGGGAGAGCTGCGTGGGCCAAGAGTATTACGCTCGAATCCACGAACTGAACCGAAGCCACCAGCATAATAATGTTCGAAGAATGGCAACTCGTCCAAATCACCGTATGCACCGGCATAACCTAACCGCGTATGCAAACGTAAAGTCAGAGAGCGGGTCAAAGGTTTGAAAATCTGTCCGTTATAGTCGAATTTGTAGTACTGCAAATCACCGCCAGGTAACGACAACTCAAAAGTAAGCTGCTGCGAAGCACCACGGTTAGCTAAAACACCACGGTTCAAAGTCGAACGCAACCAATACATACTTACTTGTGCATCGTTAAAGGTATCGCCGTAGATATCAAGGAAACCAAGTTCGCCCAACATATCTTCGGTAAATACTTTGCGCTCGTAACTTCCATTCGGGAAATCAATGCCATTAACAAGTTGCTGATTCAATGCATAGTTTTCAGATTGGGTAATATAACCAACACTCGAATCCCAATATGGAGTACGGATAATTTCTTGTGATGAATAACCTGTCGGTTCAACTTCCAAACTACGCAAACCAATATCGAAGCCTATACGCTCAATATCAGAAATTGGGTAACCAAAATTTAACTTACCACCATAAACGTTTGTGCTGTATGGAGTGATGTTGTATGAACCATAGTCACTCTTGGTGTAGTACAAACTCATACCGCGACTTACACCATCAGGAGTGAAGTACGGGTCGTTGTAGTTAAAGTTGTAAGATGTTTGGTAGCGGTTATGGCTGAAGCTAAAACCTACTTGCTTACCAGTACCAAACCAGTTGTTTTGCTGGATGCTCGCTGAGAATAATAAGCCGGAATATTGCGCATAACCAACTTGCAAGCCCATGCTTCCTGATGGCTGCTCTTCCACGGTGTATTCAACATCGATTTGATCTGAAGTACCAGGAACTTCTTTGTTCTCTACTTTCACTTCTTTAAAGAAGCCTAAACGCTCCAAACGAACTTTGGAGTTTTCGATTTGTGCAGAGTTAGCAGAGCCCCCCTCCATCTGACGCATTTCACGGCGCAATACTTCGTCGACAGTTTTAGTATTGCCACGGAAGTTAATACGATTTACGTAAGCACGCTTGCCCGGCTCGATAAAGAACGTAATTTTTACTGTCTTATCTGCATCATTGCGCTCCGGCATACCTTCTACTTTGGCAAACGTATAACCTTCATTACCTAAACGCTTGGTTACATACTCTTCTGACGTAGTCATCAATATCTGCGAGAACACCTGATCTTTTTGCATCAAAATCATGCGACGAATAATTTCTTCGTCAATAGCAGGATCACCCGCCAGTTCAATATCACTCACCTTATAAATCTCACCTTCAGTGATATTAACGGTGACGAAAATTTTTGATTTATCCGGACTTAAAGAAATTTGTGATGAATCGAGTTTGAAGTTCAGATAGCCGCGATCCATATACCAGGATTCAAGGCGCTCTAAATCTCCTTTCATTTTCTCTTTGTTGTATTTGTCGTTACCGGAAATCCACGACCACATGCCGGTCGTTTTCAGCTCAAACAAATCGATCAACTCTTCTTCTGTATAAGAGTGATTACCAACGATATTGATTTGTTTAATACGGGAAGGACTACCTTCATCAATGTTTACCAAAACCTTCACCTGGTTACGTGGCATATCTTCAATTTCGATATTCACGCTCGCGCCGTAACGCCCCTGGTTTACATATTCACGTTGCAGAGCCTGAGTGATACCCTCCAAGGTTGCACGCTGGAAAATTTGGCCTTCTGACAAGTTGTTGTCTTTGAGGCTGTCCATCAGGTTTTCGGTTTTGATGGCCTTGTTGCCCTTAAGCTCAATTTTGTTAATGGCCGGGCGCTCTTTGATCACCAATACCAGAACATCGCCATCGCGCTTGATAGCAACATCGGAAAAGTAACCCACCTTAAACAACTCGCGCGTTGCGTTTTGAATATCGGCTTGGGTGAGAACATCACCAACACGGATCGGCATAGCACTAAATACCGTACCAGCAGAAACGCGCTGCAATCCTTCCACGCGAATATCACTTACACGGAAAGTTTGCGCCTGTACCGCAACGGATAGGAAGAGCGCTAGAAAACAGCCAAAAATTCGCATCAAAACTCGCTTCATAGAATCTGTTCTAATCATAAATGAATGTTGGTCGCAGCCCGGCACAAGAGATTGCCAGATCAAAGCCGCATTATGTCGTTATACAGCGCCAGTACACTTAAGCTGATCACCAGAAAAAGTCCAACCTGATACCCCAGCATCTGCACTCTGTCGGACACCGGTTTCCCCTTAATTACTTCAATGAAGTAATAAAATAAGTGACCGCCATCCAGTACCGGGATAGGTAAAAGGTTGAAGACCGCCAGGAAGACACTCAACAGGGCGACAAAACCAATAAAGCTCCTCAGACCGCTCTCGGCCGAAGAGCCCGCCACCTTAGCAATGGTTATCGGTCCACTCAAGTTTTTCGTAGAAATTTCGCCAAGAATCAATTTTTTGACTGATAAAAGAACAAATCCCGAGGTTTCCCAAGTTTTATTGATCCCGGCAAGGAAGGCTCCGCCAAAAGAATAGCTATAGGAACGAATCATTTCCTCAGGCATTTCGTAGGCCTGGACAGCTATCCCAATGCGCCCGATTCGCTGCCCCCCCTCTTCCGAAGCCTCAGGAGTAAGCGTAAACGGCAAGACTTGACCTTCGCGCTCCACACTCACTTGAAGCGAATCACCGGGATGTTTGCGCACGTATTCAACCCAGGTACGCCAATCTTCAATTACCAAATCATCGACCTGGATAATTTTATCGCCAGCCTTCAAACCTGCCTTTTCCGCCACACCACCGGCAACAACCTCTCCCGCGATAGCAGGAATTTTTGGTAATTGCAGGCCAATCCCCAATCCTTTAATCGGGTCAGGATCAATTGAATCGCGCAACCAATCAACCAGCTGCGCATCAGATTCATATTGGAAATGAGAGTCTGGGTACGCCACCTTAAAACGTATAGTGCCAGTTTCCCCAAGACGATTTAGTAACGCCTTGTTAAGGGCCTGCCAAGTCGGGGTCAACTCTCCATCAACAGCTACTATTTCCTGTCCCTTTTCAAGGCCAGCTTGGGCGGCAATCGAGCCAGGAGCAACAGTATCGATAAGAGGAATCAGGTCGCGCTGGCCTTGCAGCAACAACACCCAAAACAGCGCTATAGCTAAAACGAAATTAGCGGCAGGGCCAGCAGCAACAATTGCGATTCGCTGCCAGACACTTTTGGTATTAAACGCTAAATGGCGCTCCTCTACTGGAACAGCTCCCTCGCGCTCATCAAGCATTTTGACATAGCCACCCAAAGGTAAGGCGGCAAGCGCGAACTCAGTACCATGCTTATCGCGACACGACCACAGCACCTTGCCAAAGCCAATAGAGAAGCGATGAACCTTCACACCACATAAGCGAGCAACATAGAAATGACCGAATTCATGGATAGACACCAGAATTAACAATGCCACCAGAAAAGACAAAACGGTCTGGATTAAATCCATAGATACAACCTCAGGATAATAGTCACCAGCGTGCAATAAATTGCTGAGCTATAGCGCGAGCCTCAGCATCGGCGCTTTGGACATGCACCAGACTCTGGGGTTCACAAGATGGGAGAGATGAAAGCACGTGATCGATTACTGCAGCTATCTGATCAAAGCGAATTGCACGGTTCAAAAAAGCCACCACGGCAACTTCATTGGCTGCATTTAGTAACGCTGGTGCAGTGCCCGACGTCTCTGCCGCTTGTTGCGCCAGGCGCAAGCATGGGAAGCGCTCATAATCCGGCGCAGTAAAGTCCAGTCTGGCAGTCGCGATCAAATCAAGGCTCGCGACACCCGATTCAATTCGCTCCGGCCATGCCAATGCATGAGCGATGGGCGTGCGCATATCGGGATTCCCCAACTGCGCCAGAACCGAACCATCAATATATTCGACCATTGAGTGAATGACACTCTGCGGATGTATCACAACCTGAACCTGTTGTGGGCGGGTATTAAACAGCCAGCACGCTTCTATCAGCTCCAGACCTTTATTCAGCATGGTCGCTGAATCAACCGAAATCTTTTGCCCCATGCTCCAATTGGGATGAGCGCAAGCCTGCTCGGGGGTGACGTTAGAGAGATCGGCAATGGGGGTATTACGGAATGGGCCACCAGAGGCAGTCAGCAGAATTTTGCGCACTCCGCTCGACTTCAAGCCATCAGCGAGATAATCAGCGCGATGGTTAGGCAGGCATTGGAAGATAGCGTTGTGCTCACTGTCGATGGGCAGCAACACGGCACCATGTTCAGCGACTGCACGGGTAAACAAGCCCCCCGCCATTACCAAGGCCTCTTTATTAGCGAGCAATACTTTCTTACCCGCCTTGACTGCGGCAAGAGTTGGCAATAAGCCGACGGCCCCTACTATGGCCGCCATCACCGTATCGACTTCATCATGCGCCGCAACAGCAGCTAAAGCTTCAGCACCTTGCAATACTTCTGTTGCACAGCCTTGTCGACGCAGCTCGCGCTCCAACTCAGCCGCAGCAAGTGAGTCATTAAGCACAGCGTAACGTGGTTTGTGAATCAAACATTGGGTCGCCAAAACCTGCCAACGGCGATCGGCGCTTAACGCAAATACCTGATAGCGGTCGGGGTGGCGCGCGATTACATCAAGGGTGCTAACGCCAATTGAACCAGTCGCACCAAGGATGGTGATCTTTTGCGGGGCATTTGGCATAGATTAAACACCCGCACCCGCTGCAAACGCGCCACTGGCAAGCAGCGCCAACGCAAAAACCGGCGCACCGGCAGTAATGCCATCAACGCGATCCAGAATCCCACCGTGACCGGGCAAAATGCTGCCACTGTCTTTCACGCCGGCATGGCGCTTGACCATACTTTCAAGCAAATCGCCCAATACTGAAATCAAACTGGTGGGGACAACCAACACCAACATTAATAGCAGGCTGGTATTCAAGGCTTGGCTCAAAATCACCGCTAACAAGCAATTTGCTAGAAATCCACCAGCAAAACCCTCCCAGGTTTTGCCCGGACTAACCGCCGGCGCCAACTTATGCTTGCCAAAACGACGACCAGCAAAATAACCACCGCTATCGGCAAGCGCCACAATCAGCATTAATAGCAGCACCAACCAGGCACCATTAGCTTGCTGACGGACATACACTAACGCAACCCATGTCGGGATCAACACCAGCAATCCCATCAACAAGCGCAATAACTTATGCCCCCAGAGCACCGCACTGCTGGGATAACCCTGCACCAACAGCAGCGCCACTGCCCACCAGCTGCAGCCGACAATTAATAAATCGCGAATAGCGAGATTATTGAGACGTGGGCTCGCCTCACCTTCAAAACCCAAATAGAGCGCAGCACCAACAAGCAATGCAAATACCGCAACAGAGTAAGCGAGCCGCTGCCACACAGCGGGCAACCCGGACAAGTTCGCCCACTCCCACGCGCCGATCAATACCACCGCACCAATAAAGAAAGAGAAATAACCTGCAGGCAAACCAAACAATGCCGTCAGAAAAATTGCGGCAAGCACCAGAGCGGTAATAACACGCTGCTTAAGCATTGAGAGCTCCCGCATCAATTTGATCGCCCGTCATCCCAAAACGACGCTGACGCTCATGAAAACTGTTAGCAGCCTTTTTTAATTCGTTGCCATCAAAATCAGGCCAGAGTTTGTCACTGAAAAATAATTCAGCGTAAGCGCATTGCCACAATAAAAAGTTGCTGATACGCACCTCGCCACCCGTGCGGATTAATAAATCCAGCGGCGGCAAATCAGCAAGGCATGTGTGCTCGTGCAATGAATCTTCAGTAATGGTTGCAGGGTCCAATTCACCTGCCGCAACCTGCTGCGCCATCTTTTTTGCAGCCTGGGCGATATCCCAACGGCCACCATAATCCGCGGCGATTACCAAAGTAGTTTTCCCACCGCGGGTCAATTCTTCTGCGGCAGCGATAGATTTTTGAATAGAGGGACTAAAACGTTCGCGATTACCAATTACGCGCAAAGCGACATCTTTTTTCTTAAGCGCCTTGGCTTCATTTTTGAGGTAAAGCAGAAACAACGACATCAGCGCTTCAACTTCCAGCGGCGGGCGGCGCCAGTTCTCACTACTGAAAGCAAAAACAGTGAGCACTTCCACCCCCACTTCCTGACAGGCAGCCATCACATCGCGAATACGCTCAACACCAACCTTATGGCCAGAAACTCCCGCCATACCGCGCTGCTTGGCCCAGCGATTATTGCCATCCATAATGATCGCTACATGGCGAAGACTATTGTCAGTCACGCATACTCTCCTGGCGGCGGGTTGTTATCGACAAATCGATAGCCCGTTTTACTTTTTGTAGTGATGTTATTGTGTTTCTGTGAGTGGATTGGATTTGGTTAACGCAAACCAAATCCAATCAGATGATGCGGATTAAACAGCCATCAAATCCACTTCTTTTGCAGCGAGCGCTTTATCAACTTCCGCAATATATTTGTCAGTGATTTTTTGAATTTCGTCTTGTGCACGACGATCATCATCTTCACCGATTGCTTTATCTTTCAACAATGCTTTTACATCACCCAATACATCGCGACGCACATTGCGCACCGCAACGCGACCGTTTTCAGCTTCTGCACGCGCTTGCTTGATAAAGTTTTTACGTGTTTCTTCAGTCAACATCGGCAATGGAATACGAATCAAACCGTTGTTGGTTGATGGATTTAAACCCAAATCAGATTTCATAATCGCTTTTTCAATCGCAGGAACCAGATTGCGCTCCCAAGGGCTTATCGACAGCGTGCGCGCATCTTCGATATTAATATTCCCCACTTGCGCTAATGGTGTTGGAGTACCGTAGTAATCGACAAGAATGCCATCCAACAAGCTCGGGTGTGCACGACCGGTGCGAATTTTGTTGAAGTTAAGACCAAGCACTTCAACTGCTTTTTTCATGCGCGCTTCAGCGTCTTTTTTAATGTCATTAATCATGATTTATCCTCTTCAATCAAAGTACCTTCGTTGCTACCCACAACGATATTCAGCAGTGCACCGGTTTTATTCATCCGGAATACGCGTACCGGCATGTCATGCTCGCGGCACAAACAAATAGCAGTCAAATCCATTACGCCTAATTTTTTATCCAAGACTTCATCGTAAGAAAGACGATCGTACTTGGTTGCGGTTGGATCTTTTTTCGGGTCAGCCGAATAAACACCGTCAACCTTGGTTGCTTTCAAGACGATGTCTGCATCGACTTCAATACCACGCAAACAAGCAGCAGAATCGGTAGTAAAGAAAGGGTTGCCAGTACCGGCAGAGAAAATAACCACTTCACCGGAATTCAAGAAACGCACTGCACGGCGGCGATCATAGTGCTCAACCACACCGCTCATCGGAATAGCGGACATAACACGAGAAGAAATATTGGAGCGCTCCAGAGCATCACGCATCGCAAGAGCATTCATTACAGTGGCCAACATGCCCATGTGATCGCCAGTTACGCGATCCAAACCCGCCGCACTCAGCGCTGCACCACGGAACAAGTTACCGCCACCGATTACCAAACCAACCTGAACACCTATACCGACCAACTGACCAATTTCCAACGCCATCTTGTCTAGAACCTTGGGATCAATACCGAAACCTTCGGTACCCATCAGCTCCTCACCGCTGAGTTTCAATAAAATACGCTTGTACTTTTTATCTCTGGGGCTGGACATAAATGCTCTCCAAAACAATGAGTTAGCCGCGAATACCCGCCCATACTGAGGGGTCGAAAAAATCGGTGCAGTGTAACAGAAAAAAGGCTGACGGGTGGTGGCGCCATCCCTCTTTTTCACCCCAGGCAATGTGCGAAAGACTACATACAGAACCCAAACCAGACAAAACCCACCCTCCCCCGCCAATCTAAAAACCATAAAAAACCCGCACAAGTCACCCTGTGCGGGTTTTTATCAACCAGATTAGCGAGAGCTAATTAGGCTTTTGAAGCAGCAACTTGTGCAGCAACTTCAGCAGCGAAGTCTACTACTGCAACTTCGATACCCTCGCCCACTTCAAGACGCACAAAGTTTTTCACGGTAGCGCCGCCAGCTTTAGCGAATTGCGCAACAGTTTGCTCAGGATTCTTAACGAATGCTTGATCAACCAAGCTAGCTTCTTTAAGGAACTTGCTGATACGACCACCAATCATCTTCTCAACGATCTCAGCTGGTTTGCCAGCCATGTCTGGTTGAGCACGGATGATTTCTTTTTCTTTCTCTACCAAGTCAGCTGGCATTTGGTCAGAGCTAACCACTTGTGGGTTAACTGCTGCAACGTGCATAGCAACGTCTTTAGCAACTTCTTCGCTGCCGCCTTCCAATTGAACCAATACCGCAATGCGGTTGTTCAAGTGCAAGTAACCACCAACTACACCGCCATCAACCAAGCTGATGCGACGAACGCTGATTTTTTCACCGATTTTTTGCACCAGAGCTTCACGAGCAGCTTCCAACTCGCCAGCCATAACAGCAGCTACGTCGGTTTGCTTGGTAGTGAATGCTTTATCCAATACGGTATTTACGAAAGCAAGGAAGCCAGCATCGCGTGCAACGAAGTCAGTCTCAGAGTTAACTTCAACGATTACACCGTAGCTGTTGTCCGGAGCAACTTTAACAGCAACAACGCCATCAGCAGCGGTACGGCCTTCTTTCTTAGCAGCTTTCAAGCCAGATACTTTGCGCAGGTTTTCGATCGCCAGATCAACATCACCATTGGCTTCGCCCAGCGCTTTTTTACATTCCATCATGCCCAAACCAGTACGGTCGCGCAGTTCTTTTACCAATGCAGGAGTAACAGCTGTCATGGTTGTTTCCTCTATAGAAATGTTCGAATTCAATTTGAAAAAAGGGGGCCAAGCCCCCTCTTCCGACAACTCAGTGCCTGCACGCAGGCTACTGGAGCTTTATGGTCGTTTGATTACTACTTGAGATTACTCAGCAGCGCCTTCGGCAGCTACGTATTCATCTTTATTTGGAACTGAAGAAGATGATTTAGCACCTTCCAGACATGCATCAGCGATAGCAGATACATACAACTTGATCGCGCGGATGGCGTCGTCGTTGCCTGGAATTACATAATCAACGCCTTCTGGATTGCTGTTGGTATCAACGATACCAATTACAGGAATACCAAGCTTGTTAGCTTCCTGGATTGCAATGCGCTCGTGATCAACATCGATAACAAACATTGCATCTGGCAGACCAGCGATGTTTTTGATACCACCGATTGAACGCTCCAGCTTCTCCATGTCACGGCTGCGCATCAGGGCTTCTTTCTTGGTCAATTTCAAGAAAGTACCGTCCTGGCTTTGAGCAGTCAGGTCAGACAGGCGACGGATAGAAGCACGGATGGTTTTGTAGTTAGTGAGCATGCCGCCCAACCAACGGTGACTTACGAACGGCTGACCAGCGCGCTCAGCTTGCTCTTTGATGGTCTTTTGCGCAGCGCGCTTGGTACCAACAAACAAAATCTTTTTCTTTTGAGAAGCCATTTGCTGCACCAAAGCCAAAGCTTCGTTGAATGCAGGAACGGTGTGCTCAAGGTTGATAATATGAATCTTGTTACGTGCACCGAAGATGTATTTACCCATCTTTGGGTTCCAGTAACGGGTTTGGTGACCGAAGTGGACACCGGCAGACAACATGTCGCGCATGCTTACTTGTGGCATTTTAGTATTCCTACTGGGTTAGGCCTCCATACACCCCGCTAACCAACCATCATGTTCGCGGAAGCGAGCATTGGGCACCCAGGTTTTGCGTGTCGGTATATGTGTGACGTTGGTAAATTAAGTTAAAAACTACGATTTCTTCATGGGTAAGTGGAACTCATCCCAAAAAGAGGCGCGCTTTATACCATATAAATCCGCGCAAATAAACCAAAACCCATATTTGTAAAGGTTTTGCCAGTGTAAGGAACTGCTTAGGCTCTAGGCTGCGCACATTTCAACTTGTACACTAGTGATATCAACCCCACCCATAATTTCGAAAAACATCCCGAGAGTAATAAGATGAAAGAAACCTGGCGCTGGTTTGGCCCTAAAGATACCGTTAGCCTGCAAAACATCGCCCAAGCAGGGGCGACCGGCATTGTGACCTCCCTACACCATATTCCGACCGGTGCGGTCTGGCCAATGGCCGACATTATCGAGCGCAAACAATTGATCGAGGCCAGCGGCCTTGAGTGGGCGGTTATCGAAAGTATTCCGCTACATAACGACATCAAAACCCGCACCGGAAATTTCCAGCAATATATCGACAACTATAAAGAGTCGATCCGCAACGTCGGCGCCGCCGGTGTTTACGATGTGTGCTACAACTTTATGCCTGTGGTCGATTGGACCCGCACCAACCTTAATTACACCCTGCCAAACAATGCCCGCGCGCTGCGTTTTGAGATGAGCGATTTTGCCGCATATGATGCCTACATCCTCAAGCGCCCTGGCGCCGAACAATCCTATCGTCCTGACGTGCTTGCCAAAGCCAAAACGCGCCTTGATGCAATGACCGACGAAGAAAAAGTCCTGCTAGAGAAGAACATCATCGCCGGTTTACCTGGCGGCGAAGGTTCTTACGACCGCGACGGCATACGCGCCGCTATCGACCTGTTTATCCAAATGGGCGATGAAGGTATGCGCACCAACCTGTTTGCCTTCCTGCGCGAGATCATTCCTGTCGCCGAAGAAGCCGGCGTGCGCATGGCAATCCACCCCGATGATCCACCGTTCTCACTGTTTGGTTTACCACGCGTCGTTTCTACTGCGGATGATGCGCGCGCTTTGCTTGAAGCTGTGCCAAGCCCGGCAAATGGGCTGACCCTGTGCGCAGGATCCTACGGCGCGCGCTGCGATAACAATCTGGTCGCCATGGCTCGTGAATTCGGTGAGCGCATTTACTTTGTACACTTGCGCAATATCAAACGCGAAGATGATGGCTCTTTCTACGAATCTGACCATCTCGATGGTGACAACGATATGGTCGGCTTGATTGATGCGCTATTAGATGAAGAAGAACGTCGCACCAAAGCAGGAGTCAATCTTCCTAAAATTGCGATGCGTCCCGATCACGGCCATTTAATGGGCGATGAAATCGGCAAAGCCGGCATCAACCCCGGTTATTCTTATGCAGGCCGCATGAAAGGTTTGGCAGAACTGCGCGGCGTGATACATGCGCTATCGACCCTGCGCAGCCGAGCGGTGTAATCGCCTGCATATAAAGCAGCTAGATAAAAAAGGGGCCAAAAGGCCCCTTTTTTGTTTTGTTCGATTTGCAGTGCAGATGAATTATTGGAACGCGTTATCCAAAATCATCATCAAAATAAAGCCGATGGTTAAACCGCTGGTGGCATGGATCTCATGGCCTTTGCGGTGCGACTCAGGAATAATTTCGTGACTGACCACAAACAGCATTGCGCCCGCTGCAAAACCTAAACCCCACGGCAGCAGCAGAATTGAGTGACTGACAATACCCGCACCCAGCGCCGCTCCGGCCGGCTCAATCAATCCCGATGCTGCACCGATAAGAATCGACTTGGTACGCGAATAACCCGCAGCCACCAACGCGATGGCGACCACCAATCCCTCTGGAATATCCTGAATGGAAATACCGGTCATCAACGCATCGCCCACCTCTGTACCGCTGGCGTAAGCAACGCCAATCGCCAGACCTTCGGGCAGATTGTGCAAGGTAATCGCGAATACAAAAAGCCAGGTGCGACGAATGATTGAGGCTGGCCCCTCCACTCCCTTAATGAAATGCTCGTGTGGCAGACGACTGTCGATCAACAACATTAGACCGCTACCGAGCGCCAAGCTGAGGCCAATGGTGCCAGCTGCTTGCCAACCATTCAGACCAATATTTCTGGCAGCATCCAGACCGGGAATTATTAAAGAGAAGGCGCAAGCCGCGAGCATAACGCCCGCGCCAAACCCCAAAAGACCATCCTGAACCTTGCCGGACAGATTGCGAAATAACAGGATGAGCAATGCCCCCAATGCTGTGCATCCTGCAGCAATAAAACCTCCATGTAACGCCTGGGGCACATTGGGCATTAGCTCCAACTCACCCCAGCAGGTGTAGACCAACACCGCCAAGCCCAACACATTGATGGTTATCCCCAAGGTACGGCGAAACAAGGATGCGCGAATCCAGTTAAGGAACGCCGTCATCAAACCCGTATTCTCGCCAGAGGTCGCATTGCTCATTCGTTTATTGCTCCCTTATGCCAGCGCGCCTTGGTAGCGACGCTCAACTTCAGGCCAACTAATTACATTGTAGAACGCCGCAATGTATTCAGGGCGACGGTTTTGGTAGAGCAAGTAATAGGCATGCTCCCACACATCCAAACCGAGGATCGGTGTATTACCGCTCATTAGAGGACTGTCCTGATTGCCACTACTTTCAACCACCAGCTTCTTCTCTGGAGTCACTGACAACCACGCCCAACCACTACCAAAACGAGTAAGTGCAGCCGCCGTAAATGCCTGTTTAAATGCATCCAATCCACCCAAGTCAGCATTAATCGCCGCCGCCAATGCGCCACTTGGCTCACCGCCACCGTCAGGAGCCATCACTTTCCAAAACAAACTGTGGTTAGCGTGGCCGCCGCCGTGATTGCGCACCGCATCGCGCAATTTTTCAGGGAGCGACTGAATGCCGTTGAGCAACTGCTCCAACGTACGGCTTTCGTATTCGGTATCTTTAATAGCCGCGTTCAGGTTGTTGATATAAGCCTGATGGTGCTTGCTGTGGTGGATTTCCATCGTCTTGGTATCGATGTGAGGCTCAAGAGCGTCGTATGCGTAATCAAGCGCAGGAAGTGTGTAAGTCATAATCGTTTGAGTTCCTTGTTTCGGGGTTAAAAAGACGCACTCAATGAGTGAGCGGAGAATTTCGAGGGAAAGGCATCTGGGTTGCGCAGAGTGTTTGGCTGATCAGAGGATAATCACCGTAACTTTGCAGAAAGGTCATTAGCTCCATGCGGGTCATATTCAGATGCCGCTGTGCCAGCTCCGCCACCGAATCAACCGGATGGCGAAGCAAATCAAAAATCGCCTGATGCGCCGCACACAAATGCTCCGCCGCTCGCCCAAGCAAACCGGCATGCACATACAAATCCGCCAGATTGTGTTGGCTCACCACTAAAGCAGCCATGATGGCATCTACCTGATGCTCGGGAATTGCATACCCCCAACCATCAGTCGACTTAACCATAGAGCGCACTACGCGCAAGGCAGTCTGATAACTAACCCGCGCCTTTTTATTGTTCCCAGACGAAAAGGCCTGGTTACCTGACTGAATCGCCTGCACCCAAGCATCCAGAATCAGCTGTTGGTCTTCCGAAGCAGTAAGTTGGGCATGCATAGCGAGCCTCTCTTGATCAAAATTCATCTTTGATAAAGTTAGTGCTATAAACATACAAATACAAGTAATTATTATTTACACTTAATATATATTAACTTTGGTTATTTCATCTTAAATAAACCGACTGGCAACAATTACACTGGATTTTGGTCAAAAAGGGGCTGAATCGTTTAGAATGCTGCAACTTTTAATCACCCGCCGAGATTGCCCGAATTCATGTCAGTTACTATCAAAACTCCGGAAGAAATCGCAAAAATGCGCGTCGCTGGCCGTATGGCTGCTGAAGTGCTGGAAATGATTGGCCCTTTTGTCCAACCCGGTGTTACCACTGAAGAGCTGGATAAAATCTGTCACGACCATATTGTGAATGTACAAAAAGCCATCCCTGCCTGCCTTGGCTATCGCGGCTTTCCCAAGTCTATTTGTACATCCGTCAACCAAGTGGTTTGCCACGGTATTCCGTCCGAGAAAAAAGTCCTTAAAGCAGGCGACATTATCAATATCGATGTCACCGTGATTTATGAGGGTTACCACGGAGATACCAGTGCGATGTATTTTGTCGGTGCACCCGCTCCTCACGCCGAGCGCTTGGTGAATATCACCCAGGAATGCATGTACAAAGCGATCAAGCTAGTTAAACCCGGCTGCCGTTTGGGCGATATCGGCCATGTAATCCAACAGCACGCCGAAGGTAGTTATTACTCGGTAGTGCGCGAATATTGCGGCCACGGTATCGGAAAAGTATTTCATGAAGATCCGCAAATTCTGCATTACGGCCGCCCCGGTACCGGAATGGAATTAAAAGAAGGCATGACCTTCACCATTGAGCCAATGATCAATGCGGGCAAACCGCACACCAAATTAAAGAGCGATGGCTGGACTGTCGAAACAAAAGACGGCCGCCTCTCGGCGCAATGGGAACACACCATGGTAGTCACCAAAGATGGTGTTGAAGTACTTACCGCGCGCACCGGCGAAGTTTTTTAACCAATGAGCCTGCCCAATTTTTTAAAGCGGGTTTTTAACAAACCCGCATCAACCGCTGAAAAACAACCTACGCAAATTCAATCGCCTCAGGAACCCAGCAAGCCCATGTCGATATCAGCGGTGCCCTACTTTGAACGGCCATTATTTTTCTTCGATCAAAGCCGCTTTCGTCGCGCACTCGCAGAAAAACCGATCATTACTGTGTTCAAAGATGCGATTAATGCGGCAGGCACTCAAGCGAATCGTCGCTTTATCGAAGGCGAAGATATTCGCGCACTGGTTTACGAACGCGCCCTGTTTATCGATTGTGTATTGCACTACGCCTGGTATCAATTTGAGTGGCCGGAAAGCATCAGCCTTGAAGCAGTGGGCGGCTATGGTCGCGGCGAATTGCATCCCGGTTCAGATATCGATTTATTGATCCTGCATCGCCCGGAAATTTTTGAAAGCTGCAAAGACAATATCGAAAAATTCCTCACCTTGCTGTGGGATATAGGCCTCGAAATCGGCAGTAGCGTGCGCACGGTTAAACAAACCATTGAAATTGCGCGCACCGATATCACCGTTGCCACCAACATTATGGAATCGCGCACACTCGTAGGCGACCAATCGCTGCGCTACGAATTACTGCAAGCATCAACGCCCGATAAAATTTGGCCGATTGAAGAGTTTTTTCGCGCGAAATACCAGGAACAACTGGATCGCCACAAAAAATACAACGATACAGAATACAACCTCGAACCCAATATCAAAAATGCACCGGGCGGCTTGCGCGATATCCAAACAATTAATTGGGTAACTAAACGCTACTTCGGCGTGCGCACCCTGCGACAATTAGAAGGTAAAGGATTTTTTACCGACGAAGAGTTTTCACTACTCAACTCGGGTGAAGAATATCTATGGCGTGTACGCTATGCGTTGCATATGGTCGCCAAGCGACCGGAAGAGCGTTTGCTGTTTGATTACCAGCGCGAAATTGCAAAAATATTTGGTTACACCGATAACCATGAAGGACTTGCCGTTGAACAGTTCATGCATAAGTACTATCGCACGGTGCTGGCATTGCGCGAGCTTAACGATGTAGTGCTGCAATTTTTGTCTGAAGCTATTCTAAAAAAAGGCAAAACCAAAAGCGTCGTATCGATTAACGAACGCTTTCAGTTGCGCGATGATTTTATCGAGGCAACCCACACCTACGTGTTTGAAGAAAACCCTTCCGCACTGCTGGAAATGTTTGTGCTAATGGCGCAAAACCCACAGATCGCAGGTGTGCGTGCATCTACCATTCGCTGGATTCGCGAGAGCCGTCATTTAATCGATGACAACTTCCGCTCCAATCCAAAAAACACGCAAATGTTTATCAAACTCTTGCAGCATCCTGCCGGTTTGGTTGAACAATTAAAGCGTATGTCGCGCTACGGTATTCTCGGTTTGTATTTGCCTGAGTTCGGTTTAGTTACCGGGCAGATGCAACACGATTTATTCCATATCTACACAGTGGATGCGCATACCTTAAAAGTAGTGCAGAACATGTGTAACTTTTTGCTGCCGTCCGCAAAAGAAGATTTCCCGGTCGCTGCAACTATTATGAACCGACTGCCGAAGCTGGAGCTGCTTTATATCGCTGGTTTGTATCACGATATCGGCAAAGGCCGCGGTGGCGATCACTCAACACTGGGTGCCGTGGATGCCGAAGAATTTTGCGTACGCCACGGAATCTCCCCACGCGAAACCCGCTTGATTTGCTGGCTGGTTGAAAAACACCTGTTGATGTCACAAGTATCGCAAAAACAGGATATTTCCGATCCGGAAGTCATCCATAAATTTGCACTCGCCATGGGCGATCAGTTGCATCTGGATTATCTGTACTGTCTGACCGTTGCCGATATTAACGGCACCAACAAAGAATTGTGGAACACCTGGCGTGCGAGCTTGTTGCGCAACTTATATCTGGATACGCGCCGCGCATTGCGCCGTGGTTTGGAAAATAACGTTGATAAGCAAGATCTGATTGAAGAAACCCAACAAGCAGCGATTCGTAAACTTGCGCGCAAAGGCATGAGTAAAGAACAGGTGCTCGCGCTCTGGGGCGACATGGGCGACGATTATTTCTTGCGTGAAAACTTTGCCGATATCGCCTGGCACACACAGGCAATTGCCGCACGTACCGACGACAAACCGCTAGTACTGATTAAAAAAACCAGTAGCAAAGAATTGGCTGGTGCGACACAAATTTTCGTTTACAGCAAGAACCAAAAAAATGTGTTTGTTGCCGCAGCTACTGCACTGAGCAACTGTAACCTCAGCATTCAAGATGCGAAGATTTACAGCTCCAAAGCCGGTTACACCATTGATACCTTTTTTGTGCTCAACGAAAACGGTGAACCGCTAGGCAACAATCCAACTCTGCTCAAACAAATCCAGCAAGCGTTAATCGACGAACTCGGCTTGGTGAATGATAACTATCGCGAAGTCATTGGTCGCCGCACTCCGCGCCGCCTGAAATATTTTGCATCACCTACTCGCACCTCACTCAATACCGACATTATTCGCAATTGCAGCGTGTTGGAAGTAATCAGCCCCGACCGCCCCGGCCTGCTCGCGTGCATTGGCCGTATCTTTATGGATTTTGATATCCAATTACTCAATGCGCGCATTGCTACGCTTGGCGAACGCATAGAAGATATTTTCTTTATCGTCACCAACGAAGGTAAACCTTTGAGTGATCCCGATGTTTGCGAAAAACTACAACAGGAAATTCGCGAACAGCTGGATAAGCGCGTCGACAAACTTTAATTTAGCTTGGCCATACGATTATGAATCCGGATTTAAACCAGCTTCATCCCTACCCGTTTGAGAAACTTGCCGCGCTCAAAGCCGCAGTCACTCCACCGGCGCAACTTAACGATATTATGCTATCGATCGGCGAACCCAAACATGAGCCGCCCGCGTTTGTACTGGAAACCTTAGTAAAAAATCTGGGGAAGCTTTCCAATTATCCAACCACAAAAGGTTTGCCTGAATTACGCGAAGCCATTGCCACTTGGGCAGCCAAGCGCTTTCAATTAAATACCGGAACTTTCACCGCAGACAAACACGTATTACCCGTGAATGGCACACGCGAAGCGCTGTTTGCATTTGCGCAAGCGATTGTTGATCGCAACAAACCAAATCCGCTGATTGTATCGCCTAACCCCTTCTATCAAATCTATGAAGGTGCAGCGATTTTATCGGGTGCAGAACCCTACTTTTTAAACTGCACACCGGACAATCATTTTATCCCCGATTTCGCAGCAGTACCTGCAGCGGTGTGGGAGCGTTGCCAGTTATTATTTATTTGCTCGCCCGGCAATCCAACCGGCGCAGTCATGAGCAGTGCGCAGTTAAAACAATTGATTGCCCTTGCTGATCAATACGATTTCGTAATCGCCTCTGACGAATGTTATTCAGAGCTGTATTTTGATGAACAAAATCCACCGGTAGGATTACTGCAAGCCTGTGCTGAATTAGGGCGCGATGATTTTTCTCGCTGCGTGGTATTTCATAGCCTTTCCAAACGCTCCAATCTGCCCGGCTTGCGTTCAGGCTTTGTCGGTGGTGATGCAAAAATACTGGAAAAGTTTTTGCTTTATCGTACCTATCACGGCTGCGCCATGCCTGTACCAACGCAGCTCGCCAGCCTGGCGGCTTGGCAAGACGAAAGCCACGTAATCGACAACCGTGAAGCTTATCGTCAAAAGTTCGATGCAGTATTAGCAATACTGGATGGTGTATTAGCCGTAGAAAAACCGGATGCCAGTTTTTACCTTTGGCCTAAAACGCCAATTAAAGGTGAAGACTTTGCCCAACAACTTTATGCTCAGCAAAAAGTAACCGTTTTGCCCGGCAGTTATTTGGCCCGCGCAGCAGATGGCATTAACCCTGGCGAAAATCATGTGCGCCTCGCCTTGGTTGCACCACTGGCCGAATGCATTCAAGCAGCCGAGCGAATCAAGGCGTTTGTACAATCTTTATGAGTGGCGAGAAAAATTTAACTAAAGCGGAACGGGTCGAGTTTATTTTGCACAAGCTGCAAACACTTTATCCGAATCCGCCGATTCCATTGCAACACAAAGACGCCTACACATTATTGGTTGCGGTTTTGCTTTCCGCGCAGTGCACCGACGAACGCGTAAATACGGTGACCCCAGCGCTGTTTGCGCTGGCGGATAATCCTTACGACATGGCCAAATTGCCAGTCGAAAAAATTCAGGAAATTATTCGCCCTTGCGGCTTATCGCCGCAAAAATCCAAAGCGATTTCAGTGTTGTCACAAATGCTGATCGATGAACATCAAGGCCAAGTCCCCGCCGATTGGGAAGCGTTGGAGCGCTTACCCGGTGTTGGTCACAAAACAGCGAGTGTGGTGATGAGCCAAGCGTTTGGTCATCCCGCATTTGCGGTGGATACTCACATCCATCGCCTCGCACAACGCTGGGGATTAACCAACGGCAAAAATGTAGTGCAAACCGAAAAGGATTTAAAACGATTGTTCCCGCAAGACACATGGAATGCGTTGCATTTGCAAATTATTTATTACGGCCGCGAGTTTTGCTCGGCCCGAGGTTGCGACGGCACCGCTTGTGAAATTTGCAAGACTTGTTATCCGACCCGCAAGAAACCCAAAATTGTATTGAAGCCTTAAATTTATGACTACGTTATACGGCATTAAAAACTGCGACACAGTAAAAAAAGCTCGCACCTGGCTTGAACAAAACAAAGTGGATTACCACTTTCACGATTTTCGTGCAGATGGTCTGACCGCTGCGCAAGTTAGCAGTTGGATTTCCGAGATCGGACTGGAAACACTGATCAACAAACGCAGTACAACCTGGAAAGAATTGGACGAAGCCACCAAAGCCACGTTTTCAGAAGCTACTGCACCAGCAATTGTTAGCGCTAATCCAACGCTGATCAAACGCCCACTGCTTGATACCGGTAAGCAAAAACACGTCGGTTTTAAAGACGCAGAATACGCAACACTTTTTAATTAATTATTGAAACTATTGTCAGGAAAAATTATGACTCAACTCTACGCACTCGGTTTAGGTATTGGCACACAAAATTCAAAAGGTGAATGGCTAGAAGTATTTTATGCACTGCCACAACTTAACCCATCAGAAGCCAGCGCAAGTGCTATCGCAAATATTGTTGGCTACACCGAAGGCAATCAGGCAATTGCATTAACCAACAGTCAAGCAGATGAAATCGCACAAGCACTCTCCGCTGCAGGCGACACAGCTCAAGCTGACATTGCCAAAGCACTCATCAATAGCAAGCGTCCTTTGGTTGCTACTTTGCTCGCCACAGATACAAACCCAGCTTCTGTTCCTGAAGGCTATTTGAAATTACATTTGCTTTCACACCGCTTGGTTAAACCACACAATACCATTCTCGCTGGCATTTTCGGTGTACTGCCAAATGTTGCCTGGACCAACCAGGGTGCAATCGATGTCAACGAACTGCCTGCGCGTCAATTGCAAGCACGCTTGAATGGCGAAGAGCTGGAAGTATCTTGCGTAGATAAATTCCCGAAAATGACCAACTACGTTGTACCTAAAGGCGTTCGTGTAGCGCACACCGCACGCGTACGTTTGGGTGCATACTTGGGTGAAGGCACCACCATCATGCATGAAGGTTTTGTTAACTTTAATGCAGGTACCGAAGGTCCAGCGATGATCGAAGGCCGCATCTCTGCTGGCGTATTCGTTGGTGCCGGTTCTGACTTGGGCGGCGGCAGCTCCACTATGGGCACCCTCTCCGGCGGTGGTAATATCGTGATCTCCGTTGGCAAAGAATCTTTAATCGGCGCCAACGCCGGTATTGGTATTCCATTGGGCGACCGCTGCAAAGTAGAATCGGGCCTTTACATCACTGCGGGTACAAAAGTAGTGGTATTGGACGATGCAGGAAGCGAAGTGAAAACCCTGAAAGCTCGCGAACTCGCCGGCGTTTCTGATCTGGTATTCCGTCGCAACTCCATCACTGGCCGCGTGGAAGTAGTCACCAATAAAAGTGCATTGCAATTAAACGCAGCACTGCATGTAAATTAATAGTAAGGGCGCTGCTTACAGCGCCCAGATAAATGCAAAATAAATTACAACGGGCGCAGAAAGCGGCGCCCTAACACAGACGATGGGCGCAATATGTAGCGCCCCAATGAGGCGATAATTATGGGCGCACAATGGAAAGCAAAACACAAAGAAGAAGCCGCTAGTGCAAAAGGTAAAATTTTTACCAAACTCACCAAAGAAATTATGATCGCTGCACGCAGCGGTGCTGATCCAGACATGAACCCGCGCCTGCGTCTTGCTATCGTTCAAGCAAAAAAAGCGTCCATGACGCGCGAAACTTTAGAACGCGCAATTAAAAAAGGCTCAGGTCAACTCGACGGCGCAGCCAGCTACGAAAAAGTAACCTACGAAGGTTACGCACCGCATCAAGTTCCAGTGATCGTTGAATGCCTCACCGACAACGTGAACCGCACCATCTCCAATATTCGCGGTTTGTTCCGTAAAGGCCAATTGGGCACATCAGGTTCCGTGTCATGGGACTTTGATCACCTTGGCATTATCGAAGCCACTGCTGTAAATGCTGACGCCGATGTGGAAACTGCGGCGATTGAAGCAGGCGCACAAGACTTCGAATTGGATGATGACGGCACCGCAACCTTTTACACCGACCCAACCGATTTGGATCTGGTACAAAAAGCCCTGCCCGACCAAGGCTTTACCGTAGTCTCCGCCAAGATCGGCTACAAACCAAAAAACCCCGTGAGCTTATCCGGCGAAGCATTGGAAGAAGTCGAAGCATTCCTTGCTGCGATTGATAACGATGATGATGTGCATGAGGTTTACGTGGGATTGGCAGGTTAAGCTGATCTCAATTAAAAAAATAAAAAACGAGCCTACTGGCTCGTTTTTTTATTGGTATTGAATACCAAACTCGTTGCTAGAGCCGATTTAGGCAAACCTGTAGAATTGCCTATCTTTTTTATATTCTGGAAAACACGATGACTACTGCGTTAACCCCCACCCTGCAACTCGCTACAGATTTGATCCGCTGCCGCTCGGTAACCCCTGAAGATGATGGCTGTCAGGAGATGATGATCCAGCGCCTTGAAGCTATTGGCTTTAAAACTTCGCGCTTACGCTTTGGCGAGGTAGATAATTTTTGGGCGATCCGTGATGGAGTGGATGGTGAAAACGGCCCCATACTCGCGTTTGCAGGCCATACCGACGTAGTGCCCACTGGACCAGAGACAAATTGGAACAACCCGCCCTTTGAGCCGCGCATTATTGACGGCATGCTGCATGGGCGCGGTGCAGCGGACATGAAAGGGTCGCTCGCCTGTATGGTTATCGCGTGCGAAAACTTTATCGCCCAACACCCGAATCACAAAGGGCGTATCGCCTTTCTGATCACCAGCGATGAAGAAGGCCCATCGATTAATGGTACGGTTAAAGTTGTTGAGTGGCTGGAAGCACACAACACCAAAATGGCATGGTGCATTGTGGGTGAACCATCCAGCACTAAGGTGGTGGGCGATGTGATTAAAAATGGTCGCCGCGGCTCGCTCGGTGCCATTTTAAAAGTGAAAGGCATTCAAGGGCATGTGGCTTATCCACATCTGGCAGATAATCCTATCCACAAACTTGCACCCGCCTTGGCAGAACTCGCGGCGGAGCATTGGGATAATGGCAATGAATTTTTTCCTGCGACCAGTTTTCAAGTGTCCAATATTAATGGTGGAACCGGTGCTACCAATGTAATCCCTGGCGAAGTAGAAGTTGTTTTCAATTTCCGTTTTTCGACTGAGCTTACCGAAACTATTTTGCGTGAGCGCACCGAGGCAATCTTAAATAAGCACAAGGTTAATTATGATTTGCAGTGGATTTTAAGCGGCCAACCATTTTTAACTCCGCGCGGTGATTTGGTAAATGCAGTTGTGGATGCAATTAAATCGGAAACCGGTCTTGATACCGAATTATCTACTTCCGGTGGCACTTCTGACGGGCGCTTTATTGCACCAACGGGAGCGCAGGTTGTGGAGCTTGGCCCGATCAACGCCACCATCCATAAAGTAAATGAATGCATTAGCGCTGATGATTTGGAAAAGCTGACTAAGATTTATGAGCGGACGCTGGAAAAATTATTAGCTTAATAATCAAGGCGGGCATTGCCCGCCTTTTTAAAAATTTCACTCTGCACATTAGATAGTTTATTTTTTGCTTCCCCCTATTTTTCCTGCATCGATTTCATTTTTTTCTCTCTGCTTCCTCCTGCAATAAAAATCGTTCATTTACTACAATTAATTCATTTTGAATCCTGTCGCCAAAATCATTTTTATTACATTAATTTTTTGTGTTTAGAAACGTCAATTCGCTGGCACATATTTGTTCAGCAGTAATTAAAGTCGTTGAAATTAATAAGAAATTTATTCTTGTCATAGTTCTTGCTGATGCTTGCTTGACTGCCGTGCAAGTGCCGTTTTTTTGAACATTTATGCGCACGCAGTAAATAAGCCCACCCTTTGCTCTTCAAGCAATTTTTGTCATTCAGCATTTGAAAGGAAGATGAACATGACTACCTCTTTTTTCAGCGAAGTATTGCGTATCCCCGGTGCCAAAGTCTTGAGTCGTGAGGAAGCGGCTTTTCAATATGGTGCAGATACCGGAGCCAGCCAACGTTTGCCGTCCGGAGCCATCATTATTAAAGAAGTTGATGCAATCCAGGATGTGTTGGCGCTCGCTAATGAATTTAAAGTTCCACTTTGGCCGATCAGTGGCGGCCGCAACTTTGGTTATGGAACTTCGCTGCCTGTGGATAGCCGCAGTTTTATTGTGGATCTATCACAACTGCGCCGCGTTTATATCGACGTAAATTCTTCGACCGCATTAATTGAACCCGGTGTTACCCAAGCCGATTTGCATGCGGCGATTAAAAAAAGCGGCGCGGATTTATTAGTGCCGACCACTGGCGTCGGACCGAACGGAAATATTCTCGGCAATGCGTTGGACGGCGGTTATGGTTTAACACCCATTGCCGATCACTTTAATGCGATCAGTGAACTGGAAGGGTTTTGGGGTAACGGCACCGAGTTTCGCCACACATATCAGGATCTGGGTTGTGCCGAAATGGCGAAGCGTTGGAACGCAGGCACAGGTTATTCCTGGGCAGGGCTTTTACGCCAAGGCAGCTTTGGCATAGTCACTAAAGCGCGTGTGCAATTGGCGCGTTCACCGGAAGCCACACGCATTCTGGTATTTGAATGGAAGAGTAACGATGCGTTTATCGCCAGCCAAACTGAGTTGAACAAACTCACCGAGGATATTCCCGGCATCGGCGGCATAATTATGATGAACGATTGCCGCATTCTCTCCACTCAAGTGGATACACCTTTAGCATCGCCACTGAAAGGCGATGAACGCGCCGGCTATTTAAAAAAACTCGCCAAAGAACGCAACATTTCCGCATGGACAGGCTTGGGTACTTTATACGGCTCACGCGCTGCAGTGGCGGGTTCGGTAAAAGATATTCGTCGCCGTTTAAAAAATTGCCGCGTTTGGAGTTTTAGTCCCGATGAAATTCGTTTACTGCAACAACTGGAAAACTATTTACCCTCTTGGGGATTCTCATCGCTGCGTCGCCATTTTGGAGCGCTGGTAAATACGCTAGGGACAGTTGAAGGATATCCGATCGTTGCCTTTTTAAAAATCGCCTATGCACTTGATCCCACCGCAAAAAAACTCGATGTAAATTCTCATCCGGCTAAAGATGGTGCCGGTATTTTATGGTATGCGCCGCTAGTGCCATTTACTGCAGATGAAGTGGAACGCTACCGCACGGTGATGAGCAAATGCTTAATGGATAACGGTTTTGATCCACTGCTCGCCGTTACCTCACGTTCATCGCGCACGCTTTCTGGAACAATCCCGGTATTGTTTGATCGCAAGAATCCAGAAGATGTGGCGCGCGCTAAAAATTGTTATCGCGACTTGGTAAAAACCGGTTTGGAAAATGGTTGGCCACCTTACCGTTTGGGAATCGACTATATGGATATGATCGCCTGCCCTGCCGACTCGCCGAGTGCACAGGTGCAGCAGATGTTGAAACGCGCACTGGATGAAAATGAAGTGATTGCGTCAGGCCGTTACGAGCACGTTAAACCCGTTGCACCGTTTGTGCCCGCAGCGCCAAACACAGAAGTGGAAAAAGTGGTGGAGGTACTGCAAAAGTCAGGAGAGGAACTACAGAAGCCAGACAATGTGCAGTTGGATTACACCAAGGTATTCGGCACTCGCTTGATCGAGACCGAAACTACCGAGGCGTAAACCTTACTAAAAACAACATTCAAGAATAACGATACGAGAAGGATTTTCTCATGAACAGAATAATTTACCCCGCATCAGGGACGATGCTCTCTTGATTAATGCTGCTTGCCAATCACATCAAGAATCAAGGTTTACCACTAAAATACTGCCGGTAAAACGTTTGGGTTCAAAGCAGTACCAGGTAAACATTTCGCAATCCCAGCGGTCGTAGCATTTATCGACCAGATTCAAAAATGGACTGCGGCCCGGATCGGCTAGCACCAACTTTTTAACGCCCGCACTGGCAGCGCGTTTGAGCATTGCAAACCACTCGTCCGTCAACTCATCCCAAAAACAAATATCGCCACCGACAATCACATCGTATTTGGAAAGATCCGCTTTTTTCATCGACGCCATTGCGCCTTGGCGAGTTTTAATCTCGACACCATTCAACTCAGCTTGAATATCCAGAAAGGCAAACACCTCATCATCAACATCCAGGCCGGTAACACCGTGACCACTGCTCGCCAGATAAATCGAGGTTGGCCCCCAACCGCAACCGACATCCAACACCCGGCTTTTTTTCTTGAGCGGATTGTGAGTGAAATAATCCATTAACAAATAACTGGAGTCCCAGTGTTTATCTCCATGCACACTTGGGCTGCGCTCTTTTTTCAAGTCTTTGATCGCGCGGCTTTTTTCGGTGTACAACCAGATTCCGTAGGTGTGAAAGGTATTCTTGGCAGGAGGAGCTATTAGTTCTGGCACGATATCATCTCTCTGGTAAAAGGCGCGGGTGAACTGCTTCACCATGCCTAGTTGAATTCGCTCAATAACACGGGGAGTCTATGACAAAATTGCGACATTTATGTGACGCATCAACACAAAACCAAAGCAAAACTAAAACCAACCTATGCAAGATCGCCAACCATCCGGAAAAAATAATTCCAGATTATTGACAGTGAAAATTTTCAGCGTATTATCGCGCCCAATTTCCGCGGCCTTGCCTCGGTAGCATCCAAACCGCAAGCTCGCTTGCACAACTATAGGAGTACTCAACATGACTTACGCGAACGATATCAACGCATAAACCTTCTGAGTACTCGCTTGGAAGGTCAACAATACGAACCTTCCGAGCCAGGCGCAATACCCAAAGCCCTGATCGGGAAACTGATCGGGGCTTTTTCTTTACTGGAATTGCAATTACCCAGCGCGAAGGTTTTATTTTCTAGTGCAAAAAAATGATTGTTAACAATCGTTTAAGGGATTTTTATGCCTGTAAAAATAGAATTGAACAAAAATGCCGGTAATGGTTTCAAACCGGTAAAGATTTACACCAAGGATATTGAAAACGAAGCACTGACCCAATTGAAAAAAATCGCACAGCTGCCAATTGTGCATTCGCACATAGCAGCTATGCCGGATGTCCATTTGGGAATTGGTGCAACTGTCGGCTCGGTAATACCGACGCTCAATGCCATCATCCCCGCTGCAGTCGGTGTGGATATTGGTTGCGGGATGAGTGCAGTGCGTTTGTCGATTAAGTCAGCGCAGCTGCCGGATAACCTGGCAGCGATGCGCAGTGCAATCGAACGCGCGGTGCCCGTCGGTTTGGCAGCGCACAAAACCATTAACGTGCGCACCAGTAGCTGCAACAAATTGGCGCATGGTGTTGAGTGGCTTTTTGAAAAACATCCGACGGTGATGAAGATGTTGAAGCAGCCCAACACCATTTGGACCAAGCAATTGGGAACACTGGGCAGCGGCAACCACTTTATTGAAATCTGCGTGGATGACAGTAAGGACGTGTGGGTGATGTTGCACTCCGGCAGTCGCGGAATTGGCAATGCCATCGGCCAATACTTTATCCAGCTGGCGAAAAAGGATATGGGCAAACATATCCATAACTTGCCAGACAAAGACCTCGCCTACTTCACCGAAGGCAGCGAGTATTTTGTGGATTACGTTGCAGCGGTAAATTGGGCACAGGAATATGCGCGTATCAATCGCGAGGAAATGATGGGCTTGGTAGTGCGGGCAATTGCACCTTTCCTGCCCCCATTCCATGCAGATCGCCACGCGATTAATTGCCATCACAATTACGTCAGTCGCGAGAACCATTTTGGTGCTGATGTGTATGTGACACGCAAGGGAGCAATAAGCGCGCGCGTTGATGAACTCGGGATTATCCCCGGCAGTATGGGAGCCAAGTCATTTATTGTGCGCGGCAAAGGTAATGCAGATTCTTTTTGTTCCTGTGCCCACGGTGCAGGCAGGAAAATGAGCCGCACAGCGGCGCGCAACCTGTTTAGCAAAGAGGATTTGATTGCCCAAACCAAAGGGGTGGAATGCCGCAAGGACAAAAACGTCATCGACGAAATTCCAGCGGCGTACAAGGATATAGATACGGTGATGGACAACCAATCCGACCTGATTGAAGTGGTACACACACTTAAACAAGTCTTATGTATTAAAGGCTAACCAAACGAGGAACTGGCAATGAAACAGGAAAAACGCAATGGCCATGCATTCCACCCGATAATGCGTAAAGGTGGTGTGCATGAAAAAACCAACAAAGCTAAACGCAAATCCGAGCGGCAGGATACTGACCGCAAAGTAAAAGACTGGCTGGGTAAAGGCCGGAGCAAGCAAGCCGCAGATGATTCTGCGGCTTTTTTCTTTAAAGCTGCTTAAATAATGGAGACACACTTCACCGCGCTGCAACCCTAGCCGCGCACAAGAGCTACGTGTTATTTTTGCCGCGCTGTCATTTTTGCCGCTATCGAGTTATTCGACATGATTAAACGTTTTATTTTCTGGCCATTATTTTTCACCTGCCAACTTATCGCACTCGCGCTGGTGAGTTGGCATTTGTTGGCGCAATTTCATTTTGCGTACCCGAGCGGCTACCAGTTGCTGCATCTGGACAAACACATCGCTGAATATGCTCCGCTCAACCGCTTTAAAGAGGATTTTGAATTCACCGCACCGGCAGAGCACTGGCGGCTTTTTGGCGAGATTAGCGATGCAGTGCAATCCAGCGGCAAAGGTTTGGGCGAGATCAGTTACACGCTAAAAACCGGCGAGCGCACGGCACTGATGCACGAAGCGGAAATAATTCACCTGCAAGATGTCGCTAACTTGATTGATGTGTTTTATCTAACAGGAATAATTTGCCTGCTAATCTGGATAGGTTTAATTGCTTATGCCTATTATAAAAAACTGAAGTTGCCGGCCGTTAAAAAAATCCTGCTGGGATTTTTGGCCGGTTTCGCGTTGGTCACGATTGTCGTGTTGGCTGTTGGCCCTACTGCTGTTTTTTATTGGTTTCATGTGCAGGTGTTTCCCGACGGGCACCAGTGGTTTTTCTATTATCAGGATTCACTGATGACAACCCTAATGAAAGCACCGGATATTTTTGCGTTCATCGCCATCTTACTGCTGTCGCTGCTGATCCTGTTTTGGTGCGTCAGTTTATATGCGCTTAACCGTTTGCTCGGGCGCGCAATTTAAAAAACGCCAAGCAAAGCAACGCAGTTGTAACGGCGATAAAAAATGGAATCTGCCACAGCAACGCATTACGCAATGAGGCACCTTCAGGCGAATCAGGAAAGCTCGCGAGCAGCGCAGAAAAGCCCAAACTAAATAGGCCGTAACCCAGATTAAAGACCAACCCTTTCACCGACAGCACAGTAGCGCGCCGCGAGGAATCAGCTTGCTCGTGTAATACGCGGCTAACGGTGAAGGTGAGAAATCCAATCATCGACATTAACAACAGCGTTGGTATAGCGCCGTAGATAGGCCATGCAGGCACCAGCGCAGCCAAACTGATGAGCGTCATAACTGCAATCAAAGCCAGATTGGTTAGCATGCTGAAACGCGCATTTAAACGCTTGGCAATTCCCGGCACAAACCAGCCAAACAATCCCATCGCAGCACCGAGAAAACCGTAAGTCCACGCCGGCAATTCAATTAGTCGATAATAACTGCTGGTGATGGTGGCGAAATTGCGCACGATGGAATCCAGCGCAACACCAATCAGTATCACCACCAAGGTCACCGGCGTGGTAAACACCCAGCGCGCGGTAGACACTACTAATTTAACGGCATGCGCAACGGTTGAGCCAGCATTGCTGTGCTCGGGCTCCTGCATCCGCAAACTGATAACAACGCACACCAAAGCCTGTATCAATACCAATGCAACTGGCAGGCGATGCGCAGTTTCATCGCTCATATGAAAACTGTCCGGCAAGATGGCATTGATCGTGTCAGCATCGTACAGCACACCGCCAATAATCATCGCCACCACAAAACCGGCCGAGCGCCAACGCATTACTTGCGCGAGTAATTTATCCCAAGCGCTTGCGCGATTTTCCTGTGGCAATGAATCGTAAGCCAGCGCCTCATCCGCGCCGCTTGCACAAGCTTCTGATAATCCGGAACAGATACGGTTGATAACACAAAGTGCCAGCAACAATGCACCGCCGTTGGTAGGCGCCAACAACAGGCACAGCATTTCAATCACCATCAACACCGAGGCTGCAACTAACAATCGTTTGCGCCCAAAAGTATCGGCCAGAGCGCCCGAGGGAACCTCGAATAAAAAAATGGTGAGCGCCCAAATAAGGTTGAGGAAGACAAATTGATCGAGCGTCAGCCCAAGATCGAGAAATAAAATAGCGAGCACCGGATAGTAGGCGCGTGCGGTAAAAAATACCGAGAAGGCAATAAAACGATTGGTGTTGCGCGAGAGGTCTTGAGTCATTGCTTGAGCCTGATAAGCGAGCGGTGGGCAATCTTATTGGATCAAGTATACGCAACTATTGCAGAGGCAAAAAAAACGGCAGCCTGAGCTGCCGTTTTTATCGAACATGCTATGGATTAGTTACAGCTACGCACAAGGGTCCATGCATTAGTCCAAGCCCAGCCAGTGCCCGGCGCGTATGGACCACCAACAGTACACCAGCCGCCAACGATGCAACGGTATTCACTGCCAGCGTTTTTCACCAGCGCGTTGTTTGCATAGGTTGCGCCGTCTACATAGTTAGGCGAAGAGCAGTTGCCGCCAGTAGTCGGTGTTGATGAACTTGATCTTGAGGATGGTGCAACTGAACTTGATTTTGAAGACGGTGCAACCGAGCTGGTTGGGTTGCTATTACAAGCGCCCAGATCCAACCAATAGTTGTATTGGCCATTGGTCAACTCAGGGTTGTTGCCTTGAGTCCAATAGTTAGCTTGGTAACGTCTGTTGTTGAACTTCACTTGCTGTGGATTGGTGTACGCAGTCGCTGAATTCCAGGTAGACAAACCAGCACAGGTATCACTGGTTATGCTTGACGTTGAAACAGATGAGCGTGAAGACGATGGTACTGAACTGCTGGTAGTTGTAATACTTGAGTTAGAGCCACCGTACTGCACATCAATACATTGATAGAAGCCTTCCGGTGCATCTGAGTAATCACGCTGCCAAATACTGTAAACCACGTGTTTACCAGTACGTGCAGGCAGAGTCACCACGTGGCGAGACGTTGCTTCCTGACCCGTTGGTGCAGACTGATGGATTTGCTCCAGATCCGACCACTTCAATGGATTCGCCGGGTTGTAGCCCTGCTTGGTAATGTAATAACGGAAGTACATGGTGCGGTGCTGTGCAGTGTTAGTCCATACAAATTCACGCGGCCCAGCCGCTACCGAGGTAGCAGGCCAATCGGTTCTGGCCAGATCAAGACCGCCATAACCACCTACACCGGCGCTACACAATTTACCGTCAGCAATTACCGATTGATGGTTATCTTTCACACCACCAATCGCAATACTTTGTGGCGAATAAAAGCCAACATTGCCTGCCGCTTTTGCAGCGGCGCACGCAGGAAGGGTTGGGTTCTCAATACCATTTTCCTTACACATGATGACGCGGGCTTTTGGTGAGGAAACATAACCATGCGCGCTTACATCGACCGCTCCCAGAAATGCCGCACTGGCAACAACAGCTGAAAGACCTAGGGTTTTAACACGAGAAATGGCGGAACGCTTGTTGATTATTTGCACTTTCACATTCTCCTTCATCGGCAACTATAACGGCCATACCCGTTGTAGCTACTCAAGTTGATTAGACATTTATTGGGATTTATTTTCCGCTATAACCAAACCTAACCCCGGGAAAACATGATTTATAGCGGGCAAAAAAATCCTAAAACGGCAGAGAATGAAAGGCCAGTCCCAGTTTTCGATTTGCGGTTCGACTTTGGGTGGGAAGTTCTAGCTTTGGAACCAAACAAGTGCCACTAAGTACGGATGGGAATTTTGACGCCAAGACAATGGCGGTCGCGACGATAGAGTGTGATGATCGTCGCAACCTCAAGTGAAAATAATACTGAAGGTTAAGAAGGTGAAAATGAAAGGCTATCAGCTTTGCGCGAGGATTAATTCTTTCACAATCGCACTACAAGCCTGGTTGGATACCGGAATTTTCAGTGTTTCTATGCCAGTGAAATAAAAAATAAAACAGGTCTTTTTATCTGAGCTGCCAACCAAGCGCTTAATGTCGATGGCGCTGACGACCTGATAATCGTATTCCGCATCCGGAGAATTTTTGGCGATATTCAGTTTTACATAACCCTTACCGATAGACTCAACGCTTTCAATGCTATCCGGCATGCGCCCCGCAAGCGCGCTGGATGAAACGAATAACACAGCTAACAATAACCAATATTTTCTCATGATCAATCTCCGGAATTTCCCGACACCGAAATAAGTTACTACACCAGATTTAGAGTTGGATTAGTTGTTGTCGGCTAGCGCTTTCTTCACCTGCCAATAACAACTCAACGCCGAGCAAAGACTGTTGCGGCATAAATTCCAGCGCGCTTTCTCCGTTAATTGCAGCGGCGATATTTTGATAATAATGTTCGTAGCAGCCGCGCTGGCCAGGAATAATTGTGCGCGTTGCTTCGCCGTTGTTGTGAGCGTGCAACACGCCGTAATTATCTTCCCCCGGTTGCGCCCATCCCGCAGTACCGGGAATCATGCCACGCATCATTTGCGCCTCTTGTACATCCTGACCAAATTTCAGGAATGAACCTTTATCACCATGAATACTTACCGTTGCGCCTTTCTCACTGACAAACGTATTGGAGCGCAAGATTACGCGCATATCATCGTAGTGAAAAATCACATTGAAATAATCCGTTGATCCTTCCGCACGACGCAAGCTGCGCATATCGCCATACACAGCTTTAGGCTTGCCAAATAAACTCAACATGGAATCTACCATGTGAATCCCCAAATCAAACCAGGTGCCGGAACCGGGAAGTTTGTCTTCTTTCCATTTTTTATGAGTGACATTAGTACGGTAGCGGTCGTAATGCCATTCCACTTCGACAATACGCCCGAGCGCACCCGATGCAATTATTTTTTGCGCATCAAGATGATCGCTCTCTAAACGTTTGTTTTGAAAAACTGCCAGAATTTTTTGCTGCGCACCCGCAAGTACAATTAATTCATTACCTTCATCAAGGCTCAGGGTAAAGGGTTTTTCCACCACTACATGTTTGCCAGCTTCTAAGGCCGCTTTTGTCATGGGGTAATGCAATTCATTCGGCGTATTTACTACCACTAAATGAATATCCGGATTGGCAAGAATTTCTTCAAAGGTTTTTACAACATTGGCCTGAGGATAATCTGCCAACGCTGTAGGTTCACTGCGCTGCAAAATGGTATGCAAATGCAAACCAGATTCCGCAGTAATAAGCGGAGCATGAAATACTTTACCCGACATACCGTAAGAGCAGAGAGCAACATTAATCATAAAATTTTCCAGCTATCAGACGTGCGAGAGTTAAATTTAATTATCCCGTGCACGAGGTTTTAATTTGATATAGACGCGGCGTTTTACCCGTGCAACTAATTGACCGTCATCATCTTTGATTTCAACCAAAAACTCGGGCACGTATTTTTCACCGCCGGCGGTTTTTGCACGAATATCATCAAGGATTTCATCGTTAATACTGAAGTGAGCATGTACATGGGTTTTGCCGGGAGCTATGTAATCTATCTCGGCGTGTTTGTCCCACACAAAATAATCGCGCCCGAGATTGTTCATGATCATCAGCATGTACCAAGGATCAGTCATGGAAAATAAGCTGCCGCCATATTGGGTACGGACGTAATTTTGGTTATACCAACGCAGCTTTAAGGTGACATGCGCTTCGCGATAATCTGCTGCGAGATAGGTTAACTTGATACCGGAGAAAAATAGTGGCGGCCAGAGATTGGCTCCAAATTTAAATACACCTGCTTTCATTTTTTCAACCTCAGTATTAAGCACAAACTATTTAAGGTCTTGCGGAGTTTTTACTGAGACCGTCTGAGGCATGGATGCCGAAGTCGAGCCTCCAGGGATGGATTCACGGCGGGTCTTAGTAAAAATTCCGCAAGACCTTTCGCACCTTGCTATCTAAACAACCCGCTTGCGCGAAACCATATTAAAGCACCCGCTTACGCGGGATAATCACCACACCTTCATCGCGGCAATCAACATACGCGCTTATACCGTAAACCTGTTGTAAATTTTCGGTTGTTAACACATCAATCGGGCTGCCATCGGCAACAACTTTTCCACGATGCAATAACACCAAACGAGAACAAAAGCGTGCCGCCAAACTCAGGTCGTGCAACGCCGCTAATACTGCCCCGCCCTGCTGAGCGTGTTCAGCGAGCAATTCCATCATATGCAATTGATGATAAGGATCGAGCGCGGCGATAGGTTCATCGGCGAGAATAATCTGCGGTTCGCCCGCAAACACACGAGCTAATAACGTACGCTGTAATTCGCCACCGGAAAGTGTAGTCACAATACGCTGACGCAGCGATTGCAATTCAGTCTGCTCCAACGCGCGCTCGATTGCCTGTTTGTCCGCCGGGGATTTTCCAGTCAGTGGCGTGTGCCAAGGAGCACGACCAAGGCCAACCAAATGCTCCACTTGTAAAGGCCATGCAGGAATTTCTTGCTGCGGCAAGTAAGCGAGAATCTGCGCACGCTCGCGACCGGAAAAGTCATTTAATGATTTTTTATCCGCATCATCCAATGACAAGCTAACGCTACCTGTATCAGCCTGTTGCAAACCGGCCATCACGCGCAAAAGTGAACTTTTACCGGCGCCGTTCGGCCCGATCAAACCTACAATTTCTCCAGATGATAATTGCATGGCCACATTATCGAGAATGTGGTTGCCATCACGTGCGAATGAAATCGTTTGGGCGCTGAGTGTTGCTGTCATCATCATGCCCACCGTGAACGGGTTTTTAAAATTAATAACAGGAAAAACGGTGCACCGATTAATGATGTCACCACACCGATTTTCAATTCGCGAGCGCTATCAAACTGGCGCACCAGAATATCGGCCAGCACCAACAACAAGCCTCCGCCCAGTGCACTGGCAAACATCAAACGCCCCGGGCGATAACCAACAAAAGGTCGCAACAGATGTGGAATCACTAAACCGATAAAACCAATCGCGCCGCTCACCGCAACGCAAGCACCTACACCGATTGCAATTCCCAACAATAAAACACCGCGTTCGCGATGATTATTAAAACCCAGTGAACGTGCACTGTCTTCACCCAAGCTAAGCGCATCAAGAAAACGGCTGCGGCTCAACATCATAATCCAACTGATAACCGCGAGCGGCAGCGCGATATACACGTGATCAAAATGGCGATTAGCCAGCGAACCCAATAACCAAAAAACAATTTCCTGCATCGCGTATAAACTGGGTGCAAAATTTAACGCGACTGCAATAAACGCAACCATGATGGAACTCATGGCCGTGCCCGCCAAAATTAACGCCAACATACTGCTGTGCATTCCCGCCAGCAAATACACCATAAATAAGGTAAACAACGCACCGACAATCGCCGCGCCCGGCAGCCAATACCAGGCACTGGCAGCAATGCCAAAATACAGCGTGACTATCGCCCCAAATGCAGCACCACTACTCACCCCCAATACGCCGGGATCAGCGAGCGGATTGCGCAGCAACCCTTGCATAGCTGCGCCCGACATTCCCAAGGTTGCGCCTATGACTATCGCCAGAATCAAACGCGGCAAACGAATTTGCCCGACGACATTCGCCGCCAGACTTTGTTCGCCATTAAAAAAATCCTGTAAACCCACGACGACTTCAATATCAGCAAGCCCGGTATTCAGCGCAAGTACAGCGGCAGCGACAAGTGCCACTAACAAAGTACCGGTTAACGCCGTAAACGAAATAGTAGTTCGCAAAATAAACTCTTCTTGTGAGGTTAATTAATGGTTTGCATCTTTAGCATGATTACTAGTATCTGTTGCGAGCGCCAGCTTCAACGCATTCGCGACATCGCCAATCACCGAGGCCGCACAACCCGACAAACCCGCGGGTAACACAACGATTTTAAAATCAGCATGCTTGAGTGCCGGGTGCGATAAATATTCTTTCGCGAGGGAAAAGGCTTCATCACTGCTCTCCTCCACAATTAAAATTTGTGGTTTTGCACTGAGCAATAATTCCAGATCGAGCTGATTGAAACTGAACATGCCCCGCTCTGCCGCCAGATTGCGCAATCCGGCGAGTTGCATCAATTCATGCTCCAAAGTTCCATCGCCAATCACGACACCATTAGCGGAATACCAAAATGCCGTCAGCGGGGTTTTGCCAACATTGGCTGCTTTTAGTTCCGCAACCTTGTGGTTAATGTCCTGCACCATTTGCTGTGCTTTTTGTTGTGCACCGATGAATTCGGCCAGTTGCACAATCTGTACATTGATGTCGTCCAGCTTGCGCGGTAATGGTAATCGCTCAACACGCAAGCCGAGTTTTTTCAATAATTCAATTGCATTGGGCGCATCAAATTCGCCCGCAAAAACCACCTCGGGTTTTAACGGCACTATCTCTTCCGCCAATCCATGATTTAACGGCACGCCGCGAACCTGTTCAGCGATAGGCGACCAAATCGGATTCGCAGTGAGATAGCTAATAGAAACCAAACGCTCATGCGGCAGTAATTCCCAGAGCAATTGATCGATACAAATATTAAGTGATGCAATGCGCTGTGGAATTTTTGTTTGATCCGTAGCGACCTGCGCCTGACTAAAGCTGCACAAGATTAAAAACAAAAAGCCCATCACCAAGCGGACGGGCTTTTTGTTGGCAGCCATTAAAAAGTTGCCGATCACTAAATAAAAGCTACGCAAGAGGATTCAACCAGGCAGCGCCGCGTACGCCACTGGAATCACCGTGCACTGCAGGTTTGATCGGCGTATCGCACTCACCACCGAACACATATTTGGATAAGCGTTTGGGCACTCCCGTATAGATAGCGGCAATATTGGAAGCGCCGCCGCCCAGCACAATCACGTCCGGGTCCATGATATTGATCACCGCACCCAGACCACGCGCCAACTGGTCAAAATAATTATCCAACACCGCAACTGCAGTTTTATCGCCAGTTTGCGCCAAGGCAACAATCTCATTGCCTTTGACTTTTTCGCCGGTCGCGAATTGATAGGAGAGACACAAGCCTGTCCCCGAGAGAAATGTCTCCTGACATCCGGCGCGACCGCAATAACACGGGCGCGCACTCAGGTCGGCGTCGCTCGTCCAGGGCAAAGGGTTGTGTCCCCACTCGCCCGCAACACCGTTAGGGCCAACAATTGGTTTGCCCTGAAATGCCACACCAGCGCCGCAGCCGGTGCCTAGAATTCCAGCAAACACCAAATCGTATCCGCGCCCTGCACCATCAGTTGCCTCGGATACCGCCAGGCAATTTGCATCGTTGGTGACTTTGACATCGCGCTGCAAGAAATCGGAAAGGTCTTTTTGGAAAGGCTTGCCGTTGAGCCACGTGGAGTTGGCGTTTTTCACCAAGCCGGTTTTGCGCGAAATGGTACCGGGGATGCCTATCCCCACCGGCAGGTGATTCTGCCCCGCCGCCGCTTCTGCCTGCCCGACCAAATTGGCGATATCGCGCAGGGTTGCAGGATAGTCATCGCGAACAGTAGGAATGCGGGTGCGGAACAGCTCCTCGCTGTTGCCATTGAGCAGGATCACCTCGGTTTTAGTGCCGCCGAGATCGATACCAACACGAAAATCTGTCATAAGAATCAGCCTGTTATCAAACGTGTCGGGATTATAGGTGGCGCTAGATACCAGTGGCAAATGGATGAATCCGAGCGTTGGAAAAATGGCGAAACGGCTGCCAAGGGCTACACTGGAGAAAGCATATCTGCAGCATCCAAAAACCGGATTGTTGCGCAAGACCTCACCGTGACAGATAGAACAAACTATGACCAATACCAACAACAAAAATACCGCTAACGAGCGCCGCAAATTTAGCCGCATTCTTTTTGATGCCCATGTCGAACTGGCACAGGGCGAATTCCACTGGCGCGCAAGCCTGTTGGATATTTCCTTGAAAGGTTTATTGCTGCAACAAACATTGCCAGCTGAAGTGAACCCGAACCAACCCGTGTTGGTGAAAATCCTGCTGTCCGACAACACTTGCATCGCCATGTCCGTCACCGTCGCACATCAACATCACAACCAAACCGGCTTGGTCTGCGCATCAATTGATATCGATAGCGTTAGCCATTTGCGCCGCCTGATCGAATTAAATCTGGGCGATGCCGCAGCCGCAGAAAGAGAACTCTCTGAATTAATCAGTGACTACTAATCCAACCAAGACACAACATAGATGCCGGATAAATACTTATCGGCGGAGCTTTCCAAAATAATGAGTGATGAAATCGTTTCTGAAAACACAGGCAGTGCAGATCAACGACGACACGCGCGCTTTCCGTTGCGCGCTTACGCCGAACTACAATACTCCTCCAAAAAATGGGAAGCGAATGTGCTGGATCTTTCAGAGTCCGGCGCGCGCCTGGCGATTCTGGGTGAGCACCTGCTGCAAAAAGGTGATGCCTTGCGCGTACACATCCAATTGGATGAAATTGCTTTAGTGACTTCCCCGAAAAAATTATTAAATCTCCATGGCCGTTTAATTCACGTACGTGAACATTTATTAGGCTTTGAATTCCAACCTGATACACCGGTTGATAAAACGCTGCTGTATGAACTATTAACCTTGATCGAAAATAACCATTAACCAGAACATCTCTATGCAGTATCTGGCGTTCTTTTTTCTGTTGTTGATGCCGCTTTGTTTTAGCCAATCGGTAACGGCTGAAACACTCCTACGCCTGACACTCCCCAAAGCGGGTTCGCTTGAACCCGATACCACAAGCCGCTTTTACGAAGAGGCTTTGCATCTGGCGCTGACCAAAACCAGTGATGGATTAGAGCAGATCCAACTCGATCACCACACCATTGCAGTTAATCGCGAACGCGCACGTTTGTTGGTCAAACAAGGCGTATTGGATATCGTCTGGGGCAGCAGTAATAAAAAACGCGAGGAAGAATTGATCCCGGTGAAGTTCAGTTTAATCCGCGGTATTAATGAATATCGATTATTGCTGATTCGCGCTGCTGACCAACCATTATTCGATGAGGTCAAAACGGCAGTTGATTTACAGAAATTTAAAATCGGCACAGGTACGCAATGGAGCGATACCGAAATTTATCGCTTTAATGGTTTGCCGTTAGTCACTTCTTACGCTTACAAGCCCATGTTCAGGATGTTAAAACTAAAGCGTTTCGATTACATGGCGCGTGGGCTTCAGGAGGTCGAATCTGATCTGAGAAATTACGGACACCTGGACTTGGCGGTGGAAAAAAATCTGGCAATCCATTATCCACAACCCATTTATTTTTTTGTTAACGACAGCGGTTTAGCCGAGCGCATTCAACAGGGTTTGGAACTTGCACAACAAGATGGCAGTCTGGATGCTTTATTCTTTTCCATTCCTAACTTTCGCGATGCTTGGGAACGACTGCAAAAGATTGAACGCCATCTGATTGAGCTGAAAGTTCCGAAATAATAAATCCGTCTTTATCAAAGTGCGTTTAGCGCTTCCTGCAGATTTTTTACCGCTACAACTTCAATCCCCAAATTCTTTTCACGCGGCGCATTAGCGAAAGGTACTATCGCGCGCTTAAATCCATGTTTGGCTGCCTCGCGCAAACGCTCATGCCCACTCGGTACCGGACGAATCTCACCTGAGAGGCCAACTTCGCCAAATACAATTAAATCTTGCGGCAAAACGCGGTCACGAAAGCTTGAGACAACTGCGAGCAACAATGCTAAATCCGCACTGGTCTCCATCACTTTTACCCCGCCAACCACGTTCACAAATACATCCTGATCACCCACCATAATGCCACCGTGGCGATGCAACACCGCTAGCAACATTGCCAAGCGATTTTGATCCATCCCCACCGCAACACGACGCGGATTGCCCAAGTGGCTATCATCAACCAGCGCTTGTATTTCTATCAAGAGTGGGCGCGTGCCTTCCCACATCACCATCACAACAGAGCCGGATGATGCATCTTCGGCGCGCTGCAAAAAAATTGCCGAGGGATTATTCACTTCGCGCATACCTTGTTCGGTCATGGCGAAAACACCTAACTCATTGACGGCACCAAAACGGTTTTTGTGGCCACGCAAAGTGCGGAAGCGGGAGTCGTTATCCCCCTCCAATAAAATGGAACAGTCGATCATATGTTCCAACACTTTAGGGCCAGCGAGCGAACCGTCTTTGGTAACATGACCAACGAGGATTAATACCGTACCGGTTTGTTTGGCAAAACGAGTGAGATAGGCAGCGCTTTCGCGCACTTGCGATACCGAACCGGGGGCGGAAGAAATATCTTCCATATGCATTACTTGAATTGAATCAATCACCATTACTTTCGGTGCGACTTTTTGTGCGGTTGTACAAATACTTTCGACGCTGGTTTCACTCAGCATTTGCAACTGATCAGTCGGTAAACCCAAACGCTGCGCGCGCATCGCCACTTGTTGCAATGACTCTTCACCAGTGATGTAAAGCGCAGGCATAGAGCGCGCAAGATTGCACAGGGTTTGCAACAGTAGCGTCGATTTGCCTGCACCGGGATTACCGCCAATCAGAACAACCGAACCGGGCACAAATCCACCGCCGAGCACGCGGTCAAACTCACCTGCCCCACTGGTAAAACGCGGTACGTCATTGAGTGATATCTCAGCGAGCGTTTGGATTTTATTGCCAGTGGCACCACCGGCATAACCTTCAAACTTTGCAGTGCGATTACTTGGCGTTGGCCCCAACCGCACTTCACTCAGGCTATTCCATACACCACATTCAGTGCATTGACCCTGCCACTTTTTGTAGTCAGCACCACACTCATTGCAGACAAATGCACTTTTGGTTTTAGTGGACATGGATTATTCTTTTTCGCTAGTAAGTTTGAGGTAAACACCCAAGCCAACCAATAAAGCAACCGCAGCAAACAACATTAACACCGCTGAATTCAAATGAGTTGCGTCGCCCAGCAACGATTTAAACATCAACAATAAAGATTCAATCGATACAGCGATGACAATCGCCGACATAAAACGGCTGATAGTACGGCGCGTCGAACCTGTGTGATGAATATCTTTGTGCAACAGCACCTCTTCTTCGAGAATCGTTTTACCCAAATCGAAAATTGCCAAACCTAAAGTTACCAGAATGACGAATTTGAAAGCTTGCGTAGGAGTATGCTCATTCACGACCTCAAATATCGAGCTGCCTGCTGTGAACAATAGCAAGCAGGAAACCAGCACCAGCATGCCGCCAATGATGCCGTAAATAACCTGAAAGAACGGGTGAACCATGCGGCGCAAGCTATCGCCATTTAAGAAAGTGATAAGTTTTTCCAGATTGAAATTAATCACCAGATAACGCGTAGCGCCCTCGGGATCAACAAAACGTTGCACGGCCGAAATTGCTAACTGGTGCGTTGCGCTGGAAAGATAAGGTTGGGTAACCGTTGCAGGAGCGATGTTGTCGCGCGCGCGCGCGTAGTAAACGCGATTGCTGCGGTCAGAACCAAAACCCGGCTCGCGACGTTTTGGATCAGGAACGGTTGGCGATGCAGCTGACTCAGTAATTTGTACACCTTGGTCGTCCAGACAATAAATTAATTCGACAAATGGATAGGACTCATGCAAGCGCCCCACAATTTCTTTCAGCTGCTCATTGGATGCACCAAATTTATTGGGCGATAGCGAAGTCACAATCGACTCCAGTAAACGCTCGATCTGCGGTTGGTATTCATCGTACTTTTTTAACAGGTATAAGTAATTGCGTGGGGTCATGCTGGGAACTCAAGGCTGATTAAAAATAATCCATCTCTATCAGGATGAATAGCTGGCGGCATAATCCCGAAAAACAGGTGTGAACACAAGAATGCCGGAAAGATTTAGCGCATATAAACTATGTAGCAGATATTACGCCATGGTTGCGGAATACTTACAGTTCGATAAAAAAATAAACCCCGGCATCACCTTAAGATAGCCGGGGTTTATTGTCTTGCATCGACGAAATTAACGGAGCTTAGTTAGCAGGTAACTCGATATTGCCCGGAGCGCCACTACCGACAGCGACGCCGCCGTTGTTTAACACGAAGGTAACCACTTGCGCCTGCAATTCAGCAGTCACTTGCAGCGCACCACCTTCAGGACGCAACAGGGATGAATGCCCACCCGCAGTATGTTTTACATAACCACGCCCCAACTGGGTGCTACCTAAACCTAATTGCGTAGTGTTCAGCAGCGATGCCATCGCCGAAGTTCCTGCCAATGGAGCGCTAGCTGCACCATTAGGAATTACTGCATCGTTATTGATTTGCTGCACCAATACCGGTACACCCAACTGCGCCAATGGCTGCATAAAGTTCACCGGATCACCCGAGTCCATCGCACTCTGCGCAGCGTAGAGGAAACGCTCGTAGTTACTGGTCCCCACATTCACACCACTCGCGGCCAAACCATTATTAATGATCGGCGCGAAGGTAGCGGAGTTCACCAGAATCTGCGCAACCTGAGTACCCGCTCCGCTCGTTACCAGACCGCGAATTGGATTGAGGTTTGATGGCAAGCCAGCTTGAGCATCGTTTGCGATAGCGATCTGGTTCACCGTGGTGAATACGCTCCCCAAAATACCGCCAAGCGATACACCTACGACATAAACACGATTTACATCCAAGCCAGTGCTCACTGACTTTTTAATCTCGGTATTAATACCGCCAAGACTGGCATTGAGGTTGAGCAAATCCATCACCGCCTGACGATTGTTATCACGCGTATTCGTCAAGAAACCGAGGTTAATAAATTGCGCACCTGAGCCATCGGTAGTACCCGGGGTCTCAAAATTCATCGGTGCCGGTGCACCACCAGAACCAGCCACATTAAAGTGACGCTCGTGCGGAGCGTTAGCACCGTAAAGCGTGGCAAATGGAAGCAACTTGCTCTTCTCTACGTTCAGTGCGTTTACAAATGCACTGTTTGCAGGAACACCGTGGACGGGAAGATCAATCGCCACAGTCGCTACACAGCGACTCGCCAAGGTGTGGCCGAGGGCAACTACCGAGGTGCGATCACTGGTAATGCCGTGAACATAAATCACAGTTGGATAACCGGTCGCCGCGTAAATCTGGCCACAGTTAGCGGCACCGGCATAACCCGGTACCCAATTATCTTGCGGCAGTGTGACTTGCAGAGGAATTGATTCATCGCCTGTTTTTGCCGCAAACGGATAGCGGTAGGTAACGTTGTAGCTGCCATCCACATCAGTCGGAACTGTCACACCCAAGGCACCTGCGAGAGTGAGATCTGGCTTCCAGGTACGCTTCAAATATTCCCCAAATGCCAAACCAGTCGCCGCAGTTTGGTAATAAGGCACTTTGATATAGCCGGTGTAGAGCTTGCCAACGTTCGCAGCAAGGGCGCTGCTAAAGTTATTGAAATCAATTCCTGTTGCGCCAGCAATAGCGAGATCACGCTTTTTTGGCGTGGGTAACAAGCCCATTGAATCGAGCGTTACCGCATTGGAAACCGCAGCTGACGGTGATGCTCCCGCCGCAATTTGAGTAGACGCAATTGCTGCACGCGGTGCAGCCATCGCAATCAATGGAGTAACAGGATCACCAGTGGTAAAGGTATAGGTCAGCACCAATTTATCTTTGGCTGCCGCTGCCGATAATTGTCCGCCACTCGCCGCTGCGAGGAATCCACTCGCGAGCGTTTCCCAACCAACAATTGCAGTGCGCACTGGTGCCAAACCGGCGAGCGTTTCGTAAGTTGTGTCGCGTAGCGCGTTGTATGTCCAGGAGCGAGTCAGCGCACTACCGCTGGAATCCTTAACGTCACTGGTAATCGCAACCAGATATTTAGTTTTGGATTTAAGTGGTTTGGTAGGACGAATACGGATGGTATTGTTGGTTCCGCCATCTTGCGAAACAACAGTTGCATCATAAGTTGCCAAACCCACTACACCCACGATATTAGCGGGATTTAGTGCATCTTTACCGCCTGCATTCAACTCAATCAAAAACACGCTTTTTGATGCAAGCACCGAAGCGGGATCAACACTACCGCTAATTAAAATATCGAAAAAGGCTGAGGTGGAAAAACCATCCAGTTGATTGATGGTAGCTCGCACAGGATCAGTCGCTGCACCAAGGCTCGCAGTACCGTCTGATGTAGCCGCAGCAGCAAACACCAAATCAGTATTAAAGGGGACATCGGAAATGACGGGATCAAAACGCGGATTGGTACCGACTTTATAAACATCCGCCGCCGGAGGAGCTGGGGGCTTTTCGGTACCGCTACCACCACCACAACCGGACAGAATTAGTGAACAACCTACAGTAGAGGACAACAGCAAACGACCAATGTTATTTTTCATGATTAGATCCTGACTCGCTATTATTGAATTATGAGGAAAGTGTAGCCACGATTTTTAAGAGTGTGAACCATTTTGTTAGGGCAAACGTATAGAGCGAAAAAGCATATAGGCATTAATTTTTGTAAATGAATATGTAATTTACTTATAAATGCTACAATTAAGTCTTGGAATTCAGGATCTTGAGACAACGATGTTATGGCGGCCAAACTGAACCTTGGTTACTTCGGATTGATAAAACCCGAAGTAGATTTAATCCGGACGATTTTGCGCACTAGCTCACGCTTGGATGGCGGTTGGAATCTGGTAGATAGCGGCGAATGTGACGCAATCCTCATTTACAATGCCGAAAAAAGCTTTGCACCTTTTATATTAAAACCCACCACGCAACTTATTATGATCAAGCGCCGTGGCGATACTTTTTCCGGCCACGTATTCTTCAAACCATTTCGTGCAGATGAACTCGTTGATACGCTGTTATTTATCCAATCCAACAACGAACCTGCTGCACCAATATCTGCCGAACAACCCTCAGCGCAGCAAAAAACCTATCGTTTGAAAAAGTGGCCTCCCGCTGAATTGCTTGCTCTGCACAAAAATTACATGCTGTTGGCGGTATATCTAAGTCGTGGCAGTAAAACCGTTCCTGACCTGGTCACGCTCTCAGGTCACAATGAAAGTTTCTGCATGCAGTTTTTATCTGAACTGGAAAGAAAAAATCTCCTCTTAAGTGAAGTGTTAATCCCTACCCGTCAAGCGTTTACAGTAGCAATTGAATCTCAACCTGCAGCCAAAAAAACTTTTTTTGCGCAGTTACGAGATCGTTTGGGACTAGGTAAAACATAATAAAAAGTGAAGGCATATGAACGAATATAAACTGGTATTCACAGGCACAACCGGCGCCGGAAAAACCACAGCTATTAATGCGATTAGCGAAACCGCAACCATAGTTACTGATGTTGCCAACACTGACCCTACTCTGGCTAAAGCATCAACTACAGTGGGTTTGGATTTCGGACAAATCAATCTTGCCAATGGTGATCGCGTGAGATTGTTTGGCACACCTGGCCAAAGCCGGTTTGATTTCATGTGGAAAATTTTGGTGAAAGATGCGTTTGGGTTAATCATCCTGATTGATAACTCGCGCCCTGCTCCGCTTGAAGACCTGGAAGTTTATCTCAACGGATTTTCACACGAATTGCAAACAACGCCTTGCGTGATCGGCGTGGGCAGAACCGAAGCTTACCCTAATCCATCGCTGGATGATTTCTCAATAAAACTAGAAAACCAAAACCTGACCCTACCGGTTATCCCCGTGGATGTACGCCGCGCGGAAGATGTAACCATGCTGATCGACATATTAATGGCGCAAGCCGAAGCAGATTTAATTAACGCATAGGAACCGAATGAATACTCCAGAACACATCCGCAACACCGCATATACAGAATGTCAGCAATTGCTTAACGAAGTGAACGGTCTTATGGCCGTTGTTATTTCCAGCGGCGACGGTTTTGATCTCGCCAGCGCTGTTTCAAAAGCACTCGATCCCGCCCGCATCGCGGCCATGGCAAGCTCAATTGCTGCCATAGGCGCCGTAGTGTCACAAGAGGTTCAACTTGGTAAAAGCAAAAGCGTTACTGTAAATACCGAAGATGGTTTTGTTTACATTACTCATGTCGAACTAGCTGGCACCAGCTATATTCTTAACGTGGTGGCCGGACAATCTGCAATCCTGGCGCAAGTGATATATCAATGCAGTGAAATTAGTAAAAGGTTAAGAAGCATTTGAACTATCAGTTTATTGAAACAGAATTGAATTCAATTGCCACTACGCCGGGAATTATTGCCTGCGCGTTGGTTGCCGTTGATACCGGAATGATTTATTTCTCATCATCAAGTCAGGATCAATTTACCGTTATGGCCGAAGGCGCCCGCGATTATTGGGCATTGCATCACAAAAACGGCCAAATATTTGATGCTATGGGAAATTTGAACAATATTTTTGTACAGCATGAGCGCGGAATTCTGCGAGTCCAGCTCTGCGGTGAAACCATGTTACTGATCACTCTGGCAAAACTCGGAAAAACTGATTGGGCACAATGGCCCAGTGTAATTAGCAATTTGCACACGCTCATTAAAGATGCAAAAACCTTGGGCTAGACTCAATCTCTAGCAAAATGATCGCGATACATTCTTTTATTAATTAATAGGAAAATTTTATGTCAACTATCAAACAATGCCTCGACGAACTTCTCACCCTTGACGGCGCTCTCTGCTGCGCAGTAGTAGATTCCAGCAGCGGAATGATGCTCGGCTCTGCCGGTACCGGAGTAGATCTTGAAGTAGCTGCTGCAGGTAATACCGAAGTCGTGAGAGCAAAATTGAAAACCATGCGTTCACTTGGCTTGAATGATGTTATCGAAGATATGTTGATTACACTGGGCAAGCAATACCACTTACTACGCCCGATGTCGCGCAAAGAAGGCGTGTTCGTTTATTACGTTCTGGATAAATCAAAAGCAAACCTCGCGCTTGCTAGAAGAAAACTGCAAGATATTGAGAAAGATATTAACTTCTAAGTTTAATCTGCTTAATCGTTAGATATTAAAAAGCCTGTTCCATTTATTCGATGCGTTAACACCGAAAAATGAAACAGGCTTTTTTAATAATCAACTGCCAGAAAAAACTGAATCTTAAACCTCAGCCAGATTACCTTTTTCTTCCAGCCAATTTTTTCTATCGCTTGCACGTTTTTTCGCAAGCATCATATCCATCACTTGCATAGTGCCGTCATCTTCACCGATGGTGAGTTGCACCAATCGGCGAGTGTCACGCGCCATTGTTGTTTCGCGCAATTGCAGCGGGTTCATCTCACCCAAACCTTTAAAGCGCTGCACGTTGGGTTTGCCCTTTTTGTTTTCAGCTGCGATGCGATTAAGAACACCGTTCTTTTCGCCTTCATCCAATGCGTAATAAACCTCTTTACCTATATCAATACGATAAAGCGGTGGCATAGCAACAAATACATGGCCACGACGCACCAGCACTGGGAAATGTTTTACAAACAGCGCACACAACAAAGTAGCGATGTGCAATCCATCCGAGTCAGCGTCCGCAAGGATACAAATTTTGTGATAGCGCAATTCACTGAGATCTTCACTGCCCGGGTCCATCCCAATCGCGACAGAAATATCGTGCACTTCCTGACTTGCCAGAATTTCACCTGAATCAACTTCCCAAGTATTCAGGATTTTTCCGCGTAGCGGCATGATGGCCTGGAATTCACGATCGCGTGCTTGTTTAGCAGAACCGCCTGCTGAGTCACCTTCCACTAAAAACAATTCGCTGCGCGCTGGATCACCGCTGGAACAGTCGGCTAATTTACCTGGCAATGCCGGCCCTTGGGTCACGCGTTTACGTTCAATTTTTTTGCTGGCACGCACACGTTTCTGCGCGTTGCTGATACAAAATTCTGCGAGCTTATCGCCGTCTTCTGTGTGCTGGTTTAACCAGAGTGCAAATGCATCTTTAGTAATCCCTGATACAAACGCAGCCGCTTCACGGGATGTTAAACGCTCTTTGGTTTGGCCGGAGAATTGAGGGTCGGCATGTTTGTATGAGAGAACAAAACAACATGCTGTCCACAGATCTTCCGGTGCGAGTTTTATGCCACGCGGAATTAAATTGCGGAATTCACAATAATCGCGCAGTGCATCTAACAAACCGGTGCGCAATCCATTTACGTGGGTTCCGCCCTGCGCCGTTGGAATCAGGTTAACGTAGCTTTCCTGAATTAATTCGCCACCTTCCGGCAGCCATTGCAATGCCCAACTCACTGCCTCTGTCTGGCCACTGAAATCACCTACGAAAGGATGCTCTGGTAACGTAAGCCACTCTTGCGTAGCACCGGCAAGATAATCTTTTAAGCCATCTTCGTAATACCATTCATCTTTTTCACCGGTTTGCTCATCCAAAAAGGTAACAGCCAAGCCGGGACATAACACCGCTTTTGCACGCAACACATGACGCATGCGGCTAACAGAAAATTTATTGGAATCAAAATAAATCGGGTTCGGTAAAAAGTGAACGCTGGTTCCTGTTTGACGTTTTGGGCAGGTGTCGATAATTTCCAGATCGCTGGCTTTATCACCGTTGGAAAAACCCATCTGGTAAACATTGCCGTCACGCTTAACTGTCACGATTAATTTTTCGGACAAGGCGTTTACCACCGAAACACCTACACCATGCAAACCACCGGAGAACTGGTAGTTTTTATTGGAGAACTTTCCGCCCGCATGGAGCGTACACAGAATAACTTCTACGCCTGGTTTGCCTTGCTCGGGGTGGATATCCACCGGCATACCACGGCCATCATCGATAACAGTGATCGATTGATCTTTATGCAAAATAACATTGATCGATTTGGCGTGACCCGCAAGGGCTTCGTCTACGGAGTTATCGATAATTTCCTGTGCAAGATGGTTGGGGCGCGTAGTTTCGGTATACATACCGGGGCGTTTTTTAACCGGGTCTAATCCCGTGAGTACTTCAATATCTTCTGCGGAATAATTAGCCATCTTATTTTCAACGTATCGAATGTTTAAAAAAGGTAATGCAATCATCAAGAAAACGCTCGAACCCCTGAAAGGAGTGATCTCCGCCTTCTTCTATTGTCTGTTTGCACGAGTGATATTTTTTCACGGCTTGCCGGTATTCCAGGGTTTCATCGCCTGTCTGTACCAACAACCAATAATTTTGCGGGCGCGTCACAGGCACATCGACTGCAATAATCTCGTCGATATGGTGCGCACTTAAGCGGTAGCTATCATCCGTGTGATAACTTTTCAGGTCAACCTCTAAATAAGCCGGCATAAAATCCTGCGGTCGCACGGCCGGATTAATAAGCACCGCGCGCAAATCGTACTTCTCCGCCAGCCAAGTCGCCCAGAAGCCACCGAGCGAACTACCCATTACATACACCGGCTCAGGTAATAAACGCTCAACCAGAGATTCCAGCTGCTGCTGGGTGTCGGCGGGATAAGGCGTTAATTGAGGGCAGTGAAATTCAATTTCCGGGTGATACACCGCCAACCATTGTGCAGTTTGCTGCGCTTTGAACGAGAGGGGAGAACTGAGAAAACCGTGGATATACAGCAGTGCAGCCATAGGCGATCAATAACCCGCTGACTTGTAATCAATCACGTATTGCTTATTGGTGACGCGAGCGATGCCGGTAGCAAAGGTGCCATCATCGTTCAGCTCAAACCAGCGATAACCGGGCATTTGGGTGTCCACGGTAAAGTCATCACATTGAGGTTTAAATTGCACACAAGTAGAAGGAGTAGCAACCAGGGTGACACCTTTGCGTTGCATCTCGAAATCCTGATGCACGTGACCCCATACGATCAATTTCACCTGCGGGTATTCGTCGACCAAGGTAAACAACGCGTCTGAATTGCGCACTACATATTGGTCAATCCATTCGCTTCCCACGGGGACAACCTGATGGTGCAGGGAAACAATGATGTGTTTGTCGGGATGGGATTCGAGCACATGTTCGAGAAAGTCCAACTCGCTCGCCGCAAGCTGGCCGTAGACCTGCCCCGGCACACTGGAATCCAGCAATACCAACAACCATTCCCCCAGCTCTACCAAACGCCCCTGAATACCAAGAGACTCCTGAACCGACTCCATAATATCGGCTGAATCGTGGTTGCCGGCGAGCCAGCTCATGGGTTGGGAGAAATGACTGCGGATAGTTTGGGCGAAGCGGCGATAGCAATCTATGTGGCCAGCACTGGCGACATCACCGGTGCAAACTAAATGATCAAAACGTGGCTCTGCCTGTTGGATAAGCAGTAGCACATCCTCAAGGCTCTGGTCGGTATTTAACCCCAAAAGGGTTTCGCTGTGCTGCGGCCCCAAATGGCAATCGGTTATCTGAATCAGACGCACTGTCGGCTCTCGTCCTTCGATAGTCGGTTTCTGTGATTAACAGACTGAATTCCACTCTCAATCTTCGCGTGGACTTAAGTGTCAAAACGGATAAGTTTCACTCGCAACGATATACGCTAATCATGCTTTACGCCACCCTGAAACTGTGGAAAAAGCCCGTTTTACGCCCAAGAAGTGTAAAAAATGTGAGGAAGTTAAGAATTATTCGCGATCATTTTTTACGATCCGAACAAGAAGCAGGCAATTATTGAGGCGCCAGAATAGACCTCTAAAAACACCTAAAAGACGATTTTACTCAAAACAAAAATTCTCATCCAAACTGTGGCCATGCTCCAAGCAGACCGTCAGCCACTCACCGAGGAAGCGATTCAGTTGATACTTTTCATCACTTTGGTACATGGATTGGTTGGGATACTCATAGCGAGGGCGCAGACGCTTGTGCCCTTCCCAGGCCAGGACCTCAGCCAATTTGGCATCGTGATACATGCGCAGGGTCAATTTGGGCATCGCCAACCAAGTGGAACTCTGACCGATAGCAGTACGGCTTAACTCCAGAGTGGTGGTGTAAGGTGAACGCTCAGTGATGCGCAACAGATGTAGCCAATTCTGATGACCGCGGGCCACCATAAAACGAAACTCATCTTGCGCCACACCATCAGCTTGCTGCTTGACCAGCAATTTACTCAAGCGAGCATAGTTGGTTTCACATTCAGCCATCTGCAAAGGTAAATCCACCTTGTAACGCTCTTTATAAGTAACGTATTCAGGTTGGGCTTTGGCAGCGCGCAATGTGAACATAGAGGCCTTTAACAGTATGAAAAGGAATTAACAAATACATTAGAGACAGCGAGCGCAATCGGTATCGATTAAAACGCTCTTGAAGGAAGTGTTAGCCAGACTCGATATTAAGTCAATGGCTGAAAAAAATTATTCACTTATTGCAGATGCTGAGCGCAGGCGATTACGATTCAGTTGCAGCCATTGCAAACAAATCAACGCGGCGGCGTTATTAAAAGCACCGTTTAATAACTCGGCGAATACGTCATCTGCGGCTAAAACGTGAACGCGAATATCTTCCCCTTCTTCAGGTAATCCGTAAATACCGCCAGCTTGACTCAGATCGCACAGGCCACAGAATAAATGTAATTTCTCATCACAACCGCCAGGGCTGGACAAATAATTACAAATATACTCCATCGCGTAGGGAGTAACATTTGCTTCTTCAATCAGCTCACGGCGAGCGACGTCTTCAGGCGATTCACCTTCTTCCAACATACCCGCTACAACTTCGTAGCACCAGGGCCCATTAGGTTCGTTGAGCGCGCCAATACGGAATTGCTCGACCATACCAATCAAATCATTAGCGGGATCATAAAGCACAACGGCAACTGCTTCGCCGCGCACAAATAATTCGCGACCAATTTCCTTGCCCCAACCACCATCAAATAGTTTGTGACGAAGAAATACTTTTTCAACGCGAAAAAAACGCTTGTACATTTCTTCGCGGCGAATGATCTCTACATCCGTGCGGGTAAATTCCGGTTTTTTAATCATAGCGTCTTATTGTGAAGGTTTGTCGTTGGTCGACGCGCTTTTGAATTATCTCCAAAAGCGCGATCTTGCATATTACTCTAGACTTTATGGTACAGCTCGGAACCTTGCTCCAAAAACTCTTTGGATTTTTGTTTCATTTCAGCTTCAACATCAATCATTTTAATGACTTGATGATCACCAATAACCGAAATATCAGTACCATTCTTAGCCGCGTAATCGCGCACTTCTTGCGTGATCTTCATAGAGCAGAATTTTGGCCCACACATGGAGCAGAAGTGCGCCACTTTTGCCGAATCTTTTGGCAAGGTTTCATCATGGTACGAACGCGCGGTGTCGGGATCAAGCCCAAGATTAAACTGATCTTCCCAGCGAAATTCAAAGCGCGCTTTTGACAATGCATTATCACGTAATTGCGCGCCCGGGTGACCTTTAGCCAAATCGGCGGCGTGAGCAGCAATTTTGTAGGTGATGATACCTTCTTTTACATCGTCTTTATTAGGTAACCCCAAATGCTCTTTCGGTGTTACATAACAAAGCATAGCGCAACCATACCAGCCAATCATGGCGGCACCGATTCCTGAGGTAATATGGTCGTAACCGGGAGCGATATCCGTGGTCAATGGGCCAAGCGTATAGAAAGGTGCCTCGTCGCATACTTCCAACTGCTTTTCCATATTTTCTTTGATCATGTGCATTGGCACGTGACCCGGGCCTTCGATCATGCATTGCACATCGTGCTTCCAAGCGATTTTGGTCAATTCACCCAGTGTTTCCAACTCGCCAAATTGTGCTTCGTCGTTCGCATCCGCAATCGAACCGGGGCGCAAGCCGTCACCCAATGAGAAGCTCACATCGTAAGCTTTCATGATTTCGCAAATTTCTTCGAAATGCGTGTAGAGGAAGTTTTCTTTGTGATGCGCCAGACACCACTTGGCCATAATCGAACCACCGCGCGACACAATACCTGTCACGCGTTTGGCGGTAAGCGGAACATAACGCAGCAATACGCCCGCGTGGATGGTGAAATAATCAACACCCTGCTCCGCCTGCTCAATCAATGTATCGCGAAAAATTTCCCAATTAAGGTCTTCGGCAATACCATTTACTTTTTCGAGTGCCTGATAAATCGGTACAGTTCCGATTGGTACGTGTGAGTTGCGGATAATCCATTCGCGGGTCTCGTGGATATTCTTACCGGTGGACAAATCCATCACCGTATCAGCACCCCAACGTGCACCCCAAGTCAGCTTTTCTACTTCTTCTTCAATAGAAGAACCTAACGCAGAGTTACCAATGTTGCCGTTAATTTTCACCAGAAAATTACGGCCAATAATCATTGGCTCAACTTCGGGGTGATTAATATTTGCAGGGATAATCGCACGGCCGCGCGCTACTTCACTGCGCACAAATTCCGGAGTGATTTCATCCGGAATGTTTGCACCGAAGCTCATCCCTTGATGCTGCTCTTTAAGAATACCCAACTCGCGCGCTTGCGCGAGCGCCATGTTTTCGCGAATGGCGATATATTCCATCTCTGGGGTGATAATGCCGCGTTTAGCATAATGCATTTGCGACACATTCAAGCCTGCTTTAGCGCGGCGTGGTTTACGCGTGAGATTAAAACGAAGCGCTGCCAACTTAGGATCATTCAAGCGCTCGTTGGTAAATTCAGAATGGCTCTCTTCTAAAATCTCCGTGTCATTACGCTCCTCAATCCAAGGAGTGCGGACATCGCCCAAACCGGTGCGCAGGTCGATAGTTACATTAGGGTCGGTATAAGGACCTGAAGTGTCATATACACGTACGGGTGGATTTTTTTCACCGCCAAAATCGGTTGGGGTATCAGCGAGAGTAATTTCACGCATAGGCACTCGAATATCCTCACGCGAGCCTTGCACATAGATTTTTTGTGACCCGGTGAAAGGTTGTACTGAGGCTTTATCAACCTCGGCAGTTTGGCTCAGGATTTTTTCAACGCTGCTATTCATGGTATCCCCTCTCTGTTAAAACGGTTGGGAGGTTTGAATGATCAAACCTGATTTAATTTTTACATTGCAAACACATTTAAATGTGCCTGTACAAACGATTTAATAAAACGAATAAAAATGATGGACTGGACCTGCACCCTGGCCGATTTTTAATTTTTCGGAATGTATGAGTGCATTATGCAAATATTCTTTTGCTTGCTTGACCGATTCATTAAGCGATAATTTTTTCGCCAACCCGGCAGCAATTGCCGATGCCAGGGTGCAGCCCGTGCCATGGGTATTACGAGTTGATAAGCGCAGAGCAGAAAAGGCCTCAACACCATTAGCAGTAATCAAAAGGTCAGTCGCATTTTCACCATCCGTATGACCACCTTTCATCAACACCGCTTTTGTACCCATACGCAACAATTGCTCGCCCTGTTTTTGCATTTGTTCGCGGTTAGTCGCAACGGGTAAATTAAGTAGCACTGCAGCTTCATGCAAATTTGGCGTGATCAAAGTGGCGAGCGGCATTAATTTTTCGATCAGCGTTTGGATGGCGTTTTCTGCCAAAAGCCTATCACCGCTGGTTGCGACCATTACCGGATCAAGCACAAAGGGAATCTGCGGATAAGCGCTCAGGGATTCAGCAACCGCGGCGATAATATCGGCAGTAGCCAACATACCGGTTTTGATCGCACCAACATTAATATCAGTCAGCACCGATTGGATTTGCTGTTGCACGAACTCGGGGGGAATAGGCAATACACCTTGCACGCCCAGAGTATTTTGCGCAGTTAGCGATGACAGTGCACTACAGCCGAATACACCCAGCGCCGAAAATGCTTTGAGATCAGCCTGAATACCCGCGCCGCCGCCACTATCACTACCGGCGATAGTAAGAGCGATAGGTGTGCCTATTGAAGGCGAGCCGGGCAATAAAGAATCTGGATTCATTGGAGTTCCGCAAAAAAAAGGCGCGGAACAGGAGAGGATGCCATAGGCATATACTGAGGCTCTCGTTCCCTACGCCGGTACTAACCGGATCAGGTCGACGGGTATGTCTCAGCCTCATCACTTGTAACCAAGTGGAGAAGCACCCCGACAAGAAAAATGGCAGTCTATTGGAGTTGGGATGGAGAGTAAAGAAAGAGATTTTCGCCTACCGCCGTTTATACCCACCTACACTGACATTTTTGTGACAACTGAATCTATATTATGTGTAGCGGCGTCTAACGACTTGAAACTGCCGGAAGATCGATAGAAATGTGGGTTCTTCGGGTATAGATAAGTAAACGCAAGGTGAAGCTTACATTTGTAACTTCACTCTGAAAGCGGCGCGTTTTACCCTTTTTAACTGGTGAACCTCCGCGCACTTCTCGACCACAAGGCAGCAAGCGGCTACACTCCACGCCATTCGTACAAATGCTTATGGCCGATCCGGCTAACACACACCAGATGTATGGTTATTACTGGTGTAGAACTGGAATTCTCAACTCTGGACTTTTGGAAACCTCTATGAAAAAGACCAAGCTTTACCTGCTCGTCAGCCTATTCTCTCTTGCTCCACTTACTGCCAGTGCCAATAGCCTGCTGGATGTGTACGAGCTGGCATTGAAAAACGATGCCCAATTAAAAGCCGATCAAGCTAAATATGAAGCTGGCCAGGCAAGCAAAACGATCAATCGCGCAGGCCTGTTGCCACAAATCAACGCCAGTGCTCACGTAACCCAATACGACAACGAAAGCACCAACAACCTGACCAACAGCACCACCAAAGACGACTACGATGCTAAAGGTTGGGACATCTCTCTTGAACAACCACTGTTTAATATGGCTGCTTGGTACACCTACAAGCAAGGCGTGAAACTGAGCGAACAAGCAGAGGCGCAATTTGGCGCTGATCAACAAAGCCTGATCGTGCGTGTTGCAGAAGCTTACTTCAACGTACTGCGCTCAATTGAAACTCTGGAAGCAACCATTGCCGAGGAAAAAGCCCTCGCCAAGCAACTTGAGCAAACCAAACAGCGTTTTGAAGTGGGTTTAACTGCAATTACTGAAGTTCACGAAGCTCAAGCCGCATTCGACAGCGCACGCGCAGCAACTCTGGAAGCACGCGGTACTTTGGGAATCACTTACGAAGCACTGGAAGTATTGACCGGTAAAGCAGAAGATCAGGTTGCACCATTGTCAGCACAATTCCCTGTTGTTGCACCTGCACCAGCTAACCGCGCTGATTGGGTAGAGTTCGCGCTTAAAAACAACTACGGCCTCAAAGCCTCAAAACTGGAAGCTGATGCAGCACTGCAAAGCGCCAGAGCAACCAAGTCTGGCCACCTGCCAACCTTGGGAGCATCTATCAGCTACGCGGATACTGATGCAGATGGTACCCGCTCTGATTTGTTGAGCGACACCACATCTGACGGCACCACTGCTAGCGTGCGTTTGAACGTACCTATTTTCAGTGGCGGTGCAACCACCGGTCGCAGCCGTCAGGCTTACGCGTTCTACACTCAAGCTCAAGAGCTGTATAACAGTACCCAACGCAGTGTTATCCAAAGCGCACGTACCCTGCACCTTTCAGTAGAAACTGATGTTGCTGGCGTACAAGCGCGTAAGCAGGCAATCGTGTCTAACCAATCTGCGTTGGAAGCAACCCAGTCAGGTTATGAAGTAGGTACACGCAATCTGGTAGAAGTATTGTTGGCGCAACGTAACCTCTATCAAGCGCGTCGCAACTATTCTGATGCACTGTTCGATTACGTTATCGACACAATCAAACTACGTGAAGTTGCCGGCATGCTGACACCAGCTGACGTGCAAGAAATTGATAAGTGGTTGTTGGACGATGCATTGGTAAGTCGCAGCAAATACGAAAACTAATTTTTAAAATTCTGTTTTCAACAAAAATGCCGGGCTATTTAGTCCGGCATTTTTTATGGATAAAAAATTTCAGTAAAAATGGCACACCGATCAATAAATGAACGCAAAACTTTTCACAAAATTTTTATTTGTCATGTAAATGAATTTTCATGCTCAATAAACAACAGTATAGTCATCTCGCTTTTCGCCGTATCAAGAGCACCTAATAACAATAAATAGTCTGCCCTTATTTCTCTGGAAAGCTGTAACTCCCCTGAATTTAGCAGGCGCCATTATTCGGTCAATCCGTTCATTTATTCCCAATAACTGACGAGATTGAAATCATGCTAAAAAAAATCCTTGTTACTACTGCTTTACTCGGCTGCGCTGCCAGCGCATTTTCTGCCTCTAACCGCCCAGACGGATACACTACAATCTGTAAAACTGGGCAAACCTGTTCAGTCAGCGGCTCAACCAATGTTGCATTTGGCGCTGCTGATAAATTTGTTTATAAAATCCTAAGCGGCAGTTTTTCTTGCTCGGTTGCCACTTTTGGTTCAGATCCAAATCCATCCAAATCAGTAAAAGAATGTTCAATTCCCAAATCCGGATCGGGTGGTACTACTTCATCATCACCATCCACATCATCGTCAGGCAGTAACAGCAGTAGTGGCGGTGGCAACTCAGGTAGCATCACCGGTGCAACTTGTGGATCTGGCGGAACTACAGTAAACGTAAGCTCAACAATTATTGTTTCTAGCGGCACTTACGATGGTGGCTGCAAAGTATTTAACGCAACCAGCGCATTAGGTAGCGGCAGCCAAAGTGAAGGACAAAAACCGGTATTCCGCGTAGAGAATGGAGCAACATTGAAAAACGTTGTGCTGGGAAATAACGCGGCCGATGGTATTCACTTTTACAACGGCGGCAACATTGACAACATTCGCTGGACCAATGTGGGTGAAGATGCGATGACCATTAAATCTTCCGGCACAGTAAACGTGAAAAACATTTCAGGTTACGCAGGCTCGGATAAATTTATCCAGGTTAACGCGGCATCAACCTTGAATGTTTCCAACTGTATCGTCGACGACATGGGTAAATTCCTGCGTCAGAACGGTGGTACTACATTCAAGATTGCGGTGAATGTTGATCGCTGCCAAATTTCCAATATGGGCGAAGGAATTTTCCGTACTGATAGCTCTACCAGTACCGCAAAAATTACTAATAGCCGCTTAAAAAATGCAGGCAGTATTTGCATTGGCAAATGGGCAAGCTGCACCAGCTCAGGCATCACTAACTATTAATCCTTAGTAACAAAAACGCCGGATTTTCATCAACTGAAAATCCGGCGTTTTTATTTTCGCGTTCACCATTAAATAGCTTAAAGAACTACTCCAGGTATTTTTTTATCACCACCAGGGTTTTATCTAATGCTCCTCGATTATCCAAAGCAACTTGCAGTGCAGCTCCACCCACTGAAGACCTGCTCGATTCATCAACAAGCAAACGAATAAACTCATCCGCAAGTGCTGGTGCAGAATTCACTGTTGTTAAGGCTCCCGCATCGCCAAGCAAACGTGCGACCTCAGCGAAATTAAATAAATGCGGCCCACTGAGTAATGGCAAGCCCCAAGCCGCTGGCTCGATAAAATTGTGCCCGCCATTAGGTACCAAACTGCCACCGACAAATGCGATATCACTCGCACCAAACATCAACATCAATTCGCCCATGGTGTTACCGAGCAGAATATCGTTTTGCAAATCCCAGTTGCGCTCACTACGCCGTGCCACAGAAAAGCCTTTGCTACTGCACAACTGCCCCACACGATCAAACCGTTCTGGATGGCGCGGCACCAAAATCAGAACAGCAGATTTTGCTGCTGAGCTTTCACTTGCACGAACCTGCGCAAATGCATCAAGAATAATTTCATCCTCACCCTGATGAGTACTGGCCGCAATCAACACCAATCGCTGACCATCATTTGATAGCTGACTTTTTAGCAAGGCTGCCTGATTACGCAGATCGTCACTTAAACTCAAATCGAATTTAATATTGCCAGTCACTATCGCTTTTTGCTCCGGCAATCCCAACGCGATAAATCGCGCAGCATCTGTTGAGTTCTGGATTGCAGCACATGACAAATTTTGCAACATAGGTTTAGTTAGCGCTGCAAACCGCGCATAACCACGTGCAGACTTTTCAGATAACCGCCCATTAACCAATATCGCCGGAATATTTTTCCGCGCACATGCCGCCAATGTATTTGGCCATAACTCCGTTTCCATCACTAAATAAAGCGAAGGTTTAACTCGCTTGATGAACCGCGCAAGCGCATCAGGCAAATCATAGGGTGCATAAACATGGAAAACGGAATCCCCCAAAGTAGCGCGAACACGCTCAGATCCCGTTGGCGTAGTGGTAGTAATCACCAACTGCAAACCCTCATCCGCCATCAGCCTCCGAATCATCGGCAACGCCGCCAGAAACTCCCCCACAGACACCGTATGCAACCACACTACTTTTTTAGTAGTAACCAGCTTCGGAAAAAAACCAAACCGCTCCGCCCAACGCTTCGCATAAGCAGGAGCAGCAACAGACCGCCACAGCAGACGAACCAATACAAATGGCAGCAAACAATAAAAAATGATGGTATAGATAAATCGCATAAACAGACTTAATAGAAACGAGGGAACAAAAGGATAACAAATGCCCATAGAAAGAGGCAGAAATTAAGCATCAAAGGATTCTTGCCCTTTGAACTGTAGCTGAGTACATTCCTCAGACAACATACCAATCAGACAAACAAAATGGAAACAAGAAAAGGCAATTGCCTCTGTGGTGCAGTGAAATATGAAATTACGGCTGAGCCTGTTGCGACGCGAGTTTGTTGGTGTCGGGATTGCCAGCATATTGCGTCGAATGGGACGGTTAATATTATCGTGCCGTCGGAAGAGCTAACTATCACTGGTAAATTAAGTGGCTTCACCAAAACCGCAGATAGTGGAAGCTCGGTGTTGCGGAGATTTTGCTCAGAGTGCGGGTCGCACTTATTTGCCAATTCTTCTGCGCGCCCTTTGTTTACTGTTGTGCGAGTGGGCACATTGGAAAATCCCTCCTCGGTTAAACCTTCTGCCAATATTTGGACAGAAAGTGCGCCAGATTGGGCTTGCTTTGATTCCTCATTGGAGCAAGCGCCCCGCCAACCGGCACCATTGCAATTACCACCGCAAAAATAAAACGGCGCATATTGCGCCGTTTTTCAAATCACACTTTATTGTGCAACAGGCACTAACTGCACGCGCGGTGGACCGCCTAATTTAATATCGCCACGCACGCGGTAGTCTGGAACTGCATCGCGCAGCTTTTGGTAAATCCAGCGACCTTCTCCATCAGTGCGGGCAATAATAATTGCAAGGTTATTGGTAGATTTCAGCTTTTGGGCGATCTCGGCAATTCGCGCAAGGATTTTGGGATCATCTTTACCGAGCAAACTTGCTTCCAACAAAAACTCATTAGAACCACCACGATAGGGCTCTACTGGCGGAGCTAATTTAATTTGCGCAGCCAGACCGTCCGACACTTCTTTAATAAGCAGGTTGGCGGGATCAACAATACGCGCATTGTTGAGCATGGTAGTCGCTTGCGGATAATTGCCACGTGCAGCCGCTTGGCGAGCGAGATCGACATAGCGCATTACAATTCCCTGCAATCCCCCTTTGGCTCGACTACTTTCGGGATTGAGCTTTAACGCCGCGCGGAAATAATCGTACGCATTGTCATTAGCCGGTGTCAGCAACTGGTCTTTTGCCAAGGTGTATTCACCGTTAAGGATCAGTAATCGCACGGCTTGTGAATCCTGCACCACTGGCTTGGGCTGCACTACCGGCGCCGGTGGCGGGGTGGGTTCTTTTTTCTGATTGGCAAAAAATGGAGCCTGACAAGCACTCAGTGCGCAGGCCAGACCAACCACTACACCGACGCGGCTAACAAAATTAACCATAAAACCTTTTCTCTTAAACTGGATGAAGGAACAACAACGCCCTTCACATTGATGAGTTGACCGGCTACCGCGAAAGAAAAAAGATACATCAGGTAGAATGATGTTCATTGCCGGTTGTCTACGAAGCGACGTATGTTACTGTAAGTCGCCTCATCGGGCACCTGTTGCCGGGCGCATTTTGCCGAGGCACGAACATTTTATATCTGGATCGGGAAACACTAATCGCCATGCGCAGCCTGCCTTTGTTATCGCTCAGCGTGAAACTGCTTTTGTTATCGCTATTGCTTGCCCCTACCTGCTTTGCAGATGACCTGCTAACACCAAAAGCAGACCCTTTTGCCAAGAGCAATAGCACCCTGAACTCCAATCTACTTTCCGGGCAGGATGAGTTTTTACCCGTCGCCGAGGCATTCAAACCCAGCTACACCATTGAACAGGGCAAGCTGGTGCTGCACTGGCAGATTGCTGATGCTTACTATTTATATGAAGAGCGTTTCAAGTTCCGCCCCGACGAAGGCATTCAGATCACTCCCAACTACACACTGGGAAAGATGAAATATGATGAGCTGTTCGAACGCGAAACCATGGTGCACTACCATGAGGTAACAGCCAGTTTTGATTTATCCGGAATCGCCAAACCATTCAACCTGAAATTGGAGTATCAAGGGTGCGCCGATGCCGGCCTTTGTTACCCGCCGCAAAAACTGACGCTTGCCATTGATCCGGCCAGCGCCTCCGTTATTGAACAAACACCTACAGCAACTCCGGCACAATCACCAATAACCACTTCCGCTCCCATCCAACAAAATGTACCAGCGGAACCTGATTCAGGCTGGATATTACAGGCCATTTTGTTTGCGCTATTGGGCGGGATAATTCTCAACTTAATGCCCTGCGTGTTCCCCGTGCTGTCCATTAAAGTGATGAGCCTTGCTGCGGCCGACCGCTCCCGCCTCGCGCTGCACGGTTGGGTTTATACACTCGGGATCGTGGTGTGCTTTGTTGGTTTTGCGGTCGCACTCCTGCTTGCCCGCGCAGGCGGAGAAGCCATCGGCTGGGGCTTTCAATTGCAGTCACCAGGCTTGATAGCCGCACTCGCCTACCTGTTTTTTGTGATGGGATTGAGCATGTCCGGCCTGATTCACTTTGGCACCAGCTTGATGGGCGCGGGACAAGGCCTTACAGAGAAATCCGGATTAAGCGGGTCATTCTTTACCGGTGTATTAGCCGCCGTTGTCGCCAGCCCTTGCACCGCACCATTTATGGGAGCCGCGTTAGGATTCGCACTGACTCAACCGGCAATTGCCTGCATCGCCGTATTTGCGGCGTTGGGTTTCGGTATGGCATTACCTTTACTACTACTTTGTTATTTGCCTGCATTGGCTGCGCGCTTACCGAAACCGGGCGCATGGATGGACAACCTCAAACAATTCCTTGCCTTCCCACTTTATCTGAGTGCTATCTGGCTGCTGTGGGTATTTGGTCGCCAAACCGGTGTTAGCGGTATGGCAATGCTGTGCGCCGGTGCAGTTGCCATCGCATTCGGATGCTGGTTGTTGGGCCGTGAGGCTAAAGGTTTCTGGCAGTTAGTGCGCAGAGTGAGTATTGCCGCGAGTTGGATACTAGCCATTTTATTGGTATGGCAAGGGGCTGAAAATCGTGAGCAGCAAGCAGCAGCATCAGATCGTTGGCAGGCCTACAGCCCGGAATTGGTAAGCTCGCTGCGCGCCGAAGGTCGTCCGGTGTTTGTTAATTTGACGGCAGATTGGTGCCTGACCTGCCTTGCGAATGAGAAGATCGCCCTGCATACCGAAGCAGTAGAACACACCTTTGATGAACTTAATGTGGCGACAATTAAGGGCGATTGGACGAATACTGACCCGAAAATCACCGAACTTCTGCAAGAATATGGTCGCAGCGGTGTACCTTTATACCTCTGGTTCCCAGCCAATAGCAGTGGGAAAGCGATAATTTTACCGCAATTGCTGACCCAAGACCTGATTATCAAAACATTAAAGGGCGAAAAAAGCCTCTAAGTTTCCACTTATCGAAGACGATAAGGTATTTTAGCAACACGTTTGCACAACTTCCCGCATCTTGTCGCTAACATGAGGGCAAGATGCCGGGATAATCGAACAAAATAGCTATTTGCAGCCTTATTTTTAATACCTCTTCGACTAACTTCTGCAATCATGCAGGCATTTTCTGCCATCTGAACAAAATTTCGCTGCTAACGTGGACAGATCCGGTTTTTTGCGGCAAACTCCCCCACACTTTGAAATCCCGGCAAGCTGAACTTGGCCTTTCGCTGCAGGTCTCAGCATAAAACCAGAAAATCACCGCAGGATCACTGTTAATGGCATCCATTTTGGTACTTCACGGCCCTAACCTGAATTTATTAGGGCTGCGCGAACCAGGCATCTATGGTGCAACTACGCTTGATGATATCAACCGTACCCTGACCCAAACTGCTACCGCCGCCGGTCACCATCTGCAAACCCTGCAAAGCAACGCTGAATATGAATTGATTGACCGTATTCATGATGCAAGCAAAGAAGGGATAGATTTCATCATCATCAACCCAGCCGCTTTCACTCACACCAGTGTCGCACTGCGCGATGCATTGCTCGGCGTCGATATTCCGTTTATCGAAGTGCATTTATCCAACGTGCACAAACGCGAAGCGTTCCGTCACCACTCCTTTTTTTCTGATGTCGCCCAAGGCGTCATCTGCGGCTTTGGCGCTGCCAGTTATGAACTGGCACTGCAGGCTGCGTTCAAATTGATCAAGTAGTTAATGATTTTTTAATATTTGGTATTAAGCCAAAACCAACCATCACCTTGTTGCCAGAGAGGACACCATGGATATTCGCAAAATTAAAAAACTGATCGAGCTGTTGGAAGAATCCAACATCGGCGAACTGGAAATCAAAGAAGGCGAAGAATCTGTTCGTATCGCACGTAACAGTGGCACCACCCAATATTTTAACGCTCCTGCACCAGCTGCTTACGCAGCACCAGTAGCAGCGGCGCCAGCTGCCGCACCGGCCGCCGCTCCTGTAGCTGCTGCCGCAGCCGCACCAATTACCTCTGGCCACATTGTTAAATCGCCCATGGTCGGCACTTTCTATCGCTCACCAAGCCCAGGCTCACCTTCATTTATCGAAGTTGGCAAACACGTTAAAGCCGGCGATGTAATCTGCATCATCGAAGCGATGAAAATGATGAACCAGATTGAAGCCGATAAGTCTGGCGTTATCGAAGCCATTTTGGTGGAAGATGGCAACCCAGTTGAATTTGATCAGCCTTTAGTGACCATTGCTTAATCATCCGTTGCGGTTGCCGCATGCGGCAGCCCAATCGCTAAACGCTGAGGAACTGGTTTATGTTCGATAAAATTTTGATCGCCAACCGTGGCGAAATCGCACTGCGCGTACTGCGCGCCTGTAAGGAGCTGGGCATCAAGACCGTTGCTGTCCACTCGCAAATTGACCGCGATTTGAAACACGTGCGCCTGGCCGATGAATCTGTGTGTATTGGCCCAAATCCATCGCCAAAAAGTTATTTGAATGTGCCGGCGATTATCGCCGCCATGGAAATTACCGATGCCCAAGCAGTTCACCCGGGTTACGGTTTCCTCGCTGAAAATGCTGACTTTGCTGAACGCGTGCAAAAAAGTGGCTTTACTTTTATCGGTCCGGACCCGGATGTAATCCGCATGATGGGCGACAAAGTAGAAGCTATTAAGGCGATGAAAAAAGCCGGCGTTCCTACCGTTCCCGGTTCAGATGGCCCACTGCCCGAAGACGAAGCAGAGTGCCATAGAATTGCCAAGCGCATCGGTTACCCGATTATTATCAAAGCTGCCGCCGGTGGTGGTGGTCGCGGTATGCGTGTAGTGCATACCGAAGCTGCATTGATCAACTCCATCCACGTCACTCAAGGCGAAGCAAAAGCGGCCTTCGGTGATGGCACTGTATACATGGAAAAATTCCTGCAAAACCCACGTCACGTGGAAGTGCAAATTCTTTCCGACGGTCAAGGCCATGCAATTCATTTGGGCGACCGCGATTGCTCACTGCAACGCCGTCACCAAAAAGTTTTGGAAGAAGCACCGGCACCGGGAATTCCACAAGACGTGCGTGAAGCAACTTATGCTGCCTGCGTAAAAGCCTGTATCGATATCAAATACAAAGGCGCTGGTACATTTGAGTTTTTGTACGAAGATGGCCGCTTCTATTTCATCGAGATGAACACCCGTATCCAGGTTGAGCATCCGGTATCAGAAATGGTGACCGGCATCGATTTGATCAAAGAACAAATTCGCGTTTGCTCCGGTTTGCCGTTATCAATCAAGCAATCTGACGTAGTGATTCGCGGCCATTCTTTTGAATGCCGTATCAACGCTGAAGATCCAAAAACCTTTATGCCCTGCCCTGGCTTGGTAAAAGGTTTCCATGCTCCCGGCGGTTTGGGTGTGCGTGTGGATTCACACTTGTATAATGGCTACACAGTTCCGCCCAATTACGATTCAATGATCGCAAAAATTATCACCTACGGTGATACTCGCGAGATCGCCCTGAACCGTATGCGCAACGCGCTGGATGAAACCATTGTTGATGGCATTCGCACCAATATCCCACTGCAACAAATGTTGGTGCGCGATAGCGAATTCCGCAAAGGTGGTGTGAACATCCACTATCTGGAAAAGAAATTGGCTGAGTAGCCTCAACCAACTTGACCAGAAGGGCGCGATATTTATCGCGCCCTTTTACATTTATCGCTATCTAATTTTCACCAACAGCAGAATTTATCTATGCCTTGGCTGCAACTCAAAATTGTTACTCCGCGCCGCTACGCCGAATCACTTGAAGATTCACTGCTCGCCTGTGGTGCTGCATCCGTCACCCTGCAAGACAATGCAGACCAACCCATTCTTGAACCCGGTTTAGGCGAGACTCCGCTGTGGGACAACGTCAAAATCACTGGGTTGTTTGACGCAGAGATAGATACTGCAAAAACCATCGCGATTGCCGAGCGACGCTTTGGCAATTCACTCCCGGAACATTATTGGGAGCAGCTGGAAGATAAAGATTGGGAACGCGAATGGATGAGCAATTACCACGCGATTCGCTGCGGCGAACGCCTGTGGATTTGCCCCAGCTGGCAAGAGCCGCCCGAGCCGGAAAAAGTAAACCTGATGCTCGACCCGGGCCTCGCGTTTGGCACCGGCACCCACCCGACTACCTTTTTGTGTATGCAATGGATCGACCAGCAAAACTTTGATGGACTGGAAGTTGTGGATTACGGCTGCGGCTCCGGCATTCTCGGCATAGCCACACTATTACTCGGCGCCAAAAAAGTAATCGGGGTAGATATAGACCCACAGGCATTACTCGCTACCACCGAAAACGCCAAGCGCAATAATTTACCGGCCGATGCCATGCCCGTGTATTTGCCGCCCCGCTGTCCACCAGTTCAGGTCGATGTCATGCTGGCAAATATCCTCGCCGGCCCGCTGGCAGAGCTGGCTCCATCATTGAGCGCCATGACCAAAATTGGCGGTAAGCTGTGCCTATCGGGGATTTTATCGGTGCAGGCTAAATCCGTTATGGCAGCCTATGAGCCCTGGTTTATATTTGACCCAGTGGCAGAGCAGGAAGAATGGGTGCGATTAACGGCAACAAAAGTGAGCTAGTTGGCATTGCCGAGGGAGAATAGGCTGACCAGCTGTCGCCGGAATTTACCGTACGTCTCCCTAAAGTTACACTGTCGGATATCGATAATAATGTAATCGGGACTTTAGCCGCCCTCATGCGCCAGGCACACAAACAATGACTTCTGCGAGCAAACAAATCATCACCCGTTGCCCCAAGTGTGGGACTGCATTTCGCGTGACGCCGACCCAGCTGCAATCCGCCAAAGGTGCGGTGCGCTGCGGTTCTTGTTTGCATGTATTCAAAGCACAGGAATACGTGGTCGCAAGCCAACAGCCCGCCAGCATATCCCCTGCTGTAACCACCGCAGCGGCAGAAAAAGTCACACCAACAGAAACCACTAAACCAGCAGCATCGATTAATACGCCGACTAACAAAACAAGCGCAAATGCAGCAGCAACCAGCGCACCAAGCCCTAAAACACCAACACCGACCGCAGTGGTAACGGCGCCGACAACCAACAAACCGGCAAGCCTTACCGAACCCGCAATCCTAAGTGCAATCAAGCCACTCAGTATTGATGTGCCAGCACCAGCAGCGGTCACAAAAGCTGTCAGCCCTCAGCCAGCAAAACCCGTGGTACGGGTCATCGACAAATCCTCCCTTGCTCACACCGATGACATCCTGATCAGCGATGACATGGATGACCACAAGGAAGAACACGGCAACAAGAGCTACGAATTCGATAGTTTTATGGATATCGACATGACACCGAAGTCAGAGGTGTCACTCTTTGAGCGCAAAATCCGCGACAAAGATGAGGAAAAAGATTCCAGCAATGACGCGGACGAATCCTGGGCAGAAATGCTGATCGATGAAGAAGACGATGACACACCGCAACTCGGCGTGCTCAAGCCCAAAACCGAAGAACAACTCGCTGATGAAGAATTGAAAGACAGCTACGCCATTAACACTGAAATCCGTGATGACGAGCAGAGTTACTCACCACCCTCACCCGCAACTCCGTCCCCGACTCCAGGACTCATGTTCAGTCTGGTTGGTGAACCAGAAGAAAAACCCGCACCGGCAAAAGACGAAACAACTACTGATGATTTTGTCATTAGCGATGAGCTGGCTCGAATCCCGAGCAATCAAGGTTTCACTCCAGCAGCGCCCCAAGAAAACACCGGACCACTGCTTGATCCAACATTCTTCGACATGCCGAGCAACGATACTGACGACACCCCATCCAAAAGTCAGGTAAAAACCCAGCCCAAAATCCGCGCTTACGATGGCTCGCGCACAGCCTTGTTGATGAACATCATTCCGGCACCCATCGAGTTCACCGCAAAGCGCATGCGCCGCTGGTATCAACGCAAACTTTGGCCAAGCCTGAGCTTACTTGCCCTGATTGCACTCATAGTCCAGGTCGGCTGGTTCAAGTTCGATTACTTCAGCCGTGCCGAACCCTATCGCACCGGCTACTTGTTTCTCTGCCCTTATATCGGCTGCCAGGTACCAACACTGGTCGATACCAGCCGCATAGTCGCCTCCAATCTAGTGGTGCGCGAGATCCCCGAAACTCCGGGCGCATTAGCAGTTGATGTGATGATCATCAACAACGCGCCCTTTGAGCAACCCTACCCGGATTTAATATTGGTATTTACCGATATCAATGAAAAAACTGTTGCCTCACGCCGCTTTACCCCCAAGGAGTATTTGGGTGGTGAAGTGGCGGGGCAGGATTTGATGCCGCAAAACCAAAAAGTGCACATCAGCCTCGACATGATTGACCCCGGCCCTCATGCCGTTAATTACCACATTGATATTCCCCGCTAAGGGCAATCCCCTTTACTACCGACTGGCTTGCAAAGCGCAATGCCAGTCATCCACTCGCCAATTCAATCCCAGCACAACCCGATTATTCACTGATTATCCTCAGACCTGCCCCAATTCACTTTTTTTTGCAACCCAAAACGACTAAAAAACGCGTTTTTATCGCTCAAAAAAACGCCATTTTTTCTGCTTTTTGCGTTCCAAACCAGTGCCCAAACGGGTATTATGGCGACCCTTTTACGCAGGGCATCCAAGGCCAAAATGGCGCGGGAATACCCAGGTGAAACCGGCACTTTCGGCTCAACCGCAACTAAACGATTCAGTCACTACAAGCCAGTCACGTGTTTACTATCGGCCCCTATTGCATCGACAGTCAGGTCATTCTCGCCCCTATGGCAGGCGTTACTGATCGACCTTTTCGTCAATTATGCCGTTCACTGGATGCAGGCTTGGTGATATCGGAAATGCTGACCGCCGACTCTGCATTGTGGAATAGCCGTAAAAGCAGCTTGAGAATGGATCACACCGGCGAAGCCGAACCGATTGCCGTGCAGATTGCCGGTGGTGACCCGGAAATGATGGCTGAGGCAGCGCGCTTAAATGCCGCCAACGGCGCCCAGATTATTGATATCAATATGGGTTGCCCCGCCAAGAAAGTGTGTAAAAAAGCCGCCGGTTCTGCGCTCTTGAAAGACGAACAACTGGTCGCCGAGATTTTGCAGGCAGTGGTAAGTTCAGTGGACATTCCTGTCACCCTGAAATTTCGCACTGGCTGGAGCACCGAAGAACGCAATGCTGTGCGTATTGCACGCATCGCCGAAGACGCCGGCATACAAGCCTTGGCTCTTCATGGTCGCACCCGCGCGGATGCCTTTTTGGGCCAGGCCGAGTACGACACCATCGCCAGCGTAGTGAATGCGGTGAAGATTCCCGTGTTTGCCAATGGCGATATAGATTCACCGCACAAAGCCAAAACCGTGTTGGATCACACGGGTGCCGCTGCAGTGATGATTGGACGGGCCGCTCAAGGCCGCCCCTGGATCTTCCGGGAAATTGCGCATTACCTGCGTACCGGTGAGCAATTACCCGAACCGTCCCTGACCGAAGTCAGAGACATTTTATGTACCCATCTGTGTGAGCTATACCGTTTTTATGGTGAGTTTATGGGGCCGCGTATCGCTCGCAAACATGCGAGTTGGTATTTGCAAACGGTTCCAGGCAGCGAAGCTTTTCGCAAAACCTTTAACGCTATAGATAACGCGGAAGAACAACAAACCAGCATTCAAAATTTCTTTGAACAGCTGCTTACGAAAGAGGAAAAAGCCGCATGAACACCGCAACTTTCTTTGCTGAATCAACCCCAGCACAAGCTGCAAGCCCAAACCAACCAGTACAAGCTCAATCGCTGCGCGGCTGCGTAGAGCAAGCAATGGAAAATTATTTCAAACACCTCGATGGCCAGGACGTAAGCAATGTTTACGAAATGGTTCAAGCCGAAGTAGAAGCGCCGATGCTTGAAATCGTATTGAAGTACACCCGTCACAACCAAACTCGCGCTGCACAAGTGTTGGGTTTGAACCGTGGCACACTGCGTAAAAAATTGAAGCAATACGGCCTGCTGTAATTTTTCCAGCGCCGCATGGCAACCAAAGAGGGGTGGTAATTTATTTCCACCCCTTTTGCTTTTTAATAGTTTGAATTTTTTCACTTACATGGGAACTGCGTATGTCTAACACTTCCGATCTTGTTGCGGTAAAACGCGCGTTAATCAGCGTGTCTGATAAAACAGGCATTGTCGAATTTGCCCAAGCCCTGCACGCCCAAGGCGTAGAAATTTTATCAACCGGTGGCACTTTTAAATTGCTCACCGACAACAAGATCCCTGCGATTGAAGTCTCTGACTACACCGGCTTCCCGGAAATGATGGACGGCCGCGTAAAAACCCTGCACCCGAAAGTACACGGCGGCATTTTAGGTCGTCGCGGTATTGATGAAGGCATAATGTCACAACACGGTATCAACGCGATTGATATGGTTGTAGTGAACCTTTATCCGTTTGAAAAAACCGTCGCCAATAAAGATTGCTCATTGGAAGACGCGGTAGAAAATATTGATATCGGCGGCCCTACCATGGTTCGCGCCGCTGCAAAAAACCACGCGCATGTAAACATCGTGGTTAACGCATCTGACTATGCGAATATTCTGGCAGAACTCAAAGCCAACAACGGCAGCACCTCGCTGAAAACCCGTTTTGATTTGGCGATTAAAGCCTACGAACACACTGCTGCTTACGATGGTGCCATCGCTAATTATTTTGGCCGCATGGTAGAAGGCGGCAGCGCTGATTTTCCGCGCACGTTCAACACCCAATTTATCAAAGCACAAGAGATGCGCTACGGTGAAAACCCGCATCAAAAAGCCGCTTTCTATGTTGAAAAAAATCCACAAGAAGTGGGCATCGCCTCTGCAAAACAATTGCAAGGCAAAGAGCTGTCTTACAACAATGTTGCTGATACCGACGCAGCACTGGAAACCGTAAAATCATTCAGCGAACCCGCTTGCGTTATTGTTAAACACGCAAACCCTTGCGGCGTTGCAGTAGCGGAATCGATTAAACACGCTTACGATTTGGCCTACTCTACCGACAGCGAATCAGCATTCGGCGGCATCATCGCATTCAACCGCGAATTGGATGCTGAAACTGCCAAAGCGATTGTTGAACGTCAATTCGTAGAAGTGATTATTGCACCGAGCGTTTCAGCAGAAGCGATTGGAATTGTAAAAGCAAAACAAAATGTACGCCTGCTTGCTACTGGCGAATGGGATACAGTCCGCGTTAAAGGTTTGGATTACAAACGCGTTAACGGTGGTTTGCTGGTACAAGATCGCGATGATGGCATCATCACCGAAAGCGATTTAAAAATCGTCACCAAACGCGCACCGACCGCAGAAGAAATCCAGGATTTGCTGTTCGCTTGGAAAGTCGCCAAGTTTGTAAAATCCAATGCCATTATTTACGCAAAAAACAAACACACCATCGGTGTGGGTGCAGGCCAAATGAGCCGCGTAAATTCCGCGCGTATTGCTGCAATCAAAGCTGAACACGCAGGTTTGCAAGTTGCTGGCTCGGTAATGGCTTCCGATGCCTTCTTCCCGTTCCGCGATGGTATCGACAACGCTGCAAAAGTGGGTATTGCTGCCGTCATCCAACCCGGCGGTTCAATGCGCGATGCAGAAGTAATCGCCGCCGCCGACGAACACGGCATGGCGATGGTCTTCACTGGTATGCGTCACTTTAGACATTAATTTTCGCCAACTCCCGCATTGCGGGAGTTTTTTATTTGCGATTTTAATTTTGTGGATTGATCTATGAACATATTAATTATTGGCAGCGGCGGACGTGAACACGCACTTGCGTGGAAAGCGGCACAGAGCGCGCAAGTAGAAAAAGTATTTGTTGCACCGGGTAATGCTGGTACGGCGCTGGAAGCGAAATTGGAAAACGTTGCCATCGACGTTTTGAATTTTGAAGCCCTGGCGAATTTTGCCGAGCAAAATAATGTTGGCTTGACGATTGTTGGCCCGGAAGTTCCGCTGGTTGCGGGTGTGGTGAATTATTTCCAAGAGCGCAATTTATTGTGCTTCGGCCCAAGCAAAGGCGCTGCGCAATTAGAAGGCTCAAAGGCCTTCACTAAAGATTTTCTTGCGCGTCACAAAATCCCGACGGCTGATTATCAAAACTTTATCGAAGTTGAACCTGCACTCGCTTACTTGCGTGAAAAAGGTGCGCCGATTGTTATCAAAGCCGATGGCCTTGCTGCCGGTAAAGGCGTAATTGTTGCCGAAACATTAGAGCAAGCTGAAGATGCTGTGCGCGATATGCTGTCAGGCAATGCGTTTGGCGATGCCGGTTGCCGCGTAGTAATCGAAGAATTCCTCGCTGGTGAAGAAGCCAGTTTTATTGTGATGGTCGACGGAAAAAATGTTCTGCCAATGGCGACCAGCCAAGACCACAAACGTGTTGGTGACGGCGACACAGGCCCGAACACTGGCGGCATGGGTGCTTACTCCCCTGCTCCGGTGGTAACCCAGTCAGTACACGATCGCGTAATGAAAGAAATCATTTACCCAACCGTGAATGGCATGGCGGCGGAAGGTAATACTTACGTTGGCTTTTTGTACGCAGGCTTGATGATTGATGCTGCGGGCAATTCAAAAGTAATCGAATATAACTGCCGTTTCGGTGATCCAGAAACACAACCAATTATGTTGCGTTTGCAATCGGATTTGGTTGAGCTTTGCCTCGCTGCACTCAAAGGCGATTTGGATAAAACCACTGCTGATTGGGACTCACGCGCATCTGTTGGCGTCGTGCTCGCCGCTGGCGGTTATCCGGATGCTTATGATAAAGGCGATGTCATTTCCGGATTGCCAACAACTGAAATTGCAGGCGAAAAAGTTTTCCACGCTGGCACCTCAGCAAAAGACGGCAACACCGTCACCAATGGTGGCCGCGTACTCTGCGCAACAGCGCTGGGCAATACCGTATTGGAAGCGCAACAACGTGCCTATCAACTCGCTAAACAAATTAGCTGGAAAGGCATGTTCTATCGCAATGACATCGCCTATCGCGCAATAGATCGTAAGTAATAAGCGCGCGCGGGCTAATCGCAAACGACAATACCTTTGCGCCGTACCGCACATACGCCCCCTGATTTTGCCAGCTAAACTCATAGTGAATTAATTGAGAAGCTAGCAAAGCTCAGGGGGATTTATGTCAATCCACACACACGCAGCAACATCTTTATCAACTCGTTTTACCGCACCACGCACGCTTATCTCATCAACCGCACTTCTGCTGTCACTCGCGCTACTACCTACCACCTCGATGGCCGCCTCGTTCCAAATACTTGAACAAAGCCCTGCGCATCTCGGTAAAGCATTTGCGGGTACTGCCTCTGATATTACCGATGCGAGCAGTGTTTTCTTTAATCCTGCCGGTATTACTGAGTTGGATCAGCCAACCTTAACCGTCGGCGCCAATGCAATTTTCACCCGCTCAAAGTTTAACGACGATGGCTCCAACACTAACGGTGGGCCAGGTAAAACAGAGGAAACGGGTTTTGTGCCTAATATTTATTATGTGCATCCCGTATCTGAGCGATTGGCGTTCGGATTCGGAATCAATGCACCCTACGGGCTGGCGAGTAAATACGATGACGACTGGGATGGCCGCTACCTTGCCACCCACAGCGAGCTCGAAGTCGTTAATATCAATGCGGTCGCTGCTTATGCACTGACCGACAAACTATCCTTAGGTCTTGGGGTTAATTACCAACGCGCCGATGTCACCCTCGAAAGCCAATTCGATTCAACCTTGGGCGTTAATCCCGCTCCTGCAACGGACAGCAGCGCAAAAATCCAGGGCGATGATGACAGCATCGCCGCTGATGTGAGTTTGTATTTCAAACCATCCGACAGAACCAGTGTTGGTTTGATATGGAGACAAGGCGGTGAATTTGATTTGGAGGGTGATGCAAGTTTCTCGTTGAATCCACTGTGCAGCCCCGGCCAAGGTTATCCAACTGGCGCACCGCCAGCGCCAACGACAGGAACCATCTGTGCGGTATCGCTAGGAGCAGTAGCCGGTGATGCACAAGCGAGCTTCCAATTGCCCGACACCATCACCTTGAGTGGTACACAACAACTCAGCGACTATTGGTGGGCTCACGTTGATATCGCTTGGACGGAATGGAGCAGCATTCAAAGTATTGATGTAATCAACAGCGGCAACAATCTCACGATCAACACGCTGGAATTGCATTACAAAGACACCATGCGCTACGCATTGGGCTTCACTCACAATTCGGATTGCCCATGGACCTGGCGCTTCGGTATTGCATTCGATGAGGCACCACAAACTGACCCTACATTAGTGAACCCACGTATTCCGGATCAAGATCGCATCTGGTTCAGTGCTGGCTTTAATTACGAGTTCTCGCCCAACACATCACTGGATTTTGCGTATAGCTACATCAAAGTGGATGAAGCCAGTATCAATAACACCAATACCCAAACCGGTCATCACGTTGAAGGAAAATTTGATGCAGGTGTAAATATTGTTGGCTTGCAAGCGAACTTTAAATTCTAGTAATTGCTGTAAAAAAACAAAAAAGCGGAAACAATTGTTTCCGCTTTTTTTATTCCTGCATTACTGCAACACCATTTACCACCCCAACTGTGGCTCTTGGTAATAGCTTACACCCCACTTATCAAACACCGGCTTAAGGCTGGATAAACGTTTGGTAAACCGAACGTACTCGCGGTCTGCTTGTTTTGACCAACTAATTTCAGCGATTGCAGCAAGGCGCGGCCAGATACGATTATCCAATGCAGCTTCTGTTTTAATTAATTCACTCCACACCGGCGCTTCCACTCCGGTAACCAGTGAATATTTTTGCGGATTAAAACTATACACACGCTCCAATGGAAGCCCCTGTTCGCGACACCAGGTATAGGTTTCCGGTTGGCCTTTGTAGTTGCCGTGATCTAGATACATATAGCTGCACGGCGACAGAATTAAATGGATATTGCGATCAAGTGCCGATTGAATATCGTAATTGTCATTCCACAGTTGCAATAAAGTATCGCCACTGAGATTTTTCGCTGCTGAAGCTTCTTCCCAGCCAATCATCTTGCGATCCAAATCTTTAATGATTTGGTTTGCTCTATCAATAAACTCTGGATACAAATCGTGTTTAATTTCATCGCCACCTATGTGGATGTATTGCGATGGAAAAACACTGGCCACTTCCGTCAACACATCTTTTACAAACGGATAAATTACGTCTGGTTTGGTTAAGCATAAAAAGCTGAAACCGACTTTCAAGCCGGTGTATAAACTGAGATTTTTAACATCATCGCACGCCAGCTCGTTATAAGAAGCAATTGCCGCTTGCACATGGCCTGGCATATCCAATTCAGGAATAATTTCAATTTGGTGCTGTGCAGCAAAGCGAACCAAATCTTTCAACTCTTCTTGCGTATAGAAACCACCGGGGCCACCCCCCGCTGCGGTAGATCCACCAATGCTGGTCAACTTGGGATATTTTTTAATTTCCATCCGCCAACCCTGATCATCAGACAGATGCAAGTGCAGCTTATTAAGTTTGAATGCAGCCATGCGCTCAACATGTTTTTTCAAATAATCCAAACTGAAAAAATGGCGCCCCACATCAATCATACTGCCGCGCCATGCGTATTGTGGAACATCAGTAATTTCCACCTGTGGTAATTCATAGCTCGTTTGGGCACCAGCTGGCAGCAATTGTTTTAATGTTTGTATTCCATAAAACAAACCGGCATCTGTTTGTGCACTAATTTGAATATTATTGCCAATTACCAATGAATAGCCTTCGGCACCTAAAGCGGGTTGATCTATCAATGATAAATGCAGGCTCACCACTGCCGAATCTACCGATTTAATATTCAATTCAGTGAGTAAAGCCTGCACTGCCACATTAGCAGTGGTTGCAGTTGAACCTATATGCAAACTAAGTTCACGTTCAATTTTCAATGCGCTTTTTCTATCAACAACCTGGCTAGGCCAAGGCACCAATGCAAGCTGGCTAGAGGCTGTCGCAGAACTATTCACACTGGAACCAAGGGTACTATCGCTACCTTTAGCTGATGTATGTGCTGACTTGTTATTGGAGTTACCACCGCAGGAGAAGAGTGCGACAGTACAGATTAATAAGATAATTTTATTCATAGTTGATGCCCATTTTTAGTTTTTATTACACCCGTCAGGCGAGTGTCGTTGGTTGTGCATCACTTATATAAACCAGCCCTTTATTAGCAGGTAATGACTTATCAATTCTTTACCCGCCATCAAAAAAATTAACATCTAAGCCTCATCTTCAACCCAATAAAAAACCCGCTTTGCAGCGGGTTTTTAAATATCATCTTCAATGGTATTGATGAAGATTAATTCACACGAATCGGCAAGTAGGACGCATTGTTAGTAGAGGTGCTTTCAGTCAATACATTGTCGTAGTCAACTATCGCGCCTATCCAGTAATTGGTGCCTGATACCAAATCTGCTGGAATAACCAAGTTACTTTTGAAAGTGGCCGGTTGGTCGCGACTCAAGGTAACGGTACCGGTTCCGATCAAACGGTCAGCCGTACTAATCAGGTTATTGGTAGAAATGTAGTAAGCAATTTTTACCGTCTGATTGGTTTTACCATTGTTCTCACCGGTCAATTCCAACTTCACGCTTTGGCCTTTATTAACGCGATAACGTCTTTCGCCTGCATCAGTAAACCAACTCAGTACCGCATTGCTCGCATTAAATAATTGGGTTGGTGTGTGAGTACTGTATTCGCCATCTTTACCCAAGTATTTAAAATTGGTGAGCGATAAATCTTCCATCGAACCGGTAGTAGCACCGTAAAGAATCACTGAACCTTCTGCACCATCTTCACCAAAATAAGCGCGTGCTGTGTCGCCATTGGCATGAATGAATGTCCAATCTGACCCCATGATACTGTACCAGCGATTTTCATGGGTTAAGCCCATTGCATGGCCAAACTCATGGATCGCGGTTGTTTGGAATGGACGGAAAGAACCACCAAATGGCCACAAGTTGGTTTTGCTCATTGAGGTGGTGTAATTCTCCGCAGTGTTGAACACCACATCCACTTCATCGATACCGTAATGCCAACCAAATGCCCAGTAGCAATGGCGCCAGCTTAATGCACGCGCCGGAGCACCACCGTGAACATCAGGATCACTGGTAAACCAGGTTTCATTTTGGCCGTTGTCACGCCCAATAGATGTATCGCCAAACACCAGTGAAAAATTGAATTTACTTGGGTTGTCATTCACACGGTCAATCGAGGTTTGCAACGCATTTCCATAAGCGGAGCCAGCGGGAAAACTGACATTGCTTGCGCGCATGGTGACGGTGTTGCTATCCCATTTAATTTTGTTGCCTTCACAGGTGCGCCAGCCTGCAGCACTAGCAGAGAGTGAACCCAGGGCCATTACCAAACCCAGTGATGTTAAGAGTAATTTTTTCATGATCATTTCCTTGTCTATAGACATTTAGTTTGCGTGATGATTAAAGCACTGGATTGCCATTGTTTTTGCGCACAGCTTCTTCTTCCCAACGATCAAAATCGCTCGGTGTAGTTATGCGGCGCAATAAATTAGGCGCACCTTCTTGTGGTGCAGCAGCCGGGGCCATCGCAGGGGATTTAAAATCATCTCTGATTGAAGCCGACACAAATACCGGCTCTTTTACGCGTGCACTGGCAACTTCCCTTGCCTGCACTTTTAAATCGGTAACGAATTTCTCTACCTTCACTGCAGTTACTGGAATCACTTCCGTTTTAGGTTCGCGAGTTTGCGCGGCAACTTCATTAATGCTGCGACCAATATCTTGTTTGACACCGGTGTCACTCTCCAATACTGCAGATGAAATTGCATAGCTGCGGTCAGCAGTTTCAATTACTACACGACCATCATCACTGGTAAGCACACCATCGCGATTGCGGAAGCGACCGGAATTACAATCAGCCAATGGACAAATGTTGCTGGCATTTCTGCTGACAAAAAGTACGTCGGTATCACCGGTTTGGAACTCAGGTGTTTCCGATACATCGAGGTAGCGAATTACCTCACCTTTTTGTTGGCGGCCGCCCATAAAACGTAAAGTAACTTGCTTGCCATCAGGGCGACCGGAAATAACATCGTCAACCTGATAAGTCACAAACGTGTGGGGAATACCATCAAGAGAATCTTTGTACTGGATATCAACAACTTTACCGGTAAAGACCAGATCAGCTTGATTCAGCAGCGCTTGGGTACGAACAGTCGCGGTGCTTTCCGGTGCGGCAACCGCAGCAGAAACAGAGGTAGTGTAAAACGCGGATTGAACGGCAAGTGCAGAAAGAACTGCCAGCCATAAAGGTGACTTCTTCATAAAAATTTCCTTTTAAGTGAGTTGATTGCCAACATCATTTGTCGACTCACACACTTTATTGAAAATTCCGTTTAATGCCCGTTAATTAATACCTGCAAATTTGTGAAATATTCACATACCCATCTTCACCGGCTCTATAATCAGGCGTTATAGTGCAGCCCATTTTTACCGACAGACGCGTCCCGACTTATGATTGCCACTTTGATTAGCCACCCGGATTGTCATAATCACTATATGCCCGCTGGTCATCCTGAATGCCCTGAGCGTATTGATGCTATCGCCAACCAGTTGTTAGCCAACGGTATTGATGCGCTGCTATATCAACGCGAAGCACCTGCAGTAATGGATGAACAATTATTGCGTGTTCACTCAGCAGAACATTTGCAAAAAATCGCACAAGCAATTCCCGCAACAGGAAGTCATTTTTATACTGATGACGTGTATCTTTCACCTGGCACCTATTCGGCTGCACGCCATGCCGCAGGAGCAGCAGTTCTTGGTGTAGATATGGTGATGCGCGGCGAAACCGACGCAGTATTTTGCAATGTTCGCCCGCCAGGGCATCACGCCGAACGTATACGCGCGATGGGCTTTTGTATTTTTAATAATGTTGCCGTTGCCGCTGCACACGCGCTCGATGCTTATGGTTTGGAACGCGTCGCCATAGTGGATTTTGATGTGCACCATGGCAATGGAACCCAGGATATTTTTTTTAACGAGCCACGCGTTTTATTTTGCTCCAGCTTTCAATATCCGTTTTACCCCAACACCAATATTGATGATGTACCCGCGCACATTATTAATACCCCCCTACCTGCAACTTGTCGCAGTGAAGGTTTTCGCGTAGCGATAAGTGAGAGTTGGTTCCCCGCGCTGGAAAACTTTAAACCGCAGTTGATTTTAGTTTCGGCAGGGTTTGATGCGTATATTGATGACGACATGTCATCGATCAGCTTGGTCGAGCAAGATTATTTCTGGATCACCCAGCAATTGCGCAAACTAATGGATGACAGCAAAAAGCTTGCGCCTGAGCAGCAATGCAAAGGAATTGTCTCTACCTTGGAAGGTGGCTACGATTTATTAGGATTAGGCCGTTGTGCTGTTGCACACATCAAGGCACTGGCAAAACTTTAAGCAGAAAAATCAAATAAACTGACGCTGTTTTACAGCGTCAGGCTCATATCAATCACCCCATCCTCGCGATTATATTTCACCGTAAACCCGAGTTTACGCGCGAGGTTTGCCATGCCTGCATTTTCCAGCATGGTAAAACCGGTAAGTTGTTGTGTACCTTGGCTGCGGCAATAATCAACCATTTTTTGTAACAGACGCCCACCCAAACCTATGCCTTTTAATTCGCTGCGCACCGCCATCGCAAATTCAGCCATAGTATTATCCGGGTGTATTTGTACACGCACCACACCCAAGATTTCTTCCTGCTGCTCACTATTACTCGCCACTGCAATAAATGCCATCTCACGCGCATAATCAATTTGCGCCAAGCGTGCCATTTGTTCATGGGAGAATTGCGGCAACTCGGCAAAGTAGCGTTTGTATCGATCTTCTTTGCTTTGCGAGCTGTCGAAGATTTGCAAATTCACTTCGTCTTCCGGACGAATCGGGCGCAACAACACCGAGCGCTGATCGCGCAAAATAAACGGCTCTTCCAATTCTTTAGGATAAGGCCTGATCGCCAGCGGATAAGCATTTATTTCGGCACTGATTTCCAAGCTCACATCCAGCACGCGAATATCATCGCCCGCCACCAATACCGGGTTGATCAATAAATTACGCAGCGACGGATGATCAATCACAATTTGGCTAATTTGTGTCAACAGCAAACACAACGCCGGCATATCGAGCGGCACATATAATTCACGCTCGCGAATTTTTCCTTCTGCTAGCGCCTGTATCACCATGTAACGCGCTAGCGCCATGTTCAAAGGTGGCAACGCCACTACCGCATTGCGCCGAATACTCCAATGGCTGGCGGCCTCCCCCAATAAAATCACCGGGCCAAACACCGGATCATTTTGCACTTGCACACGTAACGGATGCGCACCTTTGCGCTGTGAATGGGTGACAGTCGCAGGCGCATTTTCAATTTCAGCAACCGTATTAATACCGTAATCATTTAGCAGTGCAATTGCTTCGGCACGCGTTAATTGGGTACGGGATTCAGCTAATGCCTGCGCAATAATGGCTTGCGCATTTTGTGGTTGATAGGGAACTCTGTCGCTAATGGACTCCGGCGTCTCCGACAATAATTTTTGGTTGCGGCGATACTGCACCATATGCATAAAAGCGCCGACTGCACCTTCCGGTGTGCGGAAAGAGGCAATACTCGCATCTGCAAAACGCAGACGTGCATTTTGCGCAGCGTCCTCACCCATCCAATTGGCAAATATATTTGGTTTGCGTCCGGTGTAATTTTTATAGGTATTGATTACTGCATCGGCATACACTTCACCCGGTGTTAATGCCGAGGGCGCCTGCATAATCAAAATATTATCGACACTGTTGCTCTGCAATAAAACCTGCAACACCTTTTGATAAGTTTCAGGTGATGCATCACCCAATACATTGATAGGATTCGTTGCGCGACCGCCGGAGTGGATTAATGGCTGCAGTTGGTTAACCACTTTTTCATCCAGTGTTGCCAAGCGACCACCGCGCTGCAAGAGCGCATCCACCGCCATTGCACTGGGGCCATTACCATTCGCGATGACAACCAATTGCTCACTGTGAATTGGCTTTCCATTAGCAAGTGTCTCCACTGCAGCGAGCAATTCACGCAGATCACCTACGCGCAGCATACCGGCACGGCGAAATGCTGCATCGTAAACCGAATCATTACCCATTTTTTCGGCGGGTAAGCGCGAGGTCAGCGCACTGGTTTCAGAATAAATTCCCGCTTTAATTACCAGGATAGGTTTATTAAAGGAAGCTGCCCGCGCAGCCGACATAAATGCACGACCATCGTGAATGGCATCGATATACAATAGAATTGCCGAGGTTTTTGGATCACGCCCGAGGTAATCAAGTATCTCGTCGAAATCGATATCAATGCCTTCACCGAGCGAAATAAATTGTGAAAAGCCAATGCGACGACGGCGCGCCCAATCCAATAAGGTTACGCAGACCGCAGACGATTGCGACACTACCGCAATTTTTCCTGGCAGTGCATTGATGTGCGCATAACTCGCATTCAAACCCAATTCAGGAATAATAATGCCGAGCGAATCCGGCCCGAGAATTCGCACGCCCCATTCTTTGGCGATGGCGAGCATTTGCTCTTGCAGGTTAGTACCTTGCGCAGTAAATAAATTATCTAACCCCGCAGCGATTACAATCGCATTGCGTGTGCCTTTTCTTCCGAGTTGCAAAATAATTGCCGGCACGCGAGTTGCGCGGGTACAGATAATAGCGAGATCGGGAACGATCGGTAACTCATCAATCGAGCGATAAGCCAATACACCATTCACTGATTTGTAGTGCGGTGTGACCGGCATTATCGGGCCATCAAATTGCCCTTGCAGCAAATTGCGCATTACTGCATTGCCCGGGCGATTAGGCTGGTTGGAGGCACCTATGACCGCGATTGAATGAGGCTTCAGTAATTGTTCAACACTTTTTACTGTCATTTATTTACCGTCATAGCCTTGTCTGTTTATTTGTTTACAAATTGTCTTCGTCATCATCAATTTTTTGCAAACTCAATTCACCAAAACTCGTGGGTGGTGCTTTGGGTTGAGCTTGCGGTGCAGCAGCAACAGGTTCAGCCTTGGGCACTGCAACACCATCGGTTGCCAATTTTATCCGTAGGCGTAAGTTGTTGGGTGAATCGGCATTGGCAATGGCGTCATCAAAACTGACTTTGCCAGCCATATACAATTTAAAAATAGCACCATCAAATGTTTGCATACCGAGATTTTCGGATTTCTCCATAATCTCTTTAATTTCAGTGAGTCGGCTTTTTAAAATCAATTCCTGAATGGTTTTGGTGCCCAACAACACTTCCACAGCAGCACAACGTTTTCCGTCAACCGTGGGCAATAACCGCTGTGATACAAAGGCGCGCAAATTCTGCGACAAGCCCATCAGCAATTGCGGCCGACGCTCTTCCGGAAATAAATTGATAATCCGCTCCAGCGCCTGGTTGGAATTGTTCGCGTGCAATGTTGAAATTGCCAAATGCCCGGTCTCGGCAAATTCCAGTGCATGCTCCATGGTTTCGCGGTCGCGTATCTCACCGATTAAAATAACATCCGGCGCTTGGCGCAAAGTATTTTTCAACGCGGCTTTATAGCTGCGCGTATCAACACCTACTTCACGCTGATTAATCACACTGCGTTTGTGTTTGTGTACAAATTCAACTGGATCTTCGATGGTAATGATATGACCGCCGCTCGACGAATTGCGATGATCAATCAAGGCCGCAAGCGATGTCGATTTACCCGATCCGGTGCCACCCACAAATAAGACCAAACCGCGCTTGGTCATAATCACATCTTTTAATACTTCCGGCAGACCCAGCGCATCAAATTGCGGAATATCCGTTTTGATATTCCGTGCAACTATGGCCACTTCATTGCGCTGCTTAAAAATGTTGATACGGAAGCGACCAACACCGTGAATGGAAATCGCCAGATTCATTTCCAATTCGTGCGTAAAAGCAGCGCGCTGCTCGTCATCCATAATCGCATTAGCAATAGCTTCAATATCGCCCGGCTTGAATGGCTCGGTAGCCAAGGGCTTTAACACGCCCTGAAATTTTGCACAGGGCGGCGCGCCTGTACTCAAATACAAATCAGATCCGTCTTTTTTGGCGAGAATATTTAAATATTGATCGATTGGCGTTGCCATACAATGCTCCAAAGTGCGCGGACAATAGGAGGAGTATAGTCAGGATTGCCCGAGCGGCATGGCAAGAATTGCTAATCCACCGCCGCTACAAACGCAATTTCCACCAACATTGCAGGATCAAGCAATTCCACTTTTATGCAGGCGCGCGATGGCGCACAACCTGCGGGCAGCCAAGCCTCCCAGGCTTTATTCAATGCGGGCACGTTATCTTTGTCCGTGATGTAAATTGTCGCCGATAACAGACGGGATTTATCACTGCCGATTGCGGCCAAAGTCACCTCGGCTTGCGCCAAAATTTGTGCAATCTGCTCAGCCATCGCGCAGCTGGTGTCGTTGGGCACCTCAACAAAATGGGCAATGCCGTTGTAGACAGTGGCATCCGACCAGCGCGGTACTGGATTTAAGCGTTGAATATTCATGCAGAGTTTTCCGATAGAGTGTTTGCAAATCAAATCTGGCGCCTATAATAGCCGCCTTTTGCACTTCGCCCAATTTTAACCACTCCTCAATAAAAGCGACTTGATTCATGGCATTAACTTCCATCATTGCACACCGTATTTACCGTCATTCGCCCGGCAGCGCGTTCGAATTGCAATTGCGCGGCGAGGCGTTTACCAGTGCAGGCAAATTGGAAGAATTAGGCTATGAATTCAAAACCCAATTTATTCGCAAGGGCGGCAAGAGCTACGGGCGCTTCTCGGACGAATTGGGCGAATTCCCCCTGCCCGCCTGGCTGCGGGATTATCGCGAAGAGCGCTTAAGCTTCGTCAGCTTCACCCACAAGGCCATGCAGCAATTCCAGCAGGCACTGGAAAAGGCCGAATCACTTCTCGATGCCTATGTTTTCTTCGTGGAAGAGAAACTGGAAATTGGCGATACGCTGCATGTTTATTTGGTCGAACATCAAAGCGGGTTGTATCTGGACGGTGAACTGAATGTCGATGACTCGCTCTTCCTCGATACCAGCGGCTTTAACCTTGCGGCTAAAATCCAGCTTGATGAATGGGTTGCTGGCGACTCAACAACCTATTTGACACTGATGCGTGCGCGCAGTGATAAAGATATCGCCGATGCATTCGCCCAATTCATCGCCTTCACCGATAAGCAAGATATCAAACAGGAAACTGCCGAGTTTCTGCAAATTGTGGATAATTTCAGCCAGACTTTGGACGAAACCACGGCAAAAATCACTCGCAGCAAAGTGGTGGATTACTGCCTTGAGCAGAACAAAGCAGGCAAACCAGTGACTATCGCGGCGCTGTCCAGCAATCTCGCTGAAGAAGTGAAGAGCTATGAGCCAGAGCGCTTTGTACGCTATGTGGAAAGCAGCAAGCCGGACCTCAAGCCTGAGTTTATACCCCACGCAGGGCAGATCCGCAGCTACGTGCGTATCAGCGGGCGCAACGACTCACTGAGCATGAGTTTCGCGTCTGAATGCCTGGGGCGGGAAATCGAGTACGATGCGGAAAATGATGTGCTTACCATCAAGAATCTGCCGCCAGCGCTGAAGGCGCGCCTGATAAAACATCTTAAAGATGGGCAATGATCCATCAAAATAATAATTGGGTAATGCCTATATGTGTCTCGCTAAAGCCATAGATAGCAAAAAACTATACACCCCATAACTATATAAACTAAACCCGTGCTTGCAAAAGCAGACGACTGGTCATATATTTACACCATGAGCAAACGCGAACTGAAAAAAGATTATCTTCTTGATGCCGGACTAAAGGTGATGGCCACCCGTGGCTACAACGGCACCAGCATCCAGGACATAGTCAACTCTGCCAATGTGCCCAAGGGCTCTTTCTACACCTACTTTAAAAGCAAAGAAGATTTTGCGATTGAAGCACTGGAGAAAGTGACCGAAGAGCGCATGATCCAGAATCGCCACTTACTCAGTGACCGCAGCATCCCCCCACAAGAGCGCTTAACCCGCTTTTTTGTGGACAATATTGGCGGTTGCGAGGAGAACCTCAACGGCGGCTGCTTTCTGGGCAATATGTGCCAGGAGATGTCCGAATCCAGTGAGGCAATACGCATCAAGGTTCGACAGATGCTGCGCAATAGTACGCAGGCAATTGAAGATGTACTGGAAGAGGCTCGATTTAAAGACAGCCTCAAAAGCCAGCTACCCTCGCCAGTGTTAGCGGAATTTTTGTTCAACGCCTGGGAAGGGACATTGATGCGCATGAAAGCATCCAAATGTCGCGAACCACTCAACGCTTTTTTGACCGTTTTACCCGAACTTTTTTCCAAGCCGCAGGCTTAATACTTATCGACTCCGTTAAAAATACCTTTTATAGGTATTTTTATCCCACAAGAATAAGATGACCAGTCACTTTTTTGATGTGTGAGATTGCATATATCTCACGTTGAGGCGAATTCGTTCGCCTATTTTTTGGATCAAAAAAAAGACGACTGGTCATTTATTTTTATGAAGCGAGCCATTATTTAACCCAAGGTAACAAACCAAGGAGTTACCAAAATGCAAAACCACGAACAACAGAGAGACCTTAATGAGGATCTCAGCCAGAAAAACCGGCTCTGGGTTGCAGAGTCTTTATTATTCCAAGCCTTTGCCCTGTCCTTACTGTTCAGTGTTGCCAGTGCAGCATTTGCAGATCAGGACAAGTATTTGATTGAACAGCAACCGCAATGGTTACAACTTGCCAGCGTGGCCGAGGATGAAAAGCAACCCTTACTACACCTTAAGGATCAGCCTACCAAGCCAACCAGCAGCTGGGCTTTTGCATTCGACAATGACTTATTGGTGCCAGGCCATCGCGATCAGGACTACACCTATGGACTCAACTTCACCCAAACGGGAGCGAACGCCCGGGATGCGAAAATATCACTCAACAAACCACTGGTCGCGCTCGATCAATTACTGGGATTTGAACATTCGTCCTTAGGCACAGAAGAAACCTTTAGTCGTGAAATTGGAGTATTTGGTTTCACTCCCGAAGATATCAGCGTGAAAGAGGCCAATCCTGATGACCGCCCCTACGCCAGCCTGGTTTACCTTTCCAGCTCACGTGAACAAGTTGATCTGGTCGATAACGTTGCCTGGAAAAGCACTTTAACTGTGGGCCTACTCGGTACCGGCTTGGCGGGAGAGTTGCAGAACTTTGCTCATAAAATTACTAGCGGCGAGAAAGCGGAAGGCTGGAATAATCAGATCAGTGACGGCGGAGAATTAACCGGTCGCTATGTACTTGCGCGACAAAAATATTTCGACAGTTTTTCGGACAATATCGAGGTAAAAAGTACAGTACAAGCATCCGTCGGCTATCTGACTGAAGCAAGTTGGGGCCTAAGTATGCGCACCGGGAAAATACACAGCCCTTGGTCCTCATTCAATCCTGAGCTTGCCAGCTACGGAGAGAAGTCATCCTATTCAAGCAGCGCTAAAGCCGTGAACGAACGTTATTTCTGGGCAGGTTTCGCAGTTAAAGCTCGTGGGTATAACGCATTTTTACAAGGACAATTTCGCGATAGCGCCGTGAGTTACGACCACAACCAATTAAACCCTTTATTGGTTGAAGCCTGGGCAGGTTACACATTTGCATTCAAGCAAGGATATCGTGTCAGTTATGTACTGCGCGGGCACAGCTCTGAAATTAAAAATGGTGCAGGCGATCGCAATTTATTATGGGGTGGAATTATTATCGCCAGAAGCATTTAACAAGGATGTTAATGCGATTTACTCAACCTCTTCCACTTGCGGCTGATGCAACATAGCAAGAAGATTGGTAAACGGAACAGGACGAGAAAAATAGTAGCCCTGATATTGCTGACATCCCAACTCTTGCAAACAAGCCAATTCTTCCCGCGACTCCACTCCCTCTGCAAGAATTTCCATATCCAGATTATTTCCCAGCGCAATAATCATTCGTGCGATCGAACGACTCTCAGCATCGCTGTGAATATCCCGCACAAATGAACGATCAATTTTAATCATGTGTGCAGGAAACCGTTTCAAGTAGGCCAATGATGAGTAGCCTGTACCAAAATCATCGATTGAGCATTCAACACCAATTGCCTGCAGGTCAGACATCAATGTCATTGCTTGATTGATACCGCTTACCAATACGTTTTCAGTGATTTCAATGGCAAGATTTTGCGGTGGAGCATCAGTCACCGCAAGCGCCTGGCAGATACGTGCAAAAAAATCTTGCTGGGTCAGCTGCTTGCCACTGACATTAATTGACAACTTTTTAAATCCTTCCAGCAAACCTTGTGCTTGCAAAACCTTTAAATGTTTGCACGCCTCATTTAATACCCAATCACCAATATCCAAAATCAAATCACTGTCTTCTGCAATCGGGATATACACGGCAGGTGATTCGAATTGGTATTTGGGGTTATGCCAACGCAACAACGCCTCGGCACCGATAATTTCATGGGCACGATTAAATTGCGGTTGATAGTAGAGTTCAAATTCATTATTTTTTATGGCAGCTTTTAGATCCGATGCGTAAGCCAAACGCGTATTGTGCTTTTCCGACATATCAGGATGATAAGCCAATGCAACACGTTGCCGCATGGCTTTTGCTTCATACATTGCCAGGTCGGCATTCTTAATAATATCGCTGTATGATTCATCAAGGTTGGGGAAAATTTCATATCCCATGCTACAACTAATATTGTAGCCAACACCTGTAAGATCAAATGTCACTTCAACAGCGTCGTGAATGCGTGCGGCAGTGCCACATACAATCAGCTCTGCCTCTTCACGATTGCGCCCTAAATCTGGCAAAAGAATAACAAACTCATCGCCACCAAAACGAGCAACTGTATCTTTGCTGCGCGTAATACTTAACAGTCGCTGAGCGACTTCTTGCAAAATTTTATCGCCCACATCGTGTCCCATTACATCATTGATCGATTTAAATTGGTTTAAATCAATAAACAACAAGGCACCGTATTTTTGATAATGTCGGCAATGAACTAAAGACTCCTCTAACCTTTCTGTTAACTTGCGACGATTCGCCAATTGGGTGAGTTCATCATGCGCTGCTTGATGTGCGATTGTTTTTTCTGCCAGATGGCGCGCAGCCATTTCCTTCAATAAGGACTCATGGGCAATACAGGCGTAGCAACTCAAAGATAGTTTTTTAAAAATAGGGTCAAGCGATTTTTGGATAACCGGATCCAGTTCATAAATCCCTTCAAAAACGATAACGCCATGAGCGGGCAATGAAAAGCAGTGGTAGGTTTTATTATTAAGTGCAACTGTTGATGAAAGGCTTTTTGACTCGAGATGCTGTGCAACCATTGTTTGCAACATCAGACATTCTGCCCAAGGTGCCCCCAAATATTGTCGCGGTATGCTAAGGCAGTGTTTAACGACCAATGACTTACCGGAAAAATCAGCAAAGGTTGGTACACCCGCCGAATCACAAAATAGAAATACATGAACGCTACTGAGATCCAAACGCGACATACTGACGCGCATAAAGATTCGCAGCATTTCTATCAACTTCAAGTCATTGCCAATAGCCATGGCAAGCTCATGCTGTATTGATATTATTTGCAGTGCTTTTTTCATATGAGGCAATCGCTAGAGTTGACCCACCACTATAGATTTATTCAACAAATTAATGGTACCGCGTGCAGTATTGGTAATTTCACCAATCGACAAAACACCGACAATCGTTTTGCCCTCACCAACCCCACTGCTTAAGGCCAATAACTCATCGGAAAAATCCCCCCCCAAGTAGAGCGAACGACTAATGCAATCAAAAGCCAATGCCATTCCCAGAGGCTTATGTGATAGCTGCTGCAGCTTCAGACCGGATTGCTCCCCAGCGAGAAATGCTGCCTCGACTATAAATTTACGTCGCCCTTGCAAGATATAAATCATGGTATTAGCGGGAACACAACCAACACACACCAGCTCATTTTTAATACGCTGGATCGGATCGCGTACCATGATATCTTCATTAATACCAACAATTCCCAATGGGAAGTTTTTAGATATTTCAAAAAAATTATTTTTATTAAATTGATTGCCAGTTACGCGCTCAATGCTATCTCGATACACCTGAAAGGCCGGCAAATAATCAATCGTCTTAACCCTGGTGCCTTTGGCTTCAGTAACGAGGTATGGTCCGTCTAATACCTCCCAGCCATGATCCACAGCACAGCGCATTGGAATCGGTAACTTTACTACCAATGCGGCATCCTGCAACAAGCCTGCACGTGTAAACAAACAGGGGCGCTGGATAAAGTCTATTGATCCAGCACCACCGCCAATAACATGACTACCACCACCAATCGTTTCATACAACGTATTAATAAATGCTTCTGTAGTTTTTGCCATAGCATCAACGAAGACCATCAAATCAGCTGCGCAACCAACTTTATCACCGTCTTGCCACGCGGGATTTTCAATCGACAATTTTGCACGGGACAAATCATCGTAGACGTCAACTTGAACAGCAAAAGGAAATCCTATCAGGAGTGAACCACGATCGATGCATTTCCCTTCGAAGAAAATACCGGGAAAAATGCCGCCGAAAACAGGAACAGGGCAAGCACCCAGCAACGACCTTAATCGATCTGCCGAGTGCTTATTGTTACTGCATGCAAACACTAAAACACTGTTAGCGCCCTGTGCTACCAAAAGCTCAAGGGCCAGACCTAATTGCTCATCTGTACCTTCAGTGTCTAGCCATACAGGCGGCGATGCATAGATATTATTATTTTGTATTACCAATGCCATCGACAATTCCTGCGTCAATCATTGATTATTATTTCAATAAAGGCGAATTCAGCGCTTCTATCTTGGGGCCAATTAATTTTTCTGTGGCTTTACGCAAATCGTCCAATGAGACTTTACGAATCACCATCAACTGCCGGGTCACATCATCAAGATTGTGTTTATTTTTACTGCGCTTACGAATCTCTTTATCCAATTCATCAAGCAATACAACAGCACGGGCAGTTACTGGGCCAGTGGATTTTGTCGCACGCAAATGTTTGACATCAGCGCCCCACTCCGCCAAACCTTTTACAATTTTAGTGCGTCGCGCTTTAGTCATCCCATCTGCACGATAAAGTAATTCAAAGGAGTAGAACTCGGCAATGCCTTCTGCAATCCAGTCATCATTCGTTTTTGCAGTAGTAGCACCACGGATACGAGTAAACATGTGGGTCAACTCATGCAACAAGGGGCTTGTGCCATTCTCACTTACCAAGGGCCGATCCGAGTGCAAAAATAATGAATTAGATGCCGACAAACCACCTCGCCACATAGGATCATCAGCGCCCACCACTAATAATTTTTTTGGCGTTACGTTAAAAGCTGAATGCACCTCAGGCCAGACAAAGTTGAAAAATGTGAGTGCATCCATACGACGCAAGCCTTCACCCGCCGGAGCACTCACAGCGATAGATGTCTTATTAACTGTCGCTCTTCGGGTACCAATTTTTCCGGCAATCATCCAGCCAATTGGGCGGTCAAACAGTCGCTCAGGATTATCAATGATAAACACATTACCCTTATCGCGCGGCCAACCAGTTTCAACCCCCGGCCATCCCTCAGGCAAAATGAACTCTAATTTAGCAATGGCACGCGCACCGGAAACCTCGAAAGTTTCCACTGATGGAATCAAATCATCGCCGCGAAACAGTGCCCACTCTTTGGTAACACGAGCATCAAATTTTCCCTCTGAACGCTCATGGGTTAGCTTCACAAAATAAGTCAGCTTGGCGTCGCCTGCAGGTAATTCCCAGAAAACCTGTTTGTTCTTTATAGTTAATTTCCCATTACCCTGAATTTCTGAGTAGACGCCATCCGCGTTATCAAAACGTAATTTTCGTAAAAGGCTACCATTATCAATTGAAATTTGGACACTTGCTCCCTCTCGCTCAGGAATGAGCTTAACCAAGTAATTTAATTGGTATGTATTGTCTTTCAATGCTTCAGCAGCATGAACAGACAAGCTTAACAGCATCAAACTTAAGCAAAGAGCAGCACTTCTCAGCAATCCACTCAAATAGCCAGATAAAAAAAACATCACTTCATTCCCATAAGTAAGAACAACACTGATCGCAGTGTAAAGGATAAGGCTAAAACCGCAATAACGAATCCCGCCCCGTGCCTTCCCACCTTCATGAAAACCACAACTGCATGTAGTCAATCTCCTACAATTGAAAGCGACATTTGCGACTAGTTCCCTTTGGCCGATTACGCAAAAATAACCACATCAAGGACGATAAACATTTAAAGGATAAATGAACTGCAAGGATCGGCCGGCACATGGAGCTAAAGGACTTAAATATCAGGATGATATTGAGCTAACGCCAGGGATGGCGGTGAAAGCACCCAGGAAGCACAATACACAAGGCATGTGATAGCAGGAGAAAACTGACTCAAGGAACAAAAGGAGTTAATTGAACGAGGCAGAACCCAGGAGTATCAAGAGGGAATTTGCGTACGATTGAAGACGCTTTTGCAGGAAGCATAAAGCTGATCAACACATATATCCAGTTACGGATGCGCTACGGGGCTTTATATGAAGCCCCTTTCTTTTATATATTTGAACCGTTAAAAGTTATCGGCGAGAAATTTTTGTGCCAACCGAGCGGCATCCGAACTCCCTGCGGCCACTTCATTTAATAGAGATTCAGCTTTAGCCTTATCTCCCGTCATGAAATATACCTTCCCTAAATCCAATTTGGCATCAGGTACTTTTGCAGCACTTGGAAAGTTCGTTGTAAGCTGGGAGAACCAGTTTTTGGCTTGGGGATAATCTTTCTTCAACATAGCAATTTTGCCCAACCAATAATGGCTATTACTGGCAAAGTCACCATTTGGAAAACGGGTTAAATGCTCTTGAAAAGCAGCAACAGCACCATCAAAGTCTTTTTGATTCAATAAATCATAAGCGTTTTTATATACATCACTTTCACTGGCAGAGGCTGGCAACTGCGAGCTAGATACTGTATTTGATGGAACTATGGACGCGGGAATATCTTCGACAGTTGATCTGCTTTGCGCAGCATGCGCACCACCAGATAGGCGGCGATCCAGATCAATATAGTTATCTAACTGTAACTGTTTGAGCTGTTTAAGCTCATGTGACTGCTCTTCAAGCAGGCCACGCAAATTGGCCACTTCTTCTTGCAAAGCATTTATTTGAGAGTAAACATCAGACTGCGCAGAAGCAGGCAGACCTGTTTGAGCCACCCCAGAGCGAACGCCCTGGGGTGAAGACTCAACAACCCGTACTTGCGCCTGTAAGACTGGAGCTGCGACAACTAAAACAACAGCAAGCAGATTTTTAAGCATACGGGCTCAGACTCTTAGTACTTAACTTCTACGCGACGGTTTTGTGACCAAGAAGCTTCGTCACTACCGGTAGCAACTGGTTGCTCTTCACCGAAGCTAACAACTTCCAGAGAAGAACCGTTAACGCCTTGAGTTACCAGGAAGTCACGAACAGCGTTAGCACGCTTCTCGCCAAGAGCCATGTTGTACTCGCGTGAACCGCGCTCATCAGCATGACCTTCCAGACGTACTGCAACTGAAGCACCTTTCAGTTTGTCAGCGTGAGCCAACAATACAGCGCGGCTCTCAGCAGTCAAAGAGTATTGATCAAAGTCGAAGTAAACAACGTTTGACAATGCTGCTTCTGGAGTAGAAGTGCTTTCAACTGGAGCGGTACCAGTGGTAGTTGGTTCAGTTGCTTTGTTGTCACTGCTTGAACAGCCAACCAGGAAAGACATAACAACAGCCAAAGTGAGACCTTGCTTGATTGCTTTGGTGATCATGTGTGTGTAACTCCAATGAAGTTTTTGATCTGTTTTACGGGATTAGTTAAAGAATGGCGACCATGCGGGTTCCCGCACATCACCCTGTTTTGGAGGCTGGAGGATTTTGACACGCGCGTCAAGAGACACGGCCGCCAATACTCCCTTACCACCAGAACGAGTCGCATACATTAGCATAGCGCCATTGGGCGCTATAGTAGGCGATTCGTCCAAACTTGTCTCTGACAAAATGCGTAAATTGCCAGATTTTATATCTTGAGCAGCAATATGATAGGACGTTCCGGGGCGTTTGTTCAACATCACCAAGCTTTTTCCGTCCGGAGACACGCGTCCACGAGCATTGTAGTCTCCATCAAATGTCACACGCTCTTGTTGCATGCTGCTTAAATTAACTTGATAAATTTGTGGTTTGCCGCCGCGATCCGACGTAAAGAAAAGCGAAGCGCCATCTGCAGCCCATGATGGTTCATGGTCAATAGCAAAGTGGTTGGTGACGCGAGTGAGCTGACGAGTCAGTACATTCATAACGTAAATTTCAGGGTTTCCATCTTTTGATAAAGCCATCGCGAGCTTCTGCCCATCAGGAGACCAGGCTGGAGCGCCATTCAAACCACGGAAGTTAGTCATTTGTTGACGTCTACCGGTAGCAATGTCCTGGATATAAATCGCAGGCTTGTTATCCGCTTCAAATGATACGTAGGCTACGCGCTGACCATTTGGTGACCAAACCGGCGACAGGATCGGATAGCGTGAGTCCAGCAACATACGTGGACGGAAGCCATCGATATCAGACAACATCAAGCGATACTTCTGTGGCTGCTTGAATGCCTCAACATAAATCAGCTTGGTAGAGAATATGCCACGAATGCCGGTGATGGTTTCATATACCTTGTCGCTGATGTGATGCGCCATATCGCGCAATTGCGCATCAGTGCCATCAACAGTCAGCTTGGCAAATACGCGCTTTTGCTGCACTACATCAAACAATTCGTAGCTTGCGTAGTAACGACCTGCCTGCTGAGTGATGGACCCAATTAATAAATACTCAGCTTTGAGCACACTCCAATCACGATAATGAATTTCTGCTTCAGAGCGAGGAAACGACAGCAAGCGCTCAGCGGCAATAGCTTCAAATTGACCCGAGAACTGCAGATCATTACCCACAATTTTGGCCAGATCTTCAGTTAACTTACCACCAGTCCATGCGAATGGCACAACTGCAATGCGGGTTGGATTATCAACCCCTTTGGTAACTTTCAAATTCAATTGCGCATGGGCGATGCCAGCGACAAAAACAAGACACAACAGTAAGTAACGTTTCACGACCTTAAGTCCTCTGGGCTAAATGTGAATCTGAATACACGGAAATATCTTTCAAAAATATCAGGCGGGATTTGCATCACCTCGGTAAAACGATCCACCCGCTTTACTGCCTGCTCTGCTGCCCGATCAAACGCTGGATCGCCACTGCTTTTTATTACACGCAGACCTGTGACAATCCCGGTAGGCAACATGTTCACTTCTAATACGACCTCCAACCCGTTTCGAGCTGAGGGTGGACGACTCCAATTCTGCTCCACACGTTCGATGAGCGCTTCCTCATAACTCTTTGTATTAACTGCATCATTGGACTCGCTGATCATTTTTTCTTGCTTTTGCTGCGCAGCCTGAACTCTTTCCCGCTCCTCTTGAGCCTCTTGTTCACGCTTGGTTTTCTTTAAAGCTTCCGCTTTACGCTTTGCCTCGTCTTCAGCTTTTTTCTTCTTTTCCGCTTCAGCTTTATCTGCCTTGGCTTTCGCAACCTTGGCCGCTTCTTCTTTCGCTTTTTGCTGCTTCAGTTTTTCCGCTTCAGCTGCTTTCGCTTCTTGCTCTTTTTTCTGCTGGACGAGTGCTTCCGCCTCTTTGCGTCGCTGCTCATCCTGCTTTTTCAAACGCTTCAAATCCTCGTAGGGTTTTGAATCCAAAACCTGCTCGTGAATCTGTGGCGGCGCCGCCTTGGCTGTAGGCTTAAAATCCATCAAGGTAGCAGTAACATAATGAGGCTTATAGGGTTCCTCTTTTTCCTTAAAAAAATCCCAATTACCCAAAAAAAGTACCAGTAATGCGCCGTGTAATAAAACACTTAAAAATGTCGGCAGTGATAATGATTTTTCCAACTTCATAAAAAAAACCTAGCGCGGTGGTTCCGTAATCAAACCAACAGACGGGGCACCAGCCTGCTTTAACTCTCCCATCAAGGTCACTATGACACCGTACTCTACTTTTCTGTCGCCTTGCACAAACACCAAGGTATTGGGTTTTTCTGCCAAGACTTTACTGACAATCGATTTAATTTCAGCAAGTGGGCGCGGAGCTTCTGCATCACCCGCTAAATCAATGTAGTACGAGCCATCCGCCTTCACTGAAACGGTAATAGGGTCATCATCTTTTGTATCTACTGCTTCAGCTTTTGCCTGCGGTAGTTCAACTTTAATACCTTGCGTCATCATGGGCGCTGCGATCATAAATACGATCAACAACACCAACATAACGTCGATTAGCGGAACAACGTTAATTTCCGCTTTCAATTTTTTCTTGATCGGTGGTGCAAATCCAGACATTTTCTTAACCTGTTCTCAATCTATGTAAAACAGCGTTATTTGCTGTGAACCTGGCGATGCAAAATTGCAGAAAACTCTTCTGCAAACGTTTGGTAATTACCCATCAAGCTTTCTGCGCGAGCTGAAAATTTGTTGTATGCGAGAACCGCAGGAATCGCAGCAAACAAACCCATTGCAGTTGCAATCAAGGCCTCAGCGATACCGGGTGCAACAGTCGCCAGACTTGGCTGGCCGGCGTTAGAGATATTAAGAAAGGACATCATGATCCCCCACACGGTTCCAAGCAGACCAATGTAAGGACTAACGGATGCAACGCTCGCCAGGAACGGTAAATTCTCTTCGAGCTTTTCACCTTCGCGCGCAAGTGCAACGCGCATTGCACGCATCGAACCTTCCATCACCGCATCTGAGTCAGCACCAGCCTGTTGACGCAAGCGAGTAAACTCTTTGAAGCCAGCACGGAAAATATTTTCGATCCCCTCTACCACTTCGTTACGGCCATTGCCCTGGCGGTAGAGTTGGTTCAAATCGATACCAGACCAAAATTGCTTCTCAAAGTAAGTAAACGCGGCAGATGCTTTGCGCTGGTAAATCTGACGCTGAAAGATCATTACCCAGGATATGACCGATGCTAAAAATAAAATCAGCATGACTACTTGCACTAAAAAACTGGCCTCAATCATGAGGTGCAGTATCGACAGGCTTGGTTTAGCTTCTGGCATAGTATTATTTAACTCTTACATTTGGCTGTGGAAAATTTGATCAAGCTGGCGATGCATATCAGCGGGAATTGCGTTGGGTTTCATCGTTGCCGCATCGACGCAAGCAATACGGATTACACCCTCGCACAACAATTCGCCATCGCGCAGCACCTGCTGTTTGAATTCGACATAAGTGCGCGCCAACTTCTCAATTTGTGCACTCACCTGTAATTGATCGTCGAGACGCGCGGAGCGGCGGTAATTGATTTGTGCTGCATGCACAACTAACAACAAGCCACCATCCAAAATTGCGGGCTTATCATAGCCCAAACTACGCAAAAATTCTGTACGGCTACGCTCCATGTACTTGAGATAATTGACGTAATAGACGATGCCACCCGCGTCTGTATCTTCAATGTAAACCCGCAGCGGGATACTAAATGAGTGCATAACTAAATTATTCCGCTGAATCCTGCAAACGTTTGGGCATAGGCGTCCCAAAATATAAATACGCGTTATTGGTTAAAATACGACCGCGCGGTGTGCGCGCCATAAATCCTTGCTGAATCAGATATGGCTCTATTACATCCTCAATAGTTCCACGATCTTCACTAATAGCTGCCGCCAGACTTTCAACACCTACCGGCCCACCATCAAAATTATTCATCATTGCTGTCAGCAAGCGGCGATCCATATGATCAAAACCGCGCTCATCGACGTTGAGCATATTGAGTGCACTGTCGGCCATCTGTGCGGTAACTATCCCGTCGCCTTTCATTTCTGCGTAATCACGTACGCGACGCAGCAACCGATTAGCGATACGCGGTGTACCGCGCGAGCGTTTTGCCACTTCAGCAGCACCCTCAATATCCATTTTCACCCCTAATAGCGCAGATGAGCGCGCCACAATATGGGTGAGATCGGCGACATTATAGAACTCCAAACGCTGAACAATACCAAAACGGTCGCGCAAAGGTGATGTCAGCAAACCCGCTCTGGTGGTTGCACCAACCAAAGTAAATTGCGGCAAATCCAGTTTGATTGAACGTGCAGCAGGGCCTTCACCGATCATAATATCCAGCTGGAAATCTTCCATCGCCGGATAAAGAATCTCTTCCACTACTGGGCTCAAGCGATGTATCTCATCGATAAACAGCACGTCACCGGGCTCAAGATTGGTCAGCAGCGCCGCTAAATCCCCTGCTTTTTCCAATACCGGGCCAGAGGTACTCTTGAGCGAAACATTCATTTCGTTGGCGATAATATTGGCGAGCGTTGTTTTACCGAGACCCGGTGGACCAAACACCAAAGTATGATCCAAGGCTTCGCCACGTTTTTTTGCCGCACCGATAAAAATTTCCATTTGCTCGCATACCGCCGGTTGCCCGACATAATCAGCAAGCGATTTCGGGCGCACAGTGCGATCAAGATGGTCTTCGCGCTCTTTGGCGGCGGGGGCAATCAGGCGATCTGTTTCAATCATCGTTATTCAACCTGGTAATTATCCAGCGATGCTACGCAACGCCATACGGATTAATTCTTCACTCTTCGCATCGGGTTTTTGCTTAGCCGCCAAAGAAATCATTTTTGCGGCATCCACCGGCTTATAGCCCAAAGCGATCAATGCACTTTCCGCTTCGGCAAATACATCATTGTCAGTGGCAATGCTTTGGATTTCGCTGTGCGCGAGCAAATCACTCTGCGGCATATCCCAATTTTTCAGGCGGTCGCGCAATTCAATCACCAAACGCTCGGCAGTTTTTTTGCCGATGCCGGGGACTTTCGTCAAGGCAGTAATATTGTCGTCACGCACGCAGCGGGCGATGTCATCCGCTTCCATGCCCGACAAAATAGCAATCGCCAATTTGGGGCCGACGCCGTTAACTTTAATCAGGGTGCGAAAGAGCGAGCGGTCGCGCTGCTCGATAAAACCGAATAATTGGTGCAGATTTTCAGTGATAGACAGATGGGTATGCAGCACGATTTCCTGGCCAATGCCCGGCAATCGATAAAATGTGGTCATAGGTGCTTGCAGCTCGTAACCAACGCCCGCTACATCCAGCAGCAAATAAGGCGGCTGTTTTTCCAGAAGCACTCCGCGCAAACGTCCAATCATAGAATTCGTTTTCCATCGGGTAAGAATGAGCTGTTTTTATAAACAGTATTTTTGCCGCCAATTGTAAAGGACTTTACTGGCAAGAGTCATCCACAGCGAGTGGCTGCAGAAAAATAATCAAATTAGACAATTCGCCCGCGGCGGAAACTGGAGGAACCCGCCATGCGGATTAAATGATCGCGGGTGTTCGCATGACAGAGCGCCACGGCCAGGGCATCGGCAGCATCCTCTTGTGGAGCTGCGGGCAAACGCAACAAGGTTTTTACCATATGCTGCACCTGCAATTTATCGGCAGCACCATTACCCACCACCGACTGCTTCACCTTGCGGGCTTCATATTCCGATACCGGCACATTCTGCGCAGTCGCAGCCACAATCGCTGCCCCCCGCGCCTGCCCCAACTTCAAAGCCGATGACGCGTTCTTAGCCATAAACACTTGTTCAATGG
>NZ_JBCECX010000012.1:0-158402 GCF_039207905.1 Cellvibrio sp.
AAGACGCACGCATAACAATCAGATTCATCGATCAAATCGGATTAGCCAATGAAACATATCGTAAGAAATGCACTTTTATCACTGGGTTTAGTTGCTGTTGCCCAGGGCGCCATCGCTGCAGGAGATGCTGCTGCTGGTGCTACTAAAGCAGCCGTATGCGGCGCTTGTCATGGTGCTGACGGCAATAGCTTGATGGGAACCTTCCCTAAATTGGCCGGTTTGGGCGAGCGTTACCTGCTGAAGCAGATGACTGATATCCAGGAATGGGACCTCGAAAAAGACCCGGTGAAGAAAGCCGTTACCGGTCGTGAAGTTCCGGAAATGACTGGTCAGCTTGCAGCGCTGACCAAACAAGACCTGGCTGACATAGCGGCGCACTTTGCGGCGCAGACTACCCAGTTGTCTGGCTCCAAGAAAATTGAAGTGCAAGTGAACTCAGGTATCAAAGTTGATGGTCTGGAACTCGGTGAGCGTATTTTCCGCGCCGGTAATCCGACTACTGGTGTACCTGCTTGTACCGGTTGCCACGCACCGGATGGTAAAGGCAACATCCCGGCAGGCTTCCCGCGTTTGAGCGGCCAGCATCCTGAATACATCGAGAAGCAATTGCGTGCATTCCGTTCAGGCGACCGTACCAACGACGGCGACCAAATGATCATGCGTGCGGTAGCTGACAAGTTGAACGATGCGGAAATCGTTGCATTGGCTAACTTCATTGCCGGTTTGCACTGATAACATCATTAAACTTGATGTTAAACGAATAAGAAAAGGCGACCTCGGTCGCCTTTTTTGTATCCCTACTTTACAGAATCTGCTGCGCGCTGGAGAATCCGGCTCCAGATTGGGAACTTGGATGACATTTGCAGGACTAATCCCGCTGTAATCCAACACAATTCATGATTCACACACATTATCTTTTGACAATAAAAGCACTGAGGAGCGATTTATGCGTATTTTGGTAGCCCTGCTGGGTCTGGTTTTTTCCCTGAGCGCCTGTGCTCAGGAGGCGTCAAGCCAATATCTGGAAGGCCAGCACTACGTCCTGCTGGAGCAACCGGTTCGCACTGCCGATCCAAGTAAGATCGAAGTAGCGGAAGTATTCGCCTATTCTTGCCCACACTGCTTCGATTTCGAGCCACTGCTGCAAGCTTGGGAAAAGAAACAAGGTAAAGATGTATATCTCGCGCAAACCCATGCAATGTGGAATCCGCAAATGGAGCCACTGGTTCGCGGTTACTACACCTCGGTTGCATTGGGCATCAAAGAAAAAACCCACATGGCAGTTTTCAATGCCATGCATTTGGAGCACAAGCAAATCAATACTCCAGACCAATGGGCCGATTTCTTCGCCACTTATGGTGTTGATAAAGCGAAAGCTTTGAGCACTTATAACTCATTCGGCGTAACCAGCCAGATCAAACAAGCGGAAGCGCGCGCGCGCGGCTACAAAGTTACCGGCACTCCAGAAATGGTGGTAGAAGGTAAATACCGCGTGAGTTCACGTCTGGCCGGTGGTCATGCAGAAATGCTCAAAGTGGTAGATTTCCTGGTCGCCAAGTCACGCGCTGAGCGTGGCACCAAAGCGCCAGCTCAGTAAGTTTTATTGCTGATTGAAAGAGACCTGCCTCAGGAAACTGGCGCAGGTCTTTTTGTTCCTACAGATGTTTTGGTGTTGCTTAACCTGCAGTTATTTGGTGCAGATCATCTTATTTACAATAATGAACCAAGGAGTGTTTTATGCGTATTTTGATTGCCCTGCTGGGTTTGGCTTTCTCTTTATCTGTTGCCGCTCAGGGAGCGCCGGCTGCATTTGTGGAAGGTAAGCATTACGCGGTTCTGGAACAGCCAGTGCGCACCGCTGACACGGGCAAAATCGAAGTGGCCGAAGTCTTTGCCTATTCTTGTGGCTACTGCTTCAAGTTTGAGCCGCTGTTACAAGCATGGGAAAAGAAGCAGGGTAAAGATGTATACCTTGTACAAACTCATGCTGCCTGGAGTTCGCAGGTCGAGCCACTGGTTCGCGGTTACTACACCTCTGTTGCCTTGGGAATCAAAGACAAAACACATATGGCAATCTTCAACGCTATGCATTTGGAGCATAAGCAAATCAATACTCCAGACCAATGGGCCACTTTTTTCACCGTTTACGGTGTCGATAAAGCCAAAGCGCTGAGCACTTACAACTCGTTTGGTGTAACCAGTCAGATCAAACAAGCCGAAGCGCGCATCCGTGGCTATAAGGTTACCAGTACGCCCGAGATGGTCGTGCAAGGTAAATACCGCGTGAGTACAACCATGGCCGGTGGCCATGCAGAAATGCTCAAAGTGGTGGATTTCCTGGTGGCGAAAGCACGTGCCGAGCGCGGTACTAAAGCGCCAGCCCAGTAATCTACGGATATAGATCCAAACAAAACCCGCCGTGGGAAACCGCTGCGGGTTTTGTCGTTTTAGCGGTCGGGGTTTTATCGGTCTGGCCGTTAAGGATTTTTGCGCGACGGAACGGTGAATTGGCGATCACTGGCTATACTCTGGAATACCTCCCCCCTCAGGCACAATCCAGCAGGTTCCAACGTTGTTATGACAGTCAATTCCAGCGATAAAAATAACTGGCGAGAAAAGTATCTCAATGCTCTGGATGAGCAAGAGCAGTTAGAAAAGAAGTTTGCCAGCCAGCAGGAGTTGCTGCGTAGCGCGTTAGTCAGGGTCAGTATTGCCGCCGATGGGCAGGACGAATCACTCGACCAGATCATGTCCAAACTGCGTGAAAAACTGCGCGGTGATATCAGCTCAGTTGATATGAGTGGATTGTTATCGCAGTTGGAAAGCGCGGCTCTGGCTTTTGAACAGCATCGCGAAGAGGGCGCAAAAGAAGTCCATCAGGCATTGATGGATACCACCAAACCGCTGCATAACTTCCGCTTGTCACGCGGTGTTAAAAAAGAGCTGAGCGATTATTTGATGCAGCTGCCACAGCGCAGCAAAAAAGTGCGCCTGTATCCAGCGCTCTTGCAGCAGCTGGCGAGTATCCAGCAGCAAGCGCTGAGCGAAATCGAACAACCCAAGGCGGGCTTATTCGACAAAATTCTGGGTGGAAAAACGGCGGCAAAAGTAGAGCTGGAACAGGATGAAGTTGCGAGTACAGAAGATGAACACATCATCGCCGATTTGCCGCCAATCGCTGAAGCGAGCGCAGCTACACCGGGCAATCCGCCAACAACATTTTTAACAAGTGAGTACGCCACGCAATTACTGGCGGTGCTTAATCAATTTTTTAATAGCCTTGAAAGCGATGAAACCATTAAACCCAAAGCTGATGCTATGCGCCGCAAACTGGAGCAAGGCATCACTGCGGATACTCTCATCCCGTCGCTAAATGGTGTGCGCGATTTGGTGGTGGAAGCTTATCTCGCGGCGAATCAGGCGTTCGCGACTTATTTAAAAAATGTTAATCAGGAACTCGCCGAGATTTATATGTTGCTCGGCGGTGCAGTAAAAAATACGCAAGATGAACGTGCAGCATCACGCAAATTACAAGCGGATGTCATGCGTGAAATGAGCGATTTGGAAAATACCGCCGACAGCGCGACCGATATCAATCAGCTCAAAGATACGGTGAAATCCCAGCTGGGCAATATTCGCCAGGTTATCGATCACTATCAGCAAACGGATCATGCGCAACAGCATTTGGCCGAGCAGTTGGTAGCGCTGGGTGCAAAAATTAAAACCATGGAAGTGGAGGCGGAAAAAAATCGCACCAGCCTTGAGCGTCATCGCCAAAAAGCGCTGCATGATCCGCTCACGGAATTGCCGAATCGCGAAGCTTATAACGAGCGTGCCAGTGCTGAAGTGCAGCGCTGGCAACGCTACGGGAGGCCGTTAACCATTGCCATTTTTGATATCGACCACTTCAAACGTATTAACGATAGCTACGGCCATCAAGCGGGCGACCGTGTGATTAAAGTGATTGGTCGCTCGATTGCAAAACGTTTGCGCGAGGTGGATTTTTTCTGCCGTTACGGCGGCGAAGAATTTGTTGCGTTAATGCCGGAAACCGATAGCGATACCGCGCTGGGTGTGTTGGAAAAAGTGCGCGAGGCAATTGCAAACGCGGCATTCAATTACAAAGACCAGCCTATGTCGATCACCTTGTCGGTTGGCGTTACAGAATTTAAAGCTAACGATGTATTGGAGACAGCGTTTGAACGCGCCGATCAGGCGCTCTACAACGCAAAATCAAGCGGGAGAAATCGCTGTCATTTAGCCCGTTAGTCGTTTTTCAGATAGGTGTTTCGAAGGCATTCCGAATGGAGAGGTAGATGATGACCACCAGTAACAGGACTTCAATACTTACAACACTATCCAAAATTACCTGGCGACTTTTATTAACGTATTTTCTCTGTGTTGCACTGCCCGGTTATGCCGCGCAATTTGAATTGACGGTTGTTGATTCCCAAGGCAAGCCCATCAAGGATGCGGTGGCGGCATTGGTGCCTGCGCAAAAAATAAATTATGCAGCGCAGCCAACGGCGATTATGGATCAGCGCCAAAAAATGTTTGTTCCGAGCGTGTTGGCAATTCGCGTCAATACCCAGGTGCGTTTTCCCAATGGTGATGATATCCGCCATCATGTCTACTCCTTTTCACCCGCCAAAAAATTTGAATTGCGTTTGTATCACGGCCTGACGGCTGAACCCGTGTTATTTGATAAGCCGGGCATGGTGGTACTCGGTTGTAATATTCACGATTCGATGGTGGCTTACATTTTTGTAGTGGAAACAGATTATTTTGCTATTTCTAATGAACAAGGTGCGCTTGCTATTAGCGCGCCCGCAGGTGAGTATCAACTGCAAATTTTTCATCCGCAACTGAGCGGTAACTATCCCGAAGCCAGCCTCACTCTAGTAGAGACGGCTGCACAGAAAAAAACCGTCACGCTCAATAATTTATCGCCACCATCCTCCGCTAAACCAGACGACGAATTTTCTAATTTATTCTAATCAGGTAAAAGCATGCCGAAATTCAGCTACCTGCTCAAACTGCTCGCCTTTTTGATTGGTTTGGTGATTGTGCTTGAAACCATTTCCTATTTGGCGACACGTTTGGTCATCAGCAAAGCCGTTACCCAAAACGCGCGCGAGGAGCTGTTGGCGGGCGGCGAATTATTTACCCGCATCATGCAAAAAAATGTAGAACAGTTGGCGCTATCGGTAAAAATTCTGACTGAAGATTTTGGTTTTAAAGATGCTGTCGCAACGGGCGATGAAAAAACCATTGCTTCAGCGCTAATTAATCATTCCGCCCGGGTTAAAGCTGACATAGGTATATTGATTACTGCCGATGGAAAATTAATTGCGAGTGACCAGTCGTTTGGATTGCAAATTGCTGAGGAATTCAATTCTTTGAAAGAACAAGCACAAACCCGCGGCCAAGCCTACGACATCATCCTGATCGATGGACGCGCCTACCAATTTGTAATGTTTGCAGTTAAAGCGCCAGTGGTCATTGGCTTGGCTGGCATGGGCTTTGAGATCAAACAGGAGTTCAGTGCGGACCTACAACGTTTAACAGGCTTGGAAGTTTCTTTTGTCAGTCATGATGGCAACCAGTTTCATTATTTAAGCGGAACCCTGGATGAGCAGTTTATTAAACGTTTAACCCTGGAGCTGGAAGAAGAAAAAAAACAGGGTGAAGTTTTTGTTTACGATGATCTTATTTCACTCGCTGTTCCCGCTGCGCGACAAAACAATCACTTGCTTGCCGTTTTGCAAGTTCCACTGAGTAAAGTGCTAGCCCCTTTTTCACACTTAAATGTTCAGCTCTTTATTTTGGCATTGGTATTTTCTGCACTGGCGGGTGTGGCTGCGTTATTTCTCGCGCGCAGCGTTACGCGCCCGGTTAGTTTGCTGGCGGATATTGCACGCCGAATTGCTGGCGGTTTTTATACGACTCCGATTGCGGTCACCTCCAAAGATGAACTGGGTGATTTGGCGCGTGCATTTATCAGTATGCAAAAAGCCATTAGTGAGCGTGAACAACAAGTCATCCATCAGTCGGAACATGATCCGCTTACGGGGCTACCCAATCGTCTGCGTATTTTCCCGGAACTTGAAGGCGCGATATCGCGTTCGCGCCCCTTAAACCAACAGGTGTATTTGTTGGTAATCGATATAAAAAACTTCACGCAAATTAATGACGAGCTAAGTCAGGAGATTGGTGATGCAGTTCTGCGTGAAGTGGGGCAAAAAATCGGTCGGATTCTCACGCACGGTGATGTGCTGCGTTTAGGCAGCGATGAGTTTCTGGTTATTTTAATGGCAGAAAGTAATGAGACTATTGCAGAGCTTACGGATTTAATTCATACCTCATTTAAAACACCGCTAATGGTTAGCGGGTTGCAAGTCAGCATTGAAGTCAATATTGGTATCGCGACCTATCCAACGGATGCTGACTCCGCAGAGTCACTTTTCCGCCGCGCTAATCTTGCGTTGAATCAGGGACGAGCTACAGAAAAAAACAGCTGTTGGTATGAACAGGGGTGGGATGAGCAGCATCTACGCCGCCTACTGTTATTCCGTGAATTTGAAAGTTCGCTCAGTGCCGGTCATATCAGTTTGTATTACCAGCCGAAAATTAATCTTGAGCAACCAGACACCTTAGGTGCAGAGGCCCTGGTGCGTTGGCGTCATCCCGAACTCGGTTTTGTCAGCCCCGATGAATTTATTAGCGTAATCGAAAGCTCGGGCCAGATTACGATCCTAACGCGCTGGGTTTTAAAAACGGCTATAGCCCAATTGCGGAAGTTGTTGGATGAAAATATAAAAATTACCTGTTCGGTAAATTTATCGGCTTTGGATTTGTTGATCGATGATCTTCCGGCTTATGTGGCTGAATTGCTGCAATCACATAAAGTGCCAGCAGAAAATTTGTATTTGGAAATCACTGAAAGCGCGATTATGCGCGAGGCTGATAAGTGCTTGAATAATCTGCGCCGCTTGCGCGATTTGGGGTTGACCTTATCGATTGATGATTTTGGTACCGGTTATTCATCGTTATCGCAATTGAAAAAATTGCCAGTATCGGAATTAAAAATTGATAAGTCCTTTATTTTAAATTTAGCAACCAATGCAGATGATCAATTAATTGTGCGTTCAACTATCGATCTTGGTCACACTCTAGGGTTAAGTGTTACAGCTGAAGGTGTTGAGTCTGAGGCAATTAAGGATTTGTTAAAAAGCTATGGCTGCGATACGGCGCAAGGTTATCTGTATAGCAAACCTTTACCGGCAAAAGATTTTATCCAGTGGATTCACCAGTACTTAATGGAATTATGATCATGAAAATTAGCCGCTATTGTTTCGCAATTGTAAGCTTGTTCTCATCTGGTTTTGTTTTTGCTGCGACTCTGGATTTGGACAGCGATAGCACAATTTCACGCAGTCGATTATTGGCAACAGGCGGTGCCAGCACTATTGAAGGTGCAGCGGGAGGCGGCATAGTGCCTATGGCAGTGCTTTCCGGATATGGTGCGCAGGAGGAGCAGGGTGCTGTTGCTTTTGGCAGCTACGTGGATACGGGTGATTACCAATTGGAAGTGGTTGGGGCAAGTGTGAGTTGGCGCAATCGTGTGGAATTATCGTTTGCACAGCAGAAGTTAACGCACGATTCATTAACTGCCGCGTTAAGTTTGCCGACAGATTCCATTAGCCAGCGCATTATCTCTGCCAAAGTGCGCGTGCTTGGCGATTTAATTTATACACCTGTACCGCAAATCAGTATTGGCGTGCAGCATAAAAAGAATCTGGATTTTTTGGTACCGGGTGCGGTGGGCGCAAAAAAAGATTCAGGTACGGATATTAATCTAACTGCGACTAAATTAATTTTGGGTGGCTTTTTTAATCGCAACTTATTGCTCAACGCCAATCTGCGTTACACCAATGCCAATCAAACCGGTCTTGTCGGTTTTGGAGGCGATAAAAATGATGATAAAGAGGTGCTGCCGGAAGTATCTGCCGGTGTGTTATTAAATCGCCAGTGGCTGGTGGGAGCAGAGTATCGCCAGAAGCCAAATAATTTATCCTTTATTAAAGAGGATGATTGGCAAACCGTTTTTGTCGGCTGGTTTCCAACCAAACGAATTGCAGTAGTTGCAGCTTATGTTGACTTGGGTGAGGTCGCTACCTTTAAAGACCAGACGGGTTGGTACTTGTCATTACAGGGGAGTTTTTAATAATGATGAATGCAATTGTAAAATTAATGATTGGCATTTTTGTATGCGGATTTTTAATCTCTTGTGCAAACAAACAAAATCAACCATCCCTTTATGACGAGTTGGGCCAGTATGAGGGTATCGACAATATAGTGCGCGAGCTTATTTTTATCATCGCTAAAGATGAACGGATAAAGGTGCGATATAAAGGTGTGAATATGCAGCACTTTAAAAAAGGATTGAGCGATTATATTTGCCAGGTAGCTGATGGCCCTTGCCAGTACGCCAATGAAAATATGAAGCAGGTACATGCTGGGCACAATTACACAAATACGGAGTTCAATGCGATTGTGGACAATTTAATTCTGGCGATGGAGCAGCGTGGAATTCCGGTTGCCACTCAAAACAAGCTGCTCGCCAAATTGGCGCCCGCTTATAAAGATGTGGTTTATCAGTAATGCAGAGCAAATGCTTAACATTATTTAACCTATATCGACAAATTTAGTGTGACTCCTTCCTGCCACATAGGTTTATGCTTTTATCCGACCTGACTATAAGTGCTGCAATAACCTTGCAGCGGTTGGATAACAGCACATACCAATAACACTTTATTCCTATAACAATAGTGGCATTTACCTATGAATAAATCCGTCTATGCGGCGAGCTTGCTCGCGGCCTCAATTATGTTGGCAACCTCTGCTGTTGCCGATGAACTGGCATTAAACAATCAAGATTATTTCGAAATGCAGGGGCTTAACGTTACTGTGTTTAGCGATATTTATCCCGATGGACATCAAACTGGCGTGACGGTAATCCAGCACGGTAGCCGTGTCGCGGCCAACGGCGATTTGCGCCTGGAAATTTCTCCTGGGCAATGGTCGCCAATGCCGGTGGGTGGAAAGCAAATCGTCGATAAAAAAACGCAGACAATTAGTCAAACACTTTCTTATCCCGATCCCAGTAAGGATCGCAAAGGTTTTAATCCGATTATTTACCCCGACCTGAAATTTACCTATCAGGTCAACGTAACTGCACTGAAAGATAATCAATTCAAAATCAGTGTTGATTTGGAAAGTCCATTGCCTGCAGATTGGGTGGGAAAGATTGGTTTTAATTTTGAAATTTTCCCCGGTGAATTTTTTGGAAAATCCTGGTTGCTGGATGACAAGACCGGAATTTTCCCGCGTCAGCCAAATGGCCCACTGGTAAATCCGCACGGCGAGTTTTTAACTGCGGCGCTGGCAACCGGGAAAAAGTTAATCGTAGCACCCGATGCTGATAAGCAGCGCATGACGATTGAAAGCAAAACCGGTGAGTTGGAATTATGGGATGGCCGCGCTAATCACAACAACGGTTGGTACATTGTGCGCGGTGTTATTCCGGCCAATAAAACCAAAGCAGCGTTGGAATGGGTGGTAACGCCCCATGTGATTAAAAATTGGATTTACGAACCGGTGATTCAAGTATCACAAGTCGGTTACGGTACCGCACAACCCAAGCAAGTGGTGATTGAGCAAGACAAGCGTGATACCAAAGCATCGGAAATCAAAATTTATAAGTTATCGGAAAATGGAAAAACTGAAGTTAAAAAGGCCAAGGTAAAACCCTGGGGCAATTTCTTGCGCTATCAATACATGACTTACGATTTCTCGGATATTAAACAACCGGGTATGTATCAAATCAGCTACCGCGATAAAACCTCCCATGCGTTCAAGATCGGCGATGATGTGTTATCGCGCCATGCATGGCAGCCCACGCTCGAATATTTTTTGCCGGTGCAAATGTGCCACATGCGCGTGAATGAAAAATACCGCGTTTGGCATGGGCTGGATCACCAGGACGATGCCTTGATGATGCCGCTGAATTTCAATCACATCGACGGTTATATTTCCGATGGAAGCACGCGCACCAAATTCAAACCCGGTGAACGCGTTCCCGGTTTGGATGCCGGTGGCTGGCACGATGCGGGCGATTACGATTTGCGCGTTGAATCGCAGATGGGCACTGTGTGGTTGCTTGCGACTATGGTGGAAGAATTTAATTTGAATCACGACGCTACCTTGATTGATCAAGAGAAGAAACTGGTCGAGATTCATGTCGCCGATGGCAAAAATGATGCACTGCAACAAATCGAGCACGGTCTATTAAGTGTGCTCGGCGGCTACAAAGCCATGGGTCGTTTGTATCGCGGCATTATCGAGCCGACGATTCGCCAATATGTTTTATTGGGCGATGTCATGGTGCAAACCGATAATTTGCCCTATGACCCTTCCTTGAAAGACGGTGAAGTGAAGAACGGCAAATCCGGCACACCGGATGATCGCTGGGTATTTACTGAAGATAATCCCGAGCGCGAATTGGATGCCGCTGCCGGTTTGGCTGCTGCTGCACGGGTACTGAAAACCTACAACCCGCAAATGTCCAAAGAAGCGCTGGATGCGGCGCAGGCCTTGTACAAAATTGCTGCTCCTAAAACCAAAAAGCAGGATGTGCGTATTTTTGCCTTGGCAGAATTAATTCTCGCTACTGGCGATAGCACCTATCGCGATGAATTAATTAGTCTGCAACAGCACATTGTCGGTGATATCGAAAAAACCGGCTGGGCGATTGGACGTGTTATGCCATCCATCAAGGATGAGCAGTTTGTCAGTGCCGTTAACAGCGCGGTGGATGCCTATCAAAAAACTGTACGCGAGCGCGCTAAAACGGAATCACCTTATGGTGTTCCTTATAAGCCGAATATTTGGGGCGCAGGTTGGAGCGTGCAGGAGTTTGGCGTTAAGCAGTATTTCTTCCATAAATCCTGGCCGCAATTTACCGATACCGATTCTTATGTAAATGCACTCAACTTTGTGCTGGGTGTTCATCCGGGTGAAAACACGCAGAGCTTTGCGTCGGGCGTCGGTGCCAACTCGGCATTGGTTGCTTACGGTGTAAATCGCGCAGATTGGTCGTACATTCCCGGCGGCGTAATTTCCGGTACAGCACTTATTCGACCGGATTTACCCGAGCTAAAAATCTGGCCGTTCTTCTGGCAACAAACTGAATATGTGATGGGTGGTGGTGAAGCCAATTACATGTTTTTGGCCTTGGCTGTTGATAAGTTAAATACATCCCAACCCCAGTAACACTTATAACTAATTGAGCGCCAAAATACATTTTTATGACATTTTGGCACTTAAGCCTTTCTCATTTGATTGCGCTTTTCATTTCCTCATCCATATTTATTCCCGTGTCTCCAGTAGACAACTGTTTTTTTTTGTAACACGCGCCTGTTTTTTTACTAATAAATTCTTTATCTCATTGATAAGTAAAAGTTTTTATACGTTTGTTTCGAATCTACACACTGTTGACAACGTTGTCCAGTTGGCTCTATGTTAACAGCCGACAACGTTGTCCTTTTTTGGTTCCGCAGCGTTGTACGGGGCTTATCACATTAAAAATAGCAAGGGGATAGTCATGACGAATACACTAAGAGATGCAATTAGACGAGTGAATCGCAAGGTTGTGCTGTGCGGGTCAGCGGCAACTTTGGCGATGCTCGCATCCGGCGTGCAGGCGCAGGATGATATTGAAGAAGTAGTGGTGCAGGGTGTACGTGCTGCGCAAGAAAGTGCGATTAACACCAAACGTAATGCGGTATCAGTAGTGGACGGAATCTCGTCAGAAGATATCGGTAAGTTGCCAGACGTGACAATTGCAGACTCTTTGCAGCGTATCCCTGGTATTCAGGTTACCCGTACTGCAGGTGAAGGTGGTCCGGTTCAAATCCGTGGTTTGGGCAATGTAGGTTCATCGTTAAATGGTGAGACTTTCTTGAGCGCGACCACTATTGACCAGTCAGCAGCTGACTTCGGTGACTTGCCATCAACATTATTCTCTGGCGCTGATGTTTATAAATCGCCGTTGGCAACTAATACCGCTATTGGCATTTCAGGTACTGTTAATTTGAAAACCCGTCGTCCATTCGATATGGATGATGGTTGGACGTTTGTTGGTACTGGTGAGCTTGACCAAGGTTCAATCAGCAAAGAAGACGATCCAACTTTTACCGGTTTGGTTAACTGGAAAAATGATCGTATTGGCTTCTTGCTTGCTGGTGCTACCACTGAGAAGAATCTGGCTTCTGACTTTAATGGTTACTTCGATACCTCTGAGAATGGTGGTATCGGTGCTACCAACAACAGCCATACATGGGGTGAAACTCCTCTTGGTGATCCTAATATTCGCCACTTGGTTCCACAGGGCTTCGCTGCTTTCCATAAGGCAGAAGAGCGTCAACGTGATGGTTTGAATGCGTCATTCCAAGCTGATTTGGGCGATGGTTTTGAATTGGTTGCAGATTATTTTTACAGCGATCAAGAGCGTTGGAACCGCCGTGCAGGTTTCTCGCACAATAACCGTTGGCAAACATTTGCTAACTACGCTACTGCTACTGAATACGGTAAAGACAGCTTTACTTATGAAGGAAACGAGTGGCGTTCGGTAACTGCATTTAGTGCAGAACCTTATCGTCTACAATCATTCGCGCAAACAAACTATAACCACGAAAAATCGCAAAATTATAATTTTGAATTGAATTATGACAACGATGGTGCCTTGACTGGTCAAGTTCGTTTGACCCGTGCCGATGCTAACGCTGCGATGCGCCATGGTTACGGTGAAGGCGACATGCTCAGTATCGATACCGGTGAAAACGGTCCTGCTGGTAGCGGTAGAAACTGGGTAGATGGCCCTGGTGGTTTGGTTCCTGCGAGTCAGTGTGATACTTCGCGTGGTGATTTGGTTGTTGGTGCAAATGGCGGATGCTTTGCTGCTTATTCTCCAGGCGCCATTGAAAGCCGTTTCCGCATTGGTTATGACACTTCAGGTTCACACCCAACCTTTAGTGGTTTTGATCAAGTTGTTAATGGTGGCAAAGGTGCACGTACTGTTGCTGAGTACATGGCTGATATTGATACTTATCATATCGGCGCATTTTCTTCAGAAAACAACACTGATCGTGATGCAACTTTGGAAACGTTCAGCACTCGCTGGAATTATGAATTTGAAGATCAGCCTTTCTTAACTAGCGTTGACTTCGGTGCACGTAATAGCAGTCGTTCAGTAGACAGTAGCCAATTTTCTTACTTCGGTAAATTGAATGGCGGATGTTCTGCTCAGTGGAAAGCGGTAGATCAGTTTGCTGGTTCTGCTTCAGCTTGTGATCCTACTCTGGCTCAAGGTGAGTTGGTTACTGGCGTTGATCAAGATGGCAAGGCCTATAACAACGAATTCGTAAACTACACTTTGTTCAAACCAACTCGTTTGGATGAGCACAATAAGGTTATCTGGGTTGACGACTTTGGTGGTGTTAAAGGTATTCCTGGTGTATGGGTAATCGATCCGCATACATTCGACGACACTTTGGCATTCCAGGAAAAAGTATTTGGTCCACAATCCAAAATCATCAACCCTGGTCAATCGTTCAGTGTTGAATTGGAAGAGTTCAGTTACTTCCTGCAAGCTAACTTGGCTTACGGCATTGTCAGCGGTAACGTTGGTGTGAAAGTAATCGAAACTGACCTGACTATCGTGGCGAATGAGGTTGGTGCTCAGTTGCCTCACTCAGGCACTAACGTTGATACCGGTGATGTAGTGACCAAGCGTTCTTACACCGATTACTTACCTTCTCTGAACTTGGTTGCAGATGTCGCTGAAGATGTGAAGATCCGTTTTGCCTACGGTGAAAGCATGATGCCACTGAACTTGCTGCAATGGGGTGGTGGTAAATCAGTAGGTCGTGTGTTTAACAACGACTGTAACTGTATGCGTGTTGCTAACGGTAGCCTTTCTGGTAACCCTGATTTGGATCCAATCCGTTCCACCAACTATGATTTATCTGCCGAATGGTATGTTGGCAATGCATCTATGTTGAGTGCTGGTCTGTTTAAGATTGAAATTGATAGTTTCATCGAAGACGGTACTGTAATGGTTGATGAGCCTGATTCCGATGGTGTACGTCGTGGTCCATGGCAATTCACTTCCTTGGTACAAGGTAAAGGCGGTGAAGTTCAAGGTGTTGAACTGGCTGCAAAAGTTGCTCTTAGTGACGTAACTGATGCTCCAGTACTTAGCAACATGGGCTTCGACGTAAACTACACCTTGTCTGACAGTTCCCAGGAGCGTAAAGGTTTTGGTGGTAAAGAGTTGCCGTTTACTAACAACTCAAAAGACACTTACAACGTAGTAGCTTGGTATGAAAACGAATTGATTTCGGCGCGTGTTGCTTATAACTTCCGCTCTTCACGTTTGATTACTCCAGGTAACCCTGCGACTGCACAACAATCCTTGTACCAGGATGACTATGGCCAAATGGACGTTAACTTGACTTACAACGTTAATGATCAATGGGCTGTGTACTTGAATGGTTCTAACGTTCTGGAAGAGATCCAACAAACTTATGTAGAGTTTGAAGATCAAAAAGCCTTCCAAAACATTTATGAGGCTCGTTGGGCATTGGGTGCACGTTTCAAATTCTAAATCCTGATGTAAATCGGATTAGATGAACTTGTGTTAATCCAGATAAAGCCACGGTAAGCAATTACCGTGGCTTTATTGTTTTAGTCATAATAAAGTTAATAATCAGTGCATCATCCTGTGGAGCAATCCGTGAGCGAAAATCATCTCGTCAAATCAATCGTTATTGCTGGCGGTGGCACAGCTGGTTGGATGGCGGCTGCAAAATTAAGCCAGCATTTTTCTAAAACCGATATCAGCATCACCGTAGTTGAATCCAGTGTGATAGGGACCGTTGGTGTAGGTGAGGCGACAATTCCTACATTGCGTCGCTTTTATCAGTCGTTGGGTATGGACGACATGGATGTAATACGTAAAACCAGTGCCACTATAAAATTAGGTATTGAATTTCAAGACTGGCATAAACCGAATACCTCATTTATTCACCCCTTTGGTGTGTTTGGGCATGATGCTAATGGCATTCGTTTTCATCACTATTGGCTCAAGCTGCAACAGCTGGGTGATACCACCGAGTTGGAAAAATATTCACTCGGTATTGCGATGGCACGTGCCAACAAATTTACCTTCCCTGCAGAACAGCCATCGTCACCGCTGTCCATTTTTGATTGGGCATTGCACTTTGATGCAGCACTCTTTGCCAAGCTGATGCGCGAGCATTCTTTGCAAAAAGGTGTGGTCCATATAGATGCAAAAATTAGCGCCGTTAACCTGAACTCCGACAATGGTTTTATTGAAAGTCTGACGCTGGATGGTGAACGAAAAATTGCCGCCGATTTATTTATCGACTGCACAGGTTTTAATGGACTATTAATTTCCGACACTTTAAAAACACCCTATGTCGATTGGAGCAAGTGGCTGCTGTGTGATCGTGCTATGGCAGTGCAATCAGAGCTGGTGGGTGAGCCGGCAATAAGGACGGTTTCAAAAGCACATTCGGCTGGCTGGCAATGGCGAATTCCGTTGCAGCATCGCCAGGGAAATGGTCATGTCTATGCGAGCCAATTTATCGATGACGATAAAGCGGAAGAAACGCTACTGCAAAATATCGATGGAAAAACACTGCATTCACCGCGCAAGTTTAAATTTACCGCTGGCAGGCGTGCACAGGCCTGGAATAAAAACTGTATCGCTATTGGACTTTCATCCGGATTTTTAGAACCGCTGGAAAGTACCAGTATTGCCTTGATCGAAACGGGGATAGAAAAAATTTGCGGCTCTTTCCCTGCACCTTATTTTAGTCAGGTTGCGATTGATCACTTTAATCAAGTGACAGCAACTGAGTGGGAGCGAATACGGGATTTTATTATTTTGCATTACAAGGCCAGTCAGCGTGATGACAGTGAATTCTGGCGTTATTGCAGTGCTATGTCGGTACCTGAATCTTTGCAGCAAAAAATCGACGCCTATCGTGAGCGCGGTGATTTATTGCATTATCCTTGGGAGATATTCCACCCGGATTCCTGGTTGGCGATCTATAACGGATTCGAATTTTATCCCAAACAATATAATGAAAATGTGGATCGATTAAATGTCGATTATTTGAAAAAAAGTTTGGAGCAAATGCGAACATCAATTAGTAATGCGGTTGTTGATTTGCCAACCCATCAGGAATTTATCAACCAGCATTGCAAAATGTCTATGCAGTAGGGCATCCAAATTATGAAAAATACAGAAAAGCCGCTCGAATCAATTTGTATTGTTGGTGGTGGTTCTGCCGGGTGGATGGCTGCCAGTTTGCTCAGTAACGTTTTAAAAGGTAGCAATACTAAAATTACATTGATTGAATCGCCCGATATAGCCACTATCGGTGTTGGTGAAGCAACAGTGCCATCGTTTATGGCCTTTTTAAAAGATGCGCGCCTGCCTGTTAAAGAGTTTATGCAAGCGACTGCAGGCAGTATCAAATTGGGAATCCGGTTTGAAAATTGGTATCAGCAACAGCACCATTTTCTTCATCCGTTTGGAAAAATTGGCCGCAATATCGATGGCCATGATTTCTATCAAGTCTGGTTAAAAACCCTGGCTGATGGAAATGAGACACGTTGGATGGATCATTCACCGTCCGGTATTATGTCGGAAGAGCATCGCTTTACTGCTGACCCACAGCTGATTAATACCCCGTTGGCAACTTATGGTTATGCATTGCATCTTGATGCAGCCTATGCCGCCCGCCATATGCGGGAAATCACGCTTGCGCGCGGCGTGCAGCGAATTGAAGCTACTGTCGCTAGTGTGCAAACCGATGAGCGACAATTTATTAAATCGCTACAACTTACTAATGGTGAAACAGTAACGAGCGATTTTTTTATCGACTGCACCGGCTTTAGAGGCTTATTAATTTCCGAAACATTGAAGGTTGGTTACGAAGACTGGTCCAACTATTTACCTTGCAATCGCGCGGTGGCTGGGCAAACAGAAAATACTGGCGATCCATTACCCTACACTGTGGCGTCTGCGCGCGCTGCAGGTTGGACCTGGAAAATTCCTTTGCAGCATCGCGATGGTAATGGCTATGTATTTGCCAGCGATTTTTGTTCCGATGATGAAGCCATCCAAACATTAATAAATGTTGTCGACGGTAAGTTTATCCAGGAGCCGCGCATCATTCCGTTTGTGAGCGGTATGCGGAAAAAAATCTGGCATAACAATTGTTTGGCACTAGGTTTGGCGTCCGGTTTTATTGAGCCGCTCGAATCCACTGCAATTCATTTGGTGTATCGGAACTTGGTTCATTTTATCCGTAATTTCCCTGACCAGCAGTTTGATGAAAATTTGCAGCAGCAATTTAATAGTGAAATTGCACGGGATTATGTCGAGATTCGTGATTTTGTAATTTTGCATTATTGCACTACAAAACGGGATGACACAGAGTTTTGGCGTTGGTGCCAAAACATGGATATCCCTGATAGTTTGCGCGAAAAAATTGAACTCTTCGGCCATCGTGGCCAACTAAAGCACCATCCGGAAGATTTGTTCGGTGCAGATAGTTGGTATTCTATTTTGGAGGGGATGAATGTTCGCCCGAAAAAATACCATCCGCTGGTGGATGCATTGGATAGCCAAAAGCTTGCGCATTCTTTGAATCAGGGTGCAAAAGCGATTCGTGATACGGTGATGAAACTGCCATCTCACGGAGACTTTCTTCGTCAGCATTGTCCGGTCAAAAAGACGTAATATGCTAACTAATTTTTAGTGCTGATTCCGAATGCTCGCAGATGCATTCATGTATCTGTGATCATTCGGAATATATTTCGCAATATCCGCGAATTGTTTTTTCTGTTCTAGCTTTCAAAATCCGGCGCAACGCAATGTCTGCGAATAAACTCCGCATGACTGGTTGCGTTTTTCCCGGCTTGATCCAGCACTTGTTTGATCTTTGCTAATTGGTTGGCGATATCGGCATCTTTAAAGTGATCGATACGATTATCGGTGCGCTGCGGAATAATTCCAAAACCATTATAAATACTCAGCCAGCTGGATTTTTCAAAGGCTTCCGGTTCATGTTGCAAAATATGACCGCAACTTTTAAATAATTCCAGTTTATGCTCGAGGCTGGGTGGAATTTCCATTGCCTGGCAGTAGCGCCAGAATTCGGTATCGGTGCGCTCTGTGAGTTTGTAATGCAACACAATAAAATCGCGGATACGTTCCATTTCATGTTGATGGCGGCGATTTACTTCAGCAATCATCCCTGCATCAAAAGACATATCCGGGAAGAAGGTTAGTAGATGGGTGATGCCGGTTTGAATCAACGAAATGCTAGTACTTTCCAGCGGTTCAATAAAACCGGAAGCAAGCCCTAGTGCGTAACAATTTTTATTCCAGACTTTTTTGCGGCGACCGGCTTTGAATGCAAAAGGTTTTGGGGTGTTGATGGTTTTGCCGCTAATGCGTTGCAATAAGGTTTCTTCTGCTTTTGCTTTATCCAAAAACCGGCTGCAAAAAACATAACCATTACCGGTGCGATGTTGCAGTGGAATTTGCCACATCCAACCTGCATCCAGTGCAGTAACGCGAGTGAAAGGCGTTGGTTCGGTGGTGTTCAGTGATTGCACGGCAACTGCTGCGTCACACAACAACCATTGTTGCCAATCTTCATAACCGGTATGCAGGTTTTCTTCAATTAATAAACCTTTAAATCCGGTGCAGTCAATAAACAGGTCGCTTTCTATAACCTGCCCATTATCGAGTAGCACCGATTCAATAAATCCGTCCGGGTCGCGCAGGTTTACTTTTTCAATTTTTTGATCGATGTGTGCTACGCCGCGTGAGATGGAAAGTTCACGCAATACTTTCGCGTAGAGTGCAGCATCAAAATGGTAGGCGTAAGAATAGTCTGCCAGTGGATTTTCAGGATTTTCGCGTGGCTGTGCAAAATTATTGTGTTTGGCCAGCTGGCTGCCAATTGAATAATCGTGCAAATCTTCAGTCGGGTTATTTTTTTTCAGACGATAAAAATAATGTTGGAATTCAACACCACTGAAATTAATACCGTAATCAGCAAATGGATGGAAAAAACGGTCGCCCTGGGTGCGCCAGTTTTCAAATTGAATGCCGAGTTTAAAGCTGGCACGCGTAGCGCGGATAAATTCCAGCTCATCCAAACCAATAGAATTGTTGAAATCGACAATACTGGGAATAGTTGCTTCGCCTACGCCCACTGTACCTATGGCGGTGGATTCAATCAGGGTAATACTGATGGGCCTGTTGGCAACAAAACGTGACAAGCTGGCGGCGGCCATCCAGCCGGCAGTACCACCACCGACAATGACAATTTTTGAAATAGGTGGGTGTGACATGTGTGAAATCACCTGCTGTGTTTTTCGCTATCGTTATGCTGTGGCAGTTATCTTCAGATGCAGTTTTGATTGTTTTAATACAACTGCGTGATTGCCATCATAGCCGATTTTGTCACCAGCAGGTGGTGAGGCAGGGCGGTGCCTGATTGATTATGACTATCCAATAATATTACGCTGGATGAACTCCAAATGCGTCGGTGCTCCTTTAACCGTATTAGTAATACTTGCTGCAATATCGTTCAATTCTTTCTCAACCAGTTGCGCATCAAAATCGTCTACCACCGGGTGGTAGTAGTTAGGTTGGATATTGAAACCGGAAAACATGGCAAGCCAACTGTTGGTGCCGAAAAAATCCAGCTCATCAACTTGCGGTTGGCAGGTCTGTTTAAAATGTTCGATGCGCGCAGCGAGAGTATCCGGAATGCTCATGGTGCGGCATTCATCCCAAAATGTCTGACCCTGGCGCTGGTTGGCGTAGTAATGCAGGATCAGGAAATCGCGCAATTTTTCCTGGCGGATACGCAGATTGTTATTAACGGTATCAACCAATGTTTGGTTGTACTGATTGTTGGGAAAGTGGTTCAGCAATAGTGTCAGGCTCGACTGGATTAAATAAATGCTAGTGGATTCCAGTGGCTCCATAAAGCCGCTCGCCAACCCCAGACAAAATACATTTTTATTCCAGGCCTTTTTACGCATGCCCGTGGTGAAGCGGATAAATTTCGGATCGGCCAGCGCTTCACCCTCAAGGTTCTCGCGCAATTTTTCGGCAGCAGCCTCATCGGAAATAAAATCGCTGCAATAAACATAACCATTGCCGACACGGTGTTGCAACGGGATACGCCATTGCCAGCCAGCATCCATTGCCAATGAGCGGGTCGCTGAGGCAGGAGCGAGAGTACTCGCACAGGGCATGGCGACAGCGCGATCGCAGCGCAGCCATTGGTTCCAGGTTTCATAACCGGTATGCAGTGTTTTTTCGATTAACAGACCGTTAAAACCGGAGCAATCAAGAAAGAATTCACCTTCAATTTTTTCGCCAGTATCCAAGCCTAACGATTGGATAAAACCGCTATCGGGACATTGGTTGACCTGTTGGACATTTGCCTGGATGCGTTTTACGCCCAGCTTTTGCGCAATACCGCTTAAGTAATTGGCGAATAAACCAGCATCAAAATGAAATGCGTAATTAAAACTCGATAATTCAATATCATTATTCGCTTTTGGCAGCGCAAATTTATTGTGTCGCGCCATTTGCACTGCAAGACAGTAAGCATCCAATCCCTGCGCTTTATGTTGCGCGCGCATTTTTGCCCAATAATGATGGAAAGGGATGCGCGCAATACGTGCGCCGTAACCAGCAAATGGATGGATGAATTTTTCAGTGGGTTTAGACCAGCCATCAAAATCAATGCCGAGTTTATAGGTCGCTTTGGTCGCGCGCATAAAATCAACTTCATTGATATTCAAGTCTTGCAGAAATTCTTTGATGTAGGGAACCGTTGCTTCACCTACACCGATGATGCCTATATCGGCAGATTCGACCAGAGTAATTTTGGTAGTGCCCTGCTTGAACCGATTGGCCAATGCCGCTGCTGCCATCCAACCGGCGGTACCGCCGCCGAGAATTACAATTGAGCGAATGCGCGAATCAGTCATAAGTGCACCAGTTATTTCAAAGCAATTATTAGTCGGTAAAAACCAGTAAGTGTAGAGCAAAAAAAGGAGCAGATTTACATCTGCTCCTTTTCTCATACGCCAAGTGTAGATCTAGTTAAAACCAGATTAGAACTTGTAGTTAACACCGGCGGTAATACGACGTTCGAAGATGTTGTAGGAATCGATAAAATCTTCCCACTGGGTATAAGTGATGTTGTCTTCTTCAGTCAGGTTGTTAACTGCCAGAGTAATCTGCAAGTCTTCAGTAACATTGTAAGACGTGGTCACATCAACAAATAAGGTTTCTTTCAAGTAACGTGGCATACCTTTGTCAGTGTTAGATGGGTTCCACATCCAGCCAGAGGTTTTGCCTTGGTATTGGTCGCCAAGATAGTTGGCTGCAACACGCGCTTCGAATTTATCGTCTTGATACCACAATACCAGGTTCGCTTGGTCTTCAGCAGTGTTGTTGAATGGCGCTACGCTGCCATCCGGTAACAATTCGCTTGAAGGGCTCTCGGTTGGAGAGTAGGTATAGTTGAATGTAATACCGGTGTTGCCGAACAAACCAGGCAAGAAATCGAAACTTTGTTGGTAAGAGAATTCCCAACCTTTAACAGTTCCGCCTGAACCGTTGGTAACGGTTTGCTCTTCGCCACCGCGACGCACTACACCATCACTGTCAGCAAGGGTCGGGTTCTTTTCAATTTTGGTGTAGGTGAAACTGTCTACATCAATGTTGAAATAACCGAGCGATATAATCGCGCTGTCAGTTGGATACCATTCACCAGCAATGTTAAATACATTGGCAGACCATGGCTTGAGGTAAGGGTTACCATTATTTTGACGTGAGCTTACACGTTGGAATGGTTCTTTTACCGATTCGCCAGTCACTGGATCAGTAACCGTTTCTTCACCGCTCAGGTAAGTAATAGTACCTTGGCCCAAACGATCAAGATCTTGCAACGTCATGCGCTTATCAAATGCCAAGCGCACTTTGAAATCTTCTGCAATGCCGATGTTCAAGTTCAAACTTGGCAAGAAGTGATTGTAAGTAACGTTGGTAACTTTATCGCCCAGATCCATGTAAGTAGTGTGGTTTGGATCGGTACCCGCCAAAATCAGCGGATTCAATTTTTGCGGATCAGTAATATTTTGCGTTACGGTCAAATCAGTTTTTACGTAGCGCACACCGGTATTACCGCTGATGGTAAAAGTATCGTTCAGCGCTTTATCAAAGTTTGCCTGGAAGTGGAAACTTTGTTTGCTATCGCTAATAGCGTAAGAACGATCCGGATTGATAATGCTTTGGCCTTTGCCGTAGAGCATATCGTTGAACGCGATTGGGTTATTGATTTTGCCGGTGTCGATCATCGGGATGCTAACGTTCAGACCTTTCAGCGCATCACCAAAATTGCTCACATTGTTGATGTAACCGTTCAGGCGTGAATCGGTAATTTCAATAACCGGCAGCGGATCATAAGTTAAACCTGCAGCGGTACCGTTGCTACCAGCCTGGCCAGTTGCGTAACCTACTTCGTGATATTTGTTCAGCAGTTCTACGCCATCTTTAATTACACCGGATGGTGAGAAGAAAGATGAGTTGTTAAACTTGGTGGCGCGATCAGAGAAGCGATAACCGAAATCAACCGAGGTCAAACCTTCATCGGCAAATTTGAAATTACCATCAAAGCGCAATACATCTGAATCAGCTTCAGCGTAAGTACTGTCGATCCAACCTGAGTGCAAATACCAAGCTTCAGGGTTCGCCATTTTGGCGATCATGGTTGGATCCAATTCCGCCAACACGCTATTGCTGTTTAACTTAACGTGCATTGGATAAATCAAACCGTCGTTGATTGCACCAGGGTTAATGTTAATCGCATCAGTTGTTGGAGAGCGCTTTACCATCAATGCATTACTTACTTGCGCAAGGGTGAGAGTGTCATTGCCATTGTCGGCGCGACCAGATACCCAACGCACGCTACCAGTGAATGCATCACCGTTGTCGTATTTCAATTCAATGTTGGAATTGAGTGCAGAACTTTCGCGGTAATCACCCATCACACCAGCGCGGAAACCAGACACCATCATATTCATGTCGGTCGCGTAGAAAGGTTGGCCACCGAGGGTGCCATCACCTGGATTGATAATCGCAGGTTTGCCGGTTTCCAAGGTGTATTCATGGAAGCCAGCGCGGCCGCCAATTTGGTTGCCCAAATAAATAAATTGGCCAGCAGCTTTCTCATCCATTTCGGTGTAGAAAATATCTGTGTTTAAGGTAAGCGCATCGCTTACTGCCAAATTGAAGTTGTAGGCCAGACCCAAACGCTCACGCTCGATTTCACGCGCAGAAAATTCCGGGCTGTTCCAGCTCATCGGGTTGATGAAATCGCCATTGGTGTTGCCATTGCCATCGAGGTCAGCACAGCTGGTGCTGCAATCCCAGCTTTCCGCAACGCGGTCAGCACGCAGACGGCCCTGGTTTTCCGCGAGAGTAGAATCGCCGTAAGAGAATGCGAGCGACATAGCCGCTTTATCATCAAAATTGAAACCGACCAGACCACTCAATTCCGGATCGGTAGTTTCGGTGATGCTGCCGGTGCTGCCTTGTAAGCGCACTGAACCGCTAAAGCCTTCATCCAAATCCAACGAGCGACGGGTCAGGATATCGATGCTACCACCGATACCGCCTTCCAATTGTGCTGCTGATTGGGATTTGGAAACGTTCAAACCGGAAACCAGGCTTGCTGGTACATCGGTAAAGTTAACGCCGTTGGTGGTCATGCTCGCCGGCGTCAGGAAATATTCGCCGTTCATGGTGCTCAATACTTGGCCCATACCGCGAACACTTACTTGACTACCTTGGCCGCCGCTACGGGCGATCTGGATACCGGTAATACGTTGCAAGGAGTCGGAAATGGTGGTGTCAGGCAGTTTGCCGATGTCTTCGGCTGCAACCGAATCAACAATCTGGGCCGAGTTACGTTTGATATCGATCGCTCTCTCCTGAGCGCCGCGAACACCGCTAACAACGATTTCTTCAACCGCATTCTCTTCCTGCGCGTAAGCGCCGGTAGCGATGCAAGTTGCGATCATCGTCGACAGCAACGTCTTACTAAAACTTGCAGAACTTCTCATGTGTGCGTCCTCTAGTTTTGACTTTTTATGTGGGTAAAAACCCTGCGTAGTTCGGTTGGCAGGTTCTCAGTCAGAACAGCGGCGCTATATAAGCTATGCCTGACCATCCCGTGAGATGGGCGGAATCCTATGTGTAATCGTTTACATTTTCAAACTTTTTGTGAGACGAAAAAGTGCAAAGAAGGGTTTTTATCAGTTAAAAAATGAACATTTGTGCGCCAAATTGGTGCGCATTAAATTTAGATAAATGCACTATATTGATGATTAATATAGATTTTTTTGCATTCACTCAAAAATGGTCAATTTTTTCATGGGCGAGAGATGCTCATTTATTGTCCACTGGGGAAAGTGTAAAAAAATTGTAAACGGTTACAGTATGTTACTTAAGGTGACGAAAATATTTCAAAATTTTGATGTTTTTGCCCTGCGGATAGATGGGTAGGGCTGCCAATTAGCGATAGGTTTTTCTGATCTTGCTTTTATTTTGTTATGTTATAACATGTTTTGAGTGGCGAAAAATGAGCGAGGTTAACAATGAACTTATTGCCGGTAACTGTGCTGTCGGGTTTTTTAGGGGCGGGGAAAACGACTCTGCTCAATCACATTTTGAATAACCGCGAACATCGCCGGGTGGCGGTAATCGTGAATGATATGAGTGAGGTCAATATCGATGCGGCGCTGGTGCAAAACCAGGTCGAACTAAATCGCGCTGAGGAAAAACTGGTGGAGATGAGCAATGGCTGTATCTGCTGCACCTTGCGTGAAGATTTACTGATCGAAGTCACTCGTCTGGCGAAAGAAGGGCGATTTGATTATCTGGTTATCGAATCAACCGGTATTTCCGAGCCGCTACCGATTGCCGAGACATTCACCTTTGCTGATGAAGAAGGCCAGAGCCTGTCCCAAATTGCGCGTCTGGATACCATGGTGACAGTGGTCGATGCGGTCAATTTTTTAAATGATTATTACGATGCGTTATCGCTGCAGGAAACGGGTGAAAGCCTGGGCGAAGATGACGAGCGCAATGTGGCCGATTTGTTGGTTGACCAAATCGAATTCTGCAATGTGTTACTCATCAGCAAAACCGATTTAATCACGGCGCAACAGCTGGTCGAACTCAAGGCGATTTTGCATAGCTTGAATCCCAACGCGGAAATTATTCCGATGATGAACGGGCAAGTGCCGCTGGAAAAACTATTGGATACCAACCAGTTTGATTTTGAGCAAGCACAACAAGCGCCGGGTTGGCTCAAAGAAATGCGCGGCGAACATATTCCCGAAACAGAAGAATATGGCATCAGCAGTTTTGCGTATCACGCGCGCAAGCCGTTTCATCCGGAAAAAATTTATAACTTTTTTTCCAATCCGAATCTCAAAGGAAAATTGCTGCGTTCAAAAGGTTTTTTTTGGTTGGCGTCGCGCCCGCAGTGGGCGGGGCAGTGGAATCAAGCAGGTGGTATTGCGCAGCACGGTGCGGCGGGAATGTTTTGGAAGGCAATCCCGAAAGAGCGCTGGCCGGTTGAACAAGAATATCTCGATTCTATTATGGATAAGTGGCAAGAGCCCTTTGGTGATATGCGCCAGGAATTAGTCTTTATTGGCCAACATCTGGATAAAGAACTGGTTACTAATGCATTGGATAATTGTTTGCTGAGCGATGAAGAATTGTTGCGCGGGCAGGATTATTGGCAACAGTTGCCCGATCCATTTCCGTCGTGGACGGTGACTGACACTCATTAAAAACCGTGCGGAGGAAATAAAAAAACCGGCAATTTATTGTTAGTAAATTGCCGGTTTTTGTTTGGTTCAGATTCCAGAATTTATTTGTAAAGCTGAATCGCCTGTTTTGCTTGGGTGGTCAATTCAGTTTGCAGCTCTGGCTCCAATCGCAACTGTTTTGCCAGCTCTTGCAAATAAGCGCGCTCCATAAAGTTTTCATCATCAACAACTAAAATGCTTGCCAAATACATTTCGGCTGCCATTTCTTTTGTCGTGGCAACAGCGGCAATTGCGCTTGGATCAAGGGGCTTTTTCAATTCGAGATCAATCCAGGTCAGCAAGCTTGCATCCTGGGTTAATTTGCCAATTTCGCCATCAATTAATTGGCGCTCGCGATCATCAACATGGCCATCGGCTTTAGCGGCGGCGATCAATGCGATCAGGATCGCGCGGCTGTGTTGTTCAGCTTGCGCCGGTGGAATGCGATCAATTGTCTGGGGTTGTGGCGCGGAAGCTCCCGCTTGTTGCTGCGCTTGCCAGTTGCCGTAGGCTTTGTAGGCGATTGCGCCGAGTGCAGCCAAGCCGCCATAAGTCAGCACTTTTCCGCCCAATTTACGGCCTTGTTTGCTGCCGAGCAGTAAGCCAATCGCACCGCCACCCAAGGCCGCGCCGCCTTTGCCCGATAAAAATCCCGTCAGCGCACCGAGCGGAGAATTATCCGCTGCCTGCTGGTTGTTGGACGGTTGTTGCCAATTGCCGGACTGCTGCGTATTGCCGCCCTTATTTTGCAGTAAGTCGCCGCCTGCTTTGAGCAGCTGGTTAAGTAAATTGGTGGTGTTCATTCCTGCTTCCTCTGGGATTTTTCAATGTGTCTGTTCAGATTTTATTCATGGGGCTAACAGTGTGTGAAAACAAGCGGGTAGGAGTGTTAAGTTTTATCCTCGGATAGGTGTGCCTGCCGCTGTGGCGAGCGGTAGAATGCTGCTATTAATTGCCACAGTATCGAGTGCTTATGACATCTGCTTCATCTGAACCCACCAGCGAAATGAAACTAATTCCCACTAATATCATCACCGGTTTTTTGGGCGTTGGTAAAACGACAGCGATTACCCATTTGCTCAATAGCAAGCCGGCCGACGAGGTTTGGTCGGTACTGGTGAATGAGTTTGGTGAGATAGGAATTGATGGTGCACTGTTAAAAAATACTAACGCCCATATCCGCGAAGTGCCTGGTGGATGCATTTGCTGTGTGGCCGGATTGCCGATGAAAATCGCGTTGAATATGTTGATCGCAAAGACCAAACCGGATCGCATTATTATCGAACCAACCGGCCTCGGGCATCCGGAAGAAATCATCAATACCTTGACCGGCGAGTATTACGATACGGTGCTGGATTTGCGCGCGACTATTACTCTTATCGACCCGCGCAAATTAAGCGATGCACGCTATACCGACAATGCCAATTTCAAAGATCAGATTGCGGTTGCCGATGTGTTGGTCGCGAATAAATCGGATTTGAGCGCAGCGGAGGATCAAGCGAAGTTTGCTGATCTTGTCGCCACTTTTACTCCACCTAAACAAGCTGCATTTGCGGTGCAACAAGGGCAGCTTGAATTGAGCTGGCTGGATTATCCGCGCACAACTCATCAACTTGCGCATCCGCAACATCACACGGCGCAGCGCAACAATCGCTTGAATCCCCAGCGCGAACTTTACAACGCGGCGATCCAATTGCCTGAGGGCCAGGATTTTTTACGCCGTGAAAATCAGGGGCAGGGGTTTTATTCCTGCGGGTGGATGTTCCAGCCTTCTATCCAGTTTGACTTTAATCAACTCTTCGGTTGGATGACGGGTCTGCAGATGGTGCGCGCCAAGGCGGTGATGAATACTGACCAAGGTGTATATATGTTCAATGCGGAAGACGGTGTGTTGAGTGTGAAGCCGCTGCTACTGGGCGATGATTTTGACAATGAGTCTGACAGTGAACAAAAGTTGCTCGACAGTCGTATTGAATTGATTAACAACGCCGCTTTGATGATCGATGAGTTGGAAGTTGAACTCTTGCAATGCCGCATGCCTTAAGGAGTAAGTGAATACATATGGTGCATCGCATCAATAAAAGGATCATATAAGCACTAATGCGACGCAGGAATTCTCACCGACTTAACGGTATTGAGCTAAGGTTAAGGGTAGAGTTCACACCGAAACTCACAAAAACAAAACCTTTCAGGGGTCTATAAAATGATGTTACTGCTCTCTTTGTTGGCGATATGGGTGTTGGTCGCTGTACTAACCTACCATCAGGTAGCGCTTATTGCCTCGTCATGTCTGGTTCTCATCGCGTGGTTTGGACTGGGTCTGCTAGTCACTCCCCACATGTTTTCACTCTGGTTGGTGATCCCGTTAGCGGTCATTTTGGTCGTACTCAATGTGAGTGTGGTGCGCCGTGCACTGCTGACCAAGCCGGTGTTTTCGATGCTGAAAAAGTCCATGCCACCAATCAGCCCTACCGAGCGCGATGCATTGGAAGCAGGCACCACCTGGTGGGAAAAAGAATTGTTCAGTGGCAGCCCGGATTGGAGCGAGTTTGCGCAAATCAGCCTGCCGCAATTGACCGCCGAAGAGCAGTCATTTTTGGATAAAGAAGTTAACGAATTATGTGAATTGCTGGATGAGTGGGATATCCAGAATTCCCGCAAAGACCTCTCACCTGAGGCTTGGCAATATTTGAAAGACAAAAACTTCTTTGGTCTGATCATCCCTAAAGAATACGGCGGGCGCGATTTCAGCCCCCACGCGCAAAGCCGCATTATGAGCAAAATCGCCAGCCGTTCCGGTACCGCCGCGGTTACCGCAATGGTGCCAAACTCACTTGGCCCAGGCGAATTATTGGTTAAGTACGGCACCGAAGAGCAGCGCCAACGCTGGTTGCCGGGTCTTGCCAATGGTACTGAAATTCCCTGTTTTGGTTTGACTGGCCCAGAAGCGGGTTCCGATGCAGGCTCTATTCCCGATACCGGTATCGTCTGTAAGGGCATGCATGAAGGTAAAGAAGTCATCGGCCTCAAGCTCACCTTCAGCAAACGCTGGATTACGCTTGCTCCGGTCGCAACTGTAGTCGGTTTGGCATTTAAGGTTTATGACCCTGAAGGATTGCTCGGCGATGCAAGCAAAAAAGAATACGGCATTACCTGTGCGTTGATCCCTGCTAATCACCCAGGTGTAGAGATCGGCCAACGTCACAACCCCGGCTCACCATTTATGAATGGGCCGATTTTTGGTACCGATGTTTTCATCCCCGCTGATTGGATCATCGGTGGTCCAGCAATGGCCGGTAAAGGTTGGCGCATGCTGATCGAATGTCTCGGTGCTGGCCGTGGTGTTTCCCTGCCTGCTTTGTCCACCGCGAGTGGCGAAATGAATTACCGCATGGTGGGTGCTTACGCCAAAATCCGTCGTCAATTTAATATGGAGGTCGGTAAGTTTGAAGGTGTGCAAGAAGCGACGGCAGAAATTGCAGCGACGGGTTACACGCTGGAAGCGATGCGCCAGTTTGTAACTAAAGGTTTGGAAACCGGCGCGCCTTCAGTGATGACTGCGATGGCGAAATACCACGCAACTGAATTGATGCGTAAATCGGTTGAGCACTCAATGGATGTTGTTGGTGGCCGCGCAATCCAAAAAGGCCCGCGCAATTTCCTTGTGGCTTCTTATCACTCGGTTCCAGTAGCAATCACCGTAGAAGGCGCGAATATTTTAACCCGTTCCTTGATGATCTTTGGTCAGGGCGCAATGCGTTGCCATCCATTCCTGTTTGAAGAAATGCTGACCATGCAATTGGAGGATGGCAGCGAAGGTTTGAAAAAATTCGACAAATTATTTGCAATGCATCTCGGTCATATCTTTAGCAATTTGTTGCGTACCAAATTGTTAGGTGTGGTCGGTGGGCGTTTGAGCAGCATCCCGGCGAATGCGGATGATTTCAGTAAACGTTGGTATCAACGTATTAATTTGTTGAGCGCATCGCTTGCGTCTATGTCAGATATCGCCTTGGGTGTATTGGGCGGAAACTTGAAACGCCGCGAATTATTGTCGGCGCGTTTGGGGGATGTTCACAGCCAGCTATTTATCGCCAGTTCGATTTTGAAATTCCACTCAGCCCATGCGCGCACTCGTGCGGAAGATGCTCACGCCGAATATGCGCTGACGCGTGCACTGTATATTGCGCAAGAAGCGCTGCGTGACTTTGCTGATAACTTCCCGCAAAAATGGATCGCTAAGCTGGTGTGCTTTGCCACTATGCCGTTTGGTTCAATCGTCAACAAACCCGATGATGATTTGATCCGCGAGTTGGGCGATTTGATTATGGAAGAAAATCCGGTGCGTCAATTGCTCGGGCAATATCTGTATGTCACTCATGATCCACAAGATGCATTTGGTCGAGTAGAAAGCACCTATCAATTGTTATTGGCTTTAGGCCCGGTGTGGAATGCCTTCCTCAAAGCGAAAAACAGCGGAAAAATTTCTGGTGCTACAACAGAAGAGTTGGCAAAAGATGCAGCAGCGAAAAATATTATCCAGCCGCATGATGTTGCCCGCGTTGTGGAGTACGATGCACGCCGCTTCGACTGCTTGTTAACCGACGCGTTTGATAAACTCTAAGCCTCAGTTTGCAGTAAACAATCTTTTCAGTGAACAATAAAAAAACCCGCTACGGCGGGTTTTTTTATTGGGCGTTAATATTTAGTCTTGTTTATAAAACATCATCAGCGATGACCGAGCAGTTTCTTCCTTGCGCTTTGGCTTCATAAAGCGCTTTATCGGCGCGCTTAAATGCGCTGGCAAAATCTTCATTTGCTAATCTTTCGCTAATACCGAAACTGGCTGTAATTGACAGTGGATTTTCTGGTTCAAAAATAGTTTCGTAAATACACATGCGAATCTTTTCCGCAGTCTCTGCTGCAAGCTCTTTATCTGCATCCGGCATTATTACAATGAACTCTTCGCCGCCCCAACGCCCCAGGGAATCCTGATCGCGAATCCCTTTGGCTATAATCGCGGCAATATTTTTTAAGACGTGATCGCCCACATCGTGACCGCGCCTGTCGTTGATGCGTTTGAAGTGATCGACATCGATAATAATTAATGCAAAGTGAATCGCTGCTTGCGGTTGGTCGGATTCTTTATTGGTTGCAATCAAATTGGCAACAACTTGATCGATGCCGAAGCGGTTGTAAGTTTGGGTGAGTGAATCCACGGTTGAAAGGCGACGAAACTTTGCCGTCTCCTGTTTGAGTAGTGCGTTCTTATCACTCAATTGATTTATCACCTGCACATCGTGCCGGGTTTGTTGTTGTAGATGGGTTAGCCGGAAAATGGCGTAAGCAAAAATGCCCAGCATCCAGCATCCCAAAATACACAGGTACCATTTTTCAGCGGAAATCCATTCGCCCACAAATTCGATTTTTTCTATGGTTGCATCGTGGTTTCCTGGCTGATTGCCCTCCACATAATCCATTCCAAAGGTGACGACATTGCGCAAATCCGGGCGCGATAACTCGCGCGGTATATCGTATTGCCCCAGCCACCATTCGGACACAATAAATTCGTCCATCCCAATGCGTAGTTCTTTATTGAGATCCTTGGTGTGCAATATCAATGCATTAAATTTGGTGCTGTTGGTATCTTCAACCATTGAATAAGTGGGATCAAAGTTGCGCAGATAAATCCGCAGCTTTCGTGCATTACCGGTGTAGCGGATGGAGAGGTTTAAGTGGGAATAGCCGGAGAGATCTACACCCCGATCCGCTGCTTTTTCAAAGAGCACATTGAAACTGCAGGCAAAATATTCGCTGCCGTCATTTTTGGGATAGACGCAGCGCCATTGGTTTTGTTGCTGGTTTAGCCAAAAAGCGGCGGGAGCACTGCTGTCATCAGCGGATGAATAGAAATAGGAATCGAGTGCAGCATTCGGCCAGGCAAGAAAATGCTTTTGCGGAAAATATTTTTGCGCAACTATCGCCACCAGCGTTAATACAATCGCCAGCAGCAAGGCGGCGTTAAAACTCTTGTCATTCATAGTGGTGGTTCATGGTAGGGCGAATAACCCGCGGCGATGAAAGTGAATCTAAGTATTGATTATTTCGGGTGATTTTCCAGATTTATCTGGTGGGTGACCAACGCTCAGGAGCGGCGGACAAAACTGCGCAGCGCGATCAAGCCAAACCTTGCCCAAATCGCTGCAATCACCAGCCAGAGTGAGGGCAGGGAATAGGATTCGCGGAAAAATTTGCGGTAAAAACGGGTCATGCCTTTGTGTTTGTGCCACTCGACAAATAACGGGCGAGCTTTGCTGCAAGTGCCTTGGTCGTGGGTAAAGTGGGCACTGGGGACAAATAGAATATCCCAGCCAGCGCGCACAAAACGCATGCACCAGTCCAGGTCTTCGCAGTGGAGAAAATAGTGATCATCCCACAAACCCACGGTCGCAATGGCTTCCGGTTTGACCAGCATGCAAGCGCCGGATATTGCTTCCACCGCAACCGGTTTGGTAGGCAGTGGTTGTTGGTGCAAATTGAAATCGACCAGCAAATCCGGCCAGCGTTTGGCAAAACGCTGCAAACCAAAGGCGCGCACCAAGGTGCGTCCGGGTGTTGGCGTTAGGCGGCGTCCACCCGCTTGTTCAGTGCCATCAGGGTTGAGCAGCAATCCACCCACCATGCCTGCTTTGGGATTTCCCGTAAGTACGCGATACAACTCCGCCACATTGCCGTCAGCGCAGATGCAATCGGGATTGAGGAAAAACCAGTAGGGTTGTTGGGCTGCAGTTGCGCCGGTATTACACGCGGCGGCAAAACCGAGATTGGTGTCATTTCGGATAATGCGCAGGCGCACGTCGCCAGCAAAATGCGTCTCGACCAATTCAATACTGTTATCGCGCGAGGCGTTATCCACCAGAATCACCTCGCGCACCTGATCGATAACCGATTGGATGCAGCTAACCAAGCCGGGGCCGGCGTTGTAATTGACAATAATGGTGGAGATCAAAGCGGTTCCTGCTGTTCTGTTGTTCGGCATACATTTAGGCTAGAATCGCGCCTCTGCTGGGATGGGGAGTTATGACTCCAAAATGCTGTGGCAGTATTCTACAGTATCCCCTCTCGTTATGCGGTTGCCGGAAGGTCGGATCGCGTCAAATTTAAGGTATTCAGATTGAAGAATCCGCTGTTTGGAATGCTCCTAAGCCTTTGGAAAAATCGTAGTTTGATCAGGATTTTAACTGTTCGTGAATTGGCGGGGCGATTTACCGGGTCATTATTAGGGCGTTTTTGGTTGGTTTTATCGCCCTTGATCATGTTGGGGATTTACGCTTATTTTTTTGGCGAAATCCTACAAGCTAAATGGAGCATTAGTTCGCATGCTCAGGGGCTTACAGATTTTGCTTTGATCATTTTTTCGGGTTTAATTTTGCATCAGCTATTTGCAGATGCAATATCGCGAGCACCTGATCTGATAGTGGCTAATCCAAATTATGTCAGAAAAATTATATTCCCTCTCGAAATCCTACCAGCTGTAGCTTTAGCATCCGCAGTTTTGCAACTGTTGATAGGTATGGTTGTCTTGATGGTGGTAGTTGCGCTTTCGAGTGGTGACGTTAATTGGATCTGGCTGCTGATCCCGATTATCTATATCCCTTTTTTTTTAATGACTTTGGGGCTCATGTGGATACTTGCTGCACTCGGTGTGTTTTTGCGTGATTTGCGGCAGCTTACACAGTTTGTTGCCACTGCTGCACTGTTTCTTAGCCCAATATTTTATCCGATGGATCGCTTACCTGAGAGTCTTCAGATCCTGAAGTTTATCAATCCGTTAGTTATTGTTATTGAGCAATCACGGGTTGTTCTATTTGAAGGTGCTTTACCTGATTGGCTTGTTCTTGGAGCGTATTCAGTGGTGTCTTTTGTTGTCGCCAGTTTAGGGTTTTATTTCTTTACACGCAGTAAACCGGCTTTTGCCGATGTAATTTAGTTAGGAGCTTAGCTTGGCAAATGTCAATTCTCTTAATCCTGGCGATTCCCTCAATGATGAGGAGGATATGACGCTAATGCTGCTTGGGCAAATTCTGCTCAGGTTGAATTACATTCAGCAGCGTGATCTCGAAAAGGCGTTAGTTATACAGCAGCAAGTGGGGGGGCGTTTAGGGGCTGTTTTGATGCGCGCAGGTAGCGTATCAGAGATAAATCTGCTTGATGCGTTGGCGCAGCAATTAGGCTTTAAGCTTGTGGGCAGAGATATTGACCCTCCGACCGATGAGCAGTTATTTGTAGCGATAGATGAGCTAGGTATCAGCACTGATTGGTTGTTGCAGCACGAGGCGGTTGTATGGCGAAACGATGCCGGTTTTTTCTGCCTTGCCCGTGATCCGCTTTCCTCGCTACTTGATGAGGCGCTCTCTCGTAAAACATCGCAAGAGATTCAGTATTGTCTTTCTCGGGCTCAAGTGCTCGATGCTATGTTAAATGCGTTAAGGTCTCGCCAAAAAGAGTTGGGCTTGGATGTCAGCATTGACGCTGATATACAGCATTTGCGTGAAATGGCTGAAGAGGCGCCCGTTATCGAATTGGTTAATAACGTCATTTCGCAAGCGCTTGAAGAGCGAGCATCTGATATTCATATAGAGCCAGAGGCGGATACATTTGATATTCGCTATCGTATTGATGGTGTCATGTTTACTCGTCGTACGTTGCCTAAGCAACGTTATTACGCTGTAGCATCCCGATTAAAACTTGTTTCCGGGATTGATATCGCTGAGCGACGTTTGCCACAGGATGGTCGTATTGGCATGCGTATTAATGGGCAAGAATTGGATATCCGGGTTTCATCGTTGCCGGGTGTTAATGGTGAATCGATTGTAATGCGTCTTTTGCCAAAAGAGCGGCAAGACCTACAGCTCGAAAAGTTAGGTTTTTTATCTGACCATCTAATATTGTTGCGCAACTGGGTTCAGCACCCTCATGGTGTGATGTTGGTAACTGGTCCAACCGGATCGGGTAAGTCGACGACCTTGTATTCGGCTCTTGATGAGTCGAATGATGGGGTGCGTAAAATTATTACTGTTGAAGATCCTGTTGAGTTTCGGTTACCCCACATTACGCAGGTTCAAGTTCATAGCGATATTGGTCTTACGTTTGCGGCCGCATTGCGCTCCATTTTGCGACAAGACCCTGATGTTATTATGATTGGTGAAATCCGGGATCTCGAGACAGCGGAAATTGCTATTCAAGCTGCTTTAACTGGGCATTTGGTTTTATCGACCCTACATACGAATGATGCTATGAGCGCATTTACCCGGTTGATTGATATGGGTGTCGAACCTTTTCTTGCTGCTACACCAGTGATAGCCGTTCAGGCGCAGAGATTAGTGCGCAGGTTGTGTCAGTGCAGCCAGCCGGCCGCACCTATCGATATTGTTGAGGAGCGTGTAGCCCCGTTTGTTAAAAAACTTTTCCCGGAGGAAAAACCAAATTGGCGCAAGGCTGTCGGATGTTCGCAATGCCAATTTACTGGTTACAAAGGGCGTGTTGGGATCTATGAACTAGTGGGTGTGAGCGAAGCTATTCGAAACCTGGTATTGATTCGTGCTCCGTTGTCGGACTTACAAAAGCAGGCTCGTCAGGAAGGTTTTAGGGATTTAGCGACCGACGGACTTATCAAAGCTTGGCGGGGTCTCACTAGCGTTGAGGAAGTCCACAGAGTTACGAGCCTGCACACATGACACTTCAGTTCAGTTACACAGCAGTTGATCCCGAGGGAAAGGAGTTAGAGGGGCATATTTCAGCTCTTTCTGAGCGAGATGCATTGGCATCTTTGAGTCGCCAACAATTGACGGTGATTACCCTCACACCTCAAGAATCAAAGCCAGACCTCGACCAAAAAAGCCGGAAAAGGTTGACTACGCAGGAAATAATCACTGCGTTGTATGAGCTTGCTGCTATGTTGAACTCAGGTGTAAGTGCTGCCGAGGCCGTAGGGTCTCAGGCGCAATCTGCCGCTCATCCAAAGCTCAGGTGGGCATTCAAATTAGCATCTAAAACATTGAGACACGGCGGGAGTTTTGAGCAAGCGATAGTCGCATCTGAATTACCATTTCCCGCGTACGTTCATCATTTGATAAAAGCCGGTGAATTAACCGGCCAATTGGGTGGTGCGTTGAGTGATGCATGTGAGCAAATGCAATATGAGTTGAGTGTTCGTAGTGAAACCCGCAACGCATTAATTTACCCCTCTATTTTGGTCTTTTCAGGGGTCGCAGCTGTATTGATGATGTTTGTTTATGTGGTCCCAAGTTTTACAAATTTGTTGGATCAGGCAGATAAATTGCCATTTCTAGCGTGGGCGGTATTGAGTGCAGGGCGGTGGGCTAATGAACATTTTTTGCTTTTGTTGGCTTTAATTGTTTCACCTCCAGTGTTGATCGTTTGGGCTTGGTCTCAGCCTGTAATTCGAACCAGGATTTTGGAAAAGGTAGAAGTGGTTCCCGTAGTTGGTGATTGGATCGTGCAGGCTGACGTAGGTGCTTGGTCTAAAGTGCTGTCCTCTTTAGTTAAAAACCGTGTAGAACTCATACTTGCATTAGAGCTGGCCGCAGAAACTGTTCGAATGCCATCTAGAAAACGAAAATTGACGAAGGTAAAGAATGCAGTTAGAGCTGGTGAGGCATTATCAGTCGCGCTGGAAATCAATCAATGCCTCACGGCAACTGGTTATAACTTGATACGTGTAGGTGAGAGGGCAGGGAAACTCGAGGAAATGCTGAATGCATTGGCTAACCTCTATACGATTCAGGGGCAGCAGCGAATGAAGAAGGCGCTTATTTTGATTGAGCCGATTGCGATTCTCGTTATCGGTTTAGTCATGGGGACAATTATCATCGGTATTATTCTTGCCATCACCAGCGCGAATGATATACCGCTTTAAAAATCAGGATTTCATTATGTCAAATATTCATCGCACCCCTCTAGTAAGTCTGCCCTCCCAAAAAGGGTTTACGCTGCTGGAGATGATAGTAGTGTTAGTTATTATCGGCTTAATCGCTGGATTGGTTGGCCCAAATTTATTTCGCCAAGCGGATCGCGCGAAAGTCCAGACTGCTGAGACTCAGGTAAAAATGATTCGTGGTTCGTTGCAAACACTTCGTTTGGATATTGGTCGCTTGCCGACACAAGAAGAAGGGTTGAAGATTCTCACTCAAAGACCGGCGGATGAGCGCGTAGCCCAGTTTTGGGAGGGACCATACATTGATGGTGGCGTTCCATTGGATCCTTGGAACAGAGATTACGTTTATAAAGCTGTGCCTAGCGAGTTTGAGCCTTTCAGCCTTTATTCACTAGGTGCCGATGGTCAAGATGGTGGTGAAGGTGATGCAAAGGACATAGGTTACCTTCCTGCCAAGTGATGATTATGAAAAAAACAGGCGGGTTTACGCTGCTCGAAATGGTGGTTGTACTCGTTATGATGGGGATTGTCACCTCATTGGCATTGCCTGGATTGCAAAAAATGTACGATAGCATGGCTGCTTCTCTTGCCAGAAAAGATCTGGCCATGGCTATTAATAATTTGGCACTCGATGTTCGTCATGGTGGACACAGTATCCAGCTGAGTAATTATCCCGCGGATATTTCGGTGTTACCACCTGCTTCTGTGGAAAGGCTTGCCGATTTGGGTATGTCATTGCAGTTTGATGCTCCCTTATTCATCACCGCTGGTGGGTTTTGCCCATATGAGCGCACGGTGAAAGTTATTAAGGGTGTTCAAGAGTATCAGCTCAGATTACGCGCACCAGATTGTCGAGTAGTGTCTGAATGAAAAAGCAATTCGCTTTTACTCTTCTCGAGGCTGTTATTGCGTTGGCTATTTTTGCTATGGGCGCAACTGCGCTTTATGGATGGATTAATACCAATTTGATTACGTTAGCGAGAGTGGATCAAATTAATCAACGTTCTTCATCAGTTGAAAGTGCTATTGAGTTCATGAGTATGATTGATCCTGAAGTTCGAGCAGAGGGAAGTGATCAAATAGGGGATTTGCAAATCAGATGGCAGACATCCACACCGCTATACAAGGGGGATGTGCTTGATGAACAAAACCAAAAGACAATCAACCAAGCGACGATCTACCCTGCTACCGTCATTTTAATCCGTAATGGGAAAACGATTTATCAGTTCCAAATGTCATTGCTTGGTGTCAAAAAAGTGCGTGACCTCAATGACGTCATCTTTAACTAAAGCGCATCGTCAGGGGGGGGCTGGCTTCACACTGCTTGAAATGCTGGTTGTAGTTTTGCTCGTCTCTTTACTGGCCAGCTTATTAATGCAGGGGTTTATATACACCTCCGGAGTCTATAAATCAGTGGAGAGGCGGCAGGCTCTCGCACAGCGCGAAGAGCTGCTTAATGGATGGTTGCGCGACTCGATCCATGGCCTCATTAATGGTGCTGATGGTGAGATTGCGCAGAAAGTTTATTTTTCTGGCAATCAAGATAGTTTTAGTGGCTTGTCTCTGGGGGCACTATCCGGGCGTTTTCCGGGCTTACCTGTAGTAATCACCTGGTCGATAGAGCGCACCGCAAATACTAGTGCTCTTATTTATAGCGAAGCTCCTCTCTATGGGGGAAATGCCGAACGGTATGTGATTCGCGAATGGCCTGATTCCAAGATGGCAATATCTTGGCAATACATGCAAGACGGCGGTTGGCAGCAATCATTCCCAGCTAAAACATCGGTATTCAAGCGTGATGACAAAAACCTTCTTCCTCGTGCAATAGCTCTTCACGTCAGTTCTTTGGCCACTCCTTTTGAAATTATTATCAGTGTAAGGTCAAGCCCATTGCGCTATGCACCACCCGTGATTGAGGGGGTGATGTAATGCAACGGAATAATCGCGGTTTTGTTCTTGTATCCGTGCTTTGGGTCTTGGTAATTATGATCCTCGCAGCGACCGCTTTCTCTGTGTGGGTAGATCGAGTCAGGGAGAGTGCTGTAGTTCGACAGCAACGAGTAGAAAGTTATCGTGTCAGTGTGGATGCGCTTCATAAGATTGTGTACACATACATGACCGGATTCAAAAGCGCTGAAGGTGTTGCATGGCCAGGAGAGCATGGTGCTGCACAGCCGACAATAAATTTTGATAGTTTAGATGACTTTATGGCTGGCGCCGCCCCGACGGTAACCGCATCTTCATCTGGTTTTCTTCGGATGGACGGATCTGTGCTTGATCTGGGGGGCGGGGTAAGAGTGATGGTTCAGGATAGGGCCGGCTTGATTGGTTTATCCTTTCTCTCTGATATTCGGGTATTCAAAGCTATTGCTAGTCAAGGGGGCGGTGAGGTCTCAGCGGAAAGGCTCCGCGATACATTGAGGGACTACCAAGACCCAGATGGTATACGCAAACTGCAAGGTGCGGAACAGCAAGATTACTTACAGCAAGGTATGTCAGTTCCAGCTAATGGTTATTTGCGCTCACCACTACAGCTCCGGAATGTTTTAGCGTGGAATAGCGTATTAGCGGCTCGTGATGATGCCTGGATTCTTCAGGTCTTCAAGACAGAGGGCGCAAGCATCATTAACGCCAATACAGCGTCACATCAAGCATTAGCGCTGGTAGTAAAAAATCTGGAGACTGTGCCCCAGCTTATCGATAAGAGAGAGCAGAAGCGTTTTGATGGTGTCTCAAAATTGACCCCCTATGCAGGTATTGACGATGAAATACTATTGTCTATTTTACCGGCGAGCGGTGTTCGATTTTGGTGGTGGTATGAAGGTGGCTCCACAGCGTATGTTTATGATGTACAATTTTCGCCCCTGGAGTCAGGCGTCAGCGCTTGGTATTTCAATTGGTCTGCACGAGTAAATTTGCCTGATGAGTTGGCTTCAAGAACAGCTATCGCGATTGATCACCCGTTTTTCCATTAAGCAACAACTGCTTTCAGATGGGCATGCTCGCGATGTTGAACGGGTTTCATTTACACCTCAATATCTTGTTGGTAGGGATTTTTGCCAATTTGCCTGCATTGATTTAAGTAACGTTCAGAAAGCAAAGCGCCATCAAGCATTAATACAGAAAATAAAGTTACTAAGCTCATGGAGTGATCCTGCTTTTGCCGTAGCTTGGAAAGGAGGGGTGGCTCAAGTTTGGTTTTGGTCTACAAGCCATATAAACAGCTTATTAGAAAATCAGGGGCATGACGTCAGTGCAGTACTTTATCGCCCGGAGTTTTTTTCTGAAGTAATGTTTTGGCAAAAAGCTCACACAGATGGACTTCATCTTTACAAAGCTACTCTTGGCGTTGACGCTCAATATTGGAAACAAGGCCTGCTCACTGCGAGCCAGTGGTTTCCATCGATGCCTAGCCCTGCTCAATTGCAAAGGCTTGCACGTACTTTCGGGCTCAGCGGGGCGGTTAGCGATCTAACGTTGCAAGAGCCGGTATTTTTGGAAAAAGCATGGGATGGTGTTGCTTTTTCTTTCCTGGATCATTTATTTGATCGGCGATCTCAAATATTGGTTTATGCCACGGCGATTAGCCTTTTAGTGGCCAGCTTGCAGCTCACTAGTGTTGGAAAGTGGTCTTACCAATTGGTCGATTTGCAAGTGCAAACAGATGAGCTGGCGCGTTCGGCCGAACCCCTGCTAACGGCACGCAGTGCTGCACGAGCTGCAAAGCAAGATGCTGAAGAGATTGCCGGTTTGTTCGTGTTGCCTGATCCTCTATCTGTGCAGGCTGCAGTGTACCAAGCCTTTCCCAAACCGTTGAATCTTGAACTCCAGACATGGGAGCGTAATGTTGATCAAATAGACATTGGTGTTAAGGGTGATATCACCGATACCTTGAGTTTGGTTAGGGCATTTGAGCAGGCAGGGTTTAACAATGTGAGAGTCGAGCCCTTGCCTGAGAATAGGCAATATAGGATAAGGCTACGGTTAAACACTAATAAACCTATTCAGGTTGATGAAAAATGAGGCCAGCGATGACATCAATAAAGTTGCGTTGGATTCAGATCCAGACCGAATGGCAAGCTAATAAGCGCTTGCAAGTAATATCGGTTGCGGCGTTTATTCTTTTTATATTATGGGCTCATGTTCAATTAGATCATTGGCGAGTAGCTAAAAAGGAGGAAGTGGTATCTGCAGCTTCGCGTTATCAGGATACGCTAGCTGTAGCAAATGATGATGCTTGGGTTGCTCGCGCAAAAGAAGCGGATGAATATCGCCAGAATGTAAAAACAAAATTATGGGAGGCGACCTCAGAAGGTGAGGCTGAGGCCAAGTTACGCGATTGGCTGCAAAAACAAGCGGAAGTGGTTGGTTTATCTATCACCAGAATTACAGTCGAAGTTGGTGTGCCTCCTCGAGGCTTGCAGTACCGCCCGGTTCATGTCGATATTCAAGGAGTGTACAAGGCAGGGTCATGGCAGGTTTTTCTTCAGGCTTTAGGTAGCTCAACCCCACCTGTCGTTGTGGATCTTGAACAGTTAAATGTGGTCAATCCGCAAAATTTATTTTATCGACTGAACTTAACAGCTTGGTTCAACATCAATACCCCGTCCGAGAGTAAATGATGCCTAAGCACTATTTATATGCGTATCTTGTGGTTTTGCTGCTCGTCAATATTGCTTGGGCTGCACTTCCTGTAAGTAACGAGCAGTTGGAGCAAAAAACCAGCCACCAGGCTTGGGCTCTGAAACCTGCAGGTGATCAGTCCGCGCCAGACCTGCAATCATTAATGCAGAACGGGTTTTGGGGGCAGGGAGATATCAGTCTTGGTGCATCGGGGCAGTCAATTAAGGATGTTGAGCAGGCGGAAGCTAAAAAGCTCAGGGCAAAAGTTAAAGCGATCATTCACCGTAATCAACAAATACAGGTTCTATTTAGCGACGGAAAGAAAGTCCACCGAATTAGTAAAGGTGAAGCTTTAAAAGGATCTGACTGGATTTTGATCGATGCAGGTAGTGATTGGTTAATTCTGCAAAAGCAAGATAATGAAGGGGTTCAGGAGAGGCTCAAGCTCTTTTCTGCGCTTGAGGCGGATAAGGCCACCAACTAACGCTAAGATGACTCATTCAGTAAAAGTGATAGGTCTGTTAATTCGTTAAATTATTGTAAATTTTAATTGAAAGATGCATTTGCATCTGGAGCTTCTTTAAATGATCCGCAAGTCCGTCTACTCCGTGGTCAGCACCAGTTTGTTGGTATTGGTATTATCATCTATCACCTCATGTACCTTGATCCCCGATAGTGAAATGGCCCCACCAAAACCTTTGGTGGTACCACCCGCGAAACAAAAAAGTGCACAAGATGATGAGGTCACCCAAAGACGAGACGAAAAGGAGAATCGTTTCACGAGTGGACCTGTGGCAAATCCTGGTAATGCTAATGTGAAGGCGATGGAGAATGTTGCGCTATTCCCTGCAGATGAAAGTCCTGAAATCAGCTTATCGATTGATGCTTTACCGCTTCCCTCTTTTATTAATGAGGTCTTTGCAAACGAGCTAAAACTGGATTTTCAGATGGCTCCTGATGTGGCTAACAAAGAAGATCTGGTTACCCTGCGGGTTACTGACCCTCGTAATCGTCAGGAAATTTTTGAATTGGGGCGTCAGGTATTAGCGAGTTATGGCGTATTGATTATTCAGCAAGGCGATTTATTAAAATTTGTACTCGGAGGTGGAAAGAATAGTCCTTTTGAGCCACCGCTGATTGTTACCGGCAATGCATTACCAAGTGTTCCAGCAACTCATAGGCCAATATTTCTGGTGAGAACACTTAATGTTGTTAGTGCAAACGATGCAGCTAATATGCTGCAAACTGTTTTTCAAGGGCAATCTTTAAAGATAAATCAGGATGGGCGCAGAAACGCGGTGACGTTAAATGGCTCTCCCGACTTGGTACAAAGTGCAGCTGACGTACTGACAATGCTGGATCGACCTAACATGAAAGGGCGGTATTCTTTGCGTGTTGATCCTTTATATACGGATGCAGATACTCTTTCCAGAAGTATGCAAGCCACTATGTCAGCTCAAGGTTATGACGTTGGTGGTGTTACTAATAACATTACGTTGGTTCCGATTAAGGAGCTTAATGCCTTGTTTGCGTTCGCACCTGATTCGAGCAGTTTGTCATTGGTGCGTCAATGGGCAGAACAGTTGGATAAAGTTGCCATTCGCTCTAACCACAAAGACGGCTTTTACTGGTACAAGGTCAGAAACACCAGTGCGGCTGAACTGGCCTCCACATTAAATGCTGCTATGAATGGCGGATCAAGTAATTCAACTTTACCTAACAATGACGCAACTGCAACTTCTCGCCAGTCCCAATCTCAAACGCGTACTCCAGGTGGTGCTAGCACTCGTGCAGTTGGCGGTCAGGGTGGAGCAGTAGTAAGTGGTGCCTTTGTGGTAGATCAGGCAAGAAATATGCTGCTATTTCGTGGCGAAGCTGATCGTTGGCAAGAAATGCTTCCGCTCATCCGGGAGCTCGATCAGGCGCCAACACAAGTTTTGGTGGAAGTGATTGTGGCGGAAATAACCCTAACTGACGAATTTAAATTTGGCATGGAATGGGCGTTAAAAGAAGTTTCTGCTGGTGGTGCAAAGGGGGAATTAAAAAGTGTATTCGGTGAGGATGGTGTACCGGGAAGTGGTGTAGGTGGTACCGGTCTGGTTTGGTCTTCATTGAGTAACTCCGGTATGACTCGGCTCGCATTAAATGCTTTTGCCAGTAATAACAATGTATCAATATTACAAACTCCTAAAATATTGGTACGCAGTGGTCAGTCTGCCAGTGTATCTGTTGGCCAGCAAATCCCCTTATTAGTTTCTCAGACTGTGACTGATGAGCAGGTGGATGGTGATACCGGAACAAGACAAAGTGTTGAATATAGGGACACGGGTATTAGTTTAACTGTGATTCCAACAGTATATTCCGATGGCCGTATTGATCTTGATATACAACAGGAAGTGAGTGGTGCATCGGTCGATCAGTCAAAAGTGAATTTAACCCCTATTGTTTCCAGTCGTAGCATCAATACCAGTTTAAGTCTGCGTGATGGCGGTTCCGTATTGCTAGGCGGTCTTATTACCAAAGAGCAAACAAAAGGTAACTCTCGCATTCCGGTACTGGGTTCTTTACCTGTATTAGGGCATCTTTTTAGAACTGATAGTACGAGTGCAGGTACCACCGAATTAATGATGTTAGTGGTGCCTTATCTTGTGAGAGAGCCAGAGCAAGCTGAAGCGCTTACCAAATCGTTCCGCGAGCAGCTGCATATACCTCAGTAAGTTGAATATAGTGAATTAATTGCTAGAGTGTTAGATCCGAGACTGTTGGTTGTAGTAACCATTGGTCTTTGTTTAATGTTGAGCTGGTCTTATCAAGACTTAATATAATGGGAATATTTACAAATAATGAACCTTAACGCTTGCAATGTCTGGATCATGTCTCTTAGAATCCCTCACGGACGGCAGGCGGAGCGCTTCGCCTGACCCTCGTTATTGATGTAAAGTACCGTCGTAGACTGGCTTTAGTTGATAATTTAATAAACCTTACGTAAGTCAAAATGAAGGAAGTACGTAGCCATGAAAAATATTTTTCAAAAAACCGCTTTGGCTCTGACCATTGCAACCATGTCTGCTGGCGCATTTGCAGCGGTATTGGATCACACTGCAGGCGCTACTGAAGTAGTTCTTGCTAACGAAGTGTTCGGTACTGGTTCTGAAGAGACTCTGGTAGCTGTTCCTTCTACTACTTTTGAAGTTGCTGCTACTCCAGGTGCAATCCTTGCTGGCCAAGTTTATACCGTTAAGCTGACCCTGAACAAAGGTGCAGTTTTCGGTGAAGATCTGTCTTCTTTGGACAAGTGGGAAGATGCTGGCGTTGTGTTAAGCTTTGAAACTACCACTGGTGTTATTCAAGTTGGTGGTGTAGGTGCAGGCAATACTGCATTGAACGCTGATGTAACTTCAATCACTGTTGACCAAGGTGGTGCTATCGGTGATAACACTGTTACCTTCAAAATTACTGCAGCTGCTAACCACCAGTTCGATGAAGCTGTTGTTTCTCAGTTCCGCGTTAAGCGTTTGACTTCTGCTCTGGCTCGTGGTGTTGCAAACCCAACTGTTAGCCTTGGTGCTGAATTCCGTAACGTAACTACTGCTGCTACTGATACCGCTCCTGCTTTGATCGTATTCCGTTCACAAGACGGTGTTGAGTTGACAACTACTCAAGTTACCGACTACGACGATGGTGTTGTAGGTCTTCGTGCTCGTATCGACGTTGCTGATGTTGAGAAAAGCTTCACCGGTAATCTGTTAAGCAACACTGGTACTGGTGCTGCACAAGACTTCGACGAAACCAACAACGTTTCTTTCGTTAACTTGGGTAACATTTTTGTAAACCGCACTTCAGTTGATGCTGCTTGGGGTGGTGGTTTGGCTAAGAAAGAAAACGGCGATGACTTCGACTTCAACGGTTCGGACGAAATCTTCGTAACTATCAACTCAACTCAAGTACTTGATGCATATAGCACTGTATACCTGCGTCCAGGTGCAGCTTCAGTGTGTGATGCTACTGTTACTGGTGCTGACTTCGACGTGAACCCAGCAACTGGTGCTACCGGTGCAGAAATCGACCTGAGCGGTGAAACTACTGCTGAGTTGGAAGCTGGTTACCGTGTATGTGCTATCGCTTCTGGCGATATCGTAGTTCCAGAGTCAACTTTCTCTGCTGCTCTGAATGTTGAGTACTTCAACCCACGTTATACTAACTCTGAAGATACTCTGAACTACGGTCCAGTACTGCGTAACGGTTGCCAGATCACTCTGTTCAACCTGCCTAACGTAAACGCAGCTGATGATGCATTCCTGCGTATCACCAACGTATCTGAAAAACCAGGTGCTGTTCGTGTAAGCGTATGGCCAGAAACTGGTGGTGCTACTACTATCGACACCAACACTGTTGTTGTTGAGAACTTGGCAGCTCACGCTACCGCAGTTCTGCACACCGCTGCTGACCAAACCACTGGTGTATTCCTTGGTTCTAAGTTGCCAGCATACGGCGCTGTTACCTCTGGTCGTCACCGTATCGTGATCCAAGGTGCATTCCCTGCTTGTGAAGGCATGGGCTTGGTACGTACTCCATCAGGCGTATTGACCAACATGACCAGCACCACTTACTCAGGTGATGAATCTCGTCTGGGTCAACAAAACAACGGTACTTCTAACACCACTAACTAATTTTGGTGATGGAAGTTACTTACCTGTGCCGAAAGGCACAGTGTTTTGTATAAAAGGGCTCCTTCGGGAGCCCTTTTTTTTAATACGTTTGATAATGGCGAACTAGCTAAATTTGGCATTAATGCATTGTTTATTAAAAGGCGATAGAAAATGTTACGGCACATTTTGATGATGTTTGTGATGGTGTGTAGTTTTTCATGTGTTGCTGCAGATGCTACACAGAACTCAAAGCCGACCGAAAAGGTGGCAGTGAACAAAAATTTTATTGAAGGCAAGCATTATAAAAAACTGGAGAATCCGTTACCGGCATCAATGGGGCCAGTAGTGGAATTTATGTATTTTGGCTGCAAGTCGTGTTATCAGCTTGTTCCAGAGGTTGCCAACTGGAGCTACACCACAGGGATAGGGGTTACTGTAGTGCCCGCTCACTCAGATACTACTATGTTAGATGAAGCAAGAATGCTTCATACATTTGACCAACTTGGTGTAATGGACACTATGTATGAGCTCGGCTATGTAATCTTTCAGACAAAAGAAGTTAACCTGCAGGGAGAAGCGAGAGTTAATAGCTTTTTAGACCGTCATAAAATTGATAAAGAAAAATTTTGGGCAACTTGGAAAAGCGATTTGGTTAGCCAAAAATTAAAGCAATCAGCTGCTCTAACTAAGCAGGCACAAATATCCAAAACACCTACGTTCATTATTAATGGTGTGTATCGAGTAGATGTTGAGTCATTAAAAAGTGTAGAGGAGTTATTTGACCTTCTCTCTTACTTGGTTGCAAAAAAACCATCTACCGCTCCAGCTCTCCTTAAGAAAGCAGCTTGAGTGATCTTCTATAGAACGGATGGCAAAAAGTTGTCATCTGTTCTGGTGGGTTCAATTGAAAAATGACGCAGCTAAAGTATTTATTTAATGATTGAAGTAAACAAATTAAGCAAAGTCTACAAAATCTACGAAGATCCAACGGATAGGCTCAAGCAGTCAATTTTTCGCGGTCGAAAAAAATTCTATAAAGAGTTTTGGCCGATAAAAGAAATGAGCTTTACGGTAGAGCAGGGAGAGATAGTTGGTATTGTTGGTGCAAATGGTTCAGGTAAGTCAACTTTACTTCAATTAATTTGCGGCATTCTTCAGCCAACATGTGGAAATATTTATACGAAAGGGCGGATTGCTGCGCTGCTTGAGCTTGGAGCTGGATTCAACCCTGAGTTTACTGGACATGACAACTTATTTATGAATGCTGCGCTTCTTGGGTTGACTAAAGCGGAGATTGAAGCACGCTATAATGATATTGTCGAATTTGCAGGAATTGGCGATTTTCTTTACCAGCCAGTTAAAACTTATTCTAGCGGCATGGCTGTACGTCTTGCATTTGCGATAAGTAGTTTTGTAGACGCAGATATTTTAGTGGTGGACGAAGCTCTGTCGGTAGGTGATGCGGGGTTTCAGGCTAAATGTTTAGAGCGTATGGAGCGCTTAATGAAACAGGGCACAACAGTTTTGTTAGTGACCCACGATGTACAATTAATAAAACGTTATTGCAACCGCGTTTTATACATCAAGCACGGAAAGCTGGTGTACGATGGATCTCCAGAAGAGGGAACCGAAATATATCTCGCCGAAACAAAAGAAAGTAACTCCGCCTCCCATCAAATTACACGCTCGATTTCAAGCTCCGCGCTAGGCTTTTCTAGCCAGCTGGGCTCAATTACATCAGCATCATTAATCGTTCAGGGGGCAGCAGGAAAATCTGTTGTTGTCCGGCAGGGAGACAGAATGGTGCTTGAGGTCCATGCAAAAATTAGTACAGATTTAATACATCCAAGAATTCAAATGACAGTTCGTGATGGGCGTGGCTACAATTTATTTGGCTTTAATAATTACTATGCGAATAAAAAATTAATAGCAGATGCTGACGGTAATGTATTGGTTCGTTATGCATTTGACGTAAATCTTCAGGCTGGTGATTATGCAATCACTTTGCGTTTAGACAATGTTGATAATGTTGATCACGTAAATCTTGTAGATAAACAGGTTGGAGTCGTGGATTTTACTGTTGTTGTAGAGTCTAAACGTTTTGATGCCGTTATTGATTTAAACGGAAGCTGTGAGGTTATTTCTTGAATATTGTGTTTGTCTGCCAGAAAGGAGAGTTGGAGCTAAAATCGATTTTGCTTGCTTGGTCTTTGCGTAAAACTCACGGAAGTGATGTCTGTTTAATTGCTGCAGTTCCAAATTATAAAGACTGGGGGTTTATTGCAGAAGAAACTATGTCGCTCCTAAAAGCGCTTAATGTTGAATTAAAATATTTTAATCCAATTTTTGGAGATACCTATCCGATAGGTAACAAAATATCAGCGATTAAATTGTTGCCACCAAATGAGCATGGTTGCTTCTGTGATTCTGACATGCTTTCGCTCTCTCATTGGCGAATCGAAAATGTATTACAGGAAAATTTAAATGCGGCTAAACCCGCAGATCTTTCTACTTGGGGTGGGGAACAGCAATGGGAAAAAGTGTATGCATTAACCTCAATGGAGTTGCCAACAAGAAGGGTTAGATTGACTGTAAGTCAAACGCTTTCTTTTCCATACTTTAATGCTGGATTCATTGCGTCGAAAAATCCCACTCAGTTGGCATCTTATTGGAGTGATTATGCGCTTCAGTTGCACGATAAATCTGCAGAAATTGAAAATAAATATCCTTGGCTAGATCAAATTTCTCTTCCAATTGCTATGCAAAAACTCGGTTCGTGGAGGGCTGTATCAGAATTTTATAATTATCCGGCCCATTTGAAGTCTCTAGGCGATCAAGAGTTAGCAATGTGCCATTATCATGGCCCAAATATCATCCTGCGTGAACCGAGGTTGCGTGTCATATTTGATATGGCAGTTGAAGATTACCCTGCAATAAAAAGTTTAGTTAAAAGGCATGCCGAGTGGATGCCCCTGCTGGAGAATAAGAAAAGGCGGGCGCATTACATGGAATCCAAAAGAAATTTTATAATAACTGGAATTCCTCGGAGCGGAACAAGCTATATAACAAGCTTGCTCGATTCGCAAATGGATTGGTTGGTAATAAATGAGCCTGGAGAAATATTTAACCAGTTACAATCTAGAACAGATGCTTCTGGGATTGCCCAGTACTATGCAGAGTGCAGGGAACGAGTGTTATCTGGAAAACAAGTTACAAACAAATTAAAAGATGGCAAAGTAATTGAGGATACCGCCATACTCGACAAACGAGAGCTTTATCATCCCAATATTCAGCGTGAAGATTTCTGGCTTGGTTCTAAAAACACCTTGGCCTATATTGCGTCCTTGGAATACCTCGTTAAATTACAATGGCCAATTATTGCAATGGTCAGAAATCCACTTGATACGCTAGCGTCATGGCGTAAAACTTTTGGGCATCTTGCCGAAGCTCGTGTGTCAAATTTACCAGTTGCCAATCCGGACTTTCCTGCTTGGGCAACTTGGCAAAGACAAGCCTTGTTAGAAATTGATAGCCAGATAGAAGCATCGTTGAGGCGTGTTCTGCTTTGGCGGCTTTTAGCTAGAACCATACTTCACTATGAAAAACATCTACTTGTTTGGCGATATGAAGACCTAATGAAAGATCCGCGTAAGCATCTAAATGCAATCAATGCATGCTTGAACTATGAACAATATTCGGATTCGATTTCCTCCAATGCAAAGAATAGAAGTGATCAGCACGACAGCTTGGAGCGTGAGCTGTTGAATGACCTATGTGCGCCTGAATTGGCGGAATTAAAATACACGATTTAAAATTTTATATATTTAATAGGATAAGAAATGATTCTGGTTACAGGTGGCGCAGGGTTTATTGGTGCAAACTTTATTTTGGATTGGTTAAGGCTAAATGATGAGCCCGTTATCAATCTTGATAAGTTAACTTATGCTGGAAATCTTAATACACTGAAAGAGTTGGAATCCGACACGCGGCATATTTTTATAAAAGGTGATATTGGCGATAGCCAATTAGTCGAAAACATATTGGATAAATATAAGCCTCGAGCAGTGATAAATTTTGCTGCTGAAAGCCACGTTGATAGATCAATTCTTGAGCCTCATGCTTTTTTGCAAACAAACGTAATAGGCACATTTAATTTACTCGAATCGGTAAAAAAGTATTGGACCAATTTACCTAATAGTAATGAATTTCGATTTTTGCATGTGTCAACCGATGAGGTTTATGGATCCTTGGAACGCACGGAGCCCGCATTTACAGAGGGGCATAAATACGAGCCAAATAGTCCTTATTCTGCTAGCAAAGCGGCCAGTGATCACTTTGTAAGAGCATATCATCACACTTATGGTTTGCCAGTATTAACGACAAATTGTTCAAATAACTATGGTCCATTCCATTTCCCGGAAAAACTTATCCCTCTCATGATTATTAATGCGTTGTCTGGGAAGGGCCTCCCTGTATACGGTGATGGGCAACAAATCCGTGATTGGCTATATGTTAAGGATCACTGCGCCGCAATAAGATGCGTGCTTGCTGGCGGTAAGGTTGGAGAGACTTACAATATTGGTGGATGGAATGAAAAACCAAATATTGAGATTGTAAATACTATCTGTGAATTACTAGATGAATTGCGACCGCGTGCTGATGGAAAACCTTATGCAAAGCAAATTCAGTATGTGGCTGATCGTCCTGGACATGATAGGCGCTATGCGGTTGATGCCAACAAAATTGAGTGTCAATTAGACTGGCGTCCTGCAGAAACATTTGAAACCGGAATTAGAAAAACTGTTCAATGGTATTTAGATAATCAAGTTTGGGTCGAGAACGTTCAATCTGGAGCGTATCGTACGTGGATAAGTAAAAATTATGCGGAACGATAGCGATGAAAATACTTTTATTAGGAAAGAATGGTCAAGTCGGTTGGGAGTTACATCGCAGTCTGTCTTCATTAGGAGAGGTAATTGCACTTGATCGGCATTCGGAAGTTTTTTGTGGTGACTTAAAAAATTTAGCTGGATTAGAAAAAAGTATTCTAGAAATACAGCCGGATATTATTGTGAATGCAGCTGCATATACTGCTGTAGATAAAGCTGAGTCAGATTCTTCAATGGCAGATCTTGTTAATCACAAAGCTCTGCAAGTAATTGCTTCATCTGCAAAAAAAATGGATGCAATGTTGGTGCACTATTCAACAGATTATGTGTTCAACGGAAAGGGAGTGACACCTTGGAAAGAGAGTGACCCTGTCGAGCCCTTGAATATTTATGGAAAGACAAAATTATTAGGGGAATCTGCAGTGATTGCCTCTGGTTGCAAGCATCTAATCTTTCGTACAAGTTGGGTTTATGCATCAAGAGGAAGCAACTTTGTCAAAACAATGATGCGTCTGGCAAGAGAAAGAGAAGAGTTAAGCATTGTCGCCGATCAATTTGGTGCTCCCACAGGCGCTGAGCTAATTGCAGATGTTACTGCGCTAGCTATTAGTCGACCGCAAATATTGTCAAATGGCATATATCATTTGACGGCAAGTGGTGTAACCACGTGGTATGAATATGCAAATTTCATATTCGAGCTTATGAAGGCAAATGGGTGCAGCATAAAAATTAGTTCAGATAGAGTGTTTCCTATAAATTCTGAGCAATTTATTACACCCGCAATGCGTCCATTAAATTCGAGATTGAACTGCAAAAAAATAGAAGAACAGTTATTGCTTAATTTGCCAGATTGGAAAATTGGCGTTGAAAGAGCAGTGTCAGAGATATTGGAGCAATTTAATGCATAACCGAAAAGGTATCATTCTTGCGGGTGGTTCGGGCACTAGGCTCTATCCAGTCACTAAAGTTGTCTCGAAACAGCTTTTGCCTGTATATGATAAGCCCATGATTTACTACCCTCTAAGCACGTTAATGCTTGCTGGGATTAGAGATATTCTTATTATATCAACGCCGCAGGATCTTCCTCGTTTTGAAGCGCTGCTGGGGGATGGCTGTGATTGGGGGCTAAATTTGCACTACGAAGTGCAGCCTTCGCCTGATGGTCTTGCTCAAGCATTCATTATTGGAGAGAAGTTTCTAGGAGATAGTGATTGTGCGCTAGTGTTGGGTGACAATATTTTTTATGGACATAATTTTGAGAATGAACTAGCAGCTGCATCTGCTCGAACTAAAGGCGCTACCGTGTTTGCTTATCAGGTACGTGATCCAGAACGCTACGGTGTGGTGGCATTTGATAAAAACGGTAAGGCAACCTCACTTGTTGAAAAACCATCAGTTCCTGAAAGCAACTTTGCTGTAACAGGTCTCTACTTTTACGACAATAAAGTAATCGATATTGCAAAAAGCCTCTCACCCTCGGCACGTGGTGAGCTTGAAATTACGGATGTTAATAAGATTTATCTTGATCGTGGTGAGTTGAATGTTGAGATAATGGGAAGAGGATATGCGTGGTTAGATACTGGAACTCATGAAAGTCTTATTGAAGCTAGCAATTTTATAGAAACTATTGAACATCGTCAGGGGCTAAAAGTCAGCTGTCCAGAAGAGATCGCCTATCGTGCGGGATTTATATCAGCTGAAGAGTTAGAGAGGCTGGCAAAACGACTTGAGAAAAACGAGTATGGGCAATATTTATTTAGGCTTCTGAAAGATGGCCAGTTTAATTCATGATCTTTTTAGAGTGCTGAAATATGAATGTTCAACCAACAAAAATCCCTGAAGTATTTATCGTTGAACCGCAAGTGTTTGGCGACGATAGAGGCTTTTTCTACGAGAGTTTTAATCATAAGAAATTTGAAAGCAGTGTTGGGCGTCCTGTTAATTTTGTTCAAGATAATCATAGTCGCTCTGTTAAAGGTGTTTTACGCGGTCTGCATTATCAAATTGGAAAGCCTCAGGGAAAATTAGTCCGTGTTGTTTCTGGTAGTGTACTGGATGTGGCTGTTGATATACGGAGAAGCTCCCCTTTTTTTGGGCAATGGGTGAGCGTGGAGTTGAGTGCTGAAAATAAGCGTCAACTGTGGGTGCCGGAAGGATTTGCACACGGATTTTTAGTGTTAAGTGAGGCTGCGGAGTTTCTTTACAAAACTACAGATTATTATGATCAACCGTCTGAGAGATGCATTTTGTGGAGTGATGCAGATCTGATGATAGATTGGAATTGTGTCGAGTCTCCTATTTTGTCTGCAAAAGATGCTAGTGGCACAAGCCTATCTAATGCCGAACTTTTTGAATAGTTTCCCAAGGATCGCATGAATGAGTGAAATTATGGCAGATCAATTTCAAATGAAGATTGTTTGGTCTTCATTGAGACCTTTGGTGGCTGGGCGAAGTTATCTGCTGTGTTACGGAAAAGAAAGGTTATTGTTTAACGTAACAGCTATAAAGTTTTTGAAGGACGAAAAAACAGGCAGCCAGCTGTCAGCTAAAAAAATTGATAATGGCAATGTGGGTGTCGTTAACATTAGTTTAGCTAAGCCGATTCAATTTTGTGATGGTGTTAAAGAAAAATATGATGTTTTAGATTTAAAAAATCATCAGATTGTTGGGGAGGGTTTTTTGGATTTCCCTCTTTATCGAGCAACTAATATTCGTTGGCAGCAACTTAGCATAGATAAAAATGCACGAGCGAACCAGAAAAGCCAAATACCAAAATGCATCTGGTTTACAGGATTGTCTGGCTCTGGCAAGTCGACTATAGCGAATTTATTAGAAAGGAAGCTGTTCGATCGAGGCTTGCATACTTATTTGCTTGATGGGGATAATTTGCGCCATGGATTAAATCGTGATCTTGGATTTACTGAGGCTGATCGCGCGGAGAACATTCGCCGGGTAGCTGAGGTGGCTAAATTAATGGTTGATGCTGGCCTGGTAGTAATTGCCTCATTTATTTCTCCATATCAATCAGAGCGCCAGATGGCGCGCCTCTTATTTGCAGACGGCGAATTTGTTGAAATTTTTGTTGATACGCCGATCGAGGAATGTGAAAAGAGGGATGTTAAGGGGTTGTACGCAAAAGCTAGACGCGGAGATTTAAAGAATTTCACAGGAATTGATAGTGCGTACGAGCGACCTGAATATCCGGAGCTTATTTTAGATACATGTGTTTTTTCTGCGGAAGAATGCGTTGAAAAAGTATTTGATTTCCTTTCACATTAAACTTAGGGAAAGTTTTTTGACTAATACTAAAAAATTAATAGTTGTGCTTGGCATGCATCGTAGCGGTACTAGTACTGTTATGAATGCTTTAGCTTGTCTTGGTGTTGATTTGGGTGAGGACCTATTGCCCGCTGGTGCCGATAATCCAAAAGGCTTTTTTGAAGATAAAGCAATCAATGAATTAAATATCGAAATGCTGAATGTGATTGATCAGCATTGGTTTAGTTTATCCCTTGTAACTGAAAGTGACGTAGAGAAGTTGCTTGATTTAGGGTATCTAGAGAAAGCGACGAAAATGCTGCGCGATAAAATGGGCAGCAGTCATATATTTGGATTTAAAGATCCTCGCGTATCTAAACTATTAAAATTTTGGATAAAAGTTTTCTCTCTTCTGGACTGCGAAGTTGATTATGTTTTGTGTCTCCGCCATCCATCAAGTGTTGCCAGTTCGTTGTTGAAACGAAATAAAACTCCAATGCGAAAGGGATATTTGCTGTGGCTAAGTTACAACTTAACAATCGCTAATGAGCTTAAAGGGCGGGATGTTGTTGCGTTGGATTACGATAACTTGATGTTATCTCCAATTACACAAGTAAATTATTTGGCTAAACAATTAAATCTGGATTTAAATACTAAACTGGTTGATGAATTTGTGAATGAGTTTCTGGACGAGAATTTGCGTCACACGAATTTTATTTCTACTGATTTGAAGTCTGATCAGCATTGCCCTAAAGAGGTGATTGATGCTCATATTTTGATGCAGCAACTGCTGATTCCCAATAATGAAAAAGTGATCAATCAATTAGCGCTATTATATTTTGATAATAAATTTCAATTAGATAATGAATTTTTATTGCTAGATGAAATTGAGAAGTCTGTTGTTGAATATGTGTATGCTAAAGAAGATATAAAAACTTTAAAAAAGCAGGTTGTCGAGCGTACTAATTGGGCGAGATCGCTTGAGCAGCAAGTTATCGAGCGTACTGATTGGGCGATGTCGCTAGAGCTGCAAGTGGAAGCGCGTACTAAATGGGCCCAATCTCTGGAGCAGCAAGTAGAAGAGCGAACCAGGTGGGCTTTAGATTTGGAAAGCTCACTTAATGTTTCAGCGGAAAAAATTGAAATTGCGGAAAAAAAAATTACGACATTGAATAATAGATTGGCTGAATTGGATGTGAGGATGGCTGATCAAGCCAGGGATTTGGATATTCAGGTAAATGTGAATAACAGTTTGCAATATCAGCTTAATGAGCGAAATACTGAATATGCGAAAGTCATCAATTCTCACTCATGGAAGATTACTATGCCGATGCGTGTTATTGGTCGAATCTTGCGTGGTGAAAAACAGGTGCTTGCTATGGCGCTTAGACCAAAAGCACAGCGTTTAGCACGAGCAGCATATAAGCACTTGCCTCTTAGTCCCCGATTTAAAAATGCAATTGCTGCAGGGGTTTATCGTATTGCCGGCCCTCTATTTGAAGGTGTTGTACATTATGAGATGTGGCGTCGAAGTGGTAGGCCTGATGCCCCCGCATTAGCTACACAGGGTACTGTCGCGCGTGACGATATTCAGTCAGTTTTAGATACGCTTATTATCCCTTCTGCTGAAAAACCATTGGTATCTGTGATTATCCCAAGTTACGGAAATCTCCCGGTGACGTTAACTTGTTTAATGTCAATTGCGCGTCACATTCCTAAAGTGCCAATTGAAGTTATTGTGATGGAGGATCATTCTCCCGACCATGAAATACATCGCTTGCAGCAAGTAAAAGGGCTTCGCTACGAAGTTAACCCGGTAAATCTAGGTTTCTTGCGCTCTTGTAACCGCTCCGTTTCGTTGGCAAATGGCCAATATATCTATCTGCTTAATAATGATACCGAAGTGACCGAGGGTTGGTTGGATGCACTACTGGATGTGTTTTCCAATCACGATGACTGCGGCATGGTTGGCTCAAAATTGGTTTACCCGGATGGACGATTGCAAGAGGCCGGTGGAATTTTATGGAAAGATGGCTCTGCCTGGAATTTTGGCCGATTACAGAATCCGCAATTACCTGAATTTAATTATGTTAAGGAAGCTGATTATTGTTCGGGAGCATCCCTGCTGATTGAAAGAAATTTTTTCATCGAGCTGGGATTATTTGATGAGATCTATGTTCCTGCATACTACGAAGATACCGATCTTGCTTTTAAGGTAAGGGCTACCGGTAAAAAGGTATTTTACCAGCCAGCTTCAGTAATCGTGCATTATGAAGGTGTTTCGAATGGCACCGATACCGGCGGAGGAATCAAGGCTTATCAAGTTACTAATCAAAAGAAATTTTTTGATAAGTGGGCTGATGTACTTGCGCATCATTTTAATAATGGAGAACATGTATTCAAAGCGAAAGATCGTAGTTGGAATAAACCATGTGTTCTTGTCGTTGATCACTATGTATTACAACCCGACCGCGATGCGGGGTCACGCTCCACATTAGCAATTATGACTGGCCTATTGAAAATGGGCTTCACTGTAAAATTTTGGCCGGATAATTTATGGTTTGATCCTGAGTACACTCCGAAATTACAGCAACTCGGTGTAGAGGTTATCTATGGGGCTGAGTATGGTGGAAAATTTAAAGAGTGGTTATTAGCATCTGAAGGGAATGTAGATTATGTATTGCTTAATCGCCCACATGTTGCAGCAAATTATGTGGATGTATTAAAAGCGTTTCCAAAAGTTCGCAAGGTTTTTTACGGCCATGATCTGCATTTTGAGCGGTTGCAACGTGAGTATGAATTGAATCCTGGTGCATCTTTAAAGAAAGAGATAGATCATTTTTACGCTTTGGAAACATCTATTTGGAAAGAGATGGATGTTGTATTTTACCCCTCCGAAGAGGAGGCTAACGTGGTGAGAAAAATTGCACCGGAAGTGAATGCATCTGCAGTTAGTCCTTATGTTTACGAAAATCTTGAGCAATACGAAAATCGGAAAGCTGTTCAGGGAAACAAAATCCTATTCGTAGCGGGTTTTGGTCATCCACCTAATACTGATGCGGCAGTATGGTTTGTTAATAACATTTTCCCTCAAGTTAAATTACAGCACCCGGATTGCAAGTTGTACCTTATTGGTTCACGCCCAACGGAACAGGTGTTAAGCCTTAACTCGAACTCGGTTATTGTGACTGGATATGTAAGCGATGAACAGTTGGCAGAGCATTATGCTTCCGCTCGTGTGGCTGTAGTGCCCTTACGATTTGGTGCAGGAGTTAAGAATAAGGTTGTAGAGGCAATGGCTTACGGTGTGCCACTGATTACCACTGAGGTTGGTGCCCAGGGATTGGTTGGCCTGGATAAAATTATCCCTGTTACCTCAGATGAAGAAATATTTGCCGCTCAGGTTTTAGCTGTAATGGATAATGATGAGCAATGGCAGAAATTATCTTTTGCAGGTAACCGCTACGTAAATCAGCACTTTTCGCTTGCGGCGATGCAAAGTACCTTGTCTCCAGTATTTTCCCGAGCCCATTAAACAGGAATTTATGTACCTACAGCATTTGTTGAATCCGAAAAACAACAATCTGGATGTGTTTCGGCTTTTGGCTGCACTATTAGTCATTTATGGTCACGCTCCAGCATTTATTCCCAATGCTGTGAGCTCTGATGTTGTTGCTCGTCTGCTTGGTTTTGACTACTCAGGTTCCTTAGCTGTGAAGTTTTTTTTCATGCTGAGTGGTTTGTTGGTTACTATGAGTATTATGTCTCGACCCCAAGCTGGGGCGTTTATCATAAAACGGGTGGCGCGTATATTTCCTGGTTTGTTTGTGTGCCTGGGTGTGACTGTTTTTGTTGTTGGGCCGATATTTACCCAGCTAGGTATAAAGGATTACTTTTTTCGCGCAGAGACTTGGAATTATTTATTTCACAATTTATTGCTCTATCAGCTGGAGTGGAATCTTCCTGGTGTTTTTTCAGAAGGAAAAACCAGTGTTGTAAATGGTTCTTTATGGACCCTTCCTCACGAAATGGAATGCTATCTGTTTCTCGTTGCTTTTTACACGTTAGGTGCTTGGAAACACCGATGGTTTGCGAGTGTTTTTCTAGTAGTAATTGTCGCAGTATCCTTTTTTTCGCCACACATTTTGCCTCCGTCATTTGCTGATAACAAAGATGCAAATCAGCTAGCGGGCTGTTTTGCTCTGGGGGCTTTGTTTGCAACTCACAAGGAGTCTATTAAAGTCAGTTGGCAAGGTTTATTTGCATTGCTGATTCTAACGCTATTGTTATGGTCTTCACCGTTAAAAATATTGTTGTTTTATATTTGTTTCTTTTATGCCTGCCTTTATTTAAGTGCATTGCCTGTTGTTCTGGAAAAATTAAGGCTGCCAGGAGATGCCTCTTACGGTGTTTATATTTACGGTTTTGTAATCCAACAATCAGTTGCGCATTTGTTTCCTCTGCAAGGGGTACTTTTTAATCAGGTTATGTCGGCTGCAGCTGCGCTTTTAGTTGGATTTGCTTCGTGGTTTTGGATTGAAAAGCCAGCGATGAATGTGGCAAAAAATTGTTTAGCTTCAAATTTTTCAGTTTTTAATTTAAGGGCATATGGTATGGATCAACTGCAGAAAGCTCGCCAACTTTCTCTTGGAAGTGTGTTATTTCGTGTTGTCGGCTTGATGGCGATAGCTTGGTTAATGCACTTTTTAGCCCTTTATTTTATTTTTCCTGGTCATTACAGTCCATTAGCTTTTCATCACTCTGACTTTTATATTCCCGCATCTTTTGCGTATGCTCCTGGAGATGGGTATAGCTTTGCTAATTTGCTTAACTGGCCTCGTCCTTTGTTTATGTGGGTCTATAAATTTACAGGTTACTTTGGGCATCCAGGAAGTGTTGCTTGGGTTGTCGCTGTAGTTTTTTTGAATTGTGCTTTAACTGCACTGATAGCGAAAGATTTTCTGCGCTTGGAATTTGATCGGAAGTTTATCCTATTTTTTGCGCTCTATTGTTTCTTGCTGTTTACCCAGCCTTACTTCTATACTTTTTACTCACAAGACATTGGATCGCAAGTTTCGTACTTGGTGTTGTTGTTAGGTTTTTACAGTTTTCTAAAACTGTTTAGTAATCATTTATATTGGGGAGCTGCTTCCCTGTTGGTTTTTTCTGCCTGTGCATTTTTAGTTAAAGAAACTTACATACTGTCATTTGGTTTTTTAACATTTTGTTGGTTTGTTTATTATGTGAAGTCTGATTGGCAAAAAGCGCTTGCACCAGGCGTAGCTATTTTTATCGCAGGTATCATTTCGGCGCTGATAAATTTTAAAACCAAGTCGGTATTTGTTAATCTTGATGCTGAGCAGGGCTCTGATTATCACATAGATATAAGCCCACTTAGTTTGTTCAAAGAGCTTGCCCGCTATTCAAACGAAGCAATTACACCAATATTGGTTCTGGTTTTATTGCTCATAATTTTTCAAGTTTATAAACAATATCAAACCCGAGTGTGGTTGTGGGGATTGCTGTCGTGTATGGCTTTTGCCTTACTCGCTTGGTTGCCTAATGCACTTTTGCCATATCATCATTATGAGGGTTATTCTTTCAACGGTTTGTATGTATGCTTTATTGCATTGTTTTTTGTTCTAAAACTGATTCAGGAATATGTAGGGTCGAAAAAAATTCTTTGGGCTACAGTTATTCTGTCCTTAATTAGCCCATTGACGAGCATCAAGAAGTATCAGAGCGCTCGCAATACATGGGTTCTTTCGATGGAGCAGGTACAAAAGAATATGTTAGCTGGTTTTAATACAGCAACGGCCCAATTGGCCAGCAAGCAAAAGTCGTTGAATGTACTGGTGACAGGGATTTCCTCACCGTTCCATCCGTTTGCTTTTCCTCAGGCTATACGTTCATTTTCGGGCGGCGAAAATGCTACTTATTATTTTGTTGTTCCAAAAGATTTTCCGGCGAACCTTGGTAATAAAATTGATTTAATACAATTTATTTCTGATACCGATAAAGATAAGTTTGTTTATGATCAGGAATGGCAATTTGATGATCAAGGAAATTTAATTAACATAAAAGAGTTTTAGGTTGATTATCATGATTCTGGTGGGCACGTTTCCAGAATCATGATGCAGAGAATAAGCTGCTTGTGAATTGCTGAAGCTTGCGATGAAAGTGTGGATGGCGCACCCGACAGGATTCGAACCTGTGACCAACGGCTTCGGAAGCCGCTACTCTATCCAGCTGAGCTACGGGTGCTGGAAGGAAACATTTCAAAGAATCAATTCATGCGTTGAGGGCGGCGATTCTACTTCCCTTAGCTGCTCTCGTCTACGGTAAATCAACTTCCTTATTTATGATTGAAATCTATTGCTAGATCGTGAATATTCAATTCTTTGGTGACTTGGATTGATCCTATACTTTGACTCATGGTGCCAAATTGGAAGTCACCAATCATGCGCTCCAAGCGCGGTAAGCAGCGCTTTAAGTTGGTGTAGTGGCGGAAATTACTGAACCAGCTTGCATTGGGGATTCGGGGTTGTTCGGGATCTATCTCCCAAGGGTGAAGATAGAAAATTTGGGGTTTGGTTTGGTTGAGGCTCGCGCGTTCAAATAACCATTTGGACATTGCATAGGGATATTGTCGGAAGTAACCACCGCCCGCCGCAGGTACTGATTGTCCGAGCACTTTTGCCGTAGTTAGGGGAAATTCCAAAAGACTTGCACCGTTACTGGTGATAATACGATAGGGCTCTTCGGGGCTTCCTGGAATCCCGTAATTGTCATGGCGTGTTGGGAAGATACTGGAGTCCCAAGTGAATCCGAGTTCAGCCAATATATCCAGCGCCCATAACGATCTGCGAGTAATGGAATAGCTGGCTGCACGATAGCCGGTGATCGGTGTTTGCGCGAGATCTTCCAATATCGTTTTGGATTTGGCGGTCTCTACCCGAAAAACATCTTGTGTTTGTTTGTAAATAAGTTGATGGCTATAGCCATGCGAGGCGATCTCGTGGCCTTGAGCGCGAATGGTTTTTACCAATTCTGGATAATGTTCTGCCACCCAGCCCAATATGAAAAAAGTGATCTTGATGTTGGCGTCATCAAATAATTGCAGCAGGCGATTGGTGTTTGCCTCCACACGTGATGGCCATTTTTCCCACTCACCCGGTTTAATTACGTTCGCGAATGCGGCAACGTGATAATAATCTTCAACGTCAACCGTCATGGCGTGGGTGATATTAGAGGTGTGTGTCGGTGACATGAGTGATCTGCTCAAAAATTGTGATTCAGGGAGTCTTATAATAGTGGCGATACCACTCTATAAATTTTGCCACACCCTCTTCGATAGTTGTCAGTGGTTTGTAATCTACAGCATTGGCAAGTGAATCGACATTGGCGTAGGTATCGGGCACGTCGCCTGGTTGTATGGGCAGGAGATTCTTGATTGCTTTTTTCCCCAGCTCTGCTTCCATTAGCTCAATAAAGTGCAGTAGCTCGACGGGATTGTTAGAGCCGATATTGTATATACGGTAGGGGGCAGAAGAGCTAGATGGGGCTGGTGCGCTACCATTCCATTTGATGTTAGGTTGAGCCGGGTTGTCCAAGCTATTAATAATACCCGCAACAATATCATCTATATAGGTAAAGTCGCGCCGATGCTGTCCGAAGTTGAAAACATCAATAGGCTCCCCGCGCACAATTTTGTTGGCAAACAAGATGGGAGCCATATCGGGACGTCCCCAAGGACCATAGACTGTAAAAAAGCGTAGCCCAGTGGTGGGGATTCTGAATAAATGGCTGTAAGTATGTGCCATCAGCTCGTTGGATTTTTTGGTTGCAGCATAAAGGCTTACTGGGTGATCCACATTGTCGTCTTCTGCAAAAGGCATCCGGGTATTTGCGCCGTATACTGAGCTGCTTGATGCGTAGACCAAGTGCTCGGTACCGAAATAACGGCAGGCTTCCAGAATATTCAGGAAACCTGAGATATTGGAGTCGATGTAGGCTTGCGGATTGCTCAGCGAGTAGCGCACACCTGCTTGTGCTGCAAGATTAACTACTCGCTGTGGGCGGTGAGTTTTGAATATTTTATCGAGTGCCGCTTTGTCTTCCAGTCCTATTCTCGACTCTAAAAAGCCGTGGTGAGATGTTAAAAGGTTCAATCGAGCTTGTTTGAGCTTCACATCGTAATAGTCGTTGAGGTTGTCTATCCCAATGACTTCATCGCCGCGCGCGAGCAATTTATGAGCTAGTGCTGCACCGATAAATCCCGCTGTCCCTGTGACTAAAATCTTCATGTTACAGGCGAGCATCCACAGCTTCTTTGGGAAGGATGTGTTTTACGTCGAATAGTACGTGGTTGGGCGCTCCCAGCGCACGAATGCCATCAGCTCCCAATTCTCGAAATGCGTCGTGTGCTACACAAATAATAATTGCTTGATAGTTGCCCGGAACCGGCTTGTCGATCAGTTCTAGTCCATACTCGTGTTTTGCTTCATCGGCATTCGCCCAGGGATCATAAATTTGGACGTTGGTATTGTAGTTGCGCATTTCCTCAATGATGTCGATAACGCCCGTGTTGCGAAGGTCGGGGCAGTTTTCTTTAAAAGTTAATCCCATAATTAACACGTTGGAATCGACAACATGGGCTTTGCGCTTAGTCATCATTTTCACGACTGAGTCGGCAACAAATGATCCCATGCGATTATTGATTCTGCGACCCGATAGAATAACTTCGGGGTAGTAGCCAACTTGCTGCGCTTTGTGGGTGAGGTAGTAGGGGTCGACACTGATGCAGTGTCCGCCGACCAAGCCTGGGCGGAAGGGGAGAAAGTTCCACTTTGTTCCTGCTGCCTCAAGGACTTCAAGTGTGTCGATACCAAGCCGATGAAAAATCAAGGCTAGTTCATTTACAAGGGCGATGTTCAGGTCGCGCTGGGTGTTTTCTATCACTTTAGCGGCCTCGGCAACTTTGATGCTGCTTGCTTTGTGGGTGCCTACCACCACAATTTTGCGATAAAGGTCGTCGATATAGTCTGCGACAGCGGGTGTCGAACCTGAGGTGATTTTTACGATATTGTGTATACGGCGCTGTTTGTCACCAGGGTTAATTCGCTCTGGGCTGTAGCCTGCAAAAAAGTCCCGATTAAAAATAAGTTTGGATGTTTGTTCGATTATTGGGATGCATATTTCTTCGGTGCACCCGGGGTAAACCGTTGATTCAAAAATAACAATTGAGTCTTTCTTGATGACCCGGCCAAGTAATTCTGAAGCTTTTTCCAGAGGGATAAGATCGGGTTGATAGCTGTTATTAATCGGGGTTGGCACGGTGACTATGTAAATGTCGGCGCCTTTTATATCGGCTTCATTGGTTGTGAAGCTAAGCAAGTCGGATTCTTGTAGATCTTCAGCGGTCAATTCCAGAGTATGGTCAATCCCTTCGCGCAATGCATTCACCCTGGTTTGGTTGATGTCGAAGCCGAGCGTGGTAATTTTTTTTCCGAATTCGACTGCCAGTGGTAGACCAACATAACCTAGACCTATCACACAGAGCTTTGGGTTGGATGCAAACATGATTATTCCTTAGCGGGAGGTATCCTCAAACGGGTGCCTAAAATACCATATTCGCTTTAAGTTTGAATGGTATGCGAGTGGGTAAATACAAATTGACTATGTCGGTGGTGGGCTCGGGCTGCGGTTGGAATAAATCGAAATATTGTCATAAATCTTGATATAATCCGGTGCTCTCAACTTTTTATCATGTCAACTTGAAGGAATCGGGTTTGTCCTATATTCGCTTGAATAAACACTACATTCATTTACCCTACCTTTATTTGGGGCTGGTGGATGCGTTCATCGTTGCTGGTGTTGCTTGGTCTGTCCAGTATTTTGGCTTTCATACTGATACCCTTGAGCCATATGGTGTCGTATCTTACCAATGGTCACCTATTGTTACGCTCTCTTTGGTGTTAAGTTGTTGCACTCTCTCTATGGGAGTTTATACAGCGCTGATTCGAGAGGGTTTTTCCAGCATGGTACTGCGTACCATGGTTAGCTTTTTTCTGCTGGGTAGCCTCTCTCTCTATTTTATAAATTTATTGCTTGATGGCTCTTTTATAGAGCAATCTTTAATATTTTGGAGTGTTTTGCTATCGACGCTCATGGTATGTGTATCTCGTTGGATTTTTGTAAAAATTGTCGACGTTGATCAGTTAAAGCGGAGAGTGGTTGTATATGGTGCGGGTAGTCGCGCTAGCAAGTTGCTTGCAGATTTGGCTCCTGACGTAAATGTGCTGGGTGTTAATATTGTAGGGTGCATACCAAGTGCAGATGAGCCCATAAAAGTCGAACCATCTTTAGTTATTCCTGAGCCATCAGACTGGTTGATGTTTGCCAGAAAGTTTCAAATTTCTGAAATCGTTATTTCTCCTGATGAGCGTCGTCGCACAAGTGGCGACGCTTTTCCTTTGAGCCAGTTTCTGGATTGTAAGCTTGCCGGTATTCCTGCCAGTGATTCCTTGAGTTTCTGTGAGCGTGAGTTGGGTAAGATTGATATCTCCCTTTTGCAGCCGGGGTGGATGCTGTTTTCTGATGGTTTCAAATACTCGAAGCGCCGCATGTTTGCAAAGAGGTTGTTTGATCTGGCTTTGGCTTCAGTATTTTTGATTCTGCTATGGCCATTTATGTTGTTGACCGCTTTAGCGGTAAAACTGGAAAGCCCTGGGGCAGTGCTATATCACCAGATTCGTGTTGGTCTTAACGGAAGAACATTTAGGATTTATAAATTTCGAAGCATGCGTCAAGACGCCGAAAAAAATGGCGCTGTCTGGGCTAAAAAAAATGATTCTCGAGTGACGCGCGTAGGTTCATTTATTCGTAATACCAGGCTGGATGAGCTTCCGCAGCTTTATAATGTGTTTGCTGGGCATATGAGTTTTATCGGCCCGCGCCCTGAGCGCCCCGAATTTGTTATCGAGCTAGCTCAAAAAATACCTTTCTATGAAATGCGGCATAAAGTGAAGCCAGGTTTGATGGGCTGGGCACAACTAAAATATCCATATGGTGCCTCAGTTGAGGATGCCAAGAATAAATTGCAATACGATTTGTATTACACCAAGAATCACAGCTTTTTCATGGATATGTTAATCATGATCCAAACAGTGGAAATTGTTTTGCTGGGAAAAGGTGTTCATTAAGCTTGAATATTTATATTTTTTGCATGTGTTTAGTGTGTTCGCGACCAAGATAAACTATCGAGGGATCTTTTAATGAAAAATCGCCATTTTATTGCTTCATTTTTTTTGATGTTGTTAACCCTTTCTGGTTGTAGTAGTAACAACGTTATTCAAGCACCTGCAGCAGCTGACGCTGCTGTATTGTCAGAGTATAAAATAGGTGTAGGTGACGCGTTGGCAGTAAATGTGTGGCGCAATCCCGAGTTGTCTATCAATGTCCCCGTGCGTCCGGATGGGAAAATATCTATGCCGTTGATTGGGGATGTTATGGCCTCTGATCTGACGACAGAGCAGCTTTCTAAAAACATAACTGAAAATTTAACTACGTTTATTAGAAGCCCACAAGTTACCGTTATTGTAGTTAATCCGAGTAGTTCTGACTTTCAGCGTCGTGTAAGAATTACTGGTGCTGTAGCCAATCCCCAATCTATTCCCTATCGCGAAGGTATGACGGTATTGGATTTGGTTTTATTGGCTGGCGGTCCAAATCAGTTTGCTTCAGCAAATAAAGCAAAGTTGTATCGCAAAGTAAATGACGAGTTGAAAGTTTATCCAATCAGATTGGATGATCTAATTAGTGATGGTGATGTTAGGACGAATTATTCGCTACAGCCATCAGACATAGTTACAGTGCCTGAGAGAAGCTTTTAATTAGTACAGGTCAAATACACTTTGGATCACCAATTGAGATAGTTCATGGATAAAGCATACCTTAGAGATTTACTGGCTGCATTGCGCGCAGAGTTAATTCGTTTTAGATTCTGGTGTGCTTTGTTATTTCTGGCGGTAACTTTTTTGTGCTTGGTTGTTGGTCTTGTCTGGCCAAAAAGCTATACGACAAAAGTTGTATTGTTTGCTGATGTGACCAATATTATCGAACCCTTGTTAAAGGGACGTGCAGAGATAACCAAAATAGATAGGTCTGAGCAAGCCAGTGAAGTGATTTACACACGAAGGATTATGCTTGAAACAGCAAGACAAGCTGGTCTGATTAAAGGAGCTATTTCTGAAGATCAACAAGATATTCTTGTTAAGCAGTTACGAGAAGGGGTTATCGTAGCGCGGGAGCGAAATGAAAACTATGTCCAGCTTAGCTATACCACTACTAATCCAGACCGATCATTTGAAATATTGAATGCTGTAGTAAATGTATTTATTGAAGATACAGCAAAGCGCAAACGTGACGAAAGTGTAGGTGCATATAATTTTATTGATGCGCAAGTTCAAACTTATAAAAAACAACTTGAAGCTGCTGAAGAAAAGTTAAAAGAATTTAAATCAAAAAATACTGATGGAAGTGAGGATGCAGTTAGTTCTCGTATTGCTGCTCTAAGGCAGGAAATCGAGAGTCTCAAGATTAGTATCGAGGAGACGCAATCGCGTATTAATACAATACAGCAGCAATTGAATTCAGAAGGCCAATACTTGCAAGCTAAAGGGCAAGTAGATGAAATGAAGCAGCGCCGCCAAACCTTAACCGCACAGCTAGAGCAGATGTTGTTAAGCTATCAAGAAAACTATCCTGATGTGGTTTCGCTTAGGACACAGATTAACGAGTTGGATGTTGCAATTGGTAAGATTCAGGCGACAGGTGATGTTTACGGAAGTTCTGATAAAGTCCAAAACCCACTTTACGAGGAGTTACGTAAGCAACTTGCAGATGCAGATGTAAGTCTTCGCTCGCAAAAAAGAAGGATGCAGTCACTGCTATCGTTGCAAGAAGATGAGTTTGCAAGACAACAGCGAATTGCAGCAAACCAGGCAAATCTTTCTGATTTAACTCGCGATTATGATGTTACCAAAAAGGTATATGAGGAAATGTTGCAGCGTAAGGAAACCGCTCGTGTTTCCATGACGCTTGATATTGAAGGGCAAGGGGTCTCTTATCGAATTCAGGAGCCGGCTGCTTTTCCTCTTAAGCCATCTGGATTGCATTTCATACATTTTGCAATTGCCGGTCCTTTTTTAGGTTTGCTGTGTCCTTTGGGATTACTTGTTATTTTTATCTTGGTAGATCCTCATGTGCGTTCTGCTCGTGCTTTACAAAAGCAGTTGCCGGTGGATATTGAAGTTGTGGGAGTTGTTCCACACTACAAGTCGCCAATCGGGGAGCGGTTACTCAAAAAGGACGTCCTACTGATTGCATCAATCGCTGCTGTTGGAATGATTTGCTATATCGCAATTGTCATCTATTGGCTAATTGTCAAAGGCTGAACAAACAATTTGTCGGGGTAAGACAATGGATAAGCTAAAAGAAAAAAATCTAACTCAACTAATGGAAGATGTCGACGCTCTTGTTGAGGCTAGCGACCACTTGGTAAAAAGTGCAGTGTTGGAGCATCGTAAGCGCGAAAAAATTAAAAATATGGAAATGCCGCAGCTTTGGACGCAAGACGAACTTTACGAGAAAAAGATAGTTTTCACCGGTATGCGTCAGCGTGATGTGCTTAACGCTTTTCGTGAAGTGCGTATTAAGTTATTAGGCCGGCATCGGTCTGACAATATGGTGGTCTTGGTGTCTTCCGTTGCTGTGGATGTTCCTTCAAGCTATTTTAGCTTCAATCTAGCAGCCACTTTTGCATTGGATCAACACAAAACAGCATTATTTGTCGATTGTAATCCGTATAACTCCGATGTAAATAAATATGTGACATCGGATTTTGAAGCCGGTTTGTCCAATTACCTAACTGATTATACAGTCCCACTTAAAAATATAATTTATCCAAGTGGTGTTGAACGGCTGCGAGTCATTCCATCTGGTGGTGCCAGTGAGTCAGCAGCTGAATTTTTTAATTCAAAAAGAATGGAAGTGTTAGTCGCAGAAATAAAGTCACGGTATCCCGATAGATTTATTGTGCTTGATGCCCCCTCAATCCAACAGTCAACCGAAGCAAGAATCTTGGCAAAATACTGTGATCATGCACTGCTTGTTGTGCCGTTTGGAAAAGTAGTTACAGATGAAGTCTTATCTGCTGTAGATGCAGTTGGTAAAGAAAAATTTGCCGGTCTTGTTTTCAATCATTGATGAAAAGGACGAGTCATGAGTGTAAAAAGATTCTACACCAAGCGCTTTCTTTCAATACCTATATTCTTGGTTTGTTTGAATCCAGCAAATGCTAATGAGATTAAAGGATCGTTGACGGCTACAAGTTTGGTATCAGACAACACCTTAAAAAAACCAGTAGATCCGATAGAAGAGCGACAAAATTTATATCAAGCTGGCCTGATGGCTGATTATTCGAATTGGCTTGTAGATGCAGATGCAAGTTATCAGTGGAATGCACAAGAGTTTACTGAAAACTCTCAAGATGATGAGCGATATGTAGATGGGCGTTCACGAGTCAATTTTGGGAAAAAGGACGATCCGGCTGCTCTGGAGCTGAGTCATTCTCGGCGTATGTTATTGGTTACTCCCGATGCAGTCGGATTAACTTCAAATCAACAAGAAAGGGAAATTATTTCTGTGCTTCCTGAGCTTCGCAAAAGGATATTTAATGCGGATGTGGTAACTTTAGGTGCGCAGCTTGTGCAGGTTAATTTTCCGGATAACGACCTACAAGATTCGGAGCGCGAAGGTTTTTCATTGGGTTGGGTTCATCCGTTATCAAGAACAAGTTTACTGCAAGCATTCGTCCAGCAACAAAATATAAAATTTGAAAACTACCCTCTCGCCGATTACAGGCTCAGCGCATCGATGCTTGCTTATGCGGTTGAACTCCGCAAATTGAGATACCGTATCGAGCTTGGCTACAACGAAAGCGGCCCTGATGATGGCATAAAACAAACGGCGCCAGCATACAAAGTCATAGCAACATATGAATCTGGTTACAATCAGGTCGATATAACTTTGGGGCGCGAATTAACGGATACATCATTTGGTAATGGTAATTTGGATAATAACGTTACGTTGCCTGGCAGTGATGGTATGTCATTGGATATAAATAGAATTGATAGGGTAGATGCTGAACTTAAATGGGAGACGAGTGGCATATGTATGCGCTGCGCTTTTGCATTATCAGTGTCTGCAAATCAAGATGAGTATCTTGAGAAAGATGAAAAATCAGTGAGCATATATACAAATGGGCGTTTTGTATATTCGTTTTCAAGTGCAGCTAAAGTATCGCTGAGTGGTGCAAGGTCAGAACAAGATTTCAAAAATGAAATAGTTGCAAAGGATTACACACTTAATTACGTTTCTTTGGAATACTCCTATCAGTTTTTAAATGGGTTGAGTATTCGCTTGGTGGGCCGCAACGAGGACAGAAAAACAACATCTGAACGTGCGGAAGGTACCTACCAGGAAAATATTTATAGCATTGGTTTGGGGTACAAGTTTTAACAGCGATACTAGATGTGCGGTACTTACTGTGTGATTAGGAATAATACGGAAAAATTGGTGGAAAAATGAATAGTATTGCAAAAAGTATATCTCTTTTTTTGCTCTGTGTATGTATTGCATCATGCAGTGATAAACAGCAAAAAAATCAGGAAGATGCGCAGCGTCATGTCAACTCTGCAAAGGTGTACCAAGATCAGGGCCAATATAGAGCTGCGATTATAGAGGCAAAAAATGCAGTACAGCTATTGCCAGCGTCCGCAGATGGATATATCGCGCTAGCTCGTATATACAATGACATAGGTGCTTATTCTGCAACACAAAGTATGTTAGATCCAATTGTTGAACAGATACCTGCTGTTTCAACGGAGCTGGCAAATTCACATTTTTTAAACAAAAAATATCTTACAGCAATAAACACGGTGACAACCTATCCGGCTGATGAGCCAAAATCTGCAGATGGCCAGCGTCAAGCCTGGTTGAGCGCAATGTCTAATATCTATCTGGGTAACAAGGATGGTTATGAGTTAGCATTGCAAGAATTTTCTGCTAAAGGTGGATCTGATTCAGATGCCAAGTATGTTCGCGCAAATTATCTTCTCTCTTTGGGTGATATAGAAAATGCAAGGTCCATATTAAACGAAGCGATTGTCGACGCCCCGAATAATATTGATGTGCTACTTCTTGCAGCGAATATAAGTGTTATTTTGAAGGACCTGGATGGAGCAGAGCAGTACCTAAGCAAGGCTCTCGGATTGCTTAAAAATACCGACATAATGAGCAGCCGCAAGGGGCAGGTGATAAGCCTATTAACCGATACTTTAATTCAGCAGGGCCGCACCAGCGAAGCTTATACATACCAGAAGCTGCTTGCCGACTCCAATCCAGAAGGAAGTGCTGCACAGCAGCGTTTCAATGATGCAATGGAACTTTATCAGCAAGGAAAGTATCCAGAGGCTGAATCTATATTGCGCGAACTGCGAGAGCAATTTCCTGCTGATAAAAATACCGCAACCTTACTTGGTTTAATTGAGTATCAACAGGGTTCAAATCAACAGGCCAATGATTTGTTTGACCAATTTGTTGATCCTGAAACGGCAACCCCGTCAATTCTGCAAGCAGCCGCCTTGGTTAAATATCGCAATAACCAAATTGATGATGCTATCGCATTGTTGAAGAAGGCAGCGGAAAGCCAACCGAATAATTCAACCGTATTAGCAACTTATGGTTTGGCGCTTCTTGATAAGGACACTAAGAGTGCGGAAGGTGCAACCATTTTGGAGAAGAGCCTTGCAATTGATCCAAGGCAGCAGCGCATACGAATTGCTTTAGCAAACAGGCATTTGGCGCTAGGTCAAAATGAGCAAGCTGTAGCCCAGTTGCAAAAGGCTTATCAAGAACAACCTGCTGATTTTTATATACAACAAGCTTACTTTAAGGCTCTGTTAAATAATGAGCAAGGTGAGAGGCTGGAGGATGAAATAGCCTCATTGATTACTGCAAACCCTCAAAGTTCAAGAGGTTACTTTTTCTCCGGTTGGTATCAGCTGCAAAAAAAGAACTATAAAGTTGCTGAGCAGCAATTTGAAAAAGCGATTTCAGCAAAAGAAAGTAGCGAGAAAAATTTAGCGTATGCTGGTTTGGCTCAATTATATGAAGCTCAAGATCTTGCTCAAAAGGCGGTAACTGCTTGGCAGTTTGCATTGAAGGAAGAGCCGGGTATGGTTGTGGGATACAATCGTTGGTTTACGCAAATGCGCAAGTTAAACCGAGATCAGGAAGCAGTAGATTTTGTTTTAGAGTTAGAGGCTAGCTCACAGCGTTGGGAGCCTTCGATTGTTCTTGCTCAAATTTATGCTTCTAAAAATGATTTGGCGACTGGCATTAAGCACATTGAGATTGCACTAGAGCGGAGCAAGCAAGGAGCTAATGTAAAACAATTGGCTGCAAATCTCTATCGTCTCCATGGGGTTCAATTAAGAAGCCAGAATAAGCTACCAGAAGCTCGTGAAAGCCTTATGCGAGCAGTGAAATTAATGCCTGAAAACGCCAGCTTTTTAGGTAATCTCATCGAAGTAGAAATCGCCGCTAAAAATATTCCGGAAGCACAAAAGCTGCTCGATCAATTTATAAAGACCGAGGATAACGAAGGTGAAAGATTATTTTTGCAGGGGTTAATAAGATTCGCCGAGGGTAATAACGAAGAGGGGATTCGTTTATATTTAGCTTCATGGAATGCTAAGCCGTTGGAGTCTGTTGCTGAGCAAATATTTGGTTACTATCAAAAAACGGCAGACCAGACGAAGGCAGAGGATTTTGTTCGCTTGTGGATGGAGAAGCTACCCGCAAGTAAGGCTGCCCCGTTGATGATGGCTGTTGCTGCACAAAATAAAAACGATTCTGATAGTGCAGTGCATTGGTATGAAAAATCGGTAGAGATCAATCCGAATATGCCTGTTGCGTTAAATAATCTTGCATGGCTGTACTATGAGCGTGAAGATAAGCGAGCGATCGAGTATGCAAAAAAAGCGTACGAAATGGCTCCTAATTCAGCTCCTATAGCGGACACATATGGGTGGATATTAGTTGAGACAGGTGAGGTGGCTAAAGGTATTGAGCTTTTAACTAGGGCCGCTCAATTGGATCCCGCGAACAAAGAAATTCTTGATCATCTAAAGGAGGCAAAAAGTAGACAGTAGCTCCTGATGAATCACGGGGTATGCAAAGTTCGCAACCCCCGTGATTCGTTTTCAGCAATAAATAAATAGATCATTATGTCTAATTTTTTTCCCCCCTCAAATTACCCCAGCTTTTTTTCAACATGTCATTGGATTGATGCATGGCAAGAAGCTTGGGCGGATCAGGATGAAATAAGCGTTCTCAATGGCAGTGTTGATGCTAAATATTGCCGAAGAAATTTTTACCAGTATAGACAGCGTAAATTTCTAGGAAAAAGTTTTATCACCTCATTTCCTGCTGGAATATCCACTACGGTTAGTTCAAGTTTGAGGAGTGAATATTTTCAGCTAGGTAATCTATTGCCTGATGATTTTTTTGATTCAATAGGTAATTCTAATTGGGATCAGTTGTTTATCCCCGATATTTTGCTGGATTCGTGTGAATATTCAAATATATGTGCTGCTGCCCGTGTGCGCAATTTAACGGTTCTTCATCGTGAAAACTCAATTGCTTATGCGGTAAATCTGCGAGAACTTAACTTTACAAGCTATTTAAATTCATTAAGTGGCAGTACACGCTTAAAGCTGTTTAACAAACGAAAAAAATTATATGAAGCTGGGAGTGTTAGGGTACAAAATTTGTGGCCAAATTTGGATGAGTTTATAAGTATAATTAACCAATTTCACTGCGCGCGATGGGGAGTGCCTTGCTATAAAGGAAGAAATCTGAAGCAAATTGTTCGCTTTCTTCAAAAAATATCTGGTGATGGTGGTGAGCCTGATTTGTCTGTAGTCTACTGCAATAATAAGGCTGTTTCAGCCGTATTGGATTTATCATACCGCAAAAGAATTTATAATATTCAGTCTGGATATATTGAGGATTTTCAAAAAGGAACCTCGCTCGGAACATTGCATTTCGGGCTTCAGCTTGAGAAGGCATTTAATTCTGATGCAGAATATTATGACTTTATGGCGGGTAACGGGAAAAATTCTAATTATAAAAAGTCGCTTGCAACTCATAGCGCCGAGTTGGTTAGCCTAATGATTGTTCAAAGCCCGATTCTAAAAGCGCTTTATTTTGCAAAAAATAAGATGGACTCTATTCTTTAAGGAATACCCTTTATTATTTGTGGGCCAATTATATTGGCTATCCATATTGGAAGCCATTTCCACAATGCGATAAAAATTCTTAGTCTTGGGTTGTCCGGGTTAATTTCTGGTTTTCGATCGCTTTGTGATAAAAAATGATACCAATAATTTTGATGCGGCTCTGCTCCCCATTGCTTTTTGAATTTATAAGTTCCCGCATTAACGGTCGAACGACCAAAATCAAAATATTTACATTCTTGTTCAATCGAAAATGAAAGTATTTTTCGATACATCCACATATTAGTATTGTACTTGTTGGCTGATTTAATAGTTGAAGCCCATGGAATCTCCATCAGTGATTCGTGCCTCACTAAAAAGCCGCATGAAACTGGTTTGTTTTTTACATATACAACAATAATATTCGAATCTAGTCGAGGATCTTTTAGAATATTTCCAAACCAGCTTTTTGAATACACCGGTGTTCCCAAATCACGCATATTGCGCGCGAATACTGAGTAAAAGTCCTCAAGGAGATCTTGTTTACCAATTTTAAAACTGGGATTAAATTCCTCCGCCTTTTTATATTGTGCTCGCAATTTGCTTCCGAGAGTTTTCTCAAGCTGGTTGTCATCAGTAGGTAGTTGCAAAATCATAGACACTTTTTTAGTTGAAAAGCTGTCGCCAAGCCCTTCATATATGCTTCGTACCTCAACGTGTTTCAAATCCAATTCTTTGCGCACACTTTCAACTGAATTCATCAGCTTTTTAGAAACATCTTTATAGTAACTGACCATTCCGCCGTAGTTTAGGAATGGTATGGACACAGCGAATTTTCCGAATAATGGTGAAGAAAAAACAACAAGAGGTATTCCGCCAATTAACTCACCGGATGCAGAGCGGGCACAAATGATTAAAGAGTTATGGCCGAAACTTTTTTCAATCACATCTATCCATGCTGCATCATGGCTTGGTAAAGATATTTTGCTATTTTGTATTAATCTTGGCCATTCGCTTACTGAACGAAATGCTTCGGTTGTTATGGTGATTTCATTGTTCCAATCTGGTAGATCACCAAGGTGCCCAAATGGGGTCTTTCTTGGTAGAGGGGAAGGATTGTCTGTGTTTTTACCTTCGGTTACTGTATCTTTGATATTTGCTTCGAGTAACTTAATTTTTAATGAAATTTGCTTCATCAATTCTAATTGTTGCAAATGTTCACTTGAGTCTTTAAGTAATGTTTTAAATTTTCCAGAGATAATACCTTTTTGTATTCTCAGTGATTTGAGCTCATTAGTCATTTGCTCTGGTGTGGATTTCATAAGAAGGTGAACCTATTAAATATTGCTGCGAATATATTCAAGCCAGGATGAGTAGCGAACAAATTTTTCAAAGCTACTGGGAAAGCTATGCCGTCTAATAAGGAATGGTGACTTTCGGATATTTTGGTGTGTAGTGTTACCGGATATTGATGTAACTGCGCCAATGAAAAAGCCGGTTTTTTGTATCAGCTCAGTATGATGAGGCGAGAAATCACTAAGTGTCCCTGATGGGTAGCAAAATGTTTGAGAAGGACTGACTAGCTCACATTTCAGTCTTTCGTGCGCACGTTGTAATTCATCGAGAATCTGTGCATCAGTTAGTGCTGAAAATACACGATGACTGCACGCATGTGAACCAACTCGTAAGCCTGCTTTTTCTGCATCACGTAATGCGGACCAAGTTATTGGTCTATATGCGGCGGGAGCTTCTTGTGTAGGAGAGAAATCCAGTAGTGTAAGCAACAATTGCATGTAGTTAACGAGGGCATCAGAAGACAACTTTTTTCCAAAGTGAGTCAAGGTGCGTCTTGCTGCGCGCCGGGAATAAGGTTGGCTAAGATCTAAATTGAATTCGGCATTCTCAAACATAAAATTGAGCTTGCTCTTCCCGGTGTTCCAAATGGCAAAGCTTAGTATCGAATCCCAAGGCCAGTTTGTACCATCAATCATATCTACAATTGCAAAAAGTGTCGGTTTGCAATTATGTTTTAACAAAACTGGAACGAGTTGCTCTAGCTGATCCTTGTATCCGTCATCTAGCGTAAAACACAAAGTAGGACGCTTGCGCTTTTTTCCGCTAAGAGCATCAGTTATTACTTCATCTATTGAAGCAAATTCATAGCCTGCGCTGTTGGCATATGTAAGGCACTTTTCGAGTAGTTCTGGCGATACTCCTTCATATGCATCATCAGTTGGCTTGGGCCGATGGATCATGTAGATAGTCACATAGTGCCCCACAATAGCATTCATCAGGGAGGAAATTTGCGGGGATGTGAGTATCTTATTAAATAGGCCGTTCATTTGTTGTTAGATCCAACCAGAAAGCCGCGCACCCAATAAGCGCGGGGTATGGCTCATATTTTCGTGAAGACCTATGCGGCACAACTGATGTGTTGGTGTGGTGAGAGCATTAACAATACCGCGCCGTGTTGTTACAGCAGCATTGTATGTTTTAGCCACTAAATTTAACGCCAATGGATTGTAATCCCCGTTGGGAAAGCAAAATATGTCGATAGCGTCTGGAATTTTCTCTTTTAGTAATTGTTTGCTGGTTTCTATCTCATGGCAGAGTTCAGTATTGGATATATCTGCATCAAGCCGTATGTGATTGCATGTGTGGGAGCCAATTTTTACCAAACCTGACGAGATCATTGTTTGTATCTCATCCCAATTCATTAGGCCTCTCGGCAAATCAAATGTTAGGTATTTTTGCCAGTTTATTTTTTCCAGCGCGTTAAAAATTTCGATATCGGAGAACTGCTTCAATAGTTTAATTACTGCAGCTATGTATTCTCTGTCGTTGGTATTTGGTGGTGGAGTGATTTCGCTAAAGATTTTGGCAAAAATAGGATGCTCTTGCATCGCTTTAGAAGCGTTACTGACTAAAAGTGCACTTATCAGATTGGGCCAAAATTGAAAATTGGTACCCATTTTATCCACTACAGCGAATAACGTTACAGGTACATTAGCCTGTTTGATAATTGGCAGGGCAAACTCATAATTGTCATGCCATCCATCATCAAAAGTAATTGCGCAGGCGCGCTCAGGTAGGTGTTGTCCTGTTGCGCGTAAATTAATCCATTCCTCTAAATCTATTACATCAAAGTAGCGTTTTATTTCCCGTAAATGCATAGAGAATGTTTCAGGTGTAACTATCATTCCTGGTTCTTCCAGTCGATAGCGTAAATCGTTTGAAGGTAAAATCCTGTGGTACATCATGATCCACAGTTGAGCAGGCCTGCCAGGTATGGCAAAACGATGCGGGCCGAATTGATTGGCTGCACTAATTGCACATTGCTTAACAAGTTGCTTCATAATAATCCTAACTAGGTTTCAGACGTTTTTTAATTATGGTTAAACAGCTGACGTATGTAGCTTTTAAATTCGTAAATTCCTGGGCCGATATCATTGAGGCGGTTTGTTTCGTGTCTGGTTTTGGTGAATGATGGTGTAAAAAAAGCTAGAATTTTGGCAAGTTTTTGTATGGGGGAATAGGGGCCTTTTAAGAATATATAAAGGCTGTCCAGATCGCCCAGCAACCAACGTAATCTTATCCCGACAGTGTAATTTGTTGGTGGGGCAGTTGGAATATTTAGCTCGGATTGTACTAATAGTGCAGGAAAGTCGATGCCTGCATCTATTGCTAATTGTAGGGAGCCCCAGAATCGGGTATTAACCTCCATAAGATAGGGTTTTCCCTCGGGCGTCACTCTAAACTCAACCATTGCAACACCGTGCCAACCTACTTGATCAAGTATTTTTTGTGCATAGTTTTTTAGTGTTGGATCTACAGCGGCGCTTTCGCTTAAGACGCTTACTCCACCTTGTGGTGGCTTTTCTCGAAGGCGTTTATGAGCAAAAAAAGTGATTGCCTTTCCTTTGTGATATAAACAAAACACTCCCGCTCCGCTACCTGGAATAAACTCCTGAATCATAAATGGATAGCTGGCAAGGTAAGGGTTGGCTATGACCTCATCGTGAAGATCCTTTTCGCAATGTAACAGCTTTACGGTGGTAGATAACCATCCTTTAGTTGTATAGATGCGAGATAGGCAGGGTTTCAATATGCATGGAAATGATAGCTTGGTGTTGGCTAGTTCCGCACTTGATCGAAATAGTTTGAATTCTGGTGCGGGAATTCCAGATGTTTTGGCTTGCTCAAGTAAACGATATTTGTCTGCCAGGGACATTACTGTGTCATAACTTGCAAAAGGGATATGAACATCTGGCAATTGCTCTCGATGTAAAAGCAGTAATTGGCTGGTAATCTCTGTTATTGGCATTACCAGTGCGTAGCGGTTTTCCGTGCATATTTTTCTGAGCCAATTCAAGTATAGCAATGGATCTTCTGCAGGATTGGGTGATTGTATATAGTTGCTTGAGTATTTTGAGGCTCCGGCAAGAGCAGAGGGGGTGGCATCTGCTGTGACAACGGTGATGTTGCCCAGTTTTCCCAAGGAGCGAGTAACAGCTAATGCACTTCGCTGTGCTGCATCAAGAACAAGGATAATATATGTCATGTAGCGTTAACCGATCCTAGTCAGAAAGCCGAAGAAAACAACAATGATAAGGTGGCGAATCCTGAGGCTCATTTCATAATGAGTGTCTTTTCAATATATGAATGATACGGATTGCCTAACAAATCTACAAGCTTGCAACAAGATGATGTTAGAATGTGATTGTTTATGAAAAAATAAATCTGCTGATCGGAAGGATGAATGACCGATAAAAACTCTAATTTATTCCCGCAATCAAATAATTGATTCTAAATTCGTTTTCTAGTCTTTGGCTGAAAGAGTGTTAGTCAAATATGACAGATTTCGTTTTTCCAATGTGTATCCGTACTTAAATGAATCGTTTTCAATAGGATGGCTTGTGGGTCACGATATTGGTGATGACAATTAAAAGGTATCATTGTTTTGTTAGTATTTAGAGCCATCAAAAATCAATATGGATCGAAACAGGGCTTGATGTGGCATTGTATTTTTTTTGCTTTGCACCAAGTGGGTTTTTATAACAGATTCAAAAAAATTGATTTTTCCCGAGTCGCAAGGCTTGTATTTGTTTGTCAGGGGAATATTTGTCGTAGCCCACTTGGTGAAGCGGTTGCTAGAAGCTCAGGGGTGCGGACATGTTCTTTTGGTCTGAATACTCGGAGTCATGATCCAGCAGACCCTCGAGCTGTTGCTTGGGGGGCAACTCGTGGTTATGACTTGCATAGTCACTTAACGACTTCAATTGAGGATTACGTCCCAGAGCAGGGAGATCTTTTGATTGGTATGGAGCCAAAGCACGCTAAGCAATTACTTCTTCACTTTTCCGACGCACCTGTTCAAATAACAATTGCGGGCTTATGGCTGGATACTAGGCGTGTTTATTTGCATGACCCTTACAATACAAACTCCTTATATTTTGATTTGTGTGAGAAAAAAGTCGAATTAGCAACACTGGCTATTCTCAAAAAATATAGTAAAAAAGTGATCTCTAACAGTAGAGATAATGTTTATGAGTGATGAGGCGATTAAGCAAAGTGGAAGAGTTGCATTGCTGGACTTGCTTCGTTTCGTGGCTGCTTTTTTAGTGGTGCTCTATCATTATCAACCTTTTATGTCCAATCATACCGATAGCGAAATTTTAGAGGTTTTCAAGTTTGGTTATCTCGGAGTAAATTTCTTTTTTATGCTGAGTGGTTTTGTCATCATGAGCTCAGCTAAAAATAGAACAGCATTTAAGTTTGCGATCTTGAGAGCTGTAAGGCTTTATCCGGCCTTCATTTGTTGCCTGATAATTACTGTGTTTATTTTGTATTACCTAGATGGTCGAGTTCCATCAATGAGTCAAATGATACTGAATGGATTGATAATTAATGATTATTTCGGAGTGGAAAATATTGATGGAGTCTATTGGACTTTACAGGCTGAACTAAAGTTTTATGGATGTATTTTTTTGCTTATTCTTTTTTCCATGATTTCACACTATCGTATTTGGATTTCATTATGGTTGCTTTGTGCCGTAACTTTTTATTTCTACACACAACCATTTTTTTTAGGGTGGTTTATTAGTCCATCATATTCTTTTTTTTTTATTGGTGGTGTTTCTGCATATTATTTGTATGAAAACTCAAAAAATGCTTTTGCGTTTGTAGTCATGTTTTTGGCAATGCTGTTTGCTGTATTGAGCGCATGGAATCAAATTGATGGTTTTTATATCACCCCATCTTATTCTGATAGATGGATTGCTTCTCTTATTGTAATAATCTTTTTTTTATTTTTTCTCTTTTTGCGAGATTTGGAAAAATGTATTTCTGGTACCGTATGGTTATCGATTCTTGGTGGTGTAAGTTATCCCTTATATTTGCTCCATAATCGGGCAGGCAGGACACTATTGGAGTACTATGCAGCAGAAGTATGGTGGTTGAGTTCTGTATGCTTGGCAATTGTTAGCGTTATCGTTATATCTTTATTAGTTCATGTTTTAATTGAAAGGCCAATATTCCGGTTGGTCCGCAAGTATGTTTGATGTTCTTAAAGTCATTTGAGTGATAAGTGCTTTGAGCTCGTTCGCTATTATTTCATATTTCTTTTCCGTGAATATGTTTCTATTTTGTAGAAAATTATGAAAAAAAAATTCAACACAGAAGAATTTTATGCATTTAAAGTGAAGTATATGTGGGATTTTTTCCGATCCCAACATTTTTCATTTTGGATGATATGTGGGTACTTATTTGTTGAATTTGTCAAACCCCAGTTGATTTTTGGATGGATAGATTTTTTACCTTGGGCGCAATTGCTGCTCATGGGAGCTTTGGCCGGCGCATTTACAGATGCGACTATAAAATGGGTAGCATCATCTGCAAATATATTAATAATTTTATTCTTAATTACTATATTGTTATCCGTGTTAAATGCCATATACCCTGAAGTTGCAAGGATGCAATTTATGTTGTTTTTTAGTTGGGTAATTATTTATTTTCTAACTATCAATATTATTAATAGTTGGGAGAGATTCTATATATTTTTAATGATATATATTGTTGCTGCTGGAAAAATAGCTGTTGGATCATCTAAAAATTGGGCTGGGCGCGGCTTCTCATTTGAGGGGTGGGGATTGATGGGGCCTCCAGGGCACTTTCAAAACTCAGGTGAGCTTGCTGTCCTAATGGTGATGTTGTTTCCCTTGGCATTCTATTTGTATCAATCCCTAAAAAGTAAAATTGCTTTATGGGAGCGTATTATTTTAATTATTTTTTGGATGTGTCCAATTTTAGTTGTTGTCGGCGCAAGTAGCCGAGGATCGCAAGTGGCCTTGGCTGTTGTTATGTTGTTGATGTTCAGAAAGAGTATTTTTCGACTCAAGCAACTTATTGGGGTTTTAGCATTGGTCTCGGTTATTTTTTATATGTTACCGGATCAGCAAAAAGAACGCTTTTTACAAGCAGGTGATGACAAAACATCTCAGCAGCGATTGCTTTATTGGGAGCATGGTTGGGAAATGATGAAAGATCATCCGTTGTCGGGAGTTGGTTTTTTCAATTTCATTCCTTACTACGAAGCTCATTATTCGTATGACATGTTGTATCCAACTGCACAATTACCGCATAACATTTTTATCCAGGTGGGTACTGACGCAGGATTTATTGCATTGTTCTTCTTTATCTTGCTAATTTTTTATTGTTTGTTTGTTCCCATACGTATCTCTAAATCTTATCGATACTCGGATATACAAAAAGCAGTTGCCATTGGGCTTGGTTATGGTGTGTTAGGATTTTTAATTGCAGGTCAGTTTGTAACTATATCGTACTATCCTTTTTTGTGGATTCACTTGGCTATGATAGTTGCATTGTCTAGCTTCGGTAAAACCAAACGTTATAATAATGGTCCATCAGATGCATAGATACTGGCTTCGCAGTTGGTTTAATGATTTTTGGCAAAAAAAGTTCCGCCATTTTTTTGGGCTTTTATTATACCTTCTTTCCATCTGTGCTCATTCTATTCGTGCTGATCGCTTAGCGCTTTCATGGTGCATGAAGGCATTGCGTTATAGTTTTATTTCTGGCGCTGCTTCTCTCTTGAAAGATATTCTGAATAAAAATTTTCATCTGCTGGATGCTGCCGTCAGTGACGGTGTAACGTTGAAGGAAGCGGCGGATCGGACGATAGTGCTTAAGTGGCCTGATGTCCAGCATGGTGAAGTAGTGTGTAAAGGGATGTTATTGATCAAGTTTACTAAAACTTTTTCTTATGCATTGCGCAATCTTGATATAGAACGTTTGAGTTCATATTTTTATGTAGTCTTGGAGCCGAGTTGGTCTGGATATGCTGACCCTGATATTTTGGCTTGGATTGGAAAGAGTAAGGATATAGTGATTCAATCGAGTGAGGTACAGGACAGGGCTTTAATGAATTGTTTTCCAGAAACGTTTAGGGCAGTGAGCTTTGGCTCGGGTAGTTGGGTACCTGATTACGATTTTGCTCCACTTGTTGGCGACAAAGAATTTGATTCGATTTATATAGCTAACACTAATCCTATCAAAAGAGTTGGTCGATACATTGATGCCATAAAAAAAATTGTGTTGGCAGGGCATGTAAATTACAAAGGTTGCTTGGTGTGTGCTTCGTGGGGTGAAAGTGCTCATTTGATTCAACTGCTTGTTAAAAATGCAGGCATTGAGAAAAATCTAATATTGAAATTTTCTTTATCGAAAGAAGATGTAATTCTTTTTTTAAATAAAAGTAAATGCAATTTACTACTTTCTTTAAAAGAAGGGAGTAATAGAAGTTTGTTCGAAGCCATGATGTGCAATGTTCCTGTGATTTCGTTAGTCGAAAATATAGGTGTTAATAAGGAATATATTGGAGAACAAAGTGGATTGTTAATTCCTGACGAGATGTTGGAATCGTCTATGCTTTGGTTGTCAAAAAATTACCAATCTTTTTCACCGAGGATCTGGGCCTTGGAAAATATTAGCTATAAAAAATCTATGGACAGATTACTAGATATTCTCTATCGAGAGAGTGTGTCTGATAGCTTAAAAGTTTACAAAAAAGTTAATGCTCCAGAAGCTTTTTATGAGAACACCCATACAAATTTTCCTGACTTGATGAAGTCTCTGTTGATGTTATTCGCCTTGGCTGGTGAACGGTTAGATGAGTATGATTTAAGGGCTCAGCTGGTTGTTTTGGAAAACAACCTTGATGAAGGTATCAATAAGTTGGTTTCAGGGCATGGTTGATCAAGCATCAGTCTAGCTTACAAAGGCTGACTGATATCGCATAGTCAAAACATTGATTTCCATGCTTTTTGTTAGAATTATTTTTTCAGCATCCTAAGTGAGTAATTTCCTGCGCGGATCCTCTGGCCTTTGCTATGCTTTAGGGGGTCAATGTATCTGCTTTGGTCGGCGGATGTTATATCTCAAATTCTCCATAAAAAGGGCTTTTTTATGAACGCAAAATTAATTATCAGCTATGGGAGGTATCTCTGCACCGTGTTGCTTTTGGCATTGCTGCCTTCTGCTCTGTATGCGCAACCAAAAGAGCCGGCCTACTTTGATATGGAGATTATCCAGCCTCGTGCTGGGCTGGATAAAAACAACCGTTTTTATCGGGCATATCCTGGCCTTGTTTATGAGGTTCGGGTGGCGGTTGCCGGCGGTGCTTACCCGTTTACGCACGAATTGGTAAAGGCTCCTGTAGGAATGAGCATAAATAAGTTAACTGGGGTAATCACTTGGAATAACCCTGTCTCACAAGTGGCTACTTACCCAGTATCAGTTAAGGTAATTGATAGCAAAGGGGCCGTCAAAACAGTCGATTGGAATATTTTGGTGACGACAGAAAAGTTCATGTTCGTTGACCAAGTCAATGGAAAGGTGGGGGCTACTGGAACTATTAGTGATCCGGTAAAGGGTTTTGCTGATGTGTATGGTGGAACTGCGTATGCAGATAAATATTCTACAAAAAATCAAGGCAAGTTTGTTTATTTTAAAAATGGCCGTTATTCGCTGGAAGGCTTTACCTCTGGTGGACCAAAAGTGCAATGGACAAATCGCCAGCCGTTGGTTTTTTTGGCATATCCAGGCCAAACTCCAATTATTGAAATGAGTAAGGTTGCATTTTCGGTTGTTGATACAGATGCAAATAATCTATATGTCGATGGATTTGATATCGACACAATTGATACGCCAGCTGCCTCGGAAAACAGAATGGGGTTTCGTATTGGATCATTGTCAAACAATGTTACCTTTAGGAAAAATAAATTCCATAATATGAGTTACACAGAGGGATCTTATAACCAAAGCGCAATCATGATTTCTCGCGACAAACTTGGTAAGTATTGGGCTTTTCAAGATAATGAGTTTTATGATTTACATGGGGGGTATGGAATAATCGGTTACGTAGCGCAGATGGTTGTAGTAGAAGATAATTACTTGCACGATATTACACGTGGTATACCTATTGGTCCTAAAGCAGATACCGCGTATTGGTTTATAAGAAATAACAGATTGATTGATGTTGGAAGTAATGGAATTTGGTTGAGTGGATTAGGTGCTGCATATGGAAATATTGAGGTATGTAATAATTTGGTTAAATCTAATGATTTGGCTTTGAGTGTCAATTTAGAGCAGAATTCTGCACTTAGTGGAATATCAATATTCCGTAATACTTTTATAGGTAGAGTGGCCTATTTTGGAATGAAAGATGGAGTTGCTGGTTTCAATCAGGCGGGGCATTTTTTTGACGGCAATGTGGTTGTAAATCGAATTACTAATGGAGTGATTTGCAACGCATGCAATGCATCAGGCTTGTATTTTATGGGACAAAATGTACTTGAAACACCCGATAGCACGGCAGTAGACAGCCAAGGAAAGTTACAAGGCGTGAGAGCAAAGGTAATGGGCTATGAAGCAAGTATGCCTACTCGTCCAAGTAAAGTGGATGCAAAATTGGATTTTACTCCTGCTCCTTAGCCTTAACTGTGCATAAATATAGGGGTATGTCTCTCTGTAATTAGATCCCCCTGCACAGCTGAAATGATTGTGTATTGTTTTGGATAAATTGATTCGCTTATGAATGTTAGCCCTGATTTACACAATTCCATTTGTATTGGCAGTCTGGCTTTGGGGCTGCAATATCGATTGCATGCCAAGCTACTAGCTTTCGATTTACTTTTTTTTCATCCAGAAATTAAGCTTGTACTACTGACAGATAGTCCAGACTTTTTTCGAGACTTGCCTAATGTAATTGCAATGAAACACAAGTCAACAGGTATTCGCTTTTGTTATCACGATAAGCGGTTTGTTTTTGAAAAGGCCTTCCAACTTTACAGTTTATGCTTATTCGTTGATGCGGACAGTCGATTAGTTGATCCTATTGATTTTGACGAGCTATTAGACTGTGATGCTTTTATTGTTGCTCCTATCGCGGAGTCGCTGCAAAAAAAAATTGAGCGAGAAGCATTGCATGAAAAATCGGGTATTCGTTTTAACGGTGCATTTAAAAAGGCACGCATTTTTAATGCGCTTTCAGAAAAAATGGGTGTGAAATTTGACGAGTTGACTTTTGTTCAAGAGTCTATTTTTTTGATTAATAAAACAAAAGGCGATTACCAAAAATTTCTAAACACTTGGGATTGTTGCGCTATTTATACGACAGGTAGATTGCTCGAGTTTTCGGAGGGAAGTTCTATTGGGCTTTCAGCTAAAGTTGCGGGTGGAAAAATAAGTTCTATTAACAAATGCCCAGCATGGTATTTTAAAGATCAATATACTGATCATCGTTGGAAAGATGAGCGACAAGCTTTGCTGAGCAAAAATTTGATGCTTCTTCGTGCTGCAATCTCTAATGATGATTGGTGCCCTTCAAGAGGGTACGTGCGCCTAGCGGCGCTCGGCTGGGCTGCGTTTACTTTTTACCTTAAGAATGCAAGACGATTGCTATTCTCCTTTTAAGGCTTTTTGTTGGTGTGGCTTTAATAATTGAATTTATAATTAAATATCTTTTAACTGTTTAAATATTCTTCTAGCTTCTGCCTTTGCATTTTTCATGCTTGCCAATAATTTTTCGCTATCTTGCTCGGCAAATTGAATAAAGTTAATTGCTCTGCTCTTATAGATACCAGAAAGAAAATCCTCCATCGTGACTTTTCGATCATTAAGTTTGGCTAAGCTAAGAACACCGTCAACTTTTGGCATGTAGGCTATACTTGCAAATGGCGTGCCCGTATTTATCGCCATAATTGAGCCGTGAAGTCTTTCTGCTAATATGAAATGAGAGCGACTTAAAACACCTTGTATTTCATTGGCTGCATATGTACCTTGCAAAACAAATGTATGCTTTTGTGACTCCAAATCCAAACTGTTGAAAATGTCTAGCGCTGCCTCATGGTCGTTATGAGTGCCATTTCGCTGCATAGGAATCAGGACTATATTGGCTCCGAGTTCTTTTATTGCACTCTGGCAAAATGAAACATATTGATCAATCCAACCCTGTTTGTTTTTGTTGTAACAGCATGGGGTCAATGAAATTGTTTTTTTTACGTTGAAATTTAAATTTTCTTGCAGAAGGATACTTTCTACGCGTGATGCAGGGCAAGATTCTAATGTGAAAACCAGATCAGGAATTATGTGTACTTTTTCGGGGTCAATATAGTATTTGTTGAGTAATTCTTTTGACTTGCAATCGCGCACCGATATTAAATCCACTAATCTAAATGCATCGGTTATTGCTTTTTCTGACTCGGTATTGTGTACGGGCCCTATGCTGACACCAACGATAGCCACTTTTTTATTAAATTTCTTGGCGGTTTTAATCAGGTTGGTGTAACCAAACAGCCACCTGCTCTCTTGTGGTGTATCAAAGAAAATTCCACCACCACCAATAATCACAATATCTGTTTTGATGAAATTAATTAATGAACTGATATAGTTTTTTCTACTTCGGCCAATTACTCCCTTGATAAAGGATATTGGATCAAGCGAAAAAAATTTATAGGATTCAATTTCGTGGGTTAATCTCGTCTCTTGGGGATCTGCAGAGTACGCAACAATTTTAGCATCTGTGATATTTTTTTTTATCCCATTTATCAGTGCTGAGAGAATGGCTTCATCACCAGCATTTCCGTGGCCGTAGTATCCAAATATTGAGTATCGAGACATTATTGTTCCAGTAGTGTAAATATCTAATTTAAAAGAGTATTTTTTAAGCTCTTGTATATTGCAGGCCATGCATAATTTTGATTAATAAATTGTTTTGCATTAACTGCTAGCCTATTGGCTTCTTTTTCACTTTTAAGTAGGCTCAATATTGCATTGCCAATGTCATTATCATTATTGGCCTCTAGTAGTTCATGGGCATGTTTGGCTCCGATTCCTGAGTTACCTAAGGAAGAGCTAACCACTGGAATACCTGCTCCCATGGCCTCCAGTAACTTGTTTTGTTGACCGCTGCCAATTTCCATAGGAAATGCAAAGACAGTTATTCCTTTTACGTAAGGCCAAATATTATCGACGGTTCCAGTTACTATTACCGCTGGATCTAGCGCTAAATCTTTAATAGCTTGGGCAGGGTCTCGCCCGATAATTACTAGCTTACTATTGTTTGCTTGCGGTTGAATTTCTTTAAATATTCTGTAAAGTCTAAGTGCTGCGCGGATGTTGGGTGCATAACCCATGTGGCCTAAATAACCAATAGTTTGGCAGCCATAATCTAGTGTCTCGTTTAAAAAATCATTGACGTAAAGCCCATTCGGTATAACGCCAACTTTGTTATGGTCGATATTTTTTCCTGCACCAATTTTTAGATCTAACGGTGACACATAGCATGCATAATCAGCTGACTTTAAAGCCTTCCTTTCCCATATTTTTATTAACCAATTATCTATGGAAGTTATAATTGATCCGCTTTGTTTGCGGCATGCGGTTGCATAAGGCGAATCAATAAGATCTAGGGTGAATCGATTTGCTTTGACATTTTTTTGGACAAGGTGTTGATAAGTTGCAAGTACACATAGTGCAACATCGTATTTGATGTTGCGTGTTTCCTGCTTAATGAAGTTGGAAATGTAGTCCTCGTCATAACATAAAAATGGAAATGGTGTGTTGCCTGGCACAAATGATTTAATTCGGTTGAATATTTTTTTTCCAATATTTGTATGAGCGGGTTTTCTAATATACAGTGACACTTTTTTGCACAACTTTTGTGCTTCAGCTATATCAGAGGTAGATATTTCATGGTCGGACACTACAAGCATGTGAACATCAAATAATGTTGAAGCGTATTCGATTATTGGCTGATATCGAATAGAGATGCCATTCTTTCTTGCGGGAAATGGGTGATCAGGAATGCACAAAAATAGGGTAGGCTTGTTCATTTAATTCATGAACCCTTTTTCAATCATTGAGCGGAAATAACTGTTTTCGTTATATAGTTTTGCAAAACTGCCATCTGCAATTATGGTGCCGTCTGAAACTAACACAATCTTATCTGAAAGTTTTATTGCTGCTGGACGGTGGGAAATCACAATGATGAGTACACTGGTTTTCAAGTTATTTAACAAGAGCATTAAGTCATGCTCTGAGTCTATATCTAGGGCGCTAGTTGGCTCATCTAATATCAATACTTTATTGAGCCTATAAAGAGCTCGTGCAATTCCCAGTCTTTGCCTTTGTCCGCCGCTAAGTAGCTTTCCATCTTGTCCAAGTTGTGTGTGAATACCATTTGATAGTTGTTCAACAAATTCCATTGCATTTGCTTCTTCGAGCGCGCGCGTTACTCTCTCATGGTCAATTTCATCTGGTGCAACGCCAAAAGCAATATTTGCAGTTACCGTGTCATCTAGAATAAAAATATTTTGAGGTACATAACCAATACTGTGTTGATAGGATGCTAGTCGGTCATCCTGAATTGGCAGATTGTCGACAGTAATTGAACCTTCCGTGGGTTTAAGCAATCCCAGAATAATATCTGCTAATGTTGACTTTCCTGAGCCTGATGGTCCGGCGATGGTATTCAGTTCACCTTTGGTGAATTGAAGTGAGATGTTGTTAAGAGTGCCTTTTTCTGTGTTTGGATATTTGTACTGAATGTTATTTAAATTGATTTTTTTAACCTCCTCAAAGGGAGATATTTTTGTATTCGGTTTGTTATCTACTTCAATGTCTAGGCTTCGCTTCAACTCTATCGATACCGCACCATTGGCACTCATACTTGATATCGATTTGTATATCTGCTGCATTGTCGGTAGCAATTTGTAACCGGCAATAGCATAAAAACTTAATATGGATACTATGCTCTCGCTGCTAGAGTTTTGAGTTAGCAACAGTATTGCAAATAGAAGAATTGCTCCAAAAGATATTGTTTCAATTGCAAAGCGCGGAAGCTCTCCTGAAAGTGCTATATAAGCACCGGAATCTAGTCCTTTTTTATTAACTGACACGTATCTGTTAGCGTACTGAGACTCCATTGAATTTAGTTTGATGTCCTTTATTCCTATGAATGACTCAGACAGCAAGGCTTGAATAGTTCTATTGCGATAAGTGACGATATCTCCATGCTTTTTAAGCGATTTCTTTATTATCCAATATGTGCCTAGAGACGCACCGCCCATAAGAAGAGCGGAACCAATTGCTATCATTGGATCGATCAATATCAATCCGATCAAAATAATAGTGGCGATAAAGAGTTGGCTGCATAGAGTTAGGTAGGGTTGCAATACCATGTAAATGAAGCGCGGAGCATCAGCAGAAATGATCGAGATTGGCTGATTGTAATTAGTTGATTTATGAAAAAGGTAGTCTCGATTGATAAATTTTTCATACAGTTGAAATTGTATGTTGCTGCCCAAATACACCGAAAACTTAAGCTGAATCCATAATGTGATTGCGCTCATTGCATTAGATATTACTATCATTGCGATTGAGAGTAGTGCAAAACCTACAATAAAGTCCTGATTGGACTTAAATTGACCTATACGATATATGGCGGCCAAGAGGTCATTTTTTTGAATTGAATCAGGGTTTGATATTATTCCAATAAACGGCGCTATACTCGCCACTCCAATTACTTGCACTAAAGCCGAAAAGGCAAAGAATATCTGTATTAATAGCATCTTGGTTTTTTGTTCCCGATTAAGGATTTGATAGATGCTTTGTATGACTTTTAAAATGTACATAGTTGACAAGTGCTCAATGGCTGTTTAGTTGCCGAGCGTTTCCTTTTGTGCGGCTGGCCGGTTGTGTGAATACGAAATTTGGTTTGCTTTTGGGGTTGCTAGTGATGATGATTTTACTGCCTAATTCTTCGTTAGGCATTAGGGCGTGGCATTATCGCATAAGTTGATTTATTCACTAGCTCTGTTTTTGCATTGATGTGCTGGCGTTGCAGCATTGCTGTGAGGGGCTTCATACACATTACACAGTAATTCCTTCATTTTTTCTGGGTTCCATTGATCAAGAGCCCTTTTTTTTCCTTTTTCGGCTAAAGCTCGCGCCTTCTCATTATCGTTAAGGACGTGTTCAATAATCGCTCCCAAGGTTTTAAAGTCACCTGGTGGAAATAGGAATCCGCTTACCCCATCTGTAATTACTTCATTGGCTCCGCCGATATCTGAGCTTATGGTCGGAGTCCCTAGTTGCACAGACTCAACTAGCGATCCGCTTAGTGCCTCAAAGTAAGTAGGAGCTTGTATTGCAATATCTGCATATTTTGTCAGCTGTAGTACATCTTTGCGAAATCCGAGAAAACAAACATTGTTCGATAATTTCTTTTCCCTGATGAGTGAATTCAGCTCATCAAGGTAGGTTGTACACAGCGCATTGTTGTCAGCCTCTCCAACGAAATACAGCATAGTATCTGGATGGCTTTTGGCGATTAAATCATAGGCTTTTAGTATAACTGCTTGCCCTTTTGCGGGAGAGATTCTGCTGGAGCAGATGATGACTTTTTTACCGCTTTCTTTTGCTGCTTTTATTGGATTTTCTTCATAAAGAGGTTCTTTTTGTATTCTTTCTTCGACATTGAATGGGGAGTGAATAACGATGCATTTCGTTTTTGATAAGCCAAGTTGTTTGATGTATTGCTCCATAAGGTTTTTGCCAACAAATACATATTGATTGGCTGCGGCAATTATTTTTTTGGGATGCTGTGTGAAGTCGCGTAGATCGCGAAAATAGAAGAATAAGTTGGCTCCTTTTAATTTTGCAACCCAGTAAGGGAGGTAATGTACCCCGTTGTTTCCTTGCACAACATCTACTTTTGATGATGACAAAGCCAGCATGGCTTGAAAAACTATTAAGAGTTTACTAAATGAGAGTGTTGCTTCTATCAATTGCCGAAATGCATATCTGAGTATTTTATTTTTAAATACTGACTCAAACTTTTCTATGTGGCTGGAGGCGTGGTAGTCAAAATAAAGTGAATATATTCGCTTGGTTTTCAGGCGAGAGGGAATTTCATCCCGATAGATTTTGTTGAGGGGCATAAAGGTTAAAAATATAAATTTATGCTCGGTGATTCGCGCTGCCATTTCAACAGCCCGATATGTCGAGCCACCTGAATTTTGAGCAGATTCAAAGATAACTATTGTTTTCATTAAGTGCTAAGTAAGCCTTTGGTTATTCAGTGACTGTCACTTATTTTGTTAGTGATGATTATAGGTGTTTCTTGGGGATTGTTTTGGGAGATACTAACATAGTGATAGGTGTTATTTTATTTCGTTAGCTTTTAAATAAAAAAGGCGCCGCAAGGGCGCCTTTTTTTGTTTCATTCTAGATTATGACTTTTGAGCCTGACGACGACGTGACAAGCCAAGACCCATCAGACCTAAACCAAGAAGAGCAAAAATGCCTGGCTCTGGTACGGTAACTGATTTGATTGAGTATTCGTTGTAGGCTCCGCCCGCAGAAAACACAATCTTATCTGCATACAGGCCAGCTCCTGGAACGTTAAAAGCTTGTTCGCCATTCGCACCAACAGAATTCAGTCCGTAAATCTGAAGTGAAGTGACCAGATTGCCTGCCAGATAAAAGGAGAGTGAAGCAACTTCACCATTTACTGGGTCATTCCCATCGGTTGGCTGGCCATCAGATGCATGATTACGCGGGAACAAGTCTGTGAGCTTGATGCCAACAACGTTTAGTGCATTTTGAAATGTCAGTGTGATTGACTCTGCCAAATCGATTTCATCGCCTTCGCCACCCTTTACTCCAAGACCATCAACTGGATCATTGGCGAATAATTTTGCATTACCGGGGCCAGCAGTTGCTGTTACGTTGCCGAAGCTGTAGCTAACAGTGTGGGAGTTTTGTCCATCAGCTGCAGGTGTCCAGGCAGCAGAACCAAAATCAATTATTGCCGCGTTTGTGTTTACTGCAGCGAGTAGTGCGCCAGCAGCAACTAACTTAGTTACTAGTTTCATTTTATATCTCCATGATAAGTGAGTGATTGGCGACCAACCTGGGTCGTTGGCGTATCAATATGCATTTGTTATGCCATGCGAAAAAGATCATTTTATTCAATAGGTTATGCATCTCAATCGCTATTTCATGTAAGTTTATTCGACACTTTTCAGCAGTTGCTGGTAAAGATTGCGGGTGCTTGTTGCATTGCTGCTGCTTGAATAGTCATTGTTAAGAGAGGGGATAATTGGGTTGTTGATGAGTTCAATTATCTTTGAGCTATAGCCATCTGCTGAATGGTTGTTGACTAGCAATTGAGGGTATTCGCTCAAAATTTCTCGTAATCCACCCACGGCGTGAGCCACTAAAGGCTTGCCTAGGGCTAGGGTTTCGAGGGCAGTCATTGGTGTCCCTTCATGGTCTGAGCACATCACTATTACATCTAAAGATGCAATAACTCTTGTTGAGTCAGATCTATGCCCATGAAATTGGATATGTGAGCTCATGCCAAGCTCCTGGGTGAGGGTAATGAGCTCCTGTTTAAGTTTTCCATCTCCAACGATATGAAAGATTATTTTGAGTGTTGGTTGTCGCTGAACTATTTGTTGGGCAGCATGGATAAATAGATCGATTCGTTTTACTGGTTCAAGTCTACCGACTATGCCAACATGGTAATAGTCGTCCATGTTGGCGCGGATATCTGGTGCGGGTGTTGTCTTTTGTAGCTCGTCAAGGTCGGCGCCATTCGGAATGATGTGTATGAGGTTTTCCGGAAATGTGTGCTTGAGTTGTTCTTTGAGGTTGCTAGAGACTGATATCACTGCATCTTGTAGATGTTTTCCGCAAAAGTTATCTAACCAGTTGATAATTTTTTTTAATCCGGTCGTTTTATATTCGGGTGCTCCATGTGTTGTTCGCACTGATTTTGCTTGTCGAGATATGCCTTTATGGGCAATAAAATTTGCGAAAGAGCCTAAGATATTTTCCTTTTGCCGGTGAGTGTGGATGATATCTGGTTTAAGTCTTTTGATGAGCTGGATAAGTTGGTGCGTTATTTTGAGGCTGGACAGGCTTCGTTCGTTAATAACAATCGTGTTTATTCCTGCTTTTATTAGCCTTGTCTCAAGCTCACCATGATTCATAAGTGCAACGGTAATATCACAATCTTCAATAGTAGTAATGAGCGTTAAAGCTTGAGCCTCTGCACCTGCCCACAGGTCACCAGAAATGATGTGTAAAACCCTTATGTGAGAGGGTAGAATCATATTTTTATGGTGGACCGTTGGAGTTGAAGCGGTGACTTGCATAATGTCGAATTGTTCACTTGATATGTTAGGGACAGGTAGGAATCAGAATGTTAACATTTTTGTTTTGGTTGTTTGGTATTGCGGCTGTATACAGCTACTTTATTTATCCTTTTATTTTGCGAATTTTGGTAATTCGAGCGGAGGCAAGGCGAGTTTCCTCAGTCATTGCTGTGGCAGAGCAGGAGAAAAGCGTTTCACTTATTGTCACTGCTTACAATGAAGAGGCAAGAATTAGGGAAAAAATAGAAAATTGCCTTCAGTTGGTGGTGAATGATGGAAAATTTGAAATAATTATCGCCTCCGATTGTTCTGAGGATGCAACTGATGAGATCGTGCGTGAATATTCTGCTCGCGGAGTCAGATTGGTACGTGCGCCTGAGCGTTTGGGCAAGGAGCATGCTCAGCAATGCGCCATCAAAGAGGCGAGTGGGGAAATATTAGTGTTCAGTGATGTTGCAACACAAATCCCTCATGATGGTATTCAAAAATTGATGGTTTATTTTGATGATCCTGAAGTTGGTGCTGTTTCGAGTGAAGATCGTTTTATCGGTCAAGATGGTGTTGTGGCGGGAGAGGGGGCATACGTTAAATATGAAATGTGGTTACGCCGTCAGGAGTCCAAGCTTGCTGGGCTGGTGGGGTTAAGCGGTTCATTTTTTGCTGTGCGTAAATCTCTATGCAATGAATGGGATATTCATTCACCAAGTGACTTCAACACCGCATTGAATACTGCCAAGGCAGGGTTGCGTGCGGTAACTGCGCCTGATGTTTTAGGTTTTTATCAGGATCTAAAAGATCCGTCCAAGGAATATCAGCGAAAAATCAGAACGGTGATTCGTGGCATGACGGGGCTATCTCGTCACGCTGAAGTATTGGGATTTGGGCGTTTTGGTTTCTTCTCGTTTCAGGTGATTTCGCACAAGTTAATGCGTTGGATGACCCCATGGTTTTTGTTGGCATTCTTCTTGATTAATTCGCTAATCGCATCTAATGGAGGATTTTATTTATTGTTGTTCATTGGGCAATTAGCTTTTTATGGAGTGGCGGTTGTGGCTCATTTTTTACCAAATTTACAGTCAATCTCCATAATTAAATTGGTGTATTTTTTTGTGCAGGTAAATATTGCTTTGCTGGATGCATCTATTAAATTTATCGCCGGTCAGCGAATGACAATATGGAAGCCTTCAGCCAGATGATGCCACATGGTGATCTACCTCCGGTGGGGAGAAAAATTTCGCTGTTGCAATCTTCAGAAAATCTATTAGAAGATATTCTTCCCTATAATAAGTATTGGGTTGATTCAGGGACATCCGCCTTGGCGTTGGCACTTTTGGATGCTAAAGCACACTTTTCCGATTTACCTGCTCCTCGCGCAATTATTCCTGGATATTGTTGCCCTGATCTCGTTGCTGCATGTGTATTTGCAGGTATTGAGCCTGTGGTCGTAGATGTAGCTTTTAATGATCCTTCGTACAATTTGGATGAGCTCAGTACTCAATTGGATCATCGAGTTGTGGCAGTAATCGCAATTAATTTTTTAGGGATTGCGGAGCGATTGGAGCAATTGCGAGATCTTATTATCCATAAGGGGTTGGCGACTCGCTTAATTGAAGATAATGCGCAGTGGTTTCCGTCCTCTACTAATGAGATGCATTTTTTTTCCGACTATGTAACTTTTTCATTCGGTCGAGGAAAGCCTTTAAGCTTATTGGGGGGCGGATTATTGTTGTCAAGGGGGTCGCTTTCATGCGCGGCTTCGCAGCATATAGCTTCCTCTCAAACCTCCACGGCGCTGCTAAAAATAAAAATTAGTGCTTATAATATTTTGCTTATTCCTTTCTTCTACATGTTTCTAAATCGCAATCCTTTTTTGCGCTTGGGGGAGACCAAGTATATTCCGCTCCAAAAAATTGAGGCATTGGATGCTTTTCGTGTGAGTTTATTAACCTCGAATTTTAACAGCTATTCGAGTTGCAAAACTGATTTGCGACAAATGTATGATGATGCCACTGATAATTTGCAGCAACTGCTGCCCTTGGCATCATTGAGAGCAGCACGCTTATTGCGATACCCATTGTTGTGTAAAGATGGAGAGATAAGAGATAAATTGCTTGCATACATGCGTGATGAGGGGCTTGGCGCGTCGGCTATGTATTGCGTGGCGATTGATAAAGTAGATGGAGTTGGTGGTTTAGTGACAATAGCGTCATCGCTTGAAAATGCTAATTCATTTGCTTGCCGTTTTGTTACTTTACCGGTAAATGACAGCATCTCTAAAGCTTTACGAAAAAAATTGTGCGGCTTGTTTGCTGCACATAACCATTAGCCCACAATTATTGTGGGCTAATGGTTATTAGTGATTGGCTTATCTGCTGAATTTCTTCAGTGCAATCGTTTTTGCAATTTGCTTGCGCTGTTAGTAGACCAAAGTAACTCTTGTTGCTGGCCTTTGCGATAATCTGCATAAGTTTCGCCTTCCAGTAACTGTCTGTTTTCATTGCGCCAACGATATATTGTTTGGCGATAATAACTCTAGTCACTCCTCCAACTTTTTTATGGATATCCAGTTTGAAATTATTGCTGCTGCTTATTGATTGATCTAGCTGCCATTCTGAGCCATCAGTCAGCCCGCCAATAAATGGGACAATTTTGTCTCTACCTGATTGTGGGGTGTTGATGAATAAATCAACCCGAATTGATAATTGATTAAGCGTAATAAATTTTTCTTCTTTTAGGGGAATGCCTGGTTGTAGTTTGGTCCCTATGAGTTGGCTTGTCGCCGATTGGTGTGCAGTAAGGTGGTTCAGGTTGAGCGGATTCTCTTTGGTGGTGTTGTCATTATTAAAATACAGAAGTAATGGCCCAATGGCGAGTGGAACAAGTGGAAAAAAACGGAAGCGTTTAGGGATAGTTATTGTAGAGGTATTGCCTCTGAGTACGGGAGAAAAATAGATGGCGGGAATTAAAATGCTGGCGAATACTATCCATCCAAAGGTTTCATGGTCTCGCATTAAACTACTTTGCATTTCTGTGTGATAGCCAATAAGTACAAGAAGGTAAATTCTTAGCCAATTCGCGAGCAAACCTAATGTGGCTGCGATAATTATTGTGGCTAGTGCCATTCTCCATTTATATTGATTGAGCAGGATGAGTATATAACCCATTAGTAGGGCTATTATGAAATAGCGTATGCCTGAACAACCATCGGCGATGTAAATTGTTCCACTTGGCAGAAAAAGGCTGCTGCCGTCTAACAAGACAGTAATTTGGCTCATCTTTACTGTGTATCCAACTACAGTGCTGGCCAGTTTTACTAACAAGCCGCTTAGATCCGACCAGATAGGAATAGTAAAGAGTAAGAGTCCCAAGCAGGGAAGTGCAGACCACATCACTGATGGTGATGTACTTGCGCTAATAAATAGACCCAATGTGGCCATTAACGCGAAGTATGCGGGAAGGCTAATGCTTAAACTTTCGAAAAGGTACCAAGATAAAGAGCAGGCGGCGAGTCCTAGGATCTGAAGCCAATAATAGTTAGCGTGTGTTGTTGGTTCGGTTTGTCGATAGTTTTTTCTTGCCAGTAACGCAAGCATTACCGCAATAGTAGGGATTGAGTGGGCAAGATCTTGGTCCCACAAAGTCCATTTATCCCACAAGGTCGCGATACTGGGGTTATAGAGAAAAACCACAACTGCGATTGCTGAGAAAAGTGGAAGTGCTACACGTAGCTGCTGAAAGTTCCTGCTTAAATCCATAGGGAATGCGCTATTAAGTCCAATTATTTGTGATGTGGTTCATAATAGCGCGGTCTTATAAAAAAAGCCCTAGTTCAATTTTTGTCTCTTATTATTAATAACTTATTTTCGTGAAATGGCCGTAAACCCCGTTGGTGTCGAAGGCTGCGATTTCAAATTCTGTATTTTTATCGCCTTTATGTGTGTATGCATTCGCCCTGTTACCGTTCAGAATGATATAGGTGTAGCGGCTATCAGATGCTTTGCGATAGCGAATTTCGTAACCGCCAATCTCATCTGGGTCGAGAAATGCGCCATCCTCCCTTGTTGTTGGGTGATTCCAGGTAATAGTAAAGATTTGCTGTGTTCCACTGCTGGATTGTGAGCTGGCGTTTGCGCTATTGGAGCTTGAGCTGGGTGTTGAGCTTGAACTTGATTTGCTCATACTTGATGCGGAGCTTGCTCCATTAAATGTTGCCAGGGTTCGTACAGTGAGGGGTGGGGATGCTGTGGCGTTACCCGAAAAGTCAACTGCGGTAATAACATAGTTATATTCCGTATCCGCCGCTAGATTTTGGTCTACAAGAATGTGTGAAGAAATATCTGCTGTCGCAATAACCACTCCGTTACGAGTAATTTTGTAGTGATTAATTCCTGCATTATCAATCGCATCGTCCCAAATAACAGTGATGCTGGTTTCCGATAATCGATAAAGTTGCAAAGAGGTGGCCTCAGGGGGGGTTGTATCTCGGCTACCATCATCCACTGCCACTGAGGAGTTACTTGAGCGCGAGATGCGCGTATAGCTCTGTGTTGAGCTCGACTCTTTGCTGCTTAATGAAGAAGAGTTTGAAGAGGTTGAAGATGCAACTGATGACGGCGTTATCGAACTTAGTGCGTTCGAGCTGGTCGCAATACTGCTGACATCAGGTTTATTTGCTGTGCTACTGGGAGTGGTTGGTGAGCCTTCATCGGATGATGCGCCACCACATCCAGTGAGCACAATGGATGAGAACAGCAGGAATAGGCTGATTGCTGCCAGTTTCTTCGTTTGCACGTACATCTGTTAACACCTGCGTCGTAAATTTGTTTGCTTTTGGTAATAAAGGGCTAAATGCTCCAATGAGTGCTTATATTTAGCATCTACAGGAGTAAGCAGCGGGTTTGTGATGAATATTTGTGATTTTCGAGATTTGCTAACCAATTATTGTGATATGTGTGTCACCGCACATATGGATTTTTTATAGCTTTTAATCATATGTGCAAAATTACTGGAAGCATTTACTCATCAGGGTCATGCACAGTCGAGGGGTATTCCTGTGTCATATCGTATTTTTTGATGAGGTCATAGAATGTTGGGCGGGTGACTCCCAACAGTTTTGCTGCGGCTGAAATATTGTTATCCGTCATGCTTAGTGCGCGTAATATGGCGCCACGCTCTGCTTCTTGTCTCACGTGTCGTAGGTTAAGTGATAGCTCGCCTGCTTCTGCTAGCCCCAAGTCCTCACGGGTGACGTGTTTGCCATCGGCCATGATCACCGCGCGTTTTATCTTGTTTTCCATTTCCCGAATATTGCCTGGCCAACCGTAGTTTTCAATTGCGGCGATTGCGTCGGGGGTAAAGCCGGTGACATTCTGGCCGTGTTCTTTGGCGAATTTGAGTTTGAAATGACGTGCCAGTAAAACTTTGTCGCCGAGACGGTTACGCAGTGGCGGAATGACTACCGTCATCTCGCAAATTCGGTAGAACAAGTCCTCGCGGAAGCTGCCGGCTTTTACCATTTCTTCGAGATTTTTGTTGGTTGCGCAGATCACGCGAACGTCCACAGGAATCTCTGATCTTCCACCCACACGCTCAATAACCCGTTCTTGCAGAAAGCGCAAAAGTTTGGCTTGCAGATTGAGCGGCATGTCGCCAATTTCGTCGAGAAACAGGGTGCCTTCGTTGGCGGTTTCTACTTTTCCGATGGTGGTTTTATTGGCGCCGGTGAAGGCGCCTTTCTCATAGCCGAAGAGTTCGCTCTCGATCAAATTCTCTGGCACTGCGGCGCAGTTGATAGCGACAAAACGTTTGGTTTTGCGCGGGCTCAATTGATGGATTGCGCGTGCCATTACTTCTTTACCCGTGCCGCTTTCGCCGAGCAGGGTGCAGGTGACCGTGGTGGGGGATATTTTTTCGAGTTGACGACAGATTTTGAGCAGTTGCGGATCGTTGGTGATCAGGCCTTCCAGCGGTTCTTGTTGCGAGAGGCTCAAGCGGCGATTGTAGTCTTCCAATTCGTGGATGTGGAAAGCGCGCTGCACAATCAAATCCAGTGTGTTTGGATCAACCGGTTTTTGATAGAAATCGTAAGCGCCCATGGCGACAGCGCGCAGGGCGTTATCGCGATCGGTTTTGCCGGTCATTACGATAACTTTGCTATTGGGGGATATGCGCAAAATATCCTGGATACATTTGAAACCTTCGTCTACACCATCTTCGTCAGGTGGTAAACCCAAATCCTGAATAATGACGGATGCTTCGTGTAGGCGGAGTGCAGCTATGGCGTCCTGACGGTTGTCAGCGACGATGGTTTCGTATTGGTCAAAGTGCCAGCGCAATTGGCTTTGCAGGCCTGCATCGTCTTCAACGATGAGCAAAATAGGTTTGGAGATGGTCGTTTTACTCATGCGATTGCGCTAATCCTTGTTCAATGGGAGGGTGATGGTAATTGTGGTGCCCTCACCCAATTCGCTGGCGACGTTCAAGGTGCCGCTCAGCTCACTAATATATTCACGCGATAAATAAACACCAATACCCATGCCTTTGCCGGATTTGGTTGTTTCAAACGGTTTGAATAAGCGGTTGTGGATAAAATCCCAATCCATACCGGAACCGGTGTCTTCGATAGTGATGACTGCCCAGTTGTTGTGAATTTGCAGTGTAACATGAACAAGACCGTTGTCTGGCGTGGCTTCTTGCGCATTTTTAATGAAGTTGGTGATGGTCATCACCAATCTGACTTGATCTGCATTGATCGTGCGATTGGTGGTTTGTATTTCGGCAGTGAGTTTGGGGCTACTGCGATGACATTCGCTGATGGCTTGCTGGATGACTTCCATAATCGACAAGCGTTTCACCAAATCGGAATCGTCGCGGCGCAATTTTTTCAGCAGGTTGTTCATGCGGTCAACCGAGTTGCTAATGGTCTTGATTGCATCTTCAAAAAAGGCCGGATTGTCTTTGTGTTTCTCGGCGTTGCGCACCACCAGCGCCTGTTGCGCAATCAGGTTGTTCAGGTCGTGGATAATAAATGCGACCAGTTTGTTATAGGTATCGAATTGGCGGCCCTCTACTAATTGCTCGGCCTGTTGATGGCGTTTGAGGTAACTGGCGATCTGGCGGCCCATGGTTTTCAATAAATCCAGATCTTCCCAGGTCAGGGTTTCGTCCCCGCCCGGTTTGGTGAGCGCCATAAACCCTACCAGTTCTTCACCCACAATCAGTGGGAACATCAACCAGAGATCGGGAATATTGTGCGCCCAATGTGGTAGCAATTCATTGTGTTGGCTGAGTGCTTCGTTATCGCCGCTGTCAGGAATGAAAACCCATTCGGATTCAATAAACGCACGGCAAAAGGCGCTGTCGACCGGCTCTTCTTGCAGGTCGACAAAACTCGGCAGGTTGGCCCGATATACGGGCTCATAAAAACCTTGCTTGCGCAGCCAGATGGCGCCGCTCGGTGCTTTGGTGGTTGAGGCAACCGCAAAAAATGCGCGTTGGTTTACTTCGCTGGCCTCGGCGGGCTGGGCGAGATAATTGATCAGGCGCAGCCACTCGTTGCGATAATCGTATTTGTAGCGGAATAAATGTTTGTTGATCAGCACCGAAAGCTTCATGCGAATGCGGCTGGAGATAAAGACGGTCGCAATCAGCAATACCGCGCCCACCAGCAACAGGCTGTAAAAGACTGTGCCCCAGTTGCCGCCGTACAAACGCACGTAATAACCTCCGAGCGAGAGCACGGTAATCAATACGCCGACGCCGACTAATGAGGTGGTGTAAAACGCAATGGGGCGGGATAAGTTGAAGTTGGCGGGGCGTTCGGTGCGCTGCAATAGCAGGATGCCGCCCAATGCCATAAACAAACAGGTGGCCATGGATACCGCTGCGCGCGATTGCCAGAGCATGGGGTCGAGGCCTTTGAAGATGAGTGCGTGGGTAAATAGATAGATGTCGTAGAGGAAAATCGCCGCGAGGTTCATACACAGCAGCTTGATCTGGCGGTCATTCTCACCGGCGTAACGATAAAGCTGTTCGACGCTGACTAATGCGATGACTGCCAACCCTAATGCGAACCAGACAGATAATCCCGCTTGGTTGGCGTTGGGAATAAACATCATGCCGATTGCGAGCGCGGTGATCGGCCAGCCGCCGCTGAACAGCAATTGCAGACTGGTGGGTAGCTGTTTACGCTGGGAATTGCGTTTAAGGCTGAGACCGATGCAGAAAACCCAGGCATTAAAGTGCAAATACTCAAAAATGATCAGCAAATACAGCGGAATAGAATATTCTGAAAAGGAGAGGGCGATAGCGCCGAGGTGCAAAGTATGGACAGTCGCTGCGCCAGCAAACAGCCAGGTCTTTTGTTTGCGCGTCAATTGGTACAGATAGGTCATGGTCAGCAGGGCAGAAACGACCGCCGCGCTAAAGTAGGCAACAAAGGTGACGCTGTTATATTCCATACCTGCCAAAATCCTGCGATGGGTATAAGTCTTGGCAATAAGCATATCAGTTGAATGAGGCAGATCAAATTGCGCCACTATTCTTAGCGAGACAATTAAATACTGCCATCGCCTGTGTGGGTATTTGCCGCTATAATGCGCCGCCCCGATCCATGCCAGATCGAATGAATTTACAATAGGTGTGCTGAAGCAGGGTTTCAGCAGCCTGATACAAATGAGGAAAACACCGTGAGCCACATGAAAAAATTGTTCGGAATTCTGTTAGTTGCCGGTCTGGTTGCCGGATCTGCTGTCGCCAAAGAAGCTAAAGAAGATGATGTGCAGGCGCGTATCGCTCCTGTGGGCACTACCTGTATGCAAGGTGATGAATGTGCTGCTGCACCTGCACCAGCCGCTGCGGCAGGCCCAAAATCAGGTAAGGATGTTTTTTCCGGTTTCTGCACCACCTGTCACGGTGCTGGTGTAATGGGCGCGCCCAAGTACGGTACTGCCGCTGATTGGGCGCCGCGTATCGCCAAGGGTAAAGACACTCTCTACACCCATGCGATCAACGGTTTCAACGCCATGCCACCTAAGGGTATGTGTGCAGCTTGTACTGATGACGAACTGAAAGCAGCGGTGGATTACATGATCGATCACAGCAAATAAGCTGCTGATTGGCCAATTTCCGCTTAAAAAATTCCTGCTCCAAAAAATAAACCCTCGCCATTGTGAAATGGCGAGGGTTTATTTTTTTACTGCGCTAAATCCCGTCCGTGGGATTTGCTCATTGCCGATATTAGAAGGTCGCTTTCAAGATCAGCGCTGCACGGCGGTCATTCACAAACCATGAGCGTCCAGCTTCTGCACCTTCGCCATCGAGGATCATGATGGTTTTGGTTTGGGTGTTGGCGATGTTGGTCAATTGCAAGCCGACGGTCACGTTGTCGTTGATGTTGTAAAAGGCCGAGCCGTCGAGGAAGCCGGAAGCATCATTCCACAGCGGATACTTACTGATCACGTCGCGTGTGGTCAGCAGGTACTTGGAGCGCCAGTTGTAAGCCAGACGCAATGACCAGTCGTTCTTGTCGTACATGGCGACTACGTTGAAGGTGTCTTTGGATTGACCTTGCAGCGGTACATTAGCCAAATCAACGCGCGCACCGGTATCCGTTGCGGTGCCAGCGAAGCCGTCAGCACTTTCATCGCCACCATTAGGCACACCGTTGGCGTCGATGTAGGTGTAGTTCACCTGCAAACCTAAACCATCCCAAGGTGCTGGCAGCATGTCGTAGAACTGCTGATAGGCAACTTCAAAGCCCTGCATGGTGCCATCGCCACCGTTGCGGGTGCCTTCCACCTCAACTGTTTGGGTAACACCGGAAACCGGGTTGGTGAAATTGCGCGCGAAGGTGCCGTAGACAAAGAAGTTGGAGAGATCTTTGTAAAACACCGTCGTGGTAAGGGAGCCAACGCTGGCGAAGTACCATTCCAAGGAGGCATCGAATTGGGTCGATTCCATTGGCTTGAGGCCAGGGTTGCCCGAGCTGCCTCTCCAACCGGCAACTTCGGCGCCGAGAATACCGCCACCAGCTGATGGATTTAATGGATCGCGCTCTGGTTGCTCAATATTCAACGCCAGCGAGCTGAGGTTGGCCTGGTTTTTCACCGCTTCCATATCCGGCAGGGCGATAGCTTTGGCGACCGCGAAGCGGGAGATCAAATCATCGCTCAGCTCCACTTTGAGGTTGAGGCTGGGCAGGGTTGCGGAATAGGTCGAGTTGGCGTTTTGCACGGTGAAGGCATTGTTGCCAAAGCCGCGCTCATCGTTGCTCAGGAAGTTGTTCGGGTCGCTCGTCCATTTTGATGAAGGCATTGCCAGTAATGCAGTGCGTGCAGCGGCCAGATCAGCGTAACCGCCTTGCTCATAAAGCGCCTGACTGGCTTGTACTGTCCAGGCTTCTACTGCTGCGCTGGTCAATGGCAGGCTGATACCGGCCGGAGCCGCTGAGTCGGGAACCAAATCCGGGTACTGTACCGAGCCGAGTGCATCGCGCTCCAAACGTACATAACGCAAACCGAGGTTACCGCTAAAGCGCAGCGCGTAATCATCGGAACCGAAATCCACTTTTACATAAGCAGCTTCGTTGGTTTCTTTGGTGACATAGACTTCTGAGGGCGTGAAGAAATCCGTGGTGCCTGCGCGCTTGTTGGCAGGGATAAATGAACCCGCTGCGGCTAATAGCTCGCGCCCGTTAATCACGTCTTTTACCAATGAAGGTGATGCGTGCAACATGCCGTCGCCGGGAATAGTCAGCACACCGCCGCGATGGAAATCACTCCAGTCGACTTGGGTATATTCCTGACCGGATACTTTTTCCAGATCCGCCCAGTAGATATCTTGTTGCCAGCGTGGCCCCAGCGCACCCCAGTTATAAATGGATGAGCGCACAGTTTGCTCGCGCTCGGCCAGGCGCAAGCCGCCGCTGATGCTGGTGATAAAGTTGTCGTCCAAGGTGTGTTTGATATCGATGCGGCTTGCCAGTGAGTCGCCTTCAGAGCGCTCGTAGTGATCCATTGCCGCCTGCCAGAAGTAGGAAGTCGGGTCCTGGAAGTAGTTGCTATCGCCCGCTGGATCACCGGAAAAACCGGGGAAGCCGGTGGCGTATATATCCGGATTCTTGGTGCGGAAGCCGTTCCAGGGCTCGATCAGGGTCAGCGACGGCGTACTGCCACGGGTGTCGTAGTCCTGCATCGCATGGGTGGCGAGCATTACGGTTACGTCGTCATCGTCGGTGCTTGCGTCGATGTATTGCAGATCGAGCGAGTATTCCCAGTTGTCATTGGGGGTGAATTTCAGGTTGAACGAGTAATCATCCACCAGTGTGCGCGTGCTTTTGTAGCGGGTATCGGTGGAGAAGATGTGGCCCCATTGCGGGATATTCACCGGATCATCACCCCAGGCACGCGGGATGCGATTAGTGTTGCCATCAGCCGAGCGCCAGCCATCGGAATCGGTAAGGGTACCGGCGGTAAAAATACCTTCATCGGTGAAGCTGAATTCAGTGCCTTCCAGCGGACGGGTACGGCGTACGTCTGTTTTTGAGCCTTCGTCGTAGTAGCCGCCCTGATATTTAATGGCGTATTCAGTCCAGTTTAACTCAGCGTCAGAACGCATATATTGGAAAGTCCCGAGAATGGTTTCATCGGTGTTTTTCCATTGCAGCGCGGCTGCGAAGCCTTGGCGGTCGCGCTCGTCAGTCTTCATCAAGGCGTTGGAGCCGTTTGGCATCCACACAGTGCCTTTGCCATCTGCACCGACAAAACGTTCAGCACCCGCAAGTACCGAAGCGTCGTATTTTACATAGGCATCACTCTGGATACCGTTGGACATACCGGTCAGCGATGAGTCGGCAACATTGAGCAATAGGCCGAATTCACCCGCATCTGTATCCCAGCGGTCGCTGTAGAGTGCAGATACAGTGGGTGTCCAATCTTCGGCCATATCGCCGTAGGAGTAGTCGGCAGAGATGGCGACTACACGACCGTCGGAATCGAATGGTTTACGGGTGCGCAGGCTTACGGTGCCGCCAATTCCGCCTTCGATCATATCGGCAGTCTGGTTTTTGTAGATGTCCACACCGCCCATCAATTCAGGCGGTACATCCTGAAAGCTCAAGCCGCGGCCGGAGTTGGCGGTGAAGGAATCGCGCCCGTTGAACTCCGAGCGGGTGGCGTTCATACCGCGAATCACCGCGCCGGAACCTTCGGTGCTGAAGTGGTCCGGATCATTGGCTGAAGCAAAGCGTTCGATGGATACACCGGGCACCCGCTGCATAGCTTCAAGTACGCTGCGGTCGGGCAGGGAGCCTATGTCTTCGGCGGAAATGGAATCGACTACCGTGTCCGCATTGCGTTTAATTTCTTGCGCGCTTTGCAGGTTGGCGCGTACGCCGGTGACCACGACTTCGTCGACACTGCCGTCAGTTTGCGCAACAACTGGCGCTGCCAACGCCATGATGCAAAGTGCCAAGAGTGAGCGATGGAAAACGGGGGCTGCGGTGGTTGAGCGATGGGATTGTTTATTGTTGTGGGGATGCATAGCAAAGCCTCTCTGTAATGTTTTTTTATCAAGAATGCTCCTCGTGCGAGAGCATGGGGCGTCATACTCAACATCTTGCGCTATGGTGTCGCACCAGTTTGGGAAGGAAGCGCAAACTGGTGACTGTTTGGGTGCGGATCAGGCGCGGATTGCAGGCGAAATGCATCCGGCTGGTGCAGTAAGCGATTGGAAAACAAGGGGGTTATTGCAGATGAGGACGGGGGTACAGGTTGAAGGCAGGAAATGGTAGTTCAGGTGGCAGTTTGAGCAAATGCGCAAACTGGTGATAGGTAATCGGCGCTGTAAACCAGCGGATTAATCAAACAGGTTGAGCAGATTGGAGAGCGTCTCTGCACCCTTGGCGACATTCTTTTCTGCGCTCTGTTCGCCAAAACCTTCCCACTCGACATCCTCCGGTGGCAGTTCATCCAAAAAGCGGCTGGGGGTGGTTTCGCTCATTTCGCCGAATTGTTTGCGCTTGCCCGCAAGGGTCATCGACAGGGTTTTTTGCGCGCGCGTAATACCCACGTACGTCAGGCGGCGCTCTTCTTCGATATTGTTGTCTTCGATACTGTTGCGATGTGGCAGCAGTTCCTCTTCCAGTCCGACCATAAAGACGTGGGGGAACTCCAGCCCCTTGGACGCGTGCAAGGTCATCAATTGCACCTGGTCGCTCAGGTCTTCCTCTTCCTGCCGCTCCATCAAATCGCGCAGCACCAGTTTGGCGATGGCATCTTCTATGCGCGATTCCTCTTCTTCATCGTCGTTAGCGGTTTTATCGAGGGTTTTTTGTAGTGATTCGACCAGATAAAACACGTTTTCCAAGCGCTTTTCGGCGGCCTTGGGGGTGTTGGAGTTCTGGTAGAGCCAGCCTTCGTAGTCGATGTCACTGAGCATTTCGCGAATCGCATTGACCGGATTTTCGCTCCGGCAATTTTGGCCGACCTGTTTAATCCAGTGGCCAAAGCGCTGTAACCGCTCAAGGTTTTTCTCGGGGATACGACTCTGCAAGCCTATCTCATCCAGCGCAGCAAATAGACTGATCTCACGTTCGCTTGCGTAACCGCCCAGCGCTTCGAGGGTGCTGGTGCCGATCTGGCGGCGCGGGGTGTTGATAACGCGCAAAAAAGCGTTGTCATCATCGGGGTTTACGATCAGGCGCAGGTAGGCCATCACGTCTTTGATTTCGGTTTTGCCAAAAAACGACGAGCCACCGCTCATCTTGTAGGGAATCTGGTGGTGCTGCAGTTTCATTTCCAGCAGCCGCGCCTGATGGTTGCCGCGATAAAGCACGGCAAAATCGCGGAATTTATATTGTTTCTGCAAACGCTGGGTGATGATTTCCGTCGCCACCCGCTCGGCTTCGGCCTCTTCATTTTTGCAGCGCAGCACGCGGATAGGGTCACCCAGACCCATCTCACTCCACAGGGCTTTATCGAATTCGTGTGGGTTGTTGGCAATGAGATGGTTGGCCACGCGCAGGATGCGGCTGGTGGAGCGATAATTTTGCTCCAGTTTGATCACCCGCAAGGTCGGATAATCCTGCTTGAGTAAACTCATGTTTTCCGGCCGCGCACCGCGCCAGGCATAGATCGACTGGTCGTCATCGCCCACCACCGTTAACTTGCCGCGATCGCCGACAATCAGTTGTACCAGCAGATACTGGCTGGAGTTGGTGTCTTGGTACTCATCTACCAGCAGATAGCGGATTTTGCGCTGCCAGCGCCCCAAAACTTCGGCGTTGCTTTGGAACAATTCCACCGGAATCAGGATCAAATCGTCAAAGTCGACCGCGTTGTAAGCGCGTAACGCCTGATTGTAGCGCTGGTAAATCAGTGCGATTGTCTGCTCACCGGGGCTTTGCGCCTTGCTTAATGCATGGCCGGGGTTGATCAGGTCATTCTTCCAGTTGGAAATCTGGCTCTGCACCACATCGAGATGGTCGCTATCGAGATCGCCATCTTTGAGCATCAATTCTTTCAGGAGTGAGCGGGCATCTTCGGAGTCGAAAATGGAAAAGCCGGGTTTAAAGCCCAGGCTTTTGTGCTCGCGGCGGATGATATTGAGGCCGAGATTGTGGAAGGTTGATACCGTCAGGCCTCTTGAAGCGCTGCCTTTCACCAGTTTGCTGGCGCGTTCTTTCATCTCGCGCGCCGCTTTGTTAGTAAAAGTGAGCGCGGCTATGTGGCGCGCAGGCATGTCGCACTGCTCGATCAAATAGGCGATCTTGCGCGTAATTACACTGGTTTTGCCGCTGCCCGCACCGGCCAATACCAGGCAGGGGCCATCGATATACAGAACGGCTTCTTTTTGGCGCGGGTTGAGTTGGGTCACAGTGTGCAATGCCTGAGCAGTAGGCGCTGCGAGTAAATGGCGCCAAACAAATGGGCGAGCATTCTAACAAGCTCGACTATGCTTGCAATGGCGTTTTCACTGCTATAACTACAAGGCAAGTGTGAAGGGTTTGTAGGGGTTATTTGTTATATAACAGGCCGTTTAGTTTGGCTGGGGCGGCTGCTACCATTAGTTCTTGAATGGCAGATTGAGCTAGCGCCCACTAAGTGGGTTTAAGGGACAGTGATCTATGGATAACAAGGTAAAAATTTTATTTATCGACCGTGAGCAGGGCGAGTACCTGCTTATCGCCGAGATTTTGTCGCACATTCGCCATGTTGAATATGAGCTGGTGTGGTGCGACCAGCTTGATCTCGCCCTGAATAAAATTTTGACCCAGCAATTTGATGTCGCTCTGCTCGATTATTATTGGGGCGATTCGAATGCGCGCGACTTGTTAAACGCTGCGCGCGTCCAAGCATGCCAAACCCCCATAGTCGTGATGACCGACGAAATGGAAACCGAAGTTGATCGCGAAGCCATTCGCGCCGGTGCCGCCGATTATTTGATTAAAGGTCAAATCGATCATCTGCTATTGGAACGCGCAATACGCTATGCGATTGAACGCAAGCGCACCGAGCAACACCTCACCCGTCTCGCCCATTACGACCCGCTTACCGACGTTCCCAACCGGATTTTATTTCGTGATCGCCTCGAGCACGCCATCCATTTGGCTGAACGCGATAACGCCAGCTTTACCCTGATGTTTATCGACCTCAACGGCTTCAAACAAGTAAACGATAATTTTGGTCACGATGCCGGCGATGCAATTATCCGCATTTGCGCCGAGCGCTTGAATGCCTGCTTGCGTCGCAGCGATTCAGTTGCGCGCATGGGCGGCGATGAATTTACCCTGCTGCTGCAAAAAATTGCGGTCAATACCGATGTCGCGCACATCGCGGAAAAAGTGATTAAGGCCATCGAACAACCGGCCGAAATTAACGGCCACGAAGTGGTGGTAGGTTGCAGTATCGGCATTGCCATTTATCCGCAAGCCGGACGCGATGCCGACACACTGCTGAAACACGCCGACATGGCGATGTACAAAGCCAAGCAAGATGACGGCAGCAATTATCGTTTCTTCACCGAGATGATGAACCAGGATGTGCGCCGCCAATTGCGGCTCGAATCCGATTTGCGCATGGCGTTAAAAAAACAGCAATTTTTATTGCACTATATTCCGCGTGTCGATGTGAGCACCGGAAAAGTTATCGCGCTTGAAGCACTGTTGCGTTGGGATAAACCCGACGTCGGCATTTTGAATGCCAGCGATTTTATTGCTACCGCTGAAGAAACCGGCATCATCACCGCCTTAGGTTATTGGGCGATTCGCCAAGCCTGTAACGATTTAAAATTGTTGCAGGAATTTTGGGATGGCCCGTTGATGATGGCGATTAATTTATCCATGCGGCAATTTAAAGACGATAATTTGGTGCACGAAGTTGCGCGCATTTTTGCCGACAACGATATCCAACCGGGCGATATTGAATTTGAAATTACCGAAACCGTTTTTGCCGACAATATCGAACTGGTGTCGCTGTGCATGCGGCCGCTGTCATTTTTCGGTATTAATTTTTTACTCGACAGTTTTGGTGCGGGCAACTCATCGCTGCTGCATTTACAGCGGTTGCCGATCAGCACGGTAAAAATCGATTTGGGTTTCTTGCAAGAATTAAATCGCAGTCTCAGCGATAAACGTTTGGTGTCGGCGATGATTATGCTGGCGCACAACCTTGGCAAACTAGTTGTTGCTGAAGGTGTGGAAACCAAAGAGCAAAAAGAGTGGCTAAAAGAAATGGGCTGCGATTTGATGCAAGGCTATTATTTTTCTGCGCCCAAATCCTATCTTGAAATTTTGAATTGGTTGCAGATGTCGACTGAGCATCAACATCTGAATCTCAATTAAATTTTTCTCGCTTATGATCAATTTAATTGCCGCTTTGGCGATCAAGTGTGCGGTAACTTAAAGCCTCGCTAATATCCACTGTATTGACCTGTTCGCGCCCGGCCATATCGGCAAGGGTGCGCGCCAATTTCAGCACGCGGTGATAAGCACGGGTTGATAATCCCAATTTGGTAATCGCCTGCTCAAGTAACGCCTTATCACTCGCGCTCAATTCGCAATGCACTTCCAATTCCGGCGCACTTAATTGATGGTTTGCTTTTCCCTGCCGCGCAAGTTGCCGCGCACGCGCCTGCTCAACACGCGCACGGATAATTTCACTGTTATCACCCTGGCTTTTATTTTGTAATTCGCCTTGGCGTAAGCCTCTTACGGGTACGTGCATATCAATACGATCAAGAAGTGGCCCGGAAATTTTATCGCGATAGCGTTTCACTTGATCTGGCGTGCAGCGACAGCGATTTGCATCGCTACCGTGATATCCACAGGGGCAGGGATTCATTGCAGCGACCAGCTGAAACCTCGCAGGAAAGCATGCCTGACTGCGCGCCCGCGAAATGCGTACTTCGCCGCTTTCGAGTGGCTCGCGCAATACTTCCAATACTTTTCTTGAAAACTCGGGTAATTCATCAAGGAACAAAACACCTGCGTGCGACAACGAAATTTCTCCTGGCTTGGGATTGCTTCCTCCCCCCACCAACGCGATTGCCGAGGCTGTATGGTGCGGCGCGCGAAATGGGCGGCGACGCCAGTGATAATCCTGCGATTGCGCCGCGACTGAATAAATCGCCGCGACATCCAGCATCTCCCGCTCACTTAAACCCGGCAGGATTCCCGGTAAGCGGCTTGCGAGCATGGTTTTTCCAGTTCCCGGTGGGCCATAAAACAACAGGTTGTGGCCGCCACTGGCGGCGATTTCCAAGGCGCGTTTGGCTTGTGATTGGCCTTTTACGTCGAGGATATCCAAGGGATCTTGCGCAACTTCGCTGTTATCTTGCTTTGCCACGGCCAGCGGCAGCTGTTCGCGTTGGTGCAAGTGGGCGCACACCTGCAATAGGTTAGCTGCACCAAATACGCGCGTGATACTGCTAAAGGCGGCTTCGTTGGCGTTGTCGGTGCTAATAATCAAGTCACGTTTGGCGTCGCCGCAGGCAAGTGCAGCGGGAAGCGCCGCACTAATTGAGCGCAATTCGCCAGAGAGCGCGAGTTCGCCCAGAAATTCGTAGCGTTCCAATTGTTCGAGCGGGATCTGCCCCGAGGCGGCGAGTATGCCGAGCGCGATGGGTAAATCGTAGCGGCCGCCTTCTTTTGGCAAATCGGCTGGTGCGAGATTGACGGTAATTCGCTGGGCGGGAAATTCCAGGTGGCTGTTGATCAAGGCGCTGCGCACCCGATCCTTACTTTCTTTTACCGCCGTTTCGGGCAAGCCGACGATGGAGAGACTGGGTAAGCCGTTGGAGATGTGGACTTCAACAGTGACTTGCGGGGCATTGATGCCAAGTTTGGCGCGCGAGTTTACGATGGCGAGTGACATTGACGATCCTTGTGTTTGTTTTTGAACGATTTTTTTGGGTTTCGCGGTTCCTGCCGCTGATTGCGCCCCGACTATAAAGCAATCGGGCGGACGAACACAATTGTCCGTCCCGCCTTAATTTACTGTTCCAGACGCGCCAATGCTTGTTCCAGCGCTTCCAGTTTTTGGCGGGTGCGCTGCAGTACCGCCGCTTGGGCATCAAACTCCTCCCGGGTAACCAAATCCAGTTTTGCCAGCGCGGCTTGCAGGGCGATGTGCAGCTCGCGTTTCGGCAGTATTTGGTCGGCATTCGGGAATTGGGTTTGCAGTTCATCCAACAGGCGCTGGGCCAGGTCTTTAATCATTTTTCATTCTCGTGATCGATAGGGCGCGCTCTGTGCGTGCGATACCGGAGTGTACCTTTTCCCCCGCGTTGCTGCACCCGCAGTGAACTGGCGGCGGGGCATCTCAATTTACTCAATATGTGGTTTCAGGTGTCGATGTGCACTATTGGTGCTTGTTGTTTAACCGGTTGATCGAAAATGGTGCATGGCTTGTATGCGAACTTAGATATTTGCTGTTTTGAGGCCACGGAATATAGCTATCTATATGATTTTAATGAATTTAATGAAATTGGCCTGCTCTGTGCAAAATCGCTATTGAGTAGTTAATGCCGGCTTTTCAGCGACAACTTCCTATTCAAGCAGTATTTCCGGTGTTTCCCGCACCTTCCGGTTCGGGATTTTTTCAGGAGTGCAATCGATGAAATTGGTAACAGCGATCATCAAGCCGTTCAAGCTGGATGTGGTGCGTGAAGCCCTCTCCGACATAGGCGTGCACGGTATGACCGTCACAGAAGTAAAAGGCTTTGGCCGTCAGAAAGGCCACTCTGAACTCTACCGCGGGGCAGAGTACGTGGTGGATTTTTTGCCGAAAACCAAAGTTGAGATTGCCGTCTCTGATGCTGAAGCCGACACAGTAGTGGAAGCGATCAGTAAAGCTGCCAACAGCAGCAAGATTGGTGACGGGAAAATATTTGTTTCCGATTTGGAGCAAGTGGTGCGTATTCGCACCGGCGAAACCGGTAACGATGCTCTTTAGATCAATAACAAGCGGGCAGGTCAGTACAGCTTGCTAGCATCAGTAAATCACTCAGGAGAATTTATTCGTGAATAAACTAATTCGTATGGGCGCCAAGCTCGCACCGCTGGCCTTACTGGCCGCGCTAATGCTGCCCGCCGGCAGCCTCTGGGCACAGGATGATGTTGCACCTGCTGCTGACGCTGTTTCATCTGTTGCTGCTGAAGCCGTAGTCGAACCCGCTGCTGAAGCTGCAGCGCCGGTAGAAGCTGCCGCTGCACCTGCTGAAGAGGAAGCTGCACCGGTTGCCGCTACTTTTGAGAAGGGCGATATCGCCTGGATGCTGACCGCAACCTTGCTGGTTATCTTCATGGTATTGCCGGGCCTCGCGCTGTTTTACGGCGGTATGGTTCGCGCCAAAAACATTCTGTCATTGTCCATGCAAGTGTTCGTGACCTTCTGTTTGATCGCCGTTCTCTGGTCGATCTACGGATACTCACTCGCCTTTACCCAAGGCAGCACGGCATTCTTCGGTGGTTTCGACCGCTTGTTCCTGAAAGATATGCTCGACGCAGCCGGTAACTTGCTGCCAGCAGCGACTTTCTCTAAAGGCATTTATATCCCTGAATATATGTACGCTGCGTTCCAAATGACCTTCGCTGCATTGACTCCTTGCTTGATCGTAGGTGCGTTCGCTGAGCGTATGAAGTTCTCTGCGGTACTGATCTTCGCAGTGATCTGGTTCACCTTCGCCTACTTACCAGTGGCACACATGGTGTGGTTCTGGGCCGGTCCTGACGCTTACACCACTGCTGATGCTGCCGCTGCTGCAACCGCTGGTGCAGGTTATATCTTCCAACTGGGTGCGCTGGACTTTGCCGGTGGTACCGTAGTTCACATCAACGCCGGTATCGCAGGTTTGGTAGGTTGTATCCTGATCGGTAAGCGTAAAGGTTTCGGTAATTCTTCTCTTGCTCCACACAATGTGCCATTCACTATGGTGGGTGCTGCGATCCTGTGGGTGGGTTGGTTCGGCTTCAACGTGGGTTCAAACCTGGAAGCTAACGCCTTCGCTGCGCAAGTATTCATCAACACCTTCCTTGCAACTGCTGCTGCAGTATTGGCCTGGACCTTCGGTGAGTGGGTAATCCGCGGTAAACCAACCATGCTGGGCGCTGCTTCAGGTGCGATTGCTGGTCTGGTTGCAATCACTCCAGCTTGTGGTTGGGTTGGCCCGATGGGCGCGCTGGTAATCGGTATCGCTGGTGGCTTCATCTGTATGGTTGCCGTAATCAAACTGAAAGCTTGGTTGGGTTATGACGATTCACTCGACGTATTCGGCGTTCACTGCGTAGGCGGTATCGTTGGTGCGATCCTGACTGGCGTGTTTAACAGCCCAGACCTCGGTGGTACCGGTGTGTACGACTACGTTGCTGGCACTTGGGGCTTCGCGGGTATAGGCGCACAAACCTGGATCCAAACCAAAGGTGTATTGATCACCATCCTCTGGTCCGGTGTAGTGTCTTTCATCGCGTTCAAACTGATCGATATCGTAATCGGTCTGCGTGTAACTGAAGAAGTTGAGACCGAAGGTCTTGATACTGCAGAACACGGTGAGCGTGGCTACCACATGTAATTGTTAGCAGAAGGCTCCTTGCGCAGGTAAGGAGCCTTTTTTGATTGAGCTTATCGCTGACGAGGAAGACTAATGGAAGACAATATTTACCATATCCAGTATGCCCTTGATACCTTCTATTTTTTGATTTGCGGTGCCTTGGTCATGTGGATGGCAGCTGGCTTCGCGATGTTGGAATCCGGTTTGGTCCGCGCTAAAAACACAACGGAAATCTTGACCAAAAACGTTGTGCTCTACGCAACCGCCAGCATCATGTATCTCGCCTGTGGTTACGCCATTATGTACGGCGGCAACTTTTTCCTGAGTGGTATTGGTGTTGTTGATGTCACTGAAACACTGAAGAGTTTTTCCGAGCGTGAAGATGGTATTAGCGGCGGTGCAATTTATTCAGGTGCGTCTGACTTTTTCTTTCAAGTGGTATTTGCCGCAACCTGTATGTCGATTGTCTCCGGTGCTGTTGCCGAGCGGATGAAACTCTGGGCGTTTTTGCTGTTCTCTCTGTTTATGGTTGGCTTTATTTATCCAATGCAAGGTTCATGGACCTGGGGAGCAGAAGGCGTATTTGGCTTGAATCTGGACGACCAGTTTGGCTTTAAGGATTTCGCCGGTTCAGGTGTTGTCCATTTAGCCGGTGCGTCTGCCGCCTTGGCCGGTGTGATACTGCTTGGTGCGCGCAGAGGTAAATACGGTCCAAATGGTGAGATTAATGCAATTACCGGCGCTAATTTGCCATTGGCAACTTTGGGTACATTGATCCTCTGGTTCGGCTGGTTCGGCTTTAATGGTGGATCAGTGCTCAAACTGGGTGATATCGCCAGTGCCAACTCGGTTGCTGTGGTGTTTGTAAATACCAATGCGGCGGCGGCGGGTGGTCTTATTGGTGCATTAATCGTCGCGCGTATCCTGTTTGGTAAAGCTGACCTCACCATGATCCTCAACGGCGCCTTGGCAGGTTTGGTTGCGATCACCGCAAGCCCGGATACTCCAAGTCCATTGGCATCTGCTGTCATTGGTGTGATAGCCGGCGTATTGGTTGTGTTCTGTATCCTGACTCTGGATAAGCTGCGTATCGATGATCCGGTTGGTGCTATTTCGGTACACGGTGGTGCAGGCTTATTTGGATTATTGGTCGTCCCCTTCACTGCTGAAGGCACCAGCTTCCTCGGTCAATTAACCGGTGCGCTGACCATTTTCGGATGGGTATTCAGTGTTAGCCTGGTGGTGTGGTTTGCGATCAAACTCGTCATGGGCATCCGCGTTACAGAGGAAGAAGAGTTCGAAGGTGTGGATTTGGTCGAATGCGGTATGGAGGCCTATCCAGAGTTCACTAACAAGTAATTGCTCGACAAAACCGGGTGGCGATTGATGTGCTTACATCGGTCGCCACTGTAAAAACCCTTATCACTTACTAAAGTTGTTGTTGATTCGCGAAGCTTGGGTGTATCTTTACCTCAAGTTACCGGACTTAAGCTAACCCGATGTTAGTATGAGTTTTCCGGCACCAGCATTCACAAGACTCCAGCAAAGGAATTAATAATGAAACTGATTACAGCTGTTGTAAAACCTTTCAAACTCGACGACGTCCGCACTGCTCTGTCAGATGTTGGTGTTCAGGGGATGACGGTGACTGAAGTTAAAGGCTTTGGCCGTCAAAAGGGTCACACCGAACTTTACCGCGGTGCTGAATACGTAGTTGATTTTTTACCGAAAGTAAAAATCGAGTTGGCAGTAGACGACTCAATGGTTGAGCAAGCGGTAGAGGCAATTACCAAAGCAGCACAAACTGGCAAAATTGGTGATGGTAAAATTTTCATCGCTCCGCTGGATGAAATTATTCGTATCCGTACCGGCGAAACCGGTTCTGATGCTGTTTAATTAAACTGCTGGTTTACAGTCGTTAACAAACGGCTGTGGATAATAAAAACGTCACCTAATCAGTGGCGTTTTTTTATGGTAAAAATTCACTGCGTTAATTTGTATCAATCAATAAAGTTGTGCGCGGGATAAAAAATACGCAAAAAAAGTTGCTCATTTATACGGCTGGATCTATAGGTTGTATACAGACAGTGGTGAGCGATGCAGGAAAATTTTTTCTGCAACAAAAGCGTGTAATGATATTGAATTATGCTCGCGAGTTGCGCTCAATATTGGGTGAGCAATTACCGTGGATTGTGTCTATACAAAGGGATGGTATAGAGGTGCGGCCAGTGTTAGCCAGGACACATATAGCAGCCTGTTGAGTAAAAAATCAGCCACTGCTGTAACTTTTTTTCACGCTTAATGTCAGCTCTAGACTTGCGTAGGGTTAATAACTAAAATCCGCCGCAATGGCTGTCAGTAAGAGAAAAAAAGCCTAAAAATTCATCACCAATTATCATGACGTTTGAAAGAGTCTGCGCTATAAATTAGCCGGAGCCGTCAGCGAAGTGAAGTTAGGCTTCGGCGGGATGAAAATACTAAGAACTCACATTGTAAAAGTTTCAGGTGACATTATGACTGATGAAGATTCCATTAACGACGAAGAGCTGGATGATACTGGTGCAGACGGCGAGGATGATGCTGACGATGGCGATGATGCTGTTGATAGCGATAGTGATGGAGCAAGTTATGCCAGTTCGTCCTCCAAGGCGGCTGCTGAATCAGAAGCGCTAGAGGATTTCAGTATTGCATCGCGCCAGAAGGCACGCGATGAACTGGAAGATCAAATTGCGGCGTTCCTGGCGCGCGGTGGCAAGATCAACGAAGTGCCGGCTAACGTTACTGCTGATCCACCAAAAAAGCCGACCCCTGACTACGGTGGTCGCCCCATCTAAAAAGTCGCTGTCCGCTATCGGCTCCTAACGGGAGCCGATTTGTTTTCAGGGATTTGTCGGATCAAATCGTTTCTTCTTTAAATCCATAGGCTTAGCTCAAGTCGCCTGGTTGATTTTTGCGCTGCCGAATGCTGGATTTTTATCTCTTTCTTTGAGTAGAATGGCGTGGCTTTTGCGTAGGTTCCACACCTTACCCAGTGCCGGTTTTTACTACCACTTTTACTACTGTTGTTACTACCAATGTCCCGACTGCACATCGCGCGTGACTACTGATCCCTGTCAAAATAACTAGAGGAGCTCTGTCGAGGTGAATGAACCGCGCGCCCTGCTAAATCTCAATAATCTGTCCAAGACGTATGGCAGTAACCGAGTTCTCGACAATTTCGATCTCACCATTTTTGACGGTGAATTTTTCACCTTGCTAGGCCCGTCTGGCTGCGGCAAAACTACCGTGCTCAGAATGATCGCGGGGTTGGAAGATACTGATACCGGCAATATCCAGTTAGATGGCCAGGATATTGGCCAAGTGCCTGCTGAAAAGCGTCCGATCAATACCGTATTCCAAAGTTACGCGCTCTTTCCCCATATGACGGTGTTCGACAACGTCGCCTTTGGCCTGCGTATGAGTGGCGTAGCCAAAGAAGAAATCGCCCCCCGTGTGGCGGAAGCATTGGAAATGGTGCGCCTTGGTGATTTTGCCCAGCGCAAGCCGTCGCAACTCTCAGGCGGCCAGCAGCAGCGTGTTGCTATCGCGCGCGCGGTAGTGAATCGCCCCAAATTGTTATTGCTCGACGAATCCCTCTCGGCGCTCGATTACAAATTGCGTCAGCAAATGCAGATCGAACTCAAGCGCCTGCAGCGCAAACTCGGCATCACCTTTGTGTACGTGACCCACGATCAGGAAGAAGCGCTGTCCATGTCAGACCGCGTAGTGGTAATGAACAAGGGCAAGGTGCAGCAGTTGGGTACGCCGCGCGAAATCTACGAGCAGCCTGCGAATTTGTTTGTGGCCAAATTTATCGGCGAGATCAACCAGCTTGCCGGCGAGATTGTCGAGATCGATGGCAATCACGAATACGAAGTAAAAGTAGAAGGTTTGAAGTGGCGTTTGCACGCCGAGCACAACTTCAAAGTGGGCGATAAGGTAAATGTGTTGCTGCGCCCGGAAGATGTGCGCGTGGAATACATCGATGACCCGCATCCCGACCAGTATTTGGTGGGTACGGTGATCGAGCGCAACTATAAGGGTAAAACCCTCGACTCCCTGATTCGCTTACCTTCCGGTATTGAAGTTATCGCCAGCGAGTTCTTCGATGAAGATGATCCTTCATTCGATTACAGCCTGAACCAAAAGGTGGCGATCAAGTGGGTGCCGGGCTGGGAAGTGGTGTTGCCTCATGAAGACTAATGTCGGCCAGTTCCGTTTTTGGGCCATTGGGCTCGCCAGTGTCTGGCTGACACTGTTTGTTTTCTTTCCCAATTTATTGGTGATCTTCACCAGCTTTCTCACGCGCGATCCACAGGCGACCGTCAGTTTGCCGATCAACGCCGATAGCTACATCCGCACCCTGGATTTTCTGTATCTGAAAGTATTGTGGGATTCGCTGCGCATGTCGCTGCTGGCGATGATTGTGTGTCTGTTTATCGGCTATCCCTTTGCGATGGCAATTGTGAGTTTGCCCAAACGTTGGCAACCGGTGATTTTGTTTTTGGTGATTTTGCCTTTTTGGACCAACTCGCTGGTGCGTACCTACGCGATCCAATTTATTTTGGGTAACCAAGGCATCATCAATAAATCGCTCATAGGCTTGGGGTTGATCGATAAACCACTGCAATTGCTCTATACCCAGTTCGCGGTGATTCTCGGCCTCTGTTACATCCTGTTGCCGTTTATGGTGCTGCCACTTTATTCTGCGCTGGAAAAACTCGATGTGCGTTTGCATCACGCCGCGCGCGATTTAGGGGCGGGCCCACTGAGCCGTTTTTGGCATATCACCGTGCCGCTCACATCGCCCGGTATTGTGGCGGGTTGTTTGATGGTGCTGTTGCCAGCGATGGGTATGTTCTACATCTCCGACTTGCTTGGCGGGGCCAAAAACTTGCTGCTCGGTAACGTGATCAAAACTCAATTTCTGCATACCCGCGATTGGCCGTTCGGTTCGGCATTCAGCGTTATTTTGATTGTGCTGCTCGGATTTATGCTGTGGCTCTATTTCCGTGCATCCCGCTTTGTCAGCAAGCAAGGAGGACTCAATGGCTCCGATTTTTAGATGGGGTTTCATGGGGCTGATCCTGACGCTGATCTATATCCCCATTTTGGTGCTGGTCGTGAACTCTTTTAATGCATCCAAGTACGGCATTAAGTGGGGCGGCTTCACTTTCAAGTGGTACGAAAAGTTTTGGAACAATGATGGTTTAATGACGGCAGCCCTGAATTCGCTGACGGTTTCGATAGTGGCGGCCAGTGTCGCGACGATCATTGGCACGCTTGCTGCTGTTGCATTACACCGTTATCAGTTCAAGGGTAAAGCGCTGCTGTCGTCGATGGTGTTTGTGAGTATGCTGACACCGGAAATTGTGATGGCAATTTCGCTGCTGATTGTATTTATGGCGCTCGGTATCAAACTGGGCTTTGTGTCGCTGGTGATTGGCCACATCACTTTCTGTTTACCGTTTGTGATTGTGGCTGTCTATTCGCGCCTCAAAGGGTTTGATATGAAAATGCTGGAAGCCGCACGCGATTTAGGCGCGAGCGAGAGCCGTATTTTCTGGAAAATTATCCTGCCGCTGGCATTGCCTGCAGTGTCGGCGGGTTGGCTATTGAGTTTTACCCTGTCGCTGGATGACGTTATCGTGAGTGCGTTTGTCACTGGCCCCGGATATGAAATCCTGCCGCTCAAGGTGTATTCCATGGTGCGCGTAGGTGTATCGCCCGAGGTAAATGCGATATCGACGATTTTGCTCGTTGTTTCTTTGGTACTGGTTGTTATTTCCCAACTTCTCTTACGTGAGGATAAATAAGATGAAAAAATGGTTGGCTCTGGCCGCTGCCTTAATGATCGGTGGATGTTCCGATAAACCTGCAAATCAGGCTCCTGCTGAAACTGCAGCCACACCAGCAGCGCAAGCTCCTGCTGGCCCACAAAAAGTTGTGATCTACAACTGGACCGAATACATTCCCGCTGCCGTTCTGGAACAATTCACCAAAGAAACCGGTATCGAAGTTGAATACGCCACTTACGAAAGTAACGAGGCGATGTATGCCAAAATCAAATTGATGGAAGGTAAGGGCTACGACATCGCCGTGCCATCTACTTTCTATGTAGAAAAAATGCGCAAAGAAGGCTTGATCCAACCGATCAAAAAAGACTTGCTGACTAACTACGGCCATCTCGATCCAAACATGATGAACAAGCCGTACGATCCCAATAACGATTTCAGTGTTCCCTACCTGTGGGGCGCGACTTCGATTGCGATCAACAACAAAGACGTTGATGCCAGCAAAATCACCAAGTGGGCTGATTTGTGGAAGCCGGAATACAAGGGCAAGTTGATGATCATGGACGACGTCCGTGACAACTTCTACGTAGGTCTGCGCGTTGCTGGTTTCCAGAACAACAGCACCAATGAAGAAGAAATCAAAGCGGCTTACGAGAAGCTGAAAACCCTGTGGCCAAGCATCAAGGTGATCAACTCCGACTCGCCAAAAACCCCATTGATCCAGGGTAACGTCAGCATCGGCGCTATCTGGAACGGCGAAGCCTACATGGCGCAACAAGAGATGGAAGACCTGCAGTACATCTATCCTGAAGAAGGTGCGGTACTTTGGGTAGACAGCTTTGTGATTCCAAAAGGTGCTGCTAACGTAGAAAACGCGCACAAGTTCATCGATTTCATGCTGCGTGCTGAAAGTGCTAAAGCGGCTATTGAAGAGCTGGGCTACGCTGCACCAAACACTGCCGGTATCGCGCTGTTGGACGAAGCATTGCGCACCAACAAAACTGTATTCCCTGCGGCGGAAGATATTGCCAAAGGCAGCTTCCACCAGGATCTGGGTGATACCGTTCTGGTTTACGAAAAATACTGGGAATTGCTGAAAGCGGGTCAATAATCCGCCGCGCGATTCACGAAAAAGCCAGCCTCAGTGCTGGCTTTTTTTCGCCCTAAATTCCGCTCCGCCAATATCGACCGTCCCCATCCTGAATCAGAGTGGTATCATGGCCGCTATTAAACGAATAGCGTGATTTTTTGCCATGACCTACACCTCGCGCCCTTTGCGCATCGCCACCCGCAAAAGTTTGCTTGCCCTCTGGCAGGCAGAATACGTCAAAGCCGAATTGGAAAAACACCACCCCGGCCTGCAGGTCGAGCTGGTTCCGCTCACCAGTCGCGGTGATAAAATTCTCGACGTTCCCCTCGCCAAAGTCGGTGGCAAAGGCCTGTTCGTTAAAGAGCTGGAGCAGGCGCTGCTGGCCAATGAAGCGGATATCGCCGTGCACTCCATGAAAGATGTGCCGATGGAATTTCCGCAGGGCTTGGGCTTGTCGGTGATTTGCCCGCGTGAAGACGCACGCGATGCATTCGTCTCTAACCGTTTTGCTTCCCTTGATGAATTGCCGCAAGGCGCTGTTGTGGGCACTTCCAGCTTGCGCCGCCAATGCCAATTGCTGGCGAGTCGCCCTGATTTAGAGATCAAATTTTTGCGTGGCAACGTACAGACGCGTCTGCAAAAATTGGACGATGGTGAATACGATGCAATTATCCTCGCCGCCGCGGGTCTTATCCGTCTGGAATTGAAAGAGCGTATCCGCGCCTACATCACACCCGAGCAAAGTTTGCCGGCGGGTGGGCAAGGTGCGGTGGGAATTGAATGCCGGTTGGATGATGCGGCTACCATCGAATTGCTTAAACCTTTGCATCACCAAACCACTGCCGAACAAGTGCTGGCTGAGCGCGCGATGAATCGTCACCTGCAAGGTGGCTGTCAGGTGCCCATCGCCTGCTACGCGCTGCATCAAGATGACAATTTATGGCTGCGTGGTTTGGTAGGCTCACCTGACGGTAGCCAAATGTTATTTGACGAAATTACCGGGCCAGTCGCCGATGCTGAAAAAATCGGTATTGAATTGGCCGAGCGTTTACTCGCGGCGGGTGCGGATAAAATCCTCGCCGAGGTGTATGCGGACGCGGAATAAACCATGGTTGATTCGCTGCAAGAACATCGCATTGTAATAACCCGGCCAGAGGCGCAAGCAGCACCTTGGGCTGCGCAATTGGAATCATTGGGGTTTACCACCGCGCGCCTGAATTTATTGGCGATTAGCGCGGTGGAAGATGAAGCCAAAATCCGCGCGATTAAAAACAAAATCCTGGATTTTGATCTCTACCAGAAAGTGATTTTCGTCAGCCAGAATGCAGTCGACTATGGCATGGAGTGGTTGGAAAATTATTGGCCGCAGCTGCCGATAGGAATTGATTATTTTGCGGTGGGTTCGACAACGGCAAAAAAATTGGCCAGCTATGGATTGCGCGTGCAAGATTTGGCCGTAAGTGAAAGCGGCGGCATGACCAGTGAAGACTTGTTAAGTGCGGAGCACTTGCAGGGTGTCGATGGTGAAAAAATTCTGATCTTTCGCGGCTGTGGTGGGCGCGGTCATCTCGCAGAAGAATTGCGTAAACGTGGTGCCAAGGTTGAGTACTGCGAATTGTATGAGCGCCAATTGCCTGCAGGGGCAAACGCGCAATTAACGGAAATAATCGCCGCTGCAGAAACACAATCCGGTGCAATAATTTTGTGTTTGCACAGCGGCGAGAGTTTGCAGAATCTGCATCATTTAATTAATGGTTTGGGTTCTCCGCTTCGAGAAAAAGTGCTGGCTTTATTTCAATCCACTTTATTGTTAGTGCCAAGCCAGCGCTTGGTGAGTGCAGCCCAAGCAGCAGGATTCAAGCGCATCATTTGTGCAGAGAATGCTACGGATAACGCCATGACGGCGGCTTTGTTAAATTATTGTCGCACGCAAGAGTGCATTTCATTACAGGATTAACACAGTGACTGATTACGATTCGACCATCGAGCAACAACCTGTCAGCCCCGCGCCTGCTGCAGCACCAGCGCCCGCAAAAAAACAATCGGCCAACGTTGGCTTGTTGTGGTTGTTCGTAATTTTGATTATCACCGCAATTGGTTTTAGCGTTACCTTTTTCTATAAGCAGACGCAAACCCAGGAGCAAATCATTAGCGATTTGCGTGCGCAGGTTGAGCAGCAAACCCAGGCTGTTGAAGCTCGCCAACAAGTACTGGAAGACACGCTCGATAAAGAATTTGTTGAGCAGCAAGCGGCAGTGCAAGCAAACCTGAATGATCTGGCCGAACAGCTCGATAGCAACAACGCACGCTTGTTATCCCTGTCGAGCACCAATCGCGATGAGTGGAAGTTGCAGGAAGCCCAATATTTATTGCGCCTTGCTGACCAGCGTATTCTGTTGGAAAAAGACAGCCAGAATGCACTGGCGCTGGCATTGTCAGCTGATGATGTATTGCGCGATATCGACCAGGCAGATTTGGTCAGTGTGCGCAAATTATTAGCCGAAGAAATTGCGGTATTGAAACTGGCCGGTGTGATTGATCGCGAAGGTATTTATTTGCGCTTGTCGGCCCTGTCCAACCAGATTGATGCAATTCCTTTTATCGAACCTCTCGGTACCCAAGTTGATGTGCTTGAAGAAGATGTTGTGCCTGAAGATGAAACCCTTAAACAAAAAATCACGCGCGGTTTTTATGCGCTGCTGCACAAGTTAGGTTCCTATGTGCGTGTGCGCGACCATGGCAAAGAGATCAATGCTGTACTGCCACCCGCAGAGCAAAAATACTTACAACAAAATTTACGCTTGATGCTTGAGCAAGCGCAGGTTGCCCTGCTACGCAACGAAGAGGCGATTTATCAGGAAAGTTTGGTAAAAGCGCAAAACTGGATCAACCAGTATTACAACCTCAACGAAAAAGCGTCAGCGGCGCTAGAAGAATTGCAATCCTTGCAGCAGGAAGAAATTTCACCCGACCTGACTAATTTCAGTAACTCGTCATCCGCGCTGACTGAATATATCGACAAGCGCGAAAAAATGGCCGCTGCCCGTCGTGGGGTGCGCTAATGAGACGTCGCCTGATCAAAGCAATTCTATTCCTGCTATTTATTGCGGTACTGTTTTTTTTACTCTGGCGCGGTGATGGTTACTTACTGATTGCCTATGGTACAAAAACGATCGAGATGACCCTGTGGGTTGCCGCCTTTGCGCTGGTGATTTTATATCTGCTGGTGTGGTCGGTACGTAAACTGCTGCTGGGCGGCGCAGAGATGGCGCGCCGGTTCCGCGAAATGTTTCTGTTCGGCAGTGTTGAGCGCGCGCAAAAACGCGCTGCCACCGGCATGGTGGATTACCTCACCGGCGATTGGCTGGAAGCGCGCAAAAAATTAGTGCGCACCTTGGATAAGGTCGAATATCCACTCGCTAACTATATTGCCGCTGCACGCAGCAGCTTTGAAATGGGTGATGAAGCCGAAGCCGATAACATTCTGGATAAAGCGCTTACCATTGCACACAGCGAATTACCTGTTGCATTAACGCGTGCGCGTTTGCATGTGCAAGCGGCGCGCTACGAAAAAGCGATCGAAATTTTAAAACCGATTGATATAAAAATGCCGCGTCAGGCCGCCGTGTTGGACTTGATGCACCATGTGTATATCGCGCAGAAAAATTGGCGCGCACTGGAAGACATGTTCCCGGCAATGCGCAAAGCAAAAGTGTTATCTAACGTGGAATTTACCGCGTTGGAAGTGATGCTGGCCTGTGAAAAAATGAAAGCACTGGGCGAGCAAAGCAAATCCCTGCTGATTGCCGAGCGTTTGCCCGCGTTGCAAGTGCAGTGGAAATCCTATTCGCGCAGCCTGCAAAAAACACCTGCAGTTGTCACTGCTTATGCGCAAGCGCTGGCGGAAAATTATCATGACCAGGAGGCGGAGGTAGTTGCGCGTAGAGCCTTGTCCAGTAATTGGTATGAGCCATTGGTTAGCTTGTATGGTCGTTTGCAAGTGAAAGAAATTCACGGCCAGATTCGCACAGTTGAAGGGTGGCTGAAAGGGCGCCCACAGGATGCAGCTTTGCTGATCACCATGGGGCGCTTGATGCTGCGCAACCAGCAGTGGGAATTAGCGCGCGAGTATTTCCAGCGCAGTTTGAATCAGCAGCCGACGATGGAAGCAACCTTGGAACTGGCGCGCTTGATGGAAAAACTGGGCGATCACAAAAAGAGTGCCGATTACTACCAGCAAAGTTTGCTGCTTGCCGGGCACAATAAGTAACTCTGCGCTACACAGGCGTGTCAGTGCAAATTCCTTTTCTGCATAAATTTTCGCTGCGCAGCAAATCTTTTGTGGATTTGTTGCGGCGGCGAAAAATTCTGTCGTTTCTTTTGTTTGTTGTTATCTGCAGTTTTCTTGCCCTGCAGTTTTCACCATTACCAGCAAGTCTCACCCAAACTCCCTACGCCACTTTATTGTTAGCGCGCGACGGCAGTTTATTGGGCGCGAGTATCGCGGCCGATCAGCAATGGCGTTTTGCGCCAGTTGAATCCTTGCCTGATAAATACAAAAAATCGCTCCAACTATTTGAAGACCAGTATTTCTATCAGCATCCGGGCATTAATCCATTCGCCATCAGTCGGGCGATGTTGGGCAATATCCGCGATGGCAAAGTGACTAGCGGTGGTAGCACTATCACCATGCAGTTAGCGCGCATGTTGCGGCAAGCGGAATATCTTGCCGCTGATCAAAAATTACCGCCGCGCAATATCAGCAGTAAATTATTGGAAGCGGGCAGTGCGCTGCAACTTGAGTGGCGTTTTAGTAAAGATGAAATATTAATTCACTACGCAAGCCACGCGCCCTTTGGTGGCAATATTGTCGGCTTGCGCGCAGCGGCCTGGCGTTATTTTGGCAGGGCACCAGAAGATTTGTCCTGGGCCGAATCAGCACTGTTGGCTGTGTTGCCTAATAGCCCGGCATTAATTCACCCGGGGCGTCAGCGCGATTTGCTAAAACAAAAGCGCGATAAGTTATTGGTGCGTTTGCGTAACGAAAATTATTTTTCCGATCTGGATTTGCAGCTCGCCCTGATTGAGCCTCTGCCTGAGCGACCACAGCCTCTGCCGCAGATTGCAGCGCATCTATTGGCAACTCTAAAAAAATCCAATCCAACCCAGACAATATTTAATTCCACCCTTGATCCTTTTATCCAGCGCACGGTTAATCAAATTGTCGAGCGCCATGGCGTGCGTTTGGCAAGCGAAGGGGTAAATAATATTGCACTGGTGCTAATTGATCATGAACGAATGGAAACGCATGCTTACATCGGCAATCAGGCTTGGCAGCAACAACATCGCTACGCGCCGGATCTCGATATAGTGCAGCGCCCGCGCTCCACCGGCAGCATTCTAAAACCCTTGCTTTACGGTTTAATGTTGCAGGAGGGGCAGCTAGCACCGACCAGTTTAATTCCCGATATCCCCACTCAATTTGGCGGCTACAGCCCTAAAAATTATGATCGCAGTTTTCGCGGAGCAGTTCCTGCGCAATTTGCGTTAGCGCATTCGTTGAATATTCCTTCGGTGCGTATGCTGCGCGATTACGGTATTGGCCAGTTTCAACAGCAACTGCGCAACATGGGCATGAAAACATTATTTCGCCCGGCGGATGATTATGGGCTCACGCTTATATTGGGCGGCGCTGAAGGGACCTTGTGGGATTTAACCGGAATTTATGCGCAGCTTGCAGCTAGCGCGCGCGATGGTGATGTGGATCAATACGCTCCCGTATTATTGTTGCAGCAAAAAAAATTGCAGGGCAAACCGATCATTAAACAAGGCGCTGCTTGGCTTACCTTGCAAGCGCTGATCGAAGTGGCGCGACCGGGCAACGATAATTATTGGCGGGATTTTTCCGGCAGCCAAACAATCGCATGGAAAACCGGCACCAGTTATGGGCTGCGCGATGCATGGGCAATTGGCAGTAATGCGCGCTACACACTCGGGGTCTGGGTGGGTAATGCCGGTGGTGAAGCGGCGAGTTTTATCAGCGGCCAAACCAGTGCTGCGCCGATTTTATTTGATGTATTTGATGCGTTGCCGAGCACCAATTGGTTCGCCAAACCTGTGCATGCATTAAAAACGATTGCTGTCTGTAAAGATGACGGTTATCTCGCCGGTGGTCAGTGCGATGCAATGGATATTGAAATTCCTACCGCCAGCCATTTTGATAAGGTGACTCCATACCATCGCAATATCCATCTTGATCATGCGCAACAATTTCGCGTGCACAGTCGCTGCGAAACGGTAAGTAACATGGAGCCTCACGCGTGGTTTGTGTTGCCGCCGACACAGGAATTTTACTGGCGCCAACATCACAGCGAATATAAATCGCTCCCGCCCTGGCGCAGCGATTGCCTGAAAGATTTATTGCAGGTTGATGAGGATCAGCCCATTGAATTGGTTTATCCCAATGAAGAGAGCCGCATTTATATTCCGATGGATTTGGATGGCAAGCGCAGTCGCGTCATTTTAAAAGCAATCCATCGTAATCCGGCGGCGGTGTTGTATTGGCATCTCGACGATGAGTTTCTCGGCGAAACCAAAGTATTTCATGAGCGCGAAGCGGCGCTTGAACCGGGAGTACACAAGCTGTTGGTGGTTGATAAACAAGGCTACCGGTTAGAGCGGCGCTTTCGTGTGATCGGCAAAGAGTAAATTGCGTTGCTGGTCATTCCCGTTTGTGATGGCTAAGCGCGTTTGAGCTCTAGTCGATTTTCCGTTTTAATGACCAAACATTTTTATTGGATTTTTCCCATGCCCAGTTTGAATTTACAAATCGTTATTGCCGCTGTGCTCGGTGTCCTAATCGGCTCCTGGGCAAGTGGGCTCGCCGATGACTCGTTAACGAAAGATTATCTGCTTTACGGCGCGGGAATTGCGGGCAGTTTCTTTATCGATTTATTGAAGATGGTGCTGATCCCGCTGGTATTCACTTCTATCGTCGTTGGTGTGGCGAATTTGCAAGCGCATCGACAGGCAAACAGGGTGTGGAAATACACACTCATCTTTTTTGTCTGCTCTACATCCCTGGCGATGATTCTGGCTTTGGTTGCGACCAATATTGTTAAACCGGGCGAGGGTTTGCATTTATCTATGTTTGCCGATGCGATGGAGAATTTTTCGGCCAAGCAAATGACCCCGGGCGAGTTTTTTGTGCAATTCATGCACAGCCTTTTCCAGAACCCGTTCAGTGCCTTGGCCGAAGGTAATATTTTATCGGTAGTGGTGTTTGCGTTATTTTTGGGTGTTGCCTTGGTGATGAGTGGTGGGCGCGCCAAGAATGTATTGATCGTATTGCAAGAGTTTCTGGACCTGATCATGCGCATTGTGGGCTGGATTATGTATCTGGCTCCTCTGGGTATTTTTGCACTGCTGATTAAATTGGTTGCAACACAAAACTCCGAGTTGCTAAGCACCTTAAGCGTGTTTATCGCGTTGGTCTTTGTTACCACTATTGTTCATGGTGCAGTGGTGTTGCCTGCAATTTTATATGCGATTACCAAAAAATCGCCGTTGTGGTTCTGGCGTGGATCGCGCGAAGCCTTGATCACAGCGTTTGCAACCAGCTCCAGCTCGGCAACCTTGCCAATTACCATGCGCTGTACCGAAGAAAATTTAAAAGTACGCAAAGAAATTGCCGGTTTTGTGGTGCCCATGGGGGCAACTATTAATATGGATGGCACTGCACTCTATGAAGCCGCTGCTGCGTTATTTATCGCCAATCTTGTCGGCATTGACTTAACTCTCGGGCAACAGCTGATTGTGTTTATCACCGCGATGATTGCCTCTATGGGCGCACCGGGAATTCCCAGTGCCGGTATGGTGACTATGATTATGGTATTGCAATCCGTAGGTTTGCCTGCAGAGGCGATTGCAATCCTGTTGCCGATTGACCGTGTGCTCGACACTATTCGCACCGCAGTCAATGTGCAGGGCGATATGATTGGAAGCGTGGTAGTGGATAAACTGGTGGGTGATGACGACGCACAACCTGTATCCACCAATACATAATTACGTCTGTCAAAACATAAAGATAAAAAATGCCGCTCAATTGAGCGGCATTTTTTTTTGGGTCTGTTTTTCATTTCGCCAGCAGTTTTAAACTTCTCGTTTAAATGGCACTTTGGTGGTCATATAGGTTGCGCTGCGCCATACCCATTCAACCGGTCCGTAATAAAAACGTTTAACCCACCAGTGCGCCACAACAATTAATAAACCGTAAAACGCGATCCCAAACAAGAAACTGTTGGTTTGGCCGATGGTTTCATACCAACCCAACCCAAAGGGATAAAATAACGGAACACCAATCACCGCCTGAACCAAATAAATACTCAGGCTAATACGCCCGCAAGGTGTGAGCAGGTTAAGAATTTTCCCGGTGGGTTGCCAGAGGTAAAACTGCATAAACAAAAGCAGCAGCGAGGCCATAATCGCGGTGCTGGAATAGGAGCCGACTATCTGCTCCAAATACATTTTTGCCATTCCTTTTTCTTGCAGTGCATCAGCGGGCAATTGTTTGATATAGGTTTCGAGGCTGAAAAAAATGGCAGCGGCTGCAATTGCTATCACCACTGCGCGCGCCCGCGCTTTAACGAATTTTTCCGGCTGGGTAAAAAAGCCAATTCGTCCCAGAATCAAACCGATAATAAATAAACCGATCAACTGTAAGCCACGCCCGGATTCTACAAAATACAAACACTTGGCCATCAATCCATCCCAACTGTTAAGTGCGATCAAGTCAGAGAAACTGGCCTTGGCAATTGCAGCATAAACCTCGGGATAAACCGCCCAATGCGAAGGAGCATCATTTGCACCGGGTAAATTACTGAGCGCTGCATAAAATTGGTAGTAAAAAGGTATCTGCACCAAGCAGAGCAGGGCGGTGATTAACAACCAACGATTATTCAATCGCTGCACGAACAGCAAACTCAAACCTATAACGCCTAACACAAAGAGAATATCGCCGAGGTACAAGAGCGTATGCAGATAGCCGATGGCCAGCAAAATCAGCAATCGCCACGCAAAGCGATAACTAAAATCTACACCCTTGCGCGCCTGGTTATCCATGATGATAAAAAAGCTCAGGCCAAACATCAGCGCAAAAATCGCGTAGGCCTTGCCGGCGAATAAAAAGAATACGATGTTGTGCAGTGTGGTTGGATCTTGCTTGATCCAGTAAAGCTCAAAGTATTCCATAAAATGCACAAGGCAAATTCCCATGAGCGCAAAACCGCGTATAGCATCGACCAATTCGATACGTTTTGGTTTGGACGGAGCAAGGGAGAGTTCGGGCGGCGTACTGGGAATGTTTTGCATCGGCAATACCATTTATTAGCATGTAATTAATATTATGGGTTTAGTCTAGCGACCTTTATCATTTTGGCGATTCAAGAATGGTTAATCGTTCGAACTTGCGTCCGGATGCGTAGCACTTTTTAATAATCCAATATCACTTTTGTCGATTCCGGTTTCGCTTTACGCACTGCGTAAAGTGATCCCTCCGCTAAAATCGCGTCTTACCACTTTTTAACAATCGGTTTACACAAATACCCTCTATACTGCGAGCCAGGATTTCTTCCTCCTTCCTGGAGCTGTTTGTGGACTCTTCCCCTCCTTTAATATCGCTTAACGATAAGCGTGCGTTTCGGCGCGCGGTCATTTTTTTATCGCTACCGGTCGCAGCGCAAATGCTATTGCAATCCATGCTGGGCATGGCCGATGTGATTATGGTTGGCGATCTGGGCTCAACCGCAATTGCGGCGGTAGGCCTTGCGGCAAAAATCCATTTTCTACTGCTGGTGTTAATGAGCGGATTGGCAACCGGCTGCAGTATTTTGATTGCCCAATACAGCGGCGCGCGAGATTTTGCCAGTTGCCAGCAGACCTTAGCCGTCACTTTATTTGTGGGCACGCTGGTGATGTTGCCGCTCACGCTTGCGTTTGGTTTTGCATCCAACACCTGGGTGAGCTGGATTAATCCCGATCCGGAAGTAACAAAACTGGCGGCGCAGTTTTTAATTATTACCGCACCGGTTTTATTGTTGACCCAGTGGATTGTTATTTACGAGGCATCTTTGCGCGCGCTGGGCAGCACGACCATGCCGTTGATTGCTGGTGTGATTGCAGCGCTGATTAATATCCTCATCAACTATGCATTGATCAACGGTAACTGGGGTTTCCCTGCATTAGGTGTGGCCGGTGCAGCTTGGGGCACATTGATCGCGCGTGTTTTTCAATTGCTGATTATTGTTGGTTGGGTCTACGGGAAAAAACACGGCTTCGGTTTAAGTGTGGCGCAGATTAAAAAAGGTTTGGATAAAGTCCAGATTCATCGCTACCTCGCTTTTTCATTGCCGCTGGTTGCCAACTACGCGATCTGGGCAGTGGGCAATTCTACGTATCATTTAGTGACTGGTTATGCAGGAACGGAAGCGCTCGCAGTAATGGGCGTGATAGTGCCGATTGAAAGCGCATTCTTTGCATTATTCGTCGGCCTTGCCAATGCATCGGCAGTATTGATTGGCCGCGAGTTAGGCGCAGGTAACAATGAAACGGCATGGCACCTGCACAAATTCTTTGACCGCATTACGTTTATGTTATTAGTCCTGTTCTGCGCTGCGCTCTGGTTTGCGCGGCCATGGGTGTTGATGATATTTGACCAACTGGATGCAAAATCCACCGAGCTTTTATTTAGTACCTTGGGTGTGTTCTGTTTATTGGTTTCGGTAAAAATAATCAACATGATGCGCATCATCGGTGTGTTGCGCGCTGGCGGTGACAATCGTTTCACCTTGATCACCGATACCATTGTCATGTGGGTATTCGGTTTACCGATTTATATCGCCGTGGTATTTTTGACCAAAATATCGTTTGTCTATATTTACGCGCTGATGTTTTTCGAGGACGTCTTAAAGTTTATCCCGGTGATCCGCCGCATTGGCAGCCGCAAGTGGATGAACAACCTGACCCAACGTTAACAACCGATCTTCCCAAGTATGAGCCAGTCTGCAGATGCATAGAATAAGTATCAATGAGGCATGGATTCTTGTGGGGATCTATCGCGCGCAAATTGCTGGTGAAGGTAGTTTTGCAGCAATCATTTCCTCGCTACCGGATATTGGTTGGTCAATACCGAGCCATAGTGATTTTGCTGCGGCCTATAATAAATTTTTGTATATCCGTTTTATCCACGCAGAAGGCGATAACACATCGCTGACTGATGCAGCAAAACAGCTGGTGGAATCTGCAAAAAATTCTCTGCCAGTGGATAGCAATGAGCAGGAATGGGTCGATGGTGTTTACCAGGTTTTATCGACCTACAAATTAAAAAGCATGTGTGCGCGGCAGGTATGGACAGAAAACCAATACCTCGCGGCCACTGTCAATTTAACCAAGGAATAGATCAATGCTAATAAAAATAGATAACTTAACCGCTCCCGAAGTTGCCCAACTATTAAATGAACATCTGCAGGATATGTATGCAATATCACCGCCTGAAAGTGTGCATGCACTGGATCTGGAAAAGCTGCGCAAACCTGAGATCACCTTTTGGACGGTGTGGGATGGCAATAACCTTGCCGGTTGCGGTGCGATAAAACAACTAGCTAACGACCACGCAGAAATTAAATCCATGCGCACCGCCCATGCCTATCGCGGCAAAGGCGTTGCGGTAAAAATCATGGAGCATATTATGGTTGTGGCAGGAGAAAGAAATTACCAACGACTAAGCTTGGAAACCGGCCCACAAGATTTTTTCACCCCGGCACGCAAACTCTACGAACGCTTCGGTTTTGAATACTGCGGCCCCTTCGGCGATTATGGCGAAGATCCTTACAGTACCTTTATGACTAAATCGCTGATTTAAGTGTTAATAAAAAAGCCGTGCGAAATTTTCGCACGGCTTTTTCTATTCTTGTTGTTTATGTCAACGCTTAATTTTCTTTAAAATCTGAGGCGCACGGCAGTTAAGCCAGGTTATGAGCGGTTTTACCGGCAACATTTTCGCAGTTCGGTTGTCCTCCATAAGCGGAAATTTATATTCTTACGTAAATCGTTTAAATTTAAAATTCCGAATTAATTAATGCTTGATACATTGCAAACTGCCAATGATTTATAAATGTAGCGCCTTCCATTCCGGGCACAAGCAGCACATTTATGATTTCATCTTTAGAAACCTCATGAGATCGCATACGATCGATCTGAGATAATACAACTCTTAGTTGTTTAGCTGCTTGCTTAGAGTATCGACTTGCAATATTAAAATCATTGAAGTGCTTTTTGGCTCTTTTCTTATCAAGCTCTTTCCAATGTGTTGGTGGATTAACAAAGTACTCAAAATGACCAGGTTCATTGCCATCACCAATTTCGAATTTAGCATAAACCCACTGTTCGGAGAAAAAATGTGGTTGGTCTAGATATGGTTGAATTATTTGATCTTCTGGTCTAGAGGAATATGCGTGCTTTTTTTCAGCCAAATTGCAGTCAAGACATGAAGGTACTAAATTCGCAGGTAAAATCGAAAATTGTGGGAAATGAGCTTTTGGTAAAAAATGATCCAAATTCCGCGGAGTACCTATTCCCCCACAAAACGGACAGTCCTCTTGAGCAGAGTTTAATAATGCATCATATATTTTACGGGCAGGCTTTTTTTCTGGAACAAAATAGGTGGTGTAAAATTTATTCAGCTCAGACTTTAATAAGTTTCCAACGACCACAGGATCTTGACCTAGTTCGGGAGCTAATGCTGGAATAGTATAAAGCTCTCCTGTATTTGCAGAGCGCAGATAGACATTCTCGCAAGAATCAAGATCATTCTTGTGCTGTGTAAGCTTTGCATGTAAATTGGGATTTCCAGTGATTCCCTCATGACAAAGCTCAATGGCCTGAAGATGTGTATAGGCGATAGCATCAATTTTCATCATTGGCATCACCTCTTTCTCGATCAGCAATCATGGCTTTGAGAATTGCTCTTCCCTCAAAACCAAGATTGTTTTTATAGTCATTCAATATTTCATGATAATCTTTTCCACTAGCCACGGATGTGGCGAGTAGGCTATGGAAGCCAGACCTCTCAACTTCTAAACCGAAAACCTCACTCGTAAGAACTCCTACGTTTTCAGCAAACGTTTCAATTTTTGGTCTTTCATTTTGAACATCTTCACCCTTTCTAAATATTTTCCAAACACATAATTTTGGTATTTCTTGAAGTACCACTGGCGAGTGAGTTGCTATAATTGCTACACCATTTCGATCGTGCAGCAAATCTCCAAGCGCACGAATAAACGCTGAAAGAAGCGGAGGGTGTAAATGGCTTTCAGGTTCATCAAGTAAAACAAGTGTCTTTTCTTCAACTTTTGAAACCAACTCAGTAATAGTCAACAATACAATCGCATGACCGGAACTCATTTCCGATAAAAGCGGTTTTACTAACGAATAATATTTTTGTTTTGCATCAACGTGGACGAATGAATTGTAATCATCCTGAAGCTCTTCTAGAAAAAAAGAATGTAGGCGTTCAAGCCTCATAGAGGAAAAGTTATCGTCAGATCCAAGCTTTTCAATTGAGGATAACCATCTTTTAGATTTGGCACCATCTTGGAAACACTTTAAAAGTGCAGAAGCACAATCAAGATGAAGCTCATCGATTGTTTTGTGAAAATTAATATTCTTTTGATTCTTCAGCCCTATATAAAAATAGCATGTACCTTTTGCTGGGTCAGATTGCTCTGGTGGTGGTGGAAAAGGATCAAATGCACTAAACGAAACTGATACAAGGCTACTAAAATAATCTGTGTCTATATCTTGGTCTCCATACCAGGTAGTTTCATAAAACTTACCTTGAGAGCTAGCCTTATTGGTTATGGCTTGGATCATTCCGTTTAATAGAGTTGTCTTCCCCGCGCCATTTCTACCGATGATGGCATGAATGTTAGTACTAGGACTGGCTTCGGCATCTACATTAAAAATTAAATCCAAACCTCCAAATGTGTCCGTACTTGGTCGAATAAATTTAAAATTAAAATCAGTTAGTTCAACGCCTCCTTCCAGTACTCTCGAATACTGCCCTTTTACTATTGAGAGACTCTGGCTGCGAAGAAGTGAAGTTCCAAATACACTCTCTTCAGATATGGTCTCTATTATTGCAGGGTTCTGTACAATATCTCTAAGGGCAAGCAACATAGCTTTAGAATCGGGAATATCTCTCATTTTTTTGTAAAACTCGAGCCCGTCTCCAAGAGAGAAGTAGCTTTCATCTAAGTCTTCAAATGTATTTGGCAGTTTTTTATACGTTGGGATGTCTTCCGTTTGACCTTTAAACCCGATTTTGATATCTCCAATTTTATGAAGTACCCCTTCACGGTCATGAAATGAAAGGAAAAACATTGTGACAAATGAAAAATCATTCCATCGATCTATTTTTAAATATGCTGTATCACGTCCTGTATCAGGCACCCAACTATCGTGATTCAATACTCTAAACTGCATATACAGGTATCCTTAAATTTATACAGTGAAAGAACAGGAATTTATTTTCTATTGGCTTATCCGCGATAACTATTCGCTTCTTCAACGTATTCAATAAGCGCAAAAATTAGCACGATGATTCAATTTTTCAATTTATTCACTTCTACTATCCAAAAAATATTAAATTGAGGACGTTTTCAGATTCATCTTTGGGCACACTGCTGGCCTTAAGCGTTTTTTTGCAGTTCGTAAACTCACCAGCAACCTACAATCTCCCACGAGTTAAGCTGAAAAAATTATCTGTAGCAATTACGTCGAATAACAATATCGGTTTATCCCTCTTTAATCTCAATCCATTTTTTATTTGCGGTAGACATGATTACCAGATAGCGCTGTTCAAAATCGGCGGGGTCGAATTGGGCGTTGCGGGCGGTGAGTAGTTCGAGTTCGGTGTGTAGGTCCAGCAGTTGGTTACGGATATTGATTTCGTGAATCCATAATTTTTCGGGTGAGCGCAGTACCATGTAGCTGGTCACCATCGGCAGGATGATGGCGAATAGGGTGGCGATGCTTTTGCTGGCGATGTCGAACAGCGAGAAATCGAATGCGGTAGATACTGCAATCAATAGCGATATAAAAGAGGATGCTACCCATAAGCTGCGGTGCAAATACTTATGGCGTGCAGCTTGTTTGCTGTGGCTGCTTGCGGCCGCTTTGATGGTGGTGAGTAAAATATTGTTGGTGTCCATTGCATTCCTTCGTGTGGCCGTTTTGAGTAGGCATTAATTCTGTTCGTCTTTGCGCCAAAATTCAACAAACCCGGATATTTCATCCGCTGGCATTGGCCGTGCCCAGTAATAACCTTGTGCCTGGGTGCAGCCGAGGCTGCGCAGTAGTGCGGCTGTGTTTACATCCTCCACGCCTTCGGCAATTGTTTTTAAACCGAGGCTGCTGGCCATTTGGATAATCGCGCGGACAATCGCTGCATCACCCGCGTGGTCATCCATTTTGCGCACGAAGGATTGGTCGATCTTAAGTGCTTCCACTTCAAATTTTTTCAGATAGCCAAGGTTGGAGTAGCCAGTTCCAAAATCGTCTATCGATAAATGCACACCCTCGCTACGCAGATGGGCAAGTGTGGTGGCAAGGCGGTCGCTGTCTTCAATTAACAGTGATTCTGTGAGCTCCAATTCCAAATATTGCGGTGGTAAACCACTTGCTGCCAATGCACCCAACACAATCGCATCTATATTGCCGCGTTTAAATTGAATGGATGAAATATTAACGGCTACCGCGAATTGCAAAATGCCTTCGTCATACCAGCGTTTGGCTTGCTCGCATGCCTCGCAAATTACCCATTCACCCAGCTGGATAATAAGCCCGGATGATTCTGCCAGCGGGATAAATGTAGTGGGTGGGATAAAGCCTTGCTCCGGGTGATTCCAGCGCAGCAATGCTTCCAGTCCGCATACTCTATTAGTCTGCAAATCTATTTTGGGTTGGTAGTGCAAACTGAATTGGTTTTCTTGCAAGGCTTTGCGCATACCGGAAATTAAACTGATGTGATCCAGCATGTTGTGGCTAATGGCCGGATTAAAAAAGCGGAAACTGTTGCGCCCTGAATCTTTGGAGTGATACATGGCGATATCGGCCTTTTTAATCAGCGTATCGAGATCCTCTCCGTCTTGTGGCGCCAAGGCAATACCAATCGAACAAGTGCAAAAAATTTCGATGTTGCGGTAGAGATAATTTTCAGAGACCAGTTTTAGAATTTCCAAACTGGTTTTGGATATTTCATCGGTTGAGCTGACGTTAGGCATAAACACAATAAATTCATCGCCGCCGTAGCGACAAACCAAATCGACTTTTTTGGTATAGCTGAGCAAACGCAGTGCGACTTCTTTTAGAATTTGATCGCCTGCTTGATGGCCAAGTGAATCATTGATGGGTTTGAGATTATCCAGATCGATAAAAATAAGTCCCAGCAACTGTTGCTGGGACTGGGCTTGCTGGAAAATTCTATCGAAATTATTTTGCGCCATAATCCGGTTGGGTAAACCGGTGAGCGGATCGTGCATCGCCATGTGTTCGATATGGCTTTTAACGCTTTTCACCCGTTCATTTTCGCGCGCCAGGTCTTTAAGTGCGGTGCGATAATCATGGGCCAGCATCCACACCGCAAAGCCAACCACAATTAAAATTACGACCGTGATAAAACCTGTGGCGAGATTAATCGGTTCAATGGTGTTGTGATAAATCCCCGCTTCATTGACGTAGGCAATTACCAATAGCACTGTGACCATAATGGATAACAAAAAAACCAGCAGACGTTTGTTACCGAGCATGGCTGCAAAAATCATTACACCGCAATAACCCAACAGCGAACTGTCGCGGATGCCGCTGCCGGCCCAGGCTAAATGCGAGAGCATTAATGTGAGCGAAACCAGAAAAATGGCGGCGCCGGTAACGGGATGTTTTTTATAGATTGCCCAGTCCACACTAAATAAAAAAATACCGGTGGCGAGCATGACAATCGCATCGCTGTAACGACCTGCGCTGATGGTAATAATGCTGACTAGCAGAAGTGCAATCTGGGTAATGCGGAGGATCTGTATCAGCCGTTTTATCTTTTGTTTACTGAAGTCTTCCTGATAGGCAAGCAATGAGTGCCTGCCATTAGTTTGGCTGGTGGTGGGCTGATTTGTCTGGACATGATTGTTCGGTGATCGATCAAGATTTTGGTTGCGCACGCTAACACCCTGGGGTTGGTGAGTCTGGCTAACCTGCGGTAATTATTAGTTTCTCCATAAGTCTGGTGTTGCCCCAAAAAAGCGTGTCCGAGGTTCTCTTTATGTATAGCTGATTTGCGCCGGACTGCTACAGGTTTGTGTGTAATTAAACTGACATTTTATCTCTAAACATAAAGAAAACTGCGCCCAAAAGGCATAAGCCTGCCCAGAGGTAATCCAGCTTGAGTGGTTCCTTCATATAAAACACGGCGAAGGGAACAAATACGCTTAGCGTAATAACTTCTTGCAGGATTTTTAATTGGCCAACGCTCATAACGGTATAACCGATCCGGTTGGCGGGTACTTGCAGTAAATATTCAAACAGGGCGATGCCCCAACTAATCAATGCCGCAATAATCCAGGGTTTTTGGTTCAGTTCTTTTAAATGTGCATACCAGGCAAAGGTCATAAAGATATTGCTGCAAAACAGTAAGCCAATCGATATCAGTGTTGGATGCATAGTCGGTTATCCAATTAAGGTTGGGTTGAGGCCTGATCTATTTTTTGTCCGGCAAAATAGGAGCTGATAATACTCAGTATCCAGCTTGCCAATAATATCCATTTGCCCTGATCCCAATAGGGCGATGCAAACAGTGAGCCGTGTAAGGTGCTCCACATATGGGATATATCGAGTGCAAAATTTCCACGCGCTGCTTCTGCAGCCATCTCCTCATTTAATTGCAGTGCAACCGCAAATAAATTTTTAAATAACATCAGGATAATAATCAAGGCAGGCACTGCAAAAATGCAGCCGCGCACATAGCTGCGCAGAAAAAATAATCCTGCACCGGGAAAAATAGTGGCTGATAAAATTGCAGCGCGTTTGGCTTTGCTTAAACTTTCCGATGGTTTATTAGTGTTAGTCATAAATACCTGCGCGTTATTTTTCGGCGACTAATTGTTCAAGGCGATAAAAGCCTGTGCCATTTTCGGTCAGTGTATCAACCAACCATGGCAGTGTTTCTTCCATTGCTGCCCAGAGCGTCCAGGGAGGATTAATCACGATCATACCGCTGGAGGTCATGCCATGCTCCTGACTATCCGGTTGCATACCAAATTCCATCAGCTGGATATTTTTAATGCCGGATTTTTTGAGTGCCAATTCCATTTCGTCTATGCGTTGACGCAACACCACTGGATACCAGATCGCATAGGTGCCAGTGGCAAAACGTTTGTGCGCTTGCACAATTTGTTTAACCAGATGTTGGTAATCATTTTTAACTTCATAGGATGGATCAATCAAAACCAGCGCACGACGATCCGGTGGTGGCAGCAGGGCTTGCAGACCAGCGAAGCCATCTTCATTTTCTACACGAATGCGTTTGTCATCGCGCATGCAATCGCGCAGGAATTGAAAATCGGCAGGATGTAATTCATGCAGGAATAAACGATCAACCGGGCGCATCATCGTTTGTGCAAGCAGTGGTGAGCCGGGATAAAGTTGCAATGCGCCGCCGCTGTTGACGTGGCGCACTTGTTCTACAAATCGCGCAACCGCTTTGGGTTGCGGCCCGCTTTCCCACAATTGGCTAATACCCGAATCAAATTCGCGATTTTTTTGCGCCTGTGGCCCATTGAGTTTGTACACGCCTGCGCCAGCGTGGGTATCGATTATACGAAGCGGCTTATCTTTTTGGATCATGTAATCGAGCATGTGTACCAACACTGTGTGTTTGAGTACATCGGCAAAATTACCGGCGTGAAAGCCATGGCGATAGCTGAGCATAACGGGGTTCCAACGGGCAACTGGTTAAAGTACAGACGCTGCTATGTGCGCTATACAACAAAGGCTTGAATTATAACTATCTGGAGGAACAATTACCCGAACAAGATTGTCACAAAATTGGCCTTTTAGCGGTGGGATTTAGCAGTTAAAGTAACGGACGCCCTTAATTCATTGTGAAGATTCTGGATTTGCTGACTCCTTCCCCCATTTTTGCTCACCTATTTGCGTACCTGTGTGTTCTGGTATCGGCACTGGCAGCCGCGCCTGCTCTGGCGGCGGAGCCTGAGATTAAAATCCTGGGTGGTACCAAAAGCCTGCGCGAAAATATCCGTCAACATCTCACCCTTGCCGATGAAAGTTGTAAAACGCCGCTGTGGCGTTTGCATGCATTATTGGGTGATGCAGAAAATGAAATTACCCAGGCTGCACAGGCTCTCGGATTTTACGAACTCCAATACGACCCTAAATTTGTCAATGATAAAGACTGTTGGGGTTTGGAATTAAAACTCACACCAGGCGCTCCTGTACTGGTAACGGAATTGCGCATTGAAATTAATGGTGAGGGGCGCGGGGACGATATTTTCCAGTCGATCTACGACAAGCCCGGCATTACCGTGGGTAAACGGTTAAACCATGGTGCATATGAATCACTTAAAACGCGCTTTGGCACGCTCGCTTCAGTTCATGGTTACTTTGATGCGAATTTTGAGTATTCACAAATTACCGTGAATGTTGCCGAAAAATCAGCAGTCATAGCTTTGGTCTATAACACTGGGCCGCGTTACCGTATCGGTGCAATTAACTTGCAGCACGATATCCTTGATGGGAATTTTTTGCGCCGCTATTTAAATATATCCGAAGGCGATTATTACGATTCCGATAAATTGCTGGATTTGAAGACGCTCTATAACGCGAGCAATTATTTTTCCCTGGCAAGTATCTCTCCTGAAATTCAATCACTCAAAGACAATGAAGTTCCGATTAATATCAATTTGGAAGCGCGCAAGCGGCGCGAATATTCGGTGGGTGCGGGTGTAGATACCAACACCGGCCCGCGCGTGTTGTTAGGCTTTGATGATCGTTACGTGAATGATCGCGGGCATAGTGTTGCAGCTGACCTCAACACCGGTGAGAAAAAAACGACGGCCTTGGTGGCTTACACTATTCCGATGAGTAGGCCAGCATACGAATTTTTGCGCACCTACGTTGGATATGAAAAGGAGATCACCGATACCTCGCGCATTTATAAAAACACCTACGGTGCCAGCTACACTTACTATCAAGATAATAAATGGCTGCAAACCTATGCCCTGGATTATCAGCAAGAAAACTCGTTTGTTGGGGTCGAGTCTGAAAACAAAACTGATCTGGTTATTCCTTCAGTCTCAGTAACGCGTATCAAAACCGATGGTGCGCCTTACCCTTTAGCGGGTTGGACACTGATGGCGAAGTTATCGGGATCGCCCGAAAGTTTAGGTTCTGATTTTAGCTATTTACAATTCAATGCACGGGCAAAATATATAAAGGCATTCTCCTTTGGCAGAATTTTGTTGCGCTCTGAAATTGGTCTTACAGAAGTCAGTGAATTTAGTAAGTTGCCCGCATCCGTTCGTTTTTTTGCCGGTGGTGATTCAAGTGTGCGTGGTTATGATTACCAATCGCTTGGGCCAACAGAACAGCAAGTCGATAAAAATGGCGTGTCTAAAACGGTAGTGGTCGGCGGCAATAATTTGTTAGTTAATAGTATTGAATACGACTATTTGTTTAAAGATACCAAATGGGCCGCCGCTGTATTCTTTGATGCGGGTAACGCTGCTGACGATTCACACATTGATGTGAAGCGCGGGGCTGGGGTTGGTGGGCGTTGGATATCACCTATTGGGCCTATTCGTCTTGATGTTGCTAAAGCATTGGATGGTGACAAGGGTTGGCGCTTGCACATCACTATGGGGCCTGACCTGTAAACTGGTATCGCACCGGGCAATATTATTAAGTGTTTTGAGATTTAACACGACGGTCAATTACGCTGATGTTACGTAAAATTCGCAATATAGTTTTTAGCTTGCTAGCCGTATTTATTATTGTGCTAGCTAGCGTGAGTGCGCTGGTGGAAACCGAAACCGGTAGCCGCTGGGTTGTCGCGCGCCTCGCATCTGTGGCGGGCATAACAATTGGTGAAATGTCGGGAAATTTGCGCACCGGTCTGGATGTCAGCTTTATTGATTACAATGATGGCAAACAACATTATCGCGCAGAGCAAGTTTCATTTCGTTGGCATCCCGCTGCTTTGCTTTACAGCACACTGGCAGTCCAATCACTGCAAGCAAAAAACATCTTAATACAGCTTCCACCTTCCGCACCAATGCCTGCTCCTGCAGAACCCTTCAGCCAATGGCCATCTCTGGGATTGCCGGTGGCGATCAAATTGGATCAATTACAATTAATCAATATTAAGTTTGTGCAGGGTTCAACTGAGCTGTTGTGGAATAAATTGAGCGGCTCGCTCAGTCATGGGCAATTCAAATTGCGCTACAACAATCTTGCGCTCCTACATGATGATTACTTATTAAATCTAACCGGTGCCAGTGACTTGGCTTTTCCCTATGCAACCAAAGCAAATTTGCAGTGGCATTGGCAGGCTCCGGCAACTGAAACTCAGCTTGCACAAACGCAACCAGCGTCACCACCAGCACAAGTGCAGCAGGCAGCACAGCAACAATCATCGACATCTACTTCTGCTGCATCTTCAGCAAGCGCAATTGCAGCAGCGGAAAATTTGCCAGCATTGGTTTATGAAGGCACCACTGTAATTGAAGGTGATTTATCCAATCTTAAACTCAGTAACAAAATCACTTCGCCAGTGCTTCTCGATGCAGATGCCAGCGCACAATTGGTCAATGCAAAAAAACAATTGCAGACCGAGCCATTAATGACGCTCGCGTTAAATTGGAAACAGCAAACGCTTCCTGCGCAATGGTGGATGCCAGCGAAGCCTGCGCCTGTTACCAGTGGCAAAGTGACTGCTAGCGGTAATTGGCGTAGCTATAAAGTGCAGGTGGATGGTGATATCAGTTTGCCCAACACACCGTCACTGGCGATTGTCGCAACTGCGGCAGGCGATTTGGAAAAAATTCAGATTGATGAATTGCTTATTAATGAATTATTGCCGGTGCCATCACCCGAGGTTGTAGCAACAGCGTCTTCTGAAGCAACAGCGGTAGAAAAAGTCGATCAAATTGTTGCAGATGCCGTAGCAAATAAAGAGAACGCTACTGAAGAAACTATTGCCGCAGTGAAAAGTGATACGGGGCTATCGCTGAAAGGCAGTGTGAAATGGTTGCCTGATTTGCAATGGCAAATCGATGCTAATGCCCAACATCTGGATCTTGCGAGTTTAGTAGAAAATTGGCCGAGTGATCTTAACGCGACATTTTCCACTAGCGGCAAATTTGCCGATGAACTATGGAATGCGGAATTAACCAATCTGCATATTGATGGTGAAATGCGCGGCGTCAATGTGCAAGGTGATGGCAGTATAAAATTCGATGGGAAAAATATCAGTTCAGATTCCCTGCATATTGTTTTTGGTGCAAATCAATTGCAGGTAAATGGTTCTATGGGCGAGGCATTTAGTCTGGATTGGAATCTCAACGCCCCTATTTTGCAGCAGTTGGATGACCGCGTTACCGGCAGTGTGGCTAGTGTGGGCCAATTGCGTGGTGATTGGGAAAAGCCGCGTATGAGTGCCACTGCGAGCGCAGAGAAATTCAAATGGGGAAGTTATGGAGTTGATAAGCTGGAACTGTCCCTCGCGCCGCAAGGTAGTGTTGCAAATGCAAATGGTGCCGGGACAAATAATTCCCCAGAACAAGCAGATGAATCTGCGGAAGAAACTGAGTTATCAATAACTCAGGCGCAAAAAAAGCAATCACCAACAGCGGTCCAGCAAGATCCCCAAACACAAATCACAACCCAGGAAGCAGTGGCTGTGGTAGCGGATGCTTTGCGCAATGAAGATTACGACTTGGCATTTTCTGCAAACCAATTGCATGTGGGTGAAAACTATTTTTCCACCATTAAGCTAAATGGATCTGGTTCCCTCAATAAACATCAATTGCAATCGACAATAAGAAGTACTGCCTATGGTCGCGCCGATATTAAAGTCGTTGGTGCTTTTGATGGCACCGAGTGGCAGGGAACATTGGAACAACTGGCGATCAAATTGAAAAAGGTGCCGCGCTGGTGGTTAAAATCGAGCAAACCTATTCGTGTAAATGCTAATTCAGTTGTGCTCGGCGCCCAGTGCCTGACTACGCGTTCAAATTTAACTGCTGCGGTGGAGCGCTCGGAATTGGTCGAGCGTGAGCAACTCGTAAATGATTGGTTGCCAAATCAATCGCGGGTCACCAATACCTACGACTGGCTTGTCTCTGCTGCTCCTTTACCGGCGAGCGGCATTGAGCGTTATGCGTTACCGCAGTTGTGTATCCATGGCGATTGGGCTAGCACTGACGGCGCAAAATTTACGGCGCGTGTTGATTCAGTTCCTCTGCGTCAATTTCTCTCGCTATTTAAAACAGAAGTGTATTTTGCTGGTGTAATGGACGGTTACGTGAATCTCACCAGCAAAACATTTGCGTTAAACGATACCGAAGTAAGCGCAAATATCAGCACGCGCAATGCAGAGCTTCGTTATCAGTATGCCGGTGGCATTACCGAGGTCTATGCTTGGAAAGATTTTGCAGCACGTGCGGATTTGAAGAAGGCGCAACTCAATGCTGTCGCAGGAATGGAGTGGGTGGGCTATGGCACACTTAACGCAACCACGCATCTGGATTTAGCGCAGCAAAAAATTGTCGATGGCAAAATGGAGGCTCGCTTCACAAGTTTGGCTCCGCTTGAAACGCTGCTGACGTTTGCCAATGATGTTAAAGGGGATTTCCGTGCAGACTTGTTTGCAAGTGGAAGTTTCGCACAACCGCAAGTGCTGGGTGAAATTAGTTTGCGCAATGGTGTGGCGAATATTCCCGGTCTTGGTGTGGATCTTACCAATATCGATCTGCAGATTAATTCGACACAAGCGGGAAATATCAATTTAGTTAGTCAGCTGCAATCAGGTAAAGGAAAATTATCTCTAGTTGGAGATTTAAATCAATTTGGTACGCCGAACTGGACTGTGCAGGGGTTTATTAATGGTTCAGACTTTCAAGTTGTTAACTTGCAACAGTTAAAAGCCACCCTCTCTCCCGATATTAAAATTACCGCAAATAGTGAAGCAATAAGCTTATCGGGTGATGCGGTTATTCCCTGGGCGCGTGCCAATATAAAACGCTTGCCGGAAACTGCTACGGCAGTGTCCAGAGATGCAGTAATTGTCGATGAAAATTTTTCCCAAAGTAAATCGAGTATCCCGATTACGTTATTTACTAATTTGAATTTATCCCTGGGCAATGATGTTCAATTCCAAGGGTTTGGTTTGAATAGTAAATTATCGGGAAAAGTTAATCTGCTTAAAGAGGCTCAGCGACCATTTTTTACCAATGGTTATGTGAGTGTGTCGGACGGGAGTTATAAAGCCTATGGGCAATCGCTCACTATTGAGCGCGGCCGGTTGATTTTCCAGGGGCCGTATGAAAATCCCGGGCTGGATATTCGTGCATCACGCGTTATTAAAGGTGATACTGAGTATCAAGTCGGCTTGGAAATTGGAGGCACTTTGCAGCGGCCAAAAGCCGATATTTTTTCGGTGCCCTCAAAGTCGGAAAGCGATGCCATGATGATGTTGCTCACAGGCAAGCCCGTTAATGAGGCAACCAAAGCAGATGCATCTATGTTGCTCGGTGCGATGAGTGGTTTGGGTATGGATTCGAATAGTTCGATTACTACCGAGATTACCCAGGCGTTGCACCTTGATGAATTGGAAATAAAGTCAGACGACGGGATTAACCAAAGCCAATTGTGGATCGGAAAATATCTTACACCGAAATTGCTAGTGCGCTATGTTGTCGGGATTTTTGATCGCGCGTTTAGTTTAGGTATGGAGTATCGACTCTCGGAACATTTGCGCTTGGAGGCCGAGTCGGGTGAAAGTCAAAGCGTAGATATTGTTTATAAAATTGAGCGTTAATATAGCTCCCGTTATTAGCGCGTAAAATTGCGTTAATTCATGCCGATTGCTTTTTTATTGTGCTATTTCTAGCGCACTTTAAAAAACACACGAGGATCGGCAATGAAACCCCTGCATTACTGCGTCAAACTATTTTTATTTCCGCTATTTATTTTCATTAGTGAAAATACGCTGGCCGATGATGCCTGGCAAAACGCTAGCGGCTGGTGGAATGCAACTGATATTCCTGCCTTCGATAAGAGCAAAATTACCAAGCAGCTTTCATTGGTAAAAGTACAAGGCAATAAATTTGTTGATGAATCCGGCAAGGTAATGGTGTTTCGCGGGGTGAATATTTCTGACCCGGATAAAATTAGCCGCGATAAACATTTCACTAAAAAGCATTTTGAGGTGATTAAAGCCTGGGGCGCAAATGTGGTGCGTATTCCCGTGCATCCATCGGCGTGGCGTAAAAATGGCAAGCAAGCCTATCTGGCAATGCTTGACCAAGCGGTGATCTGGGCTAACGAATTGAATATGTATGTGATTCTCGATTGGCATTCCATTGGCAACCTGAAATCGCAGATGTTCCAAAATAACTCCTACTACACCGACCGCGGTGAAACCAACGATTTTTGGCGCACAGTTTCCGAGCGTTATGCCGGTATTAACGCCGTTGCGTTTTATGAAATCTTTAATGAGCCGACGGTGTTTGGTGGTCGTTTGGGAATTGTAAGTTGGGAAGAATGGAAAGCAATTAATGAAGAAATCATTACCGTTATCCAGGCGCACAACCCAAAAGCGATTTCGCTAGTGGCTGGATTTAATTGGGCATACGATTTAAAACCTGTCGCAACTGCACCTATCGAGCGTGACAATATTGCTTACGTGAGTCATCCCTATCCGATGAAAGTGCCTGCACCTTACGAAAAAAATTGGGAGCGGGATTTTGGTTTTATCGCGGATAAATATCCGGTTTTTGCTACCGAAATTGGCTACCAGCTGGCAACTGATAAAGGTGCACATGTTCCAGTAATTGATGATGGCAAATACGGCAAACGCATTACCGATTACTTTGGCAGTAAGGGTATTAGTTGGGTGGCCTGGGTGTTTGATCCGGACTGGTCGCCACAAATGTTTACCGACTACGAAACCTATGAACCAACCATGCAAGGCAAACATTTCCGCGAAGTCATGTTGCGCGAAAATAAAAACTGATTTTTATATAACCCTCTCCTGTATACCAGCACACAATTCTTTTGTGTGCTGCGTCCTGATTTTACATTTTGTCGCTTAATGGGATTGTAATCTGATTGCGGGAGCGTAGACTCGCCGCACTTGCATTGTCATCCTGCCACTTGATGTTGTCCTTGCAGCGCGTTAATAAAAATAATAGTGCAGTCGGCGTGGTTCCCGTTTTTCGTAGTATATGTTGGTTCAATACCTCATGAGTTTTGCAGCAGTGATTTTTATAAATTCACCGGGCTTCTAAATTTTACTGAGGGATTTTTTATGCGGTTACGAATTTTATTATCCGGCTTATTACTTGCCGGTATTGCATCCAGTGCATTAGCTGCCAATCGTCCGGCAGGTTACGTCACGATTTGTTCCGAAGGAAAAACTTGCTCGCTGGCATCGCCAACAACAGTTGCATTTGGGCGAGCGGATAAATTTACTTATAAATTATTGTCGGGCAATTTTATTTGTTCGGAAGTCACATTCGGTGCACGCATTGCCGGTGGCGTGAATGAATGTTCCATTGCGCGCAATGGCAATTCCACTAGTTCGGTGCCTACGCAATCATCTTCAAGTAAACCAGCGACCAGTGTGTCGAGTAGTTCAATTGCCAGCTCGCGCAGTTCATCGTCCAGCTCTGTTAGTAATCCACCGGTAGGTAGTTATTATCCCGGCTGTGAAAAACCGGAACCAAATGAAACTGTGCAATTTACCCAGACCCGTGTAGTGCTTCCCGGCGAAATTTTTGACGGCCAGAACAAGCGCTTTAACTTCACTGGCGGTAGCCAATCCGAAGGTCAGCCGCCGGTATTTGAAGTGCAGGAAGGCGGTGTGGTGAGAAATGTGATTATCGGTTCGCTCGCGGCAGATGGCATTCACTGTAAAGGCAATTGCACGCTCGATCACGTGTGGTGGGAAGATATTGGTGAAGACGCGGCAACGGCGATGGGACCAGCAGGCACCATCATGAATATCACTTGCGGCGCTGCGTTTAACGGCTCCGATAAAACCTTCCAATTTAATGGCCGCGGTGAATTACATATCAGCAAATTTTATGTGCAGAGCGCGGGTAAATTGGCGCGCACCTGTGGTGACTGCACAGCTAACGGTGGGCCGCGCAAATTAGTGATTAACGATGTGATCACGCGCGATGTCAGCACCATCGTCGGTATCAATACCAATTTTGGCGATGTGGCGACTATCCGTAATTTAACGCTGAATAACAGCGGTTCATCCAAAACAAAAATCTGTCAGGTCTACAAAGGTGTAGTGAAAGGATCTGGCAGTAGCTCGGCGCTCGGTGTGGAATTTGATACGCCGAATTGCGATGTGCGCCAAAGCGATGTGACCTTACTCGGCAATAGCCAAATGAATACCTCCGCGTGTGCGGGTTCCTGTCCAACTCCCTAAGCGCTTCGTCGTCCGTAGCGCATTGCTTCTGCCCGATCCGCAAGGATTGGGCAGTTTTTTTTGCAGGTAAATAATTGCGGTGAAGTTGTTAGTAAGCGAAGGCGGGTGGTTGTTCGCATTGCCCATCGTCTGGCAGGTAAGGAGATTTCAAACAAAATACTTTGCGTTGGCGCAGGTTGAGTTGCGCAATATCGGCGGCGTGATGCTGCCTGAACAAACGATCAAATTCCCCGCTTTGCTGCAGCTTTTTCAAACCCGCCTCTACTCTTTTTGCCAGCAGCGGAAATTTTTTACTGACGTATAAATGAATCGGATAGTTGTAATAGATGAGGATATCCGGCTCCACGACCAGAAATGGAAATTTGGTTTTCTGGTCGCGCCAGGTGTACATGACTTCATCGGCGCCCAGCGGTAAACACTCATAGCGTTTGGCGGCGAGCATATCAAACAGCGCTTCAAAGGTAGGTGCTTGTATCGGGTTGAGGTTGTTGTATTTGTAAATCTCCATATCCGCCCAGTTAAGCCCTTGGGCGATCTGCAGTTGGTTAAGTGATTGCAGTTTCTCGGCGGCGGGAAAGTTGGCCGGGTTGATCAGGCAAATCCGGTAGCCGAGCAGCCCGCGCAAAATATCGACCGGGATACTGATGACATCGGCACGCGAGATGACTGTGCCGGGCGATGCCCAGAGCAGGTTGAGGATTTTGCCCTCGCTGATCAATAAGGCTTGGCGCTTGGCGCTGGGCTCTTCGCCAAAGGGTGCGAGGGTGTAGTCACCATATTCGGCGCGCGTTACATCAAGGATGCGTGCGATCAATTCAAATTTATAGGCGTGGCGCGCGTCTTTCAGGCCGCGATCATAGTAGCGCACGACCATCGGTGAGGCGGTGGTTGTGGCAGGCGACGATTGCTCTGCTGCGCAGACGTCGCCAAAAAGCAGCGCTGCCAGAGCGGTGATGAGCCAGATAGAGTGGGTCTTGGTGAACATGCAACGCTTCCATTGTTGTATGACTTTATTTTAGAGGACGGGCGCCATTTGTCATGTTTTATTACCTGGTTCGTTTTTTGGTAGTTGCGAGTCCCAGCGCATGGGGAGAGCGAACCAAAAGTAAGATTTATCTGCAAGGTTCACCTTTTCGCCACCTAAAGTGAGACACGCCCAGTTTGCTTTTCGACGTCAACATGGGACGACCAGAATGAAATACAGGTGGAGGATGGCAACACTGGAGCGCAATATCCCCGGTCTCAGGGTGATCCACCACAGGACTCTAAGAACAATAACAGTGACGTAACAGTACGCCCCCCACGAGACGATTGGGCTCCCGGTTCAATAATCAATAACAATTATCGGGTCATTATTATGAAAAGATTCAACCGAGTCCTGCTTTTGCTGAGCGCGCTGGGTTTTGCCCATGCAAGCCAATCTGCAATATTAAATTACGGCGCTGGTAACATCAGCGACACTATCAATACCGCTGGCTGGAAATGTACCGTCGACCACGGCAACTGGATCCACAATGCCGGTGTAGTTAAACCCGGTGTGAGCAGTTGTAATCCTATCGGCGCACCAACCCCCATCTACCCACAAGAAGTGGCTCCTGCGAACACCAAGCCGACTATGACTCACCGTTGGTGGGGTTCAATCCCGTTCCTGGGTGAGATGAAAGTCGGTGTTTCTACCGATGCTGGCTACATTACGCCTGATCCGATCACTGCCCGTATTACCGAGCGCGGCGTGCGCATCCTGGGTATTCCCGGCGGCTTGCGTACCGGTACTAATGAGACTATTTATGCGATCCCAGATCCGTTCAGCGAAGTGTTTGACGGTATCGCGGTAGGCAACTCGTCTTACTCCAACCTTGAAGCTTTCCTGAAAGATTACAGTGATGGTTCTGTTACTGTGCAATGGAAAAGCGGCGCTACCGCGGTGATGGAAGCGACCTTCGTGCATGGTTCTCCTTATGTGTACTTCACCGCGCTGCAAGGCAATCTGGTGGTGCGCACCAAGTCTGCCGATGGTGGTGAGAAAGGGGTGTTCCATCAAAGTGGTAACAATCTGGGGATCTGGACTGAAGTGGCGGGCAACCGCAATGCGTTCCTGATCGTCGGCCACGATGCGACTACTTTTAGCGGTGTTAACAGCAATAGCATTGGTGTTAACAACAGCACCAAGCGCATGACTGTTGCCTGGTTGCCACAGCTGACCGGTACTCCGTCGGCGGCGATGATCTCAGCCTTCGCCCAATACGCTACCCAGCGTGTGGACAAGGTAAACATCAACTACACCGTTGATCGTGCTACCAACAAAGTGACCGTTAACCATCAATACCAATTCAATGGCGCTAACGTCACCACTATGGCTGGCCTGTTGCCACTGCACTGGAAAAACTCCACCCAAGGCGTGACCAGCTACAAAGTGCGCTCTGCCCGCGGTGTGACCAAGTTTGCGACCACCAGCAGCTACAGCTACACCATTCCTTATGTAGGTGTGTTGCCTTACTTCCCCGAGAATATCGGCGACTACAACGCTACCCAATTGCGTGCACTGGTGACCGAGTTTGTAAATCAAGGCACTGCTAACTGGAATGGCGCTACCGATACCTATTGGGCCGGTAAAAACTACGGCAAAGTAGCTGAACTGGCGGCGATTGCCCGCTCTATCGGCATGACCACCGAAGCCAACCAAATGATCGCCTGGCTGAAAGCCGAATTGCAGGATTGGTTCCGCGCTAATACTACCGGTGCCTTGGATACCACCAAGTACTTCGCGTATGACAGCAACTGGAACACTCTGTTGGGCTTTGATGAGTCTTTCGGTGCGCAACAACAATTGAATGACCACCACTTCCACTACGGCTATTTCGTTCGCGCTGCTGCGGAAATCTGCCGTGTTGATGCTGGCTGGTGTGGATCTACCCAGTACGGCCCAATGGTTGAATTGCTGATCCGCGATTACGCTGCCGGCCGCGACGACGCTATGTTCCCGTACCTGCGCAACTTTGATCCGGCCTACGGTTTCTCCTGGGCATCAGGCCATGCGAACTTTGCCTTGGGCAACAACAACGAATCGACTTCAGAAGCCGCTAACGCCTACGGCGCGATCATCCTCTACGGCATGATCACCGGCAACAATGCCCTGACCGAGCGCGGTATGTACCTGCATGCATCATCGACCGCTGCTTACTGGGAATACTGGAACAACATCGACCGTTACAAAGGGTTGGGTGGCGATTACGACAACTTCACCTCGACTTACACCAAGCCAACCACCTCAATCATTTGGGGCAACGGCCATGTGTTCTCTACCTGGTTCAGCGGAGCTTACGCGCACATCCTGGGTATTCAAGGCTTGCCACTGAGCCCGTTGGTGTTGCATATCGGCCAGCATCCGGCTTATCTGACTAACTATGTCACCTTGGGCTTGAGTGAATCGTCCAACGGCAAACCATCTGGTCTTCCAAATGGCCAATGGCGCGATGTCTGGTGGAATATCTGGTCAATGACCAATGGCCAGGCAGCAGTAGATGATATGTTGGCTTACGGCCTGAACAACCTGATCCCTGAAGAGGGCGAGACTAAAGCGCACACCTATCACTGGGTGTACACCTTCAAGCAATTGGGTCACTTGGCAACAGGTACTGGCGCGTTGACGGCCAACCATCCTGCTGCGGTAGCCTTTAATAAGAACGGCGTGCTGACTTACATTGCCTACAACTTCAGTTGTTCGGCGATCAATGTGGCTTACTCGGACGGCACCAACTTCTCTGTACCTGCTAAGGGTTATGCCTTGAAGCGCACCGGTCAGTCAGTGGTATCCAGCGGTGCGGGATGTGGCGCGACCAGCTCTACCCCAAGTTCAGCAGCGCCAAGCAGTGTGGCATCGTCTTCCAAGTCATCGGTAGCGCCTAGCTCGGTTGCCAGTTCAGTTGCGGCTACACCTTACGGCCATACCGTACTGACCAGCACCAGCGTGCGCTTCCATGCGAACAATGCGGCTTGGGCGGATATTCACTACACCATCAATGGCGGTGCGCAACAAAACATCCGCATGACCAATGCCAATAACAACAACACCTACACCGTGACCGGCATTCCAGCGGGTGCAACCGTGCGCTACTTCTTCACCATCGCCCAAGGCGCTGGCGCGATTGATACCGCATGGGTGCAATTCGGTTGCTGCTCTGGTGGTACCTCAAGTACTCCAGCAGCGAGCAGTACTCCGGCTTCCAGTGCAGCACCAGCGTTTACCCAGTTGGTACAAGCTGAAGCTTTCACTGCGATGAACGGCGTGCAGACCGAAGCAACCACCGATACCAATGGTGGCCAGAATGTGTCTTACATTGATGCAGGTGATTGGATGGCTTACGCCGGCATCACTATCCCGACTACCGGTAGCTATCGCATTGAATATCGCGTAGCCAGCCCATCAGGTTCGCTGTTGTCAGCTGACCTGAATGCGGGTGCAACCCAATTGGGTAATGTGTCGATTCCAGCGACGGGCGGCTGGCAAAGCTGGACGACAGTGAACCACACCGTCACCCTGACTGCTGGCACCCACAGCTTCGGAATTTTTGCTCAACAAGGCGGCTTCAACATCAACTGGTTCCGCATTACCAAGCTGTAGTCAAGTACGAATAAAAGTCTTAGGGTTCGTTTAACCCCTGTCAGAGTGTGTTCTGGCAGGGGTTTTTTATTTGTACCACTTTTTTTCGTGAGTAGAATTTACCCATCATCGGTAACACCAAAAATACAGTTAACTTATTGATTGGTAATGTAATTATGGTATCCCACTAGGCGAAGTAAAAAGTGACATGCGTCAGGTTTGAGTAAGTTTGAAGGTGGGACGACACCTTTGGTGCCAATTGTGATTATGCGCTCGCTAGAAAAGCGGTTGTGACCTATGGTTTTTCTTGAGCGTCTAATTAAACGCTTAATGAGCGAGGGTCATTACATAATTTCATACCAATAAATAAATGGAGAACTCCATGAATAAGACACTAACAACAAAGCAATCTACAGGTTTTAAGAAGAAGCTGATTGCTACTGCGGTTGCGTCTGCTCTCATCGGCATGAGCGGCATAGCAGTAGCACAGGACGATAGCATTGAAGAAGTTGTAGTAACCGGTGTTAAAGGTGCTCAACAATCAGCGGTTAATACCAAGCGTCAAGCAACTTCTATTGTTGATGGTATTTCGGCAGAAGATATCGGCAAGCTGCCAGACGTAACCATCGCTGACTCCCTGCAACGTATTACCGGTATCCAAGTACAACGTGATGCAGGTGAAGGTACCAGAGCTAACGTACGTGGTTTGCCACAAGTAGTAACCCTGTTGAACGGTGAGCAATACCTTACTGCAGGTAACCTGACTGGCGCTCAACCGAACCTGGGCGACATTCCATCCCAGTTGATGAAAGGCGTTAACGTTTACAAGTCAACTGATTTGAGCAATGCATTGAATGGTGTGACCGGTACTATCGACCTGCGTACCCGTCGTCCATCTGACTTTGAGGACGGCTTCACCTTTGCTGGTGCAGCTGAAGCATCAACCGGTGATTACACCCAAGAGACTGATCCATCAGTAAATGGATTGTTCAACTGGCGTAATGAAAACATCGGTGTTTTGATTGCCGCTACCCAAAGCGAATCTAACCTGGGCAACAACTATTCTGGTAACACCGCCAACCAAGTGACCACCGATAACGGCTGGGGTGGTGACGGCGCTGCAGACAATGCTTACAACTGGTTGCAAGCACCTGGTTACGACTCATTCAACCGTATCGTTGAGCGTAATCGTACCGGTCTTAACGCAGCGTTTGAGGCTGATTTCGGTGAAGGCTTCAAATTCATCGCTGAAGGTTTCTACACCAAGCTTGAATCCCATGACCGTAAAATGGGTTTGAACATTGGTAACCGTTGGGCAAGCCTCGACTGGATGGATCCAACCAAATTTACTGATACTGGCGTTCAAGGTGGAAAGAGAACCTGGGCTTCTGTTGATGAGTATGCGGTTAATGCGCTCTGGGTTAACTCATTCAGCGTAAACGATACTGTTAACAGCCAATCGCAAAACTATAACTTCCAATTGGATTACGACAATGGCGGTAACTTCACTTCCAGCGTTCGTGCAATCCGCGGCTCTGCCGATAATGATTTCGTCAGCGGTTCAACCCAGGGCGACCTGAGTAACTGGACAGACGATAACACCAAATCTCTGTACCGTTCACAATTGGGTCGTATTGGCGTAGACCCATGGTACGGTACTGGCACTGTTGAATTGCCTAACTTCTATCCAAAGAGCATTGCTGATCAATTCAGTGGCGATCGCTTCTTCAACGATACTGTAGGCAGCAATGGTGGCCGTTATATTCATCCTAACCCGCAAGGTTACGGTGAAAACCCACAATTGATTTACAACATCGCCGGTGATCATCCTGTATGGAGCGGTTTTGATACTCCAATTAAAGGTGGTTTGACTGATGCGAGCGGTGAAAAAACGCTGCGTGATTACATGGCTAACAAAAGCAGTTATGCGATTGGTGCATACGACGGTGGTGGTGCTCGCGCAACTGCTGACCTGAACGTATTCAGTGCCAAGGGTAAATACTCTTTTGATGAGCCAATCGGCGGCTTCCTGACTGCGGTTGAAGCCGGTATCAGAAACAGTTCACGTGATGTTACTAACCACGAATTTAAACTGTTCTCTTACATGTATCCGGGCAGTGCAACTGACGCCCAGGGTTGCGGCGCGCAATGGAAAGCGATCGACGTTGTTATGAACCAGGACCAGTGTGCTGCTGGTGAAATGGTTCCGCACCCATTGGCAGGCCAAGCCTGGTCAGCTAACGGCCAAACTGGTGTGTACCCGGATATGGTGTTCCAGGGTTATACCGCTATGGCACCAACTACTATCGACCAATACCAACCAGCTAAATTCGTTACTGACTTCGGTGGCGTAACTTCCGGTTTGCCTGGTGTGTGGGTGGCTGATGCTAAAGCGTTCGATAACATGGAAGCCTTCCTGATCGATACTTTCGGTTCGGCTGAGCGTGTTACCCGTCCAGGTGAGTCTTACGCTGTAACCTTGATCGAAAACAGCAGCTACATTGTTGGTGATTTCGCTGCAGGTATTTTCAGTGGTAATGCTGGTTTGCGTATTATCGAAACTGATTTGACTGTAAGACAAAACGAAACTGGCCCAACCAAGAACTACGGTGATACCGCCAACGACGTAGGTGATATCGTTAGTTCACGTAGCTACACCGATGTATTGCCATCGTTGAACGTTGCGGCTGACATTACTGATGACTTCAAAGTTCGCTTTGCTGCCAGCAGAACCATGACTCCGTTGGACCTGAAGCAATACGGTGGTGGTTTGACCGTTAATACTGCGGACGATCTGGATTTGAATATCCGTGTGGTAACTGGCGCTAACTCTGCTGGTAACCCGAACCTGAATCCATGGCGTGCGCATAACTACGACTTGTCTGCGGAATACTACATCGGTGAAGCGAGCTTGATTAACGCAGCTGTTTTCTATGTAGATATCAGCAGCTTCGTAAACAACAGCGGTCGTACTCCTGGTGGACGTTTCCCTGACCAAGACGGCGTAATCCGTAGAACGGTTGATATTACCGGTCCTGTACAAGGTGCTGGTGGTTCAATCGAAGGTTTGGAATTGGGCGGCAAGTTTGCGTTTAGCGACATCACCGATGGCTTCCTGGCTAACTTCGGTTTGGATGCTAACTACACCTACTCACCTAGCGAAGCCAACGTGAAAGATCTTAGTGGTAAAGCGTTGCCCTTCCAGGACAACTCGGAAAACCAATTCAATATCATCGGTTGGTATCAAAACGATAAGCTGCAAGCACGTATTGCATACAACTATCGTAGTGAGCGTTACGTAGGCGAGGCTATCCAAGGTACAAGAACCTTCGCTGAAGAAACCGCTTACGTTGATGCGAACATTAGCTACGATATTTTGGAAAACACTACCATTTATCTCAACGCTTCTAACGTAACTAACGAACAAGAAAAGTACTATGTTGATTTCTCTAAAGGAGATCATCAGTTCCTTTCTGTTAACGAGTTCGAAGCGCGTTATACCGTTGGTGTTCGTGCCAAGTTCTAATGTAGCAAGCTCAATGGTAGCCTGATAAAACAGGCTACCAACAGCTGTAGTCTCTGGAGCTGCTGCAAGGAAACCCAAGGTTTTTTTTGCAGCAGCTTTTTTTTTTGCAAGACACAACCTATAGCAATTAAAAAAATAACCTGGCTGCTATGAAAAATAATAATATCCAATCCATAGTTATCGTTGGTGGTGGCACTGCCGGCTGGATGACGGCTGCAAGTTTGCAGCAGCACTTTAAAAATCTCGTGAGCATTACGCTTGTAGAATCTTCCGAAATTGGCACCATTGGTGTGGGTGAAGCAACTATTCCCACCATTCGCCGTTTCTATTATGACCTTGGTATGAATGACCTTGATGTCATGCGCGCGACTCGCGCAACCTGCAAATTGGGTATCCAGTTTAATGACTGGCATAAACCCGGCTCATCTTTTATTCACCCCTTTGGATTGTTCGGGCAAGATCTTAAAGGTATTGGCTTTCATCATTTTTGGCTTAAATTGCAAAAAATGAATGCTGCAAGTGGGATTGGTGATTATTCCCTCGGCGTGACATTGGCGAAAAATAATAAATTTAATGTTCCCACCCGAACTCCCCCTTCATCACTTTCAATCTTTGATTGGGCATTGCATTTTGATGCGAGTTTATTCGCCGCTCATATGCGCGAATTTGCTACTGCGCGCGGTACGCGCCATATTGATGCAAAAATAGAGAAAGTTAATCTAAATCAACAGAACGGATTTATTGATTCGCTCACGCTCAATACCGGTGCGATAATTGAAGGCGATTTATTTTTAGATTGTTCCGGCTTTCGCGGTTTGTTAATCGAGGAAGCCTTGCACACTGGCTACGAGAATTGGAGTCAGTGGTTGTGGTGTGATAGTGCTTACGCTGTGCAAAGCCGCTCAGTATCTACTCCTTCGCCCTATACAAAAGTAACCGCTCGCCCAGCAGGTTGGCAGTGGAATATTCCGCTTCAGCAT